>CAWKBH010000007.1:0-20691 GCA_963847795.1 uncultured Alphaproteobacteria bacterium
GCAGCGAGGTGGCGACCAGGATCACGAAGACGCCCGCCCCGAGGAAGATCAGGAAGCTGCGGGTCTCGGTGAAGCCGAGCGTATGGTAGACCCAGGAGAGGTGGTTGCCGGTCTCGATGATCTCCGGCTTCGCGAGCACAATCAGGAACGGCATCAGCGCCGCGATGCCGAACATCTGCGCCACGCCCATCAGCATGACCAGGACCAGGAGCAGATAGAAGCGCCGCCGCTCCGACGGGTTCAGAAGATCGAGAAGTTTACGAAAGGTCTCGAGCATGGGCACCCTCTCATTCACCGCTTACGTGTTGCGTCGCAACTCTCCAACGCCTTTCTGCCGTTCCGTCCGAGGGCCTTCGGTCCCAGGATCGACTTCCTTCCATAGACCAGTCCGCTGCGCCGCACAATTCACTCCGCGACCCTCGGCAGCCTCAGTCCGGCGGTCGGCGGGGCGGACGGTAGCGGGCTCCGGCGCTCCCCGGCCCGGCCGGCACGCCCGCGGGGCGTCCGGCGGCGGGACGCCGCGCCGCGACCGGCCGGCCGCCGGGCGAGGTCCCGCCCGGGGGCGGGTCGTCGCGGGCGGGCCGGCGGCCGGGCGCCGGCACGGGTTCCTGGCGCACGTAGAACCAGGCTCCGGCCCCGAAATAGGTCAGCACGAAGGTGCTGACCGGTCCCCAGATCGAAACGGAGGCCAGGACCAGCAGGAGCCCGGTGAGCGCGATGATATAGCCGCGACGATATCGCTGCGCCACGGGATCGAGATCGTCCGCTGCCAGGATCCCCAGGACATTCGCCGCGATGGCGAACCAGAGCAGCAGCAGGCTCGGCAGCCCGCTCCTCACCGCGGTGCCGAGCCAGAAGTTGTCGATCGACCCGAAGCCCAGGTAGTAGGGGCGCACCCAGTCGCTCGCGCCGAAGAACGGGTGGTTCATGACCGACAGACTGCCCCAGTAAAGCTGCTCCAGCCGCCCGTATCCGGTCTGCGGCATCAGCAGGAAATGGTCGAAGATGAAGGGGAGCAGGCCGCCCGGAAGCACCAGCTGGAGCGTTCCGAGGGTCGTGAGCCCGAGCAGGATCAGGAGGAACCAGCGCGCTCGCAGGAACGCGAACAGCCGGTCCCAGGTGATCATCATCAGCTGCAACCCCGCCGAAATCAGCGGCGAAGATGACAGCGACATGAAAATCATGGCGAGGGACAGCCCGACCCGCGACAGGCGCTTCAGAAACAAGTCGTCATAGACATAGTATAAATTTGAAACCCCGAGCGAACAGAACAAGCCGAACAGGATAGAATGCGCGAACGGCCCTTGGGCTCGATTTCAGAAATCCGAGCCTGGGTTGCGTGGTTCACCTTCCATTTCTTCAACAGTAAGAAAGGCATTGGAAATGCGTCGAAGCGGGCTCGACCCGGTAACGAATTCGACCAGGGCGAAAGGAAACAGGAATACCAGCGCATAAAAGAAGTAGCGCACGAAGGTCCGATAGTCCTCGCTGTTGCGTATCAGGGTGCGGCCGACCAGATAGCCGCCGAACATCTCGACGAACTGGATCCCGGCCGAGGGTATCCGGCGCAACCCGAAGAGCACGAACAGGGAAAGCGCGACCCAGAAGCAGTAGAGCAGCACACCGATGTCGGCGGGCGCGATGCGCCCGGCCTTGCCCGTGAACCACCGCAGAAACAGCGGGACGAAAACGATGAGCAGGACGATACGGGAGGGATTGACCGTAAGGGAGCCGATGGTCACGCTCCCCGGAATGACCAAGGCAATAAAGAATATTGCCAGCATCCGGGGCGAGGTGGCGACCGGTTGATCCGCGACCGGCGCTCCGGGCGCAGCGACGCCGCGAACCCGCGCCGTCTCCCCTGAGCGCCGCGCTACCACCGGCCTTCTGCTGCAGCCATTTCGCCTCACTACAACCAGCAATTCGATCGGCCTCGTCCCGCCCGTCCCTTCGCCCGATCGCCTCGGCGGACGTTGTACCCGTTCGGGCCCCCGCCCGATAGCTGTCAGCCTCGGACTTGGTCAACCACGGGTCTTCGAGCGGCCCGGCGTGGGGCGAACGTCCTTGCCCGCAACCGGACCAGCGCCCCTCAGGGTCCCGGCCAGCCATCCCGAGAGGTCGATGCCGATCAGAATCCTAAGTCTTCAGAATATCCTCGCGAAAGACTTCGAGTGCAATCGCTCTGTCCTCCGCGCTCATCCGTTGCGGCCTCAGGTTTGCATTCTTTATATATTCAAGTTTATTGTGAATGTAAGTGGGAACTACGTAGTATCCGATCTTTCGTGCCGTGCGGTTGTTCAGAGCCGTATGCAAAAACTTGAATCGCGGCAGGCCGCCTGGATTGACTACCTTGGAAACGTCCGGAGCGAAGGTCGCATCCACCCCAAGAAACGAGAAAATCGACTGGCTGGTCCTGACAGGATCCGCCACAATATCTTCAAATAGTATAATTTTTATCTGCTCTCTGTTAAATATATCAAAAAAATTTTTAATGTAGTCGAAATAAAAGCTCCTGGTCCATTGATCTCCGATCAGCGCTTCATTGAATGGCACCCCCCGGTTGTGGTTTTTGTTTCTCAGGTTCATCAGATAGATTGAGAATGCCCTCTCTATTGGGTTTCGGATCGAAACGATCAACTTCGCGCCGGGTATGTGCTGCTTTATATTTTGGGGCGCATAGGGTGATCTGAGGTAATGTGGGGTTATTTCCCCATAAGCCTTTTCGTCCTTGACGCCATCGAACAGCCTAGCGTATTGCCTCTCGGTTTTTACCCTGTAGTGTATGCTGTTGTTGTCCCCGCCATAACAGAAGAATCCCGGTTCCTTGTCTCCATCCGGGATATATATGTCCTTGTGCTGCTTCAGATAGTATCGGAGCGAACTGGTTCCCGATTTCGTCGCCCCAATTCCAAGGAAGGTCGGCATCCGCATGCTACTCATCACTCTGCTTGCTGATCAAAGCCCGGCACATCGCTCGCGCGACGCCGTAACGTCAGGGGGCGCCCGAGCGCACTTTCGCGAAGCCGGCCTGCGTTGTCGAGACCGCCAGGAGCACGCCGCATTCTGAACAGGCGCACTGACGGCTGAGACAAGCCGCGGACGCAGCGATCGGCGGTGGCGGTTCGCCGGATTCATAAGCGCACGCCAAACGCTCTTGCGAGCCTGTACATCGCCTTCGAATAAGGTACCGCGACGTTTTGGAAGGTGCGTTCAGGAAGGACGCCCGACAGCGCGCCCAAGGGCGCGCGGGTGATTGTGCGGGCAGCATTCCTCAGCCCCTTTGGGCGAAGGTTTGCTAAGTCGGCTACGCCGTGGTCGATTGCATCGAGGTCGAAGTCGGTACGGGGACCACCGTGCTTGGCTCCGAAGAAATAGAGATCATGGGGGACGTGGTCGCTTTATAGAACTCGGTGGACCGCAAACATCTCGGGGAGGCTGAACGCACTCTCGAAATCCGCCCGCGTCAGGTTCATATAGTAATCCCAGCCAATTGATGTCGTGCCGGGAGAGGCTGCGCTGAACGCGCTCCGAGTCGTTCCATGCTCGAACCGCCCGTTGTTGCGCAGGTCATTATTAGGGATGCCTCCGGGTTTCGTCATGCGATACATGTTGGAAAATGTCTCGCGCCAGACCGGATTGTGCTCAAAGGCATTCGGTCGATCAGCGTAACATCGAAACTATCCGAGGGAAGATCGATTTCATGGCCTGAAGCAATGATATCGACCCCGGGGCCTCCAGTTAAGTCCACCCCGGTGTATTCGCATCCAAAGAAGATGTCGCGGAGATCATCAGCCGTTAAACTCACTCTATACGAGCCAATTTCGAGAACTTTTGCCGCAGACGGGCAAACCAAGTTGTGTCATCAGACGCACAAAACCAATTTGTTCGGGATGAGCCATCATTTTCACCGCTATCCCGCACCCGCCTCGGCACCTGGTGCCGGCCTCGACGGTGGCGCAGAATCCGGCTGGTCTCTGGCCCGATCCGACCCGGCTGTCAAGCTGTCAGAGCAGGTGGATAGCAGGTGGAGGTGCAGGGGCGGGGTTTCGCCAGGCGGATCGGCGACGGAGGGCGGCGTATAGTGTGCAAAGGGAGACGGGGCGGCTCCGACGGAGCCGCCCCGCACAAGGGCTCTTGCCAGACAAACGGAACGCCTCGGCTTCACCTGCTCACTCTCGCCCGCGGGGCCAGGTTCTTATTAGTGGATCATGCCGTTTGGCAAGTTGCCTGCTGCTGGACCTGCCCATTGATCGCGGCGCCTGTCGGTCACAGCGGGATTGAAGATGCGGCGCCAGCGAGGGGCTTTTCCTGGCGGCGGGCGCTTTCAGCAGCCGCAGTCCGCCGGTGCCGCCGTTGCCGAAGTAGGCGTCGCCGGTGAGCGGGTGCACCACGCACTTGAAGCCCGATGTTGCAGCGATGCAGGTTGTAGGTCACGTCCTCCCAGGTCGGGCTCGCCGACTGGATGTTCTCGGCTGCGCCAGATCGAGTGCGCCCCGACGCACTCGACGCAGACATAGCCGACATTGGCGTCCTGCGGGTCGATCTCGATCGAGGACAGCGCGCGGTTGTGCCCGGCCGGGACGCCGGGTTGGCGGCGTTGTGCAGCGCGATCAGGTTGTAGTCGGTCTTCCAGACCCCGGTGCTGGCATCGTAGCGTGCGAGGTCGCCGGTCGGCCCGAGGCAGAAGAAGATGCCTGGGTCGGTCGGGTGGATCGCCAGGATGACGTTGCGCAGCAGGCCGTCGTAGATGTCCCAGCCGATCTCCGCCAGCGTCGCCGAGGTCGCGCCCTTGTCGGTCGAGCGCTTCAGGGTGTTCGAGTTCGACGAGTTGCGGATCACCCCGTAGATGATGTCGTGGTTGCCGGGGAAGACCCGGAGCACGCCGCCCATCGAGGCCGGGTAGTTCGCCCAGGTGACGCCGCTGTCGAGCGAGCGCTGGGTGATGCCGTAGACGCAGGTCGGGGTGTCGCGGTTCCAGTGCAGGAAGTTGTGGTTGCCCTCGGCGGCGTTGGTGCGCACGAAGTCGCCGCTGGCGTAGTCGCGCGGGTTGGCGACGGTCGAGCGGAACAGGTAGGTCTCGGCGTTGCTCTGCGCCGAAGCCCGACGAGACCACGATCAGGTTCGGGTTGGTCGGGTGCATCGCCACCGAGTGGCAGGCTGTTCAGCAGCGCCGCGCCGGAGGGCGACTTGCCCTTGACCGCGGTCTGCCAGAAGGTCCGGCCGCCGTCCTTGGTGATCGACATGCCGGCTGTCGGTGTGGCCGCAGATGAAGTTGAGCGGGTTGGTCCCGAAGGCGATGCCCGAGCGGTACTTGAAGGTGATCAGCCCGGAGAAGCCCTCGCCCGAATAGCGCCAGTTAAGCGCGTCGTCGGTGCGGAACATGTGGGCGTGGGCGTGGCACACGGCGCTGCGGCGCTTGGTCGGATGCGGCAGGACGCGGGCGCAGAGTTCGGGCCGCGGCCGGCCGCTGGCGCTGGCGGCGATCTGCTTGTCCCAGGTGGTGTCGGTGCCCGGGCGCGGTGTCGAGACCGTGGTCTGCCAGCTCGCCCCGCCGTTCAGCGAGACCTGCATCTGCGAGCCGCGGCCCATCAGGTAGAGCGTGCGCGAGGCGACCGGCTCCCAGCCGCCGCCGTCGGCGCAGCCGACGTAGATCGCCGCCGCCGGGAAGCCGGACGGAATGGTGATCTGGGTCCAGCTGGTGCCGCCGTTCACCGTGCGCCAGAGCCCCAGCGAGGGGTCGCCGGCGTTGGTGTTGATCACGGCGTAGATCTCGTCGCCGTTCGCCGGGTTGATCTCGACGCGCAGCACCTCCTCGACCGGCAGCCCGCCGGCGCCGGTCATGCGGGTCCAGTTCGCCCCGCCGTCCGTGGACTTCCACAGGCCCTTCTGCGTGCAGAGGAACACCCGTCCGCTGAGCGACGGGTGGTGCTGGATGCCGGTGACGTGGCCGCTGACCGCGGTGCCGCGTGGCGGTCAGCGGGATGGTCGAGCGCTTCGACCAGCTCTCGCCGCGGTCGGTCGAGCGCCAGACCTCGCCGTGGCCGTCCTCGTAGTGGATGGTGACATAGAGCGTGCAGGCCCGGCGCCGGAGGTGTTCGGGTCGAACGCCATGTTCACCCCGACGCGCTGGTGCTGCATGTTCGGGCAGACCTGCTTCAGCGTCCAGGTGTCGCCCTTGTCGGTCGAGACGTAGATGCCGTCGAGCGTGGCATTGTCGTTGGCCGACTGGAACAGCGTCTGGCCGGCGGTATAGAAGCGGCTGGGGTCGGTCGGGTCGACCAGCACGCCCTGGATGCCGAAGCCGTAGAGGAAGCGGTCGCGGTTCTTCTTCCAGGTCTTGCCGTCGTCGTCCGAGAGCCAGGTGCCGCCGCTGTCCTGCCCGCCGAGGATCAGCGAGGGATCCGAGACCGAGCGGTGCATGCCGTGCAAGAATTGCTCCTGGCAGCCGCCCTTCAGGCCCCTGCGCGGCTTCCTCGGCGGTGCGGAACGGCATGAAGTAGTAGCCGGTCTTGGCCGGCGGCGCGGTCGTCGCGATCAGCGCCTCGCTCAGCACCTTGGCCTCGGCCGCGTAGGGCGACCAGAGCCCGTGCCGACGGTGACGCGGTAGCGGAAGCGGATCCGGCTCAGGACGTTGCCCGGCGCCCGGATATAGTCGGTGCCGGTGACGTCGGAGAAGCGCCAGGCGGTGGTGCCCGGGGTGTCGCCGACGCCGAGGCAGGACGGTCGGCCGCCAGTGCGGCTCCAGGCAGCTCGTCGGTCGGCCAGTTGGCGACGTCGACGCCGGTCCACTGCACCTCGACGGCCCCGAGCGCGTGTCGAGGATGATCGAGGATGCCGGTGAAGCTCGGTGCTGTCGGGGTCGGGAAGCGGATCGCCCTGAGCTCCCAGTCGGCGGCCACGGGGGCCGGCGGCCCGTAGACCTCCGCCGCCTCGATCGTGACCTGGAAGGCGCTGCTGGCCTGCCCGCCCGAGTTGGTCGCGGTGACCACCACCATCTCGCCCGAGATCGGGGCGTCGGTGGGGATGCCGACGCGGCCGGTCAGCGCATCGACCGTCGCGCCGGCGCCGGTGACGGCGAAGCGCAGGTCCTCGCCGGTGAAGTCCGCCGCTGCCTCCACGGTCTGGACGCCGCTGCCCTGGTCGAAGATCTCCTCGGGCAGCTTGCCTTTCGCCACCGGCGCCACGTGGCTGACCCGCAGCGACGCCGTCACCGCCAGCACGCTGCCGGCGGCGTTGCTGGCGCTGACCGCGCAGGCCAGGTCCTTGCCGTCGTCCCCGGGGCCGGGGACATAGCTGGCCTCGGTGGCGCCGGGGATGTCGGCGCCGCCGCAGCGCCATTGCAGCGCCAGGTCCGGGGCCGGATCGCCGCTCCACGCGCCCGGCTGGACGGTGACCTCGGACCCGATCTTGCCGGTTCCCGCCAGCACCGGCGTCGCCAGCATCAGCGGCGGCACCGGCACCCACGAGGGATCCTGCGGGACCGCGACCAGGATCTTGGCGTCGGCGGAAGCCGGCGACCAGGCGCCGTCGGCCGCGAGGCGGTAGCGCAGGACGATCTGCGCGCCCGGGCGGCCGGGCTCGGTGCCCGCCAGCCGCCAGCGGCCGCCCCCCAGGGCGAGGCAGGGCTGCCAGACCGCCGCATCCGCCGCGGCCCAGTCCACGGCCACCGCCGCAGCGGCGCCGGCGTGGAGCTCGAAAGCTCCGGCGACCGTGCCGTCGCCCAGATCCCGGGGATCGAGCGCCGACCAGTCCGCCGCCGTCAGGGCGGCGGGCTCCTCGGTCACCGCGACGATGGTGATCGCCTTGCGGCTGGCGGAGATCGGCGACCAGGGCCCGCCGGCGGTCAGGCGGTAGCGCAGCCCGATGTTGGCGAAGACGCCGGGATCGCGCCAGTGCTGCGCCCGCCCGACGCCATAGCTCGACAGCCGCCAGTCGCCGTTCTCCAGCCGCAGGCAGGGCTCCCAGCCCGTGCCGCTGGTCAGCGGCGCCGCGACATCGGTCCATTCCACGGCAACCGCTTGGGCCAGGGCGCCGCTCAATTTGAAAATGACTGTGTACTTCATGACTGTTCCGTGAATTGCGCGAGGGTCCAATCCGTGTCCAGCGGAACAGACGGAATGACCGGAATTTGACTGGCGAGCGGATGATATTCCAACCGCTTGACGTCGATGGCGGGCACCTGCCCGTTGCGGGAGAACCCGCCCGGCCCGAACGCCCCCGGCGCCGTCTGGTCGGTGGTGCCGGTGAGCTGCCAGTCGGGCGCGGCCGCCGCCTCGGCGTAGATGCGCGCCTTCACCGAGGTGCCGGCGACCTCGACCTCGACCCAGCACCAGGTGTCCCAGTTCCATTGCAGCTGGGTCACGACCGGCGCGGCCTCGAGCGGCAGGGAATCGTCGTTCTGGCCGATGTAGCGGCGCATCTGCAGCTGCCGGTTGCTGGCCGAGATCCTCGTAGACCTCGACCCGGATGCCGAAGAAGTTGCTCCCCTCCTTGCGCAGTCGCGCGCTGAAGCAGAACGGCCGCTGGCCGGCGTGGTTGCTCATGCCGCCCCAGCGCACCAGGCAGCGGTAGAGGCCATCGCCCGCCGCCTTGCTCCAGACGCCGTGCGCCAAGTCCGTGCTCGCCGGCACCAGCCGGCCGAAGCCGCCGGCATCCCAGGACCAGGCGGGCGCCGCGTCCTTGCAGAGGAAGGACATCTCCCCCAGCCTGTCGGCGGCGTCGAACACGCTGACGCTCGAGCGCACCGTCACCTTGAAGCTCTGGCGTGGCGGATACCGCGGGGTTGCTCGCCCGCACGGTGATCACGGCCTGGTCGAGCAGGCCCGCGGTCGGGACGGTCACCAGGCCCGAGCCCGCGTCGATGATGACGCCGGCCGGCGCCGCATCGAGCGTGAAGCTCAGGCCTTCGCCGGAGAAGCCGGCCTGGGTCGAGACGGTCTGCGTCGCCGCTGCCCTGCTCGAACGTCAGATCGCCGATCGGATCCAGGGCCGCCGGGGCGGCGAGCGGCGCCGCCACCGTCACCTTGAACCCGTCGGCGGCGCTGCCGCCCGAATTGGTCGACGGTGACGGTGACGAGGGCCGCCGCCATCGCCGTGTCGGTGGGCAGGCTCAGCACGCCGGTGGCGGCATCGATGCGCGCCCCGGCGCCGGTGACCGCGAAGCTCAGCGCCGCGCCGCTGAAATGCGGCGCCATCGGCACCACGAAGTCGCCGCTGCCCTGCTCGAGCTCCAGATCGCCCAGGCTCCCGGCCGCGACCGGCGCCACCTGGGTGACGCGCACCGGGTCGGTGACCGCCTCGAGGCTGCCCGCGGCGTTGCTGGCGGTGACCGCGCAGCTGATCTCCGCCAGGTCGTCGGCCGCCACCGGCAGGTAGTCGGCGGCGGTGGCGCCGGGAATGGCCACGCCGTCGCGCCGCCACTGCAGCGCGAGATCCGGCGCGGGCTGGCCGCTCCAGACCCCCGGATCGAGGCTCAGGCCCGTGCCGATCTTGCCGGTGCCCGTCAGCGTCGGCGGGACTGCCAGGCCGGGGCCACCGCCGCGTCGTCGACGGCGGCGCTGACGGTCAGCTGGAAGCTGTCGGTCGCGGAGCCGCCCGAATTGGTGACGGTGACGGTGACCAGCGCCGCCGCCATCGCCGTGTCGGTGGGCAGGCTCAGCACGCCGGTGGCGGCATCGATGCTCGCCCCGGCGCCGGTGACCGCGAAGCTCAGCGCCGCGCCGCTGAAATGCGGCGCCATCGGCACCACGAAGGCGCCGCTGCCCTGCTCGAGCTCCAGATCGCCCAGGCTCCCGGCGGCGACCGGCGCCACCTGGGTGACGCGCACCGGGTCGGTGACCGCCGCGAGGCTGCCGGCGGCGTTGCTGGCGGTGACCGCGCAGCTGATCTCCGCCAGGTCGTCGGCCGCCACCGGCAGGTAGTCGGCGGTGGTGGCGCCGGGAATGGCCACGCCGTCGCGCCGCCACTGCAGCGCCAGATCCGGCGCGGGCTGGCCGCTCCAGATCCCCGGATCGAGGCTCAGGCCCATGCCGATCTTGCCGGTTCCCGACAGCGTCGGAGCCGCAACCAGCGCGGGGGCCACCGCCGCGTCGTCGACGACGGCGCTGACGGTCAGGCGGAAGGTGTTCGTCGCGACGCCCCCCGAATTGGTGGCGGTGACCAGCACCTCGATGCCGTCGCGCAGCGCGTCGGTCAGGATGACGAGCTGCCCGGTTTCGGGATCGATCGACACACCGTCACCGGTGACGCCGAATCTCAGCGCCGCACCGGTGAAGCCGGAAATTGCATTCAATGCCTGAACTCCTGAGTCCTGGACATAATTCACATCCGGCAGCCCGAGGGCCCCGGGCGAAACATGCGTGATGAACAGGGATGGCGTGCCGGCCGAAGCCGAGCCCGCCGCGTTGACTGCAGCGATCGTGCAGGTCAGGTCGGTCAGATCGTCGCTGTCGACCGGCACGTAGATCGGATCCGTGCCCCCCGGGATCGGGCTGCCGTTCCGCCGCCATTGCAGCGCCAGCCGCGGAGAGCCGCTCCAGACGCCCGGATCGACGGTCACCGCCGAGCCGATCTTGCCGGTACCGGTCAGCCGCGGTCCCGCCAGCAGCGCGGGCGCGGCCGCCGGGGGCGACGATCCTGCCGGGCCCGACCCGGGCGTGGAGGCGGGAATCGATGCCGGTCCCGAGGGACAAGCCGAGCATCTTACCAGAATCCCACCAAGCCAGCCGCGGTGGTGCCGCTGGCCAGGATCTGGTCGATCCGCAGCGGCAGCAGCGTGCCCGACGGCACGTTGACCAGGGTGACTGCCCCCCCGCCGCACATCCGCACCGCGAGATCACCGCCGATGCCGACGTAGAGCGCCCGCGTCACCACCGCCAGCGTCGCCCTGGTCGGCAGGCGTGATCGCGGCGGCATGTTCGGGAGGCGAGGTCAGGCTGCGGGTGTGGCGATTGAAGGTGTCGGTCATCTGGGGCGTCCCCTCGGAGCGGTTGTGGCGCAGAGCCTGCGGCCGCAAAACCTCGAGGGCAGGAATGCCCGGATCGGCGTGACGCGGCCCAAGGACCTGCTCGCGGTATCACTGCGCTGCGTCGTGCAAGTCTTCGCCGGGCCGCCTGAAGCGGGGCGGGATCCGGCGGGCCGTGCCGGTCGTTCTAGGCCAGGACGGTAAGAAGTTTCCTACCCTGTCGCGCGCCCGGGCGGGGGTCGACGCAACACCCCGGCTCCTCCAGCCGTGATCGTCCCGTGATCGGCGGGGTCTTCACGGTCCGTAAATCCCCGATATGCTGTCTCGCGGGCTCGGACCGGCGAGAGGGGAGAGGCGCCTTGCAGCAGACGCGCCCGAAAACGGGCCGAATCCGGCGGGCGGGAGGGGCCGTCTGCGGCCTCGCGGTCCTCGGGTTCCTCGCCCCCGGCCCGGCATGGCCCGCCGATCCCGCCCCCCTGCCCCGCCCCGTGCCCCTCACCGCAGCCATCGAGACCGACCCGGCCGCCGAGGCCGACCTCTTCGCCATGCCGCGCATCGCCGAGCAGACCCGCCGGGCGCTCGAACGGGCGCAGGCGCGGCGACCTGCCGGGGGCCATCCGAGATCTTCGACGCTCTCGTCGCGCAGCACCCCGACCTCGGCCTGCTGCAGGCAAACCGTGCGGCGCTGGCGATGCTCGCGGGCGACCGGGAGGACGCGGTCCAGGACCTGCAGGCCGCGGCGGCGAAGGGCGCCCCCGGTCTCGCCGCCCTCACCGCCGACCCGCTGTTCGCGCCGGTCGCCGGCGACCCGCGCCTGGCCGGGCTCGCCGCGGCACCCCCCGCGCCCGCCACCGCGCCCGTCGCCACGCCGGTGGCGAACGGCGAGGCGCTGGTCTCCGGCGCCAATACCGCCTGGGACCCCGCCACCGAACGGCTCGAGCCGCGTTTCGTCTTTCCCGCCAAGACCACCGCCGCCGTGGTGCCGCGGCACCGGGTCGCCGCCTACGACCTGCTCTTCGACCACTACCGGCACGGCCGCGCCGCCGGCAACCTCGGCGATCTCTACGACAACCGCGACCGCGGCCATTCCGCGCTCGACCCCGCGGCGCACCCGCAGCTGACCCGCGTCACCTATTCCGCCGCCGCCCGCGCCGCCGACATCGATTACGGGCTGAACGACGTGCTGAGCTTCGGCCGGGTGACGCTGGGCAATTCCTCGACCGCGATCACCGGCGGCGCGCTCTGGCGCTCGCTGCCGCGGCTGGCGCTGACCCGCGCCGACGGCACCGGACCGCTCCGGCTCTGGCAGAACGCCTCGAGCAATCAGCTCTACGTCCACCCCGCGCACAAGGACTACGGCGCCGACGAGGGCGACCTCTTTCCCGCCAATACCCCGTATCTCTTGGTCAGCCACGGCTCCTCCGGCTCGGACCAGCCGTTCCTCGAGGCGGCGGCGATGATCCTCGCCGCCTTCCGCCCCGACACCAAGGCGAAGCTGACCGAGGAGAACCTGATCGTGCCCACGGTGCAGATGGTGTTCCGCCGCAGCCTGCGGAACGTGCTGTCGCGCGACGACTATTTCAGCGGCGCGGCGCATCCCGCCGCCTTCGAGGGCTACAACATCAACCTCGCCCGCATGGTCAGCCTCGCCAACTCGATCCGGCCCGGCGACATCCCGCCCCAGGTGCGCATCCGCGTGCTCTCCGAGGACCTCGGCACCGAGGGCCGCGACTATTTCGGCGAAGGCCTCTCCGAGCAGCTCTTCGACACCCCGGCCGCCATCGCCCGCGTCTGGCGCTCCAGCGCCGGGCGCCGCACACTGACCCTCACGGCCGAGGATACCCACGACCCGAACGACCGCCCCCTGACTTTCCACTGGCAGCTGCTGCAGGGCGACCCGGCCCGGGTCCGGATCGAGCCCTCCGACGACGGCCGCCAGGCGCGGATCACCCTGGACTGGCACGATCCCTTCCGCATCTCCGAGGACAATCCCCTGATCTCCTCGCGGATCGACATCGGCGTCTTCGCGGGTAACGGCGTCCACGACAGCGCCCCGGCGATCCTCAGCGTCTATTGCCCGCCCGAGGAGGCGCGCAGCTACGCCCCCGGCCCCGACGGCGCCCCGCGCCTCGTCAGCATCGACTACGCCGCCCGGCCCGAGACCTATGCCGACCCGATGCTGATCGCCCGGGCCGACTGGCGCGACGACTACCACTACGCCGCCGACGGCACGCTCGCCGGCTGGACCCGCAGCCGTGCGGCGGCGGACGGCGCCACCGAGGAGTTCGCCGCCGACGGCGCCCGGATTCTGACCCGACGCCCCGACGGCCGCCCCGCCCGGGCCGAGATCCCGGCCTATGTCCTCGACCGCACCCCCCAGGGTGCGCTGGTGGTCGGGGAGCTTTCCAGCGGCCGGGTCGTCGACTACGATGCCCCGCCCCCGACGGCCTCCGGCGTGACCCCCTGATCCCGCCTGCGCCGCCGGCGGCCCGCGCATTTGCTTTCGGTATCCCCTTGTGTAACGAGCGCACGATGACCCACCCTGCCCCGCCCGTCTCGCCCCCCGTCTCGGTCGTGATCCCGGCCTACAACCGCGCAGCCTCGATCCGCACCGCGATCGAAAGCGTGCTGCGCCAGACCTGGCAGGATTTCGAGCTGCTGATCGTCGACGACGGCTCGACCGACGCCACGCGGGCCGAGGCCGCCAAGGTCGCCGACCCTCGGATCCGGCTGATCGCGACGCCCCACAACATGGGCGCCGCCGGGGCGCGCAACACCGGCGTCGCCGAGGCGCGCGGCACCTGGATCGCCTTCCAGGACAGCGACGACGAATGGCTGCCGACCAAGCTCGCCAAGCAGATGGCCCGGCTGACCGCCCCCGGCGGCACCTACCTCGGCGCCTATTGCGGTCTCTTGACGCTGGGCGGGCTCGACGACCGCCCCGGCGACCGGCTCCGGCTCCGCTACGTGCCCGATCCCGGGATCACCCCCGCCGACGGCGATATCCTGGCGCCGCTCTTGAACGGCAACATGATCAGCACCCAGACCCTGGTGGTGCGGCGCGACATCTTCGAGGCCCTCGGCGCCTTCGACGAGGACACCACCCCGATCGAGGACTGGGACTTCGTGATCCGCCTGGCGCAGCGCGGCCCGATCGCCTTCGTCGACGAGCCGCTGGTGCACCAGCGCTTCTCGGCCAATTCGATCACCCGCAACCGCGAACGGACGCTCCGGTCCCGGCAACGGCTGCTCGAGAAGAACATGGCCGTCTACGCCAGGCATCCGACGATCCTGGCCCGGCAGTATTTCGTGCTGGCCGGCGGCCACCGCCGCGCCGGCAACCTGGCGGAGGCGCGGCGCTACCTGGCGCTGGCCCGCCGCACCGACCCCGCCCGGGCCCGCCACTGGGCGATGGCATTCTACCTCTCCGCCCGCAGCCTGCTGCCCCGGCGCCCGGACAAGGCTCAGGCGTAGGCGCCCATCCGCCCCGCCAGCAGGTCGTCGAAATAGGCGATGGTCTTGCCCAGACCCTGCTCCAGCGCGATCGTGGGCTCCCAGCCGAGCAGCGCCCTGGCGCGGGTGATGTCGGGCTGGCGCTGGGTCGGATCGTTCTCCGGCAGCGGCCGGCGCACGAGCTTCGAGGCGGAGCCGGTCATCGCCAGCACCTTCTCGGCCAGTTGCAGAATGGTGAACTCGCCCGGGTTGCCGAGATTGATCGGCCCGGTCACGTCGTCGGGCGAGGCCATCATCTTCAGGAACCCCGCGATCAGGTCGTCGGCATAGCAGAAGCTGCGGGTCTGGCTGCCGTCGCCGTAGATGGTGATCGGCTCGCCCTTCAGCGCCTGGACGATGAAGTTCGATACCACCCGGCCGTCGTGGGGATGCATGCGGGGCCCGTAGGTGTTGAAGATCCGCACCACCTTGATCCGCAGGTCGTGCTGGCGAAGGTAGTCGAAGCAGAGCGTCTCGGCGCAGCGCTTGCCCTCGTCGTAGCACGACCGCGGCCCGATGGGGTTGACGTTGCCCCAGTAGTCCTCGGTCTGGGGATGCTGGCTGGGGTCGCCGTAGACCTCCGAGGTCGAGGCCTGGAGCAGCCGGGCCCGCACCCGCTTGGCCAGGCCGAGCATGTTTATGGCGCCGTGGACGCTGGTCTTGGTGGTCTGCACCGGGTCGAACTGGTAGTGGATCGGCGAGGCCGGGCAGGCGAGGTTGTAGATCTCGTCGACCTCGACGTAGAGCGGGAAGGTGACGTCGTGGCGCATCAGCTCGAAGTTCGGCCGGTCCATCAGGTGGGCGATGTTGGCGCGGCGCCCGGTGAAGTAGTTGTCGACGCAGAGCACCTCATGCCCCTGCCCGACCAGCCGGTCGCAGAGATGGCTGCCGAGAAATCCCGCGCCGCCGGTGATCAGAATACGCCTGGAGACCCCGTCACTCATGCGGCACCGCTCTCCTGGACACTCACGCCGATCTCCATAGCAGCATCGTGAAAGCTCCGTAAATGCTTGCGCGGCCGGCGCGGGGCTCGGCGATGTTCCGCGCGCGGAACATTCCGGCGCCGGGACCCTACTCAGGCCTTCGCCTTCGCCGCCGCCCCGCGCCGCGCCGGCGACCGCGACCGCGCGAGCGCCAGGGCCGGCCGCTCGACCCCGGTCCAGGACAGCACCGCCAGCACCAGCGTCACCGGCAGCGCGATAGCTATGTTGACGAGCGGATCCATCGGATGGAACAGGAATACCACCAGCTGCTGCACCGGAAAGGCATAGACATAAGTACCGTAAGAGTAGTCACCGAGCCGGTTGTAACGCCGCAGGATACCTCCGGGCAGATAGGCCAGCAGAAAGACAGCGTAACACAGGCTGAGAACGAAGAGCGCCGGAGAGAGGACGCTGTTCCTCGCCAGCAGGGTGAGCCCGACAAGGCCGATTAAGAGACCCGGGTGCAGCACCAGCCGCGCCCTCCAAACGTAGAAGCCCGTGCCGATGGCGAACGGCAGGCCAAGACGCAGCAGCGACAGCAGCCGGTGGGGCGCCGATGCGCGCAGCGGTGTGAGGGTCACGGTCGCGTAGACCAAGACGAAGAGCCCGAGCGTAACCCCCATCCCGCAGCGCGACCGCAGTGTCCCCAGCACCCCGACGACCATCACCCCACCATAACAGACCACCTCGTAGAACAGCGTCCAGAGTGACCCGTTGATCGATCGCGGATATGGGTTTTCCCCGAAGACCCCTGGAAGACCGTGCTGCAGGAAAGCCAGGCTCAGGTTGCGGGGCACATAGGTCAGGGTCTCGGGCCGCTTGGCATATTCGGCCAGCGGCAGCGTGGTGACCAGCGGACCGAGCACCACGACGGTCAGCAGCAGCACCACCGCCAGTGCCGGGGCCAAGCGCAGACAGCGGGCGCGCAACCAGCTCACCAGCGTGGGCTGCCGCTCGAAGCTCCGCGGGACCAGGAAGCCGGATATGACGAAGAACACCAGGACCGACAGAATCCCAGCGACTGGCCGAGGACCGCGCTCAGCGGCTCCGCCGCCTCCCGGCCCAGCGACAACGGCCAAGCATGTGACACCAGGACGCCGACCGCGGCGGCCATCCGGATCAGGTTCAGGTTGTTATCGCGACCATCGCAAACATCCTGCAGAACGATCATAGGGAGCCCCGCCGTCCGGTCGTCGCTCCCTGGACCCGGACAGGTCCCGGTGGCCGCCGCGGCCGGACCATATCCGACCGCCGCGCGAAACCAATATTCGGGAAACGATCAGCGGAAACCGGCCGCTCCACGCACGCCACGCTCCCTGCCGCGGCCTGTGTCAGCCCCCCGGCAACCGGCTGGCCCGGGCGCGGGCGAAGGCGAGGAAGGCCGCCTCGGGGCTGCGCAGGCGGCGGCCGGCCGCGGGCGCGCCAGAGGCGCAGCCATTCGGCCTCCAGCCAGTAGGGATCGAAGCCCGGCGCGGCGGCGCGGGCGCGGTCGTGCGCCTCCGGCCCGAGCCGCGGCGCCGCCTCCCCCGCCGCCGTCGGCCAGCCGGCCGCGGGCGCGCAGCACCACCACGTCGCCGTCGCCGAGCGCCAGGCTGTAGTCGGGCAGCCCGTCCTCGGCGACCATGTCGCGGATCATCTTGCGGAACACCCGCCGCGGCGAGGTCGAGCCGGACTTCTTCAGGAGCGTCTCGAGCCCGATCCGCCATTCCGCCTGCCGGCCGCAATGCTTGCGCGCGATCTCGTAGACCCGCCGCTCCAGGGGCTTGCGCAGCCGGAAATAGTCGCGGCTGAGCGTCAGCACCGATTTCGACAGCACCGAGCGGTAGATCCAGTCCGACAGCGTCACCGTGACCTGGATCATCCGCCCGCCGCGCGCCTGGCGCAGGATCTCCCAGGCGTCGATCAGCCCGAAGCCGCGGGTGCCTCCACGCCGCCGGTGGCGATGTTGGTGACGATGCGCGTGCCCGACAGCCGCTCGAGCGCCTCGCGCAGCCGCCGGTAGCCGTCGCCGGAGGTCTCGCGGTTGGTGGCGACCAGCAGGTCGTGCGCCTTCAGCCGCAGCACCGGGCTGGTCGGCCGGCCGGCGTTGACCGCCGCCATCAGCTGGCTGACGCAGAAGATCAGCACGTCCTTGTCGTGGATGGTGGCAGCCCCTTGACCGAGGGCGTGACCTCGATGCTCGGCCGGCCCGTGGGCGTAGCGCAGGATGCGCCGGTCCGGCCGGGTCGCCAGCGTGAACAGCGGATGCTCCATCGACGCCATGTCGTCCTTCGGCGGGCCCAGGGAAGTCGCAGATGAAGAAGTCGCCCGTCGTCGTCGCCGGCGCGGGAGGCCCCGCCGCCGGCCTCGGATGGCTCTGCCCCATGAAACGGTGGTCCGTTTTCTATCGTGGTTTCAGTGACGCCGAGGTAGGGGCGCCGCGGCCGGCGCAACCGACTTTTCGCGGTTCCGGAATCGCCGGCCCGTGGTTTCGGAGTCGCCCGAACGTGGTTCCGGAATCGCCCGGGCTGCCGAAAGCCCGGCTTTCCCCTGCCGGAACAAGGGCTTGCCGGAGCCCCCGGGCCGTAACACAATTAACACCACATAACACACCGAAAAATTTCGCGCCGCGCCCGGCTTCGCAGCGAAAAGCCCCGAAACCGCCTGATTTGCCGAGAAAAGCGTCCATCGGCTGCCGGTTTTCTGTTCCATATGCTGCGAATCGTGGTACATTGCGAAAAACGCCGCACATGAGGCCCGAGCAGATGTCCCAGGCCGCCGGAGGCGGCAGCCGCCGCCCTATTTCAACATCTCCCCCGACGAGGCGCTGGCCGAGCTCGGCCCGCCGGTGGGCCGCGGATTTCGCCGATCGCCGCGCTCTGCGCCCAGGGCCGCGACGATCTGGTCGGCCGCGGCCCCAGCAGGACGGCGGCCGAAGCCTGCGGCGGTTTTCGACCTGGGAGATCACCAAATACCTGATCCCGGTGGCGCCGGCGCATTTCCGCCGGGTGCTGCGCGCCAATCCCGCCCTGCCCCAGGGCCGGACCGAGACCGAGGGCGGCGCGAAATGGTTCACCCTCGACGAGGTGCTGCGGCTGCGCGCGCATTTCGCCGCCGAGGGCAGCCGGGCCAAGGAATACCGGCCCTGGCGCCCCGCAGGCCTGCCGGCCAAGATCGTCGCCGTGGCGAATTTCAAGGGCGGCGTCGGCAAGACCTCGACGGCGGCGCATCTGGCGATGTCGGCGGCGCTCGACGGCTACCGGGTGCTGGTGATCGACCTCGACAGCCAGGGCTCGATGACCTCGATCTTCGGCGGCCGCGTCGCCAACGAATGGGACACGGTCTTTCCGCTGATCGCGCGGGACTACGCGCTGGGGCTGCAGGCCGAGAACCGCCGCCGCGCCGAGCGCGGCGAGGCGCCGCTGCCGCTCGAGGACATGCTCGCGGAGGCGCTCACCCGCACGCCGCGCGACGTGATCCGCACGACCCACTGGCCCAACATCGACCTGATCGGCGCGCAGCTCAACCTCTACTGGGCCGAGTTCCAGATCCCGGTCTGGCGCATGTCCCTGCGCGGCTGGAAGCTCTGGGAGGCGCTGGCGAGCGCGCTGGAGCGCGACGGCGTGCTCGACGCCTACGACATCGTCATCCTCGATACCCCCCCGGCGCTCGGCTATCTCACCATCAACGGCCTGACCGCCGCCGACATCCTCCTGGTGCCGCTCGGCGCCTCGTTCCTCGAGTTCGATTCCACGGGGCGGTTCTTCGACATGCTGCATTCCACCTTCCAGTCGATCGAGGAGGGCGAGAACCTCGCCGCCCGCGCGCTGGGGCCGCGACGAGATCCGCTTCGAATGGGACGCGGTGCGCGCGGTGATCACCCGCTACGACGCCGGCCAGCAGGCCGAGCTGGCCGGGCTGATGCAGGCCTATCTCGGCCGCATGCTCACGCCCTGGCGCCAGGATTTCACCGCGCTGGTCGGCCAGGCCGGCGAGCAGGCCCGCGGCATCTACGAGGCCGACTACCGCGACTTCAACCGCGACACCTACGCCCGCGGCCGGCAGACCTTCGACGCGACCTATGCCGGCTTCAAGCGGCTGCTGCTGGCCTCCTGGCGGCGCGACGAACTCGCCGCGGCGGCGGCCGCTCGCGGGAGACCGTCTGATGGCCCGCCGCCGCCTGACCCGCCGCGCCGCGACGTCGCCGATGTTCCGCGCGCGGAACATTTCGCCCTGAGCACCGCGGCTTCGGCTCGCTCGGCCGCCCCGATCGCGCGGGTCGCCGCCGAGGCCGCCGGCGCCGCCGCGCTCGAGGAACTGGCCGGGACCCTGCGCCGCGCCCGCGAGACCGGCCGGCTGGTGCTCGACCTGCCGCTCGACGCGATCGCCGCCGACCATCTGACCCGCGACCGCCTGCCGGTCGAGGACGAGGAGATGGCGGCGCTGCGCGAGAGCCTGCGCGCCCACGGCCAGCGCGTGCCGATCGAGGTGACGCCGCTGGCGTGGCCGCCGAGGCGGCGCCCTGCCCTACGGCCTGATCTCCGGCTGGCGGCGGCTTACGGCGCTCCGGGCGCTCCACGCCGAGACCGGCGAGGCGCGCTTCGCCACCGTCCAGGCGCTGGTGCGCCGCCCCGAGACCGCAGCGGACGCCTATGTCGCCATGGTCGAGGAGAACGAGCTCCGCGTCGGCCTCAGCCATTACGAGCGCGCCCGCGTGGCGGCGCGGGCCACCGGCGCGGCGTTTTCGCGAGCGAGAAGGCGGCGCTGCTGGCGCTCTTCGCAACCGCCAGCCGGGCGAAGCGCTCGCGCATCCGCGCGTTTCTCGAGATCTACCACGCGCTCGACGGGAGACTGCGTTTCCCGGCGCAGCTGCCCGAGCGGCTGGGCCTGAAGCTCGTCGACGCGGTGCGGGCGGGCGGGCGCGCGGATCGCCCCGCCCTCGCCGGCGCCGAGCCCGCGACGCCCGAGGCCGAGATGCCGCGCTCCGGCCGCGCTGCCCGGCCAAGCCGCCGGCCGGCGCCCGGCCCCCGCCGAGCAGATCCGCCCCGGGCTGGTGCTGGCGCAGCGGCTGCGCGGCCGGACCCTGACCCTGAAGCTCCCCGGAGCGGCGTGACGCCCGAACTCGCCGAGGAGATCATGGGGCTGCGGCGGTAGCTCGGCCGGGGCGCTGACCTTCTTATCGTCAGCAGCGACTGTATACGCGTTCGTGCAGAGGCTGTGGATGCGTCGTGCATCGCCGGACTCGGCGCAACCCCCTGGCAATCCGCGCTAAAT
>CAWKBH010000008.1:0-19465 GCA_963847795.1 uncultured Alphaproteobacteria bacterium
ATGGTCTTGGCCAGGCCGGCGTCGCAGATCGACGGTGGGCTCCCAGTCGAGGATGCGCCTTGGCCAGGGTGATGTCGGGCTGGCGCTGCTTGGGATCGTCCTCCGGCAGCGGCCGATGACACGAGCTTCGAGTCGCGAGCCGGTCAGCTGCGATCACCTTCTCGGCCAGCTCCAGCATGGTGAACTCGCCCGGGTTGCCGAGGTTGATCGGGCCGGTGACGTCGTCGGGCGTGTCCATCAGCCGCAGGAAGCCTTCGATCAGGTCGTCGACATAGCAGAAGCGAGCGGGTCTGGCTGCCGTCGCCGTAGATGGTGATGTCCTCGCCCTGCAGCGCCTGGACGATGAAGTTCGACACCACGCGGCCGTCGTTGGGGTGCATGCGCGGGCCGTAGGTGTTGAAGATCCGCGCCACCTTGATCCGCAGCCTGTGCTGGCGGTGGTAGTCGAAGAACAGCGTCTCGGCGCAGCGCTTGCCTTCGTCGTAGCAGGAGCGCGGGCCGATCGGGTTGACGTTGCCCCAGTAGTCCTCGGTCTGCGGATGCACCGCGGGGTCGCCATAGACCTCGGAGGTCGAGGCCTGGAAGATCCGGGCCCTCACGCGCTTGGCGAGGCCCAGCATGTTGATGGCGCCGTGCACGCTGGTCTTGGTGGTCTGCACCGGATCGAACTGGTAGTGGATCGGCGAGGCCGGGCAGGCGAGGTTGTAGATCTCGTCGACCTCGACGTAGAGCGGGAAGGTCACGTCGTGGCGCATCAGCTCGAAGCGCGGGATGGTCCAGCAGGTGGGCGATGTTGGCGCTGCGGCCGGTGAAGAAGTTGTCGACGCAGAGGACCTCGTGCCCCTGGTCGAGCAGCCGCTCGCAGAGATGCGAGCCGAGGAAGCCGGCGCCGCCGGTGACCAGAATGCGCATGGAAACCCCGTCACTCATGCGGCACCGCTCTCCTGGACAACTACTCCTCACTCCATAGCAGCATCGGGAAAGCTCCGTAAATGCTTGCGCGGCCGGCGCGGGCTCGGCGATGTTCCGCGCGCGGAACATCCGGCGCCGGGACCCTACTCAGGCCTTCGCCTTCGCCGCCGCCCCGCGCCGCGCCGGCAGCGACCGCGCGAGCGCCAGGGCCGGCCGCTCGACCCCGGTCCAGGACAGCACCGCCAGCACCAGCGTCACCGGCAGCGCGATAGCGATGTTGACGAGCGGATCCATCGGATGGAACAGGAATACCACCAGCTGCTGCACCGGAAAGGCATAGACATAAGTACCGTAAGAGTAGTCACCGAGCCGGTTGTAACGCCGCAGGATACCTCCGGGCAGATAGGCCAGCAGAAAGACAGCGTAACACAGGCTGAGAACGAAGAGCGCCGGAGAGAGGACGCTGTTCCTCGCCAGCAGGGTGAGCCCGACAAGGCCGATTAACAGACCCGGGTGCAGCACCAGCCGCGCCCTCCAAACGTAGAAGCCCGTGCCGATGGCGAACGGCAGGCCAAGACGCAGCAGCGACAGCAGCCGGTGGGGCGCCGATGCGCGCAGCGGTGTGAGGGTCACGGTCGCGTAGACCAAGACGAAGAGCCCGAGCGTAACCCCCATCCCGCAGCGCGACCGCAGTGTCCCCAGCACCCCGACGACCATCACCCCACCATAACAGACCACCTCGTAGAACAGCGTCCAGAGTGACCCGTTGATCGATCGCGGATATGGGTTTTCCCCGAAGACCCCTGGAAGACCGTGCTGCAGGAAAGCCAGGCTCAGGTTGCGGGGCACATAGGTCAGGGTCTCGGGCCGCTTGGCATATTCGGCCAGCGGCAGCGTGGTGACCAGCGGACCGAGCACCACGACGGTCAGCAGCAGCACCACCGCCAGTGCCGGGGCCAAGCGCAGACAGCGGGCGCGCAACCAGCTCACCAGCGTGGGCTGCCGCTCGAAGCTCCGCGGGATCAGGAAGCCGGATATGACGAAGAACACCAGGACCGACAGAGATCCCAGCGACTGGCCGAGGACCGCGCTCAGCGGCTCCGCCGCCTCCCGGCCCAGCGACAACGGCCAAGCAT
This sequence comes from uncultured Alphaproteobacteria bacterium, assembly GCA_963847795.1. GTDB lineage: Bacteria > Pseudomonadota > Alphaproteobacteria > Rhodobacterales > Rhodobacteraceae > Amaricoccus. The sequence goes on from CAWKBH010000008.1 coordinate 2,049, forward strand.
GTGACACCAGGACGCCGACCGCGGCGGCCATCCGGATCAGGTTCAGGTTGTTATCGCGACCATCGCAAACATCCTGCAGAACGATCATAGGGAGCCCCGCCGTCCGGTCGTCGCTCCCTGGACCCGGAACAGGTCCCGGTGGCCGCCGCGGCCGGACCATATCCGACCGCCGCGCGAAACCAATATTCGGGAAACGATCAGCGGAAACCGGCCGCTCCACGCACGCCACGCTCCCTGCCGCGGCCTGTGTCAGCCCCCCGGCAACCGGCTGGCCCGGGCCCGGGCGAAGGCGAGGAAGGCCGCCTCGGGGCTGCGCAGCGGCGGCCGGCCGCGTGGCGTGCCAGAGCCGGCGCCACTCCGCCTCCAGCCAGTAGGGGTCGAGGCCGGGCGCGGCGGCGCGGACCCGGTCGAAGACCTCCGGCCCGAGCCGGGGCCCCTCCCCCGCCGCCGCGGCCAGCCGGCCGCGGGCCCGCACCAGCACCACGTCGCCCTCGCTGAGCGCGAGCGTGTAGTCCGGCAGCCCGTCCTCCGCGACCATGTCGCGGATCATCTTGCGGAACACCCGCCGCGGGCTGGTCGAGCCGGATCTTCTTCAGGAGCGTCTCGAGCCCGATCCGCCATTCCGCCTGCCGGCCGCAATGCTTGCGGGCGATCTCGTAGACCCGCCGCTCCAGGGGCTTGCGCAGGCGGAAATAGTCGCGGGTGCAGCGTCAGCACCGACTTCGACACCACCGAGCGGTACATCCAGTCCGACAGCGTCACCGAGACCAGGATCATCCGCCCGCCCCGCGCCTTGCGCAGGATCTCCCAGGCGTCGATCAGCCCGAAGCCGCGGGTCGCCTCGAGCCCGCCGGTGGCGATGTTGGTGACGATGCGCGTCCCCGACAGCCGCTCGAGCGCCTCGCGCAGCCGCCGGTAGCCGTCGCCGGAGGTCTCGCGCTCGGTGGCGCGCAGGAGGTCGTGCGCCTTGAGGTGCAGCACCGGGCTGGTCGGCCGGCCCGCGTTCAGCGCCGCCATCAGCTGGCTGACGCAGTAGATCAGCACGTCCTTGTCGTGGATGGTGGCGAGCCCCTTGACCGAGGGCGTGACCTCGATCGTCGGCCTCCCCGTGGGCGTAGCGCAGGATGCGCCGGTCCGGCCGGGTCGCCAGCGTGAACAGCGGATGCTCCATCGACGCCATGTCGTCCTTGGGCCAGGCCCAGGGCAGGTCGCAGATGAAGAAGTCGCCCGTGGCGTCGCCGGCGCGGGCACGCCCCGCCGCCGGCCTCGGCTCGATCTGCCCCATGAAACGGTGGTCCGTTTTCTATCGTGGTTTCAGTGACGCCCACGCTAGGGGCCGCGGCATAACGACGCAATCGGCTTTTCGGGGTTCCGGAGTCGCCCGACACGTGGTTTCGGAGTCGCCCGATCGTGGTTCCGGAATCGCCCGAGGCCGCCGACAGCCCGGCTTTCCCCTGCCGGACAAGGGCTTGGCCAGGCGCCCCCGGGCCGTAACACAGATCTAACACCTCACTAACACACCGAAAAAATCTCGCGCCGCGCCGCGGCCCCTGGCTAGAAAGGCCCCGAAACCGCCTGATCTGCCAAGAAAATCCAGGCCACTGCCGGTTTTCGTTCCATATGCCGCGAATCGTGGTACATTGCCGAAAACACGGCACATGAGGTCCGAGCAGATGTCCCAAGCCCCCCGGATCCGGCGGCAGCCTGCCGCCCTACTTCAACATCTCCCCCGACGAGGCGCTGGCCGAGCTCGAGGCGCCGGTCGGCACCCGCGACTTCGCCGCATCGCCGCGCTCTGCGCCCAGGGCCGCGCCGATCTGGTCAGCCGCGGCCACCAGGCAGGACGGCCGGCGCAGCGCTGCGGCTGTTCTCGACCTGGGAGATCACCCGCTACCTGATCCCGGTGGCCCGGCGCATTTCCGCCGGGTGCTGCGCGCCAACCCCGCCCTGCCCCAGGGCCGCACCGAGACCGCCGGCGGCGCCAAGTGGTTCACCCTCGACGAGGTGCTGCGCGCTGCGCGCGCATTTCGCCGCCGAGGGCAGCCGGGCCAAGGAATACCGGCCCTACCGCCCCGCCGGCCTGCCCGCCAAGGTCTGCGCCGTGGCCAACTTCAAGGGCGGGGTCGGCAAGACCTCGATGGCGGCGCACCTGGCGATGTCGGCGGCGCTCGACGGCTACCGGGTGCTGGTGGTCGACCTCGACAGCCAGGGCTCGATGACCTCGATCTTCGGCGGCAGGGTCGCCAGCGAGTGGGACACCGTGTTCCCGCTGATCGCCCGCGACTACGCGCTGGGGCTGCAGGCCGAGAACCGCCGCCGGGCCGAGCGCGGCGACGCGCCGCTGCCGCTCGACGACATGCTGGCGGACGCGCTCAAACGCAGCGCCGCCGACGTGATCCAGCACCACCCACTGGCCCAACATCGACCTGATCGGCGCCCAGCTGAACCTCTACTGGGCCGAGTTCCAGATCCCGGTCTGGCGCATGTCCCTGCGCGGCTGGAAGCTCTGGGAGGCGCTGTCGAACGCGCTGCAGCGCGACGGCGTGCTCGACGCCTACGACCTCGTCATCCTCGATACCCCCCCGGCGCTCGGCTATCTCACCATCAACGGCCTGACCGCCGCCGACATCCTCCTGGTGCCGCTCGGCGCCTCGTTCCTGGAGTTCGATTCCACCGGGCGCTTCTTCGACATGCTGCACTCGACCTTCCAGTCGATCGAGGAGGGCGAGAACCTCGCCGCCCGCGCCCTCGGCCGCGACGAGATCCGCTTCGAATGGGACGCGGTGCGCGCCATCGTCACCCGCTACGACGCCGGCCAGCAGGCCGAGCTCGCCGGGCTGATGCAGGCCTATCTCGGCCGCAGCCTCTCGCCCTGGCGCCAGGACTTCACCGCGCTGGTCGGCCAGGCCGGCGAGCAGGTGAACGGCATCTACGAGGCCGACTACCGCGACTTCAACCGCGACACCTACGCCCGCGGCCGGCAGACCTTCGACCAGACCTATGCCGGCTTCAAGCGGCTGCTGCTGGCGTCCTGGCGCCGCGACGAGCTCGCTGCCACCCAGCCGCGTCCGGGAGACCGCCTGATGGCCCGCCGCCGCCTCACCCCCGCCGCGCCCGGCGCCGGCGACGTCGCCGATGTTCCGCGCGCGGAACATTTGCCCGAGCCCCGCGGCTTCGGCTCGCTCGGCCGGCCCCGATCGCCCGGGTCGCCGCCGACGCCGCCGGCGCCGCCGCGCTCGACGAGCTGGCCGAGACCCTGCGCCGGGCCCGCGAGGGCGGGCGCATGGTGCTGGAGCTGCCGCTCGAGGCCATCGCCCCCGACCACCTGGCCCGCGACCGCCTGCCGGTCGAGGACGAGGAGATGGCGGCGCTGCGCGAGTAGCCTGCGCGCCCACGGCCAGCGCAGCCCGATCGAGGTGACGCCGCTGGCCGTGGGCGCCGACGGGGCCGCCCTGCCCTACGGGCTGATCTCCGGCTGGCGGCGGCTGGTGGCGCTGAAGGCGCTCCACGCCGAGACCGGCGAGGCGCGCTTCGCCACCGTCCAGGCCCTGGTGCGCCGGCCCGAGACCGCCGCCGACGCCTACGTCACCATGGTCGAGGAAAACGAGATCCGGGTCGGGCTCAGCCACTACGAGCGCGCCCGGGTGGCGGCCCGGGCCACCGAGCGCGGGGTGTTCGAGAGCGAGAAGGCGGCGCTGCTGGCGCTCTTCGCCACCGCCAGCCGGGCCAAGCGCTCGCGCATCCGCGCGTTCCTCGAGATCTACCACGCGCTCGACGGCGCCCTGCGCTTCCCCGCGCAGCTGCCCGAGCGCCTCGGCCTGCAGCTGGTGGAGCTGGTGCGCGCCGGCGGGCGCGAGCGCATCGCCGCCGCCATCGCCCGGGCCGATCCCGCGACCCCCGAGGCCGAGCTCGCCGCGCTGGCCGCGCTGCTGGCCCCAAGCCCCCGGCCGGCAGCCGCGCCCCCCGAGCAGCTCCGCCCCGGGCGTAGCGCTGGCCCAGCGCTGCGCGGCCGCAGCCTGACCCTGACCCTCACCGGCAGCGGGGTGACGCCCGAGCTCGCCGAGGAGATCGCGCCGGCTGCTGCGGCAGCCCGCCCGGCCTGACCCGATCTTGGTGCATACTTTGTGCATAGAATGTGCATGCCCGGTGCATCGCCGAACATCGCGCAAACCCCTGGCAACCGCGCTAAATCCGGCCGCCCCCGAGTTCCGCGCGCGGAACATTTCAGGCGAGAACTGGCGGAGAGAGAGGGATTCGAACCCTCGAGACGGTTCCCCGCCTACACACTTTCCAGGCGTGCGCCTTCGACCACTCGGCCACCTCTCCGGAGCCGCGGCGACAGAACCACCTCCGCGGGGTTTGTGCAAGTCCGCGGGACGGTCTGTTGCCATCCCGGTGCGGGCAGACGTATCTAGGCCCGGGAAAAGCCCGGGAGCGAGCCGGGGCCCAGGTGCGTGGTACCCAGGTTCAGGAGAGCGGCATGCAGCGCGGCGTCGATTTCACCCATGTGATCATGACCCGGTTCAACATGCCGACGCCGGGGCGCGAGAGCCAGATCCGCAGCCGCCCCGGCTGGCTGGCCGGGCGGTTCGAGCTGTTCGAGCGCTACTGCCTGCCCTCGATCGCGGCCCAGACCACCCGGGACTTCCACTGGGTGATCTACTTCGACGCCGAGACCCCGCAGGCGTTCCGCGACCGGATCGAGGCCTGCCGCAAGGTCTTTCCCTTCACGCCCTACTTTACCGGGTTCTTCCAGGCCGAGGGCTGGCCGCGCTCGCTGCGCGAGACCCTCGGGACGCCGACCCCCTGGCTGCTCTCCACCCGCTTCGACAGCGACGACGCGCTGGCGGTCGATCACGCCGAGCGGCTGCAGGCGGCGGTGGAGCGGGCGGCGCCGACCGAGCGTTGCTCCTTCAACCTCACCAACGGCGTGGTGATCGAGGCCGGCCGGGTCTATGCCCACGCCCATCTCACCAACGCCTTCGCCAGCTGGTTCGAGCCCTGGGACGCGACGGCGCGCACCTGCATGTCGATCAACCACATGTCCATGGCCGAGGTCGGCCCGATCCTCCAGGTGGAGGGACCCGCGGCCTGGCTGCAGGTGGTCCACGGCGGCAACGTCTCGAACAAGGTCCGCGGCCGCCGCGTCGCGCCCGGGATCGTCCGCGGCCGCTTCCCGCCGGAGGTGCCGGGTAAGCTGAAAGATGACCCGGGGCTCGGCATCGCGCTGGAGAACCTGGTGCTGACGCCGCTGCGCGCCGGCCGCGACCGCCTGGCGGCGCGCCTGCGGGGGCAGGGGCGGGTCGCGCGGTGATGCGGCCATCGGGCCTCGGCCGGGAACGCACCCTGACCGGAACCGCGGAACGGAGCCGCGAAAGCCGTATCGTCGCCACGGCGCCGGCGAGAAGCGGCTACGTCCCCGAGATCGATGGCCTGCGTACCGTCGCCGTCCTGAGCGTACTGTTCTACCATGCCGGCTTTACGACGCTCGGCGGTGGCTTCGTCGGCGTCGACGTCTTCTTCGTCATCAGCGGCTTCCTGATCACCCGGCTGATCCGGGACGAGATCGTCGCCACCGGGCAGTTCGATTTCTTCCGCTTCTACGTCCGGCGGGCGCGCCGGCTCTTGCCGGCGATGGCCACGACCGTGGCGCTCTCGTTCGTGTTCGCGCGTTCCTGTTCTCGTCCGGAAGCAGATGCTGCGCTTCGCGGCCTCCGCCGGGGCAGCGCTGCTCAGCGTCTCGAATTTCTTCTTCTGGTGGGAATCGGGATATTTCGACGCGATCTCGGCGTCCAAGCCGCTGCTCCACACCTGGTCGCTCGCCGTCGAGGAGCAGTTCTACCTGTTCTGGCCGGCCCTGCTGTTCGTGCTGCTGCTGAAGATGCCGCGGCGGGCGCCGGTGGCGGTGCTGGCCGGCCTCAGCATCGCCAGCGTGATCCTTGGCGGAATTCTGGATCCCGATCGACCCGGCCGGTGCCTTCTACCTGCTGCCGACGCGGATCGCCGAACTTGGCCTCGGCGGCGCTCCTGGTCTGGGCGCTGCAGTTCCGGCCCGCGGCCAACGCAGCGCTCGAGGTGATGCTGCGTCGCGGGCCTCGCCCTGATCGCCTGGGCCTGTCCTGGCACTTCACCCACCAGACGCCGTTCCCGGGGCTCAACGCGCTGGTGCCCTGCCTGGGGGCGGCCCTGGCGATCCCGGCCTGCACGGCGCGCCATGCCGGGGCGGTGCTGCGCGCCGCGCCGGTGGTGTGGATCGGCAGGATCAGCTATTCGCTCTACCTGGTGCATTGGCCGATCGTCGTGTTCTGGCGCAGCTATCTTTTCGCCGATCTAGGGCCTGCCGACCGCTGGGTCGTCGTCGCCCTGTCGATCGCGCTGGCGGCGCTGCAGTACTAGCTACGTCGAGGAGCGCTTCCGCCACGGTCCGCGCGACCGGGCGCGCGGTTGCGGTTCCTCGGCGGCGCGCCAGCCACGGCGCTGGTGCTCGGCGCTGGCGGCGGGGGCGGTGATCCTGTCGAACGGCTGGCCGCAGCGGCATCCCCGCCGGACCGCTACGCATGTCGGACCGCGACCAGCGCCACGCCCAAGAGCGGCTCTACTGCCGGAACCCCGACCCGGACAAGCCCGCGGCCCTCTTCACCTGCCAGGACTTCCGCGGCAAGGACCGCGACATCATCGTCTGGGGCGACAGCCACGCCCAGCATCTGGTCCCGGGCTTCCCGAAGTGTTCCCGGACATCAACATCTACGTGATGTTCATGCAGGGCTGCCTGCCGCAGAGCGGCTTTGCGGGCTATGTGCGATCCTACGGCAGCCGGCTAACCGAGGCTGCATCGCGCGCAACCGCGCGGCGCTGGCGCCTGGAGGCGATGCCCGCCGACCAACATCGTGCTGTCCGGCGCCAAGCGCGGCAAGCCGGAAGACGGTGGTCGCGGCCACCGAGGAGGTGGTCGCCCGGCTGCGGGCCGCGGGCATACTGTCGCCGTTCTCGGCGATACCATCCGGCCGGGCCGCAATCTCGCCGATTGCATCAATGTGCCGGCCTATCTGGTCTCCGATGCCCGGATGCGCGGCGCGTTGCACCGCCGACCCGGTGGTGGGCGCTGAGGAGATGGCCTACAATGAAGGACTGGCCGCGCTTCTGCCCGGGTTCATCTCGCCCGATCCGTTCCAATGCCCGACCGCGTTGCCGTTTCTTCAAGGACGGCAAGCTCGCTGTTCCGTGACGACCACCACCTGACTACGTTGGGCTGCGGAGCGTTTCGTCGGCGCGATCCGGGACCGGTTGCCGTTCTGAGGGGCGGCGAGAAGCCGAGTGGAGCGTTGCCCAACGTCTTCGTGGTGGGCGATGCCAAATGCGGCACCACCAGCCTGCACCGGCTGTTCGAGCTGGCGCCCGACGTGGGTGTGGCGCGGACCCGCAAGGAGCTGCATTTCTTCGCCGCCCCGGAGCTGGTTGCCGCCGCCAAAGGGCCGGGGGACGACACCATTCCGGGTGCCATCGTGCAGGACGAGGCCACCTACCGCGCCGAGTTCGCCCATCTCGATCCCGGCCTGCCGGTGATCGCCGACGTCTCGCCGAGCTATCTTCGCGTCGCGCCCGCAGCGGCGCGGATCGCCGCCTTTGCGCCGGAGGCGAAGATCGTCATCCTGCTGCGCGAGCCGGTGGCCAAGGTCTTCTCGCAATACGTCCACCTATGGGCCGAGGGCCGGGAGACGCTGCCCTTTGCTGAAGCTTTCGCCGCCAGCGCGGCCCGGCGGGAGGCGGGGTTCTCGGGCATGTTCGACTACGAGGGAGGAGGGACCTATGCCGCGGCGGTGGCGCGGTATCTGGATCTCTTCGGTCCCGAGCGCGTGATGGTCTTCCTCTTCGAGGAGATGACCACCGACATGGGCTCGGCCCGGGCGCAGTTGGAGGCCTTTTTGGGTGCCAACCTGCCGGCCGCCGCGTTGCCGCGAATGAACGTCGGCGGACGGGTAAAATCGCCGCTGGCCGCCGCCGTGCTTGGCAACGAGCGGCTGAAGGCGGCGCTGCGAGCGGTGCTGCCGTTGGGTCTCCGGACCCGGCTCAGCCAAGGGGTGCGCAGCGTGGTGGCGACCGAGAGGCCCGTACTCGACCCTGTGCTGCGGGCCGCGCTGCGCCGGCGCTACGCCGGTGACGTGGCGGCGCTGGAGCGGCTGCTCGGCCGACCCACGGGCTGGCCAACCGCCTAGCCTAGCGAGACCATGTTCGGGGAGGTCACGGGCGGTTCCAGCGGGTATTGCCCCCCGCGCCCGTGCCGTCGAACATCGCCAGCAGCATCCGCCAGGCGCGGAACAGGCGCACGTTCACCAGGCCGGCGAAGGCGAGCCCGCGGGTGCGCAGGCCCGAGATCCGGCCCGAGCCCAGCACGGCGGGGATCTCGGCCAGCGGCGAGAGCGCCATCAGCGGGATAGCCAGGGCCCATCTGGCCCGACCGAGGCGGTCGGCGGCGGTCTGGCGGTAGAAGTGGCTGACATGGCGGCCCCACTGGGCGTGGAGCGCCGCCATGGTGCGCCGGGCCGGGTGGTCCACCAGGGCTTCGGGCGCGAACTCGGTGCGGTAGCCCATCCGGGCGGCGCGCTGGCCCCAGTCGCGATCCTCCGACAGCTGCAGGCCGCCGAAGGGGCCGACCGCGTCGAACACCGCCCGGCGCGTCGCCATGTTGGCGGTGGCCGCGAATCCCGTCCGGGCGATGTTCTGGCGCTGGCGGAAGCCGTAGAGCAGCTCGAAGGCCTCGGCCATCGTCGGCGCTTCCGGCGCGGCGATCACCACCCGCATATCGCCGCCGATGATCGCGAGGTCGGGCGCGGCCGCGAAGCGGGCCAGGATCGCCGCCGCCCAGCCCGGGTCGGGCAGGCAGTCGCTGTCGGTGAAGGCCAGGATCGGGGCGCGGGACAGCGCCACGCCGCGGTTGCGCGCCGGGCCGGGGCCCGGCTCGGGTTCGCGCGCCAGGATGACGCCGGGAAGGCCCGGGTCACCTCGCACGGCAGCTCGTGCGAGCCGTTGTCGACCACGATGATCTCGGCGCGATCCATGTCGAGGCTCTGCCCCTGCAGGCAGGCGAGGCAGGCGCGCAGCAGCTCGGGCTGGTTGAGATGCGGGATGATGATGCTGATCGCCGGGCCGGCGGGGCCGTCGGCCGGAAGCGCGGGGCGGGTGCCGGGCGGCGTGTGCATCATCGCGGTCGAGGATCCCGGACGGGACCGGGATCGATCCCATCAAGGGTCTTGACCCTTCGGCGCGGCAAAAAGCCAGATGCATCCGGCGTCATCGTTTACGCGTGTGCGGCGCCGGTGGGTAACCCGGAACGGCGGCAGGCCGCTCTTCCGGTCGGGTGACGGGGAGTTTGGCGATGCAGACGGGCTATGTTCTGGTCTCGCCCTGCAAGGATGAAGGCGCCTACATCGAGCGCACCCTGCGGTCGATCGCGCGGCAGACCGTCAGGCCGGTGCAGTGGATCATCGTCGACGACGGCTCGACCGACGACAGCATGGCGATCGTCGCCCGCTGGCGAGCGGAAATGCCGTTCATCAAGGTGGTGACCCGGACGCAGCGGCGCGCGGCAGGTGGGGGCGGGGGTGATCCGCGCCTTCAACGAGGGTATGGCGCAGATCGACGTCGACTACGCCTTCATCTGCAAGTTCGACGTCGATCTGGAGCTGCCGGAGCGCTATTTCGAGGTGATGCTGGCGCGGATGGCTGCCGATCCGCGCGCTCGGCACCTGCAGCGGCAAGGCCTACTATCGCCATCCCCGGACCGGGGCGCTGAAGAGCGAGCTCTGCGGCGACGAGGCCTCGGTCGGCATGATCAAGTTCTACCGCCGGGCCTGCTTCGAGGCGATCGGCGGATTTCGAGACCGACGTGGGCTGGGACGGCTTCGACTGCCACCACGCCCGCTGGCAGGGCTGGCGGGCGCAGAGCTGGGACGACCCGGAGATCCGCTTCCTGCACCTGCGCCCCATGGGATCGAGCCAGAAGAGCATCCATGCCGGCCGCGTCCGCCACGGCCGCGGCCAGTACCTGATCGGCGCGCATCCGCTGTTCTTCCTGGTGAGTTCGCTCTATCGCAGCGTGCGCCAGCGCCCCTACGTCACCGGCACGGTCTACGCGCTCTGGGGCTACCTGCAGGCCGGGCTGCAGGGGACCGGGCATTTCGGCGGGCCCGAGCTCACCCGCTTCATCCACCGCTACCAGCTGCGGGCGCTCAGGCACGGCAAGCGCGAGGCCGCCGAATGGGCCTTCCAGGAGCGTGTCCGCGCCCTGGAGCCGCCGGCGCCCGCAGCGGACCAGAGCTGACCGACCATGATCCTCGCGATGCCGTCCCTGGAGGCGCTCCGGGCCTTTGCGCCGGAGGTCTGCGTCATCGGCTCCGGGCCGGTGGGCACGGCGACCGCGCTGGCGCTCGTGGCCAAGGGCTTCCGGGTGCTGGTGCTCGAGAGCGGCGGGCAGGGACCCGACCCGGCGGACGAGGATCTGACGCGGGCGGAGAACCTGCGCCCCGACAACCATTTCGAGCCGCATACCGCGGTGGCGCGCCGGCTGGGCGGAACCTCGAATCTCTGGGGCGGGCGCTGCCTGCCGTTCGAGGCCATCGACTTCCGTGCCCGGCCCTGGCTGGGCCTGCCGGCCTGGCCGATCACCGAGGCCGACCTCGCCCCCTATCTCGCGCCCGCGCTCGACACGCTCGACGCGGGCGCGGCGGTCTTCACGGCGCCGCCGGAGGGGGTTGCGGCCGACCCGGCGTTCCGCTGCGATACGCTGGAGCGCTGGAGCAACACGCCGCAGATCCAGAAGCGCCACCGCCGGGCGCTGCTGACGCGGCAGGACCTGCTGGTGGCGTTGCGCAGCACGGTGACGGGGTTTCGCTACGGCGGAGATGGCCGGCTCGCAGCGCTCGAGCTGCACCTGCCGGGGGTGGGGAGGGCGGAACTGCCGGTGGCGCGGGTCGTCCTCGCCGCCGGTGGCAATGCCAGCACCCGGCTGCTCCTGCTCGAGCAGGCGCGGGAACCGGCGCGTTTCGGCGGCGCGGACGGGCCGCTCGGACGCTTCTACATGGGCCACCTCAACGGCCAGATCGCCGATATCGTGTTCAGGAACCAGCGGTTGCACGATGTATTCGACTATCATGTCGATGCGCATGGCTCCTACGTCCGGCGGCGGCTGGTGGCGAGCGAGGCGACACAGGCCGAGGCCGGGCTCGGAAATATCGCCTTCTGGCCAGTGGTGCCGCGCATCGCCGACCCGGCGCACGGGTCGGGACCGCTTTCCGCAATGTTCCTCGCGCTCTCGGTCGGGCCGGTAGCGCCGCGGCTGATCGCCGAGCCAGTGCGGCTGAAGCACCTGGGCCTGCCGCCGTACCGGCGGGGAGCCCATTTGCGCAATGTTCTGCTCGATCTTGGCGGGACGGTCGGATTCGCGCCGGCGTTCCTCTGGAAACACAAGCTCGCGCGGATGCGGCTGCCGGGGTTCTTCCTGCGCAACCCGGCCCGGTGCTACGGACTCGAATACCACAGCGAGCAGCTGCCGGCGGCGGACAGCCGGCTGACGCTCGGGGAGGAGCGCGACCGGCTGGGGCAGCGGCGGCTCAGGATCGACCTGCGCTTCGCGGCGGTGGACGCGGAGTCGGTGGTGCGGGCGCACGCCGAGCTTCAGGGGTGGCTTACCCGGAACGGCTTGGCGGAGCTGGATTATTACGACGCGGACCCGGCGTCGCGGCCAGCGACGGTGCTCAAGAACGCCAAGGACGGCGCCCACCAGATGGGCACGATCCGCATGTCCGAAGCGGCGGGGCAGGGGGTGGTCGACGGCCGCTGTCGGGTCTTCGGAGTGTTGAACCTCTTCGTGATCTCGACCGCGGTGTTGCCGTCCTCGGGGCGGGCCAATCCGACGCTCACAGCGGTGCAGCTCGGGTTGCGGCTGGCCGAGGATCTGGCCGCCGGACGGGTGTGACCGCACAACCCGAACGATTGAACAAACGGCGTGCGGGGCTGCTCGCCGCGGTGGGGAGGGCGATTTCGCCCGTGCTCTGGGGTGGCGCAGGTCGAACGGGCCTTCTACTGAAGTCTCGAAGGTAGTGCGGGCCTGGATGTTCTCGGATGCAAGCGGGTGCAGAACCTTGCTTCCGCTATCGCTTCGCGCTGCTTGGGAGCTTTCGATTGTTTGATAGTAGTTTGACTACTACTACCTCAGGACGCGGCGGGCGGATAGCCCGGCAGCCAGTCGGCGCGGGCCTTCCAGACCGCGCCCCAGCGCTCGGCGGCCTCCCGCAGGCCGGCGCGCCCGGTCAGCCGCGCCAGGGTGCCGCCGCTGACCATGCGGGTCCAGGGCCACATCCTGAGCAGGAACAGGGCAGGGGCCTGCTGCCAGGCGCGGCAGGTGGCGGCGGATCATCGTCGACTTGGCCTTCAGCGTCATGATCTCGCGCGAGGCGCGGCTCTTCGAGGCGGCGCCGTGGTAGTGGATGATGGTGGCCTCGGGGGTCATGCGCGGCCGGGCGCCGGCGGCGCGGGCGCGGCGGCAGAGATCGGCCTCCTCGCCGTACATCACGAAGGTGGGGTCGAACCCGCCCATGCGCTCCCAGAGCGCGCGGCGGATCAGGAAGAAGCTGCCCTGCACCACGTCGACCTCGCGCTCGCTGCCGCGGTCCCAGGCGCCGTAGCTCTCCGGGTTGAAGAGCGCGCTGCCCTTCAGGAGGATCGCCAGGCCGCTGGTGCGGCAGAACAGGCTCCAGAGCGTGAGGTCGGCGAAGACGCTGGTGGGATTGAGCCGCCCGTCGCCGAAGAGGGTGCGCCCGCCCCAGATGCCGGCCTCGGGCGTGCGTTCGGCGAAGGCGACCAGCCGGTCGATGGCGCGCTCGAGCACCACCGTGTCGGGGTTCAGGAGCAGGATGTAGTCGCCGCGGGCCGCGGCGCCGGCCAGGTTGTTGCCCATGGCGAAGCCGTGGTTCTCGCGGCTGGCGATCAGGCGGATCTGCGGGAAGGCGGCGGCGATCGCCGCGGCGGAGCCGTCGGAGGAGGCGTTGTCGAGCACGATCACCTCGTGCGGCAGCGTGGTCTCGGCGGCGATGCTCGCCAGGCAGGCCAGCGTCATCTCGCGGGTGTTGTAGCTGATCACCAGGATCGAGACCGCCGGATCGGGCAGGGCAGGGGCCTCGGGCCCGGGTTCGGACATCGGCATCGGCCTCGCGCTCACTCCGGCAGGTATCGCGGCAGGCGATCGATGGTCAGGCCGAGGAAGCGCTGCAGCCGCGCGTCCGCCCCGGCCACGCCGTCGGCGCCGATCGGGGTGATCACCCGCACCATGGCGCCGTCGGTGCGGCCGCGGGTCAGGCTGTCGACCAGCGTCTAGGCCTTGGCGGCGATGGCGCCGGTCAGCCGCCGGCCGCGGCCGTCGAACCAGTAGTAGACCAGCTGCTGGTCGAGGCCCTTCTGGATCACCGCCCGGTTCAGCGTCACCGCGCCGGCGCGGGTGCCGGGCAGGGCGATCCGGGTCGGGTCGATCGAGAACACCTCCCAGCCGGCGCCGGGCAGGCAGACCTCGGGGGAATGGATCGCCTTCCCCGAGGTCTGGTTGAGATAGTAGGCCATGAAGAAATCCACCGGCTCGGCCTCGTCCGGGCTGCGGTAGCTGGCCGAGATGTAGTCGTCGGCGGCGAGGATCTTGGCGATGCCCGGCTCGAGCGACACCGAGCTGCCCGACCAGCCGGCGAGCTGCCGCGGGAACAGGCTGAAGGGCGCGCGCTCGACGGGCACCGCGGTGCGGGCCGGCACCAGCATCCAGGCGGCGCTCAGCGCCGCGGTCAGCAGCGTGGCCGCGATCAGCGCCCGCGACGGCTCGGTCGCCAGCACCCGGCGCAGCTGGCCGCCGAGGCCGGAGAAGTCGAGGTCGATCGCCTCGCCGAGCGGCCGGCGGTCGCCCGAGATCCGCTGCATCGCCATCACCAGCAGGAACAGGATGCCGATGCAGGTGAGAAACACCACCCAGCCTTCGAAGACGTGCAGGAAGCCCTCGGCCTGGGCGATGCCGTAGCGGTCGACCAGGAGGCCGATGATGCCGATGCGGATCGAGTTCATCACCACCGCGATCGGCACCGCGGTGGCGAGCAGCACGATCTTGTGCCAGACCGAGCCGCGGTAGAGCACCGCGAAGACGTAGGAGAAGCTCATGATCGGGAACAGGTAGCGCAGGCCCGAGCAGGCCTCGGCCACCTGCAGCTTGTAGACGCCGAGATCGATGATGTTGCCGTCGAGGAACACCGGCACCCCCATCAGCCCGACCAGCCAGACGCCGATCTCGGAGGAGAAGAACTGCAGCGTGGTGTTGACCTTCCAGTAGAGGAACTGCGGCAGCGGCAGCATGAACACCAGGTGCAGCACCGCCGGCCAGAAGATCAGGCCGCGGGACCAGCCGAAGCCGGTCAGCACCAGCCCGGCGACCCAGACGATCAGCGCGTAGAAGACGAGGTTGTCGACCTGGGCGAGGTTGCCGGCCAGCGCCACCAGCAGGGCGAAGCCGATCAGCGCCACCCCCGGCCAGCGGTCGGTGACCGGCGCGGTGGCCGGCGGCACCGCGCGGGTCTCGCGCAGGAACATGTAGAACGACAGCACCGGGATCACCGGCCCGTGGCTGAACTCGGGCCGCGACCAGGCGGCGGCGAGGCCGGCGAAGCCGAAGCGGAACAGCGGCAGCGTCGCCAGCACGCAGAGCGTCAGCCAGAGCAGCCCCGCCGGCAGCTGCCCCCCGGTCCTCGCCCTGGATTGCATGCCGACCGCCATCACCCGCTCCGAACACCAGATACCCCGGCCCCTGCCCGCGGCCGGCGGCGATCCTAGCGGATCGCCCCGGCAAAGACGAGGGGGCCGCGTCGCCGAGGATGAATCAGAGCCCGGTCACGAAATCGCGGCCGATCACGAAATAGACCCGGTTGCTGGAGGCGTTCGTCGGATCCTCGGAAAAGTTGCGGAAGCTGTAGCCGATCTCGCCGGAGACCGCTTCGGTGAAGTCGTAGCCGTAGCTCACCGTCAGGTCGGCGCGGTCGATGTTCGGAAGATCGGGATTGTCCTGGTCCACCTGGGTCGCGTAGCTGAAGTCGAGCCCGATGCGCGAGACGGTGTTGATGTCCCGGGTGAGCCCGATGCCGGCGCCGGTGACGCGCTCCTCGTCGCCGCTCCGCCCGCCGATGAAGCTCTGGAACACCCGGCCGTTCACGCTGCCGCGCGGCAGGTTGTAGATGCCGGTCACCGACCCGATCAGCCGCGGGCTCGGGGCCGCCTCGGTCCAGCGGGCCCTGCCCTGGAGCGTGAGGCTCGGCAGCACGTAGCGGAAGTCGCCGCGCAGGGTCACGCCCTGGTCGTCCTGGATCGTGTGGCGCTCCCCGGTGGTCAGGTCGTCGCCCTCGCGATGGCGGTCGGCATAGCCGATGCCGCCGCGGATACGAAAGTTCTCTTCGGGCTGATAGACCAGGCCGGCCTCGCCCTCGGCGATGTTCAGCTCGCTGTTTATGTTGTCCTGGGCCGTATAGTAGGTGTAGCCGCCGAAGAGCGCCGCCGAGAGGACCGGGGTGACGTCGAGGGTCCAGAGGGCCTGACCCTCGACGGTGTCGTTGGGCACGAGACTTGTGCCGGCGGTGTTGGTGTAGTCGATGGCGCTCGCCCGCAGGCTGAACTCGTAGGTGCTGGGGGCGTCCGGGCCGAGGGTGAAGTCGAGATTGGCGTCGTAGCGCTGCTGGCGGCTGTCGACGTTGCCCTGCTGGAGCGTGTCCGGTACCAGGTCCCCGTTGGTATCGACGAAGGAGGAGGTGCTGGCGTCCACCTGCCGGGTCCGGGCCCGGAGATCGGCGTCGAAGAGGGTGTTCGGACCCTCCTGGCTGAAGCTGAGATAGCCCGCGCTCGGCGAGGCGACGACCACGTCGAAGTTCTCTCCGGCCTGCCAGAGCGGGCGCACCCCGACGTCGATGCCGAGGCCGAAGCTCTGGTCCGGGCTCTCGCGCAGGTAGTCGAGGGTGGCGCGGGTGTCGCCGTAGTAGGAGGTGCCGGGCGAGGGGTCGTCGAGGTTGTAGTTGCTGTCGGCCTCGATGCTCTGCGAGATCTCGGGCGGTCAGGGTGGCGCCCGGCGTCACCTCCCGGCGCTCGGGGGTGAGCACGGCGGCCTCGGGCGCGACGGTCTGGGCGACGGCGGGAAATCCCGGCGGCGGCCGCCAGGCTCAGGGCGGCGATGGCGGTGCGTTGCATCGCCGCCTCACTCGAACAGGTGGCGTTCGGGAACGATGATGACGTCACCTTCGCGCAGGGTGATCATCGACTGGATCGGCCCGCCCCGCTCGACGGCATTGAAATTGAAGAGGAAAAGCCGCTCCTGGCCGGTCGGAGGGATCGGTGCGGCGCAGCTGGATGCGCTTGGTGGCGGCGAAGCGGTCGAGGCCCCCCGCGAGCGCGATCGCCTGCAGGAAGGTGGTGCCGACCTCGACCTCGACCTCGCCGGGCGAGCCGACCTGGCCGAGGACGTAGATCGGGAAGGTCTCGGCCCTCGTTGGCGACCGTGGTGACCGAGACGAAGACGTTGGGGCGGACGGCGAAGTTCGAGGCGAGCCGGTCGGCGATGGTCTTCTCGACCAACTCCACGGTCTGGCCGCCGGCGCGCACCGAGCCGGCCAGCGGCACCGAGATGCGCCCGTCGGGCAGGACCAGGGTCTCGCGGTTGAGGCTGTCGTCCTCCAGAACGGTGATGGCGAGCTGGTCGCCGGGCTGGATCCGGTAGCTCGCACTCTGGGCAAAGGCGGCGGGCACCACCAGGAGCGCAGCCAAGACCGCGAATAGAAGATTTCTCATCGATTTGCCTCAAAAATCCGTTCGTTTGGAACTCTTAGAGCATGGCCGGAGGGGCCGGCAAAGCCAAAAGGCCGGGAGAGGTCGGGAACGTGGCATTTAAGCCCGTGGCGTAGTCATTCTGCAACAGACCAAAATCCTGATTTCCGGAGGGCTTGTGGGCCGAAGGCGCTCCGGCTTCCGGGACGGCGCGCGCTTACCGGGACTTTATTTGCTCGGCTTGGATCGGATGCCGAGTGTCGTGCGACGGCGGTCCGGCCCGGCGGGGTGAAAGTCTGGACAAGCCGGCCGCCGCTTCCTAAAGACGGCTTCGGCTCCTCGAACCTGCGCCGCGGGCGCGCCTCGAGGCTGATCGAGCCCATGGCCAGGACGGTGAGCGGAGATGTCTGGAGCCGGCACGGGGACGCTGCGCAGGCGGAAGGTCATGGCGGTTTCGTCCGGCGGCGGGCACTGGGTCGAAATGCGCGCATCCTGCCGGCCTTCGCCGGGCTCGAGGTCGTCTATGTCAGCACCGAGCCGGCGATCGACGCCGACCTCGCGGTGTGCCGCTACTATCCGGTGCACAACGTCAC
>CAWKBH010000009.1:0-24603 GCA_963847795.1 uncultured Alphaproteobacteria bacterium
TAGTAGCGGCACATCGCGAGGTCGGCGTCGATCGCCGGCTCGGTGCTGACATAGACGACCTCGAGCCCGGCGAAGGCCGGCAGGATGCGGCGCATTTCGACCCAGTGCCCGCCGCCGGACGAAACCGCCATGACCTTCCGCCTGCGCAGCGTCCCCGCGCCGGCAAACGTCACCGTCCTGGCCATGGGCTCGGATCACCCTCGAGGCGCGCCCGCGGCGCAGGTTCAGGAGCCAAAGCCGTCTTTAGGAAGCGCCGGCCGGCTTGTCCAGACTTTCCCCGGCCCGCCGGGCCGCCGCCGCACGGCACTCGGTATCCGATCCAGGTCGGGCAAATAAAGCCCCGGTAACGCGGCCGTCCCGGAAGCCGGAGCGCCTTCGGCCCACAAGCCCTCCGGAAATCAGGGTTTTGGTCTGTTGCAGAATGACTACGCCAGCGACTTAAATGCCACGTTCCCGGCCGCTCCCGGCCTTTTGGCTTTGCCGCCGCCTCCGGGCCATGCTCTAAGAGTTCCAAACGAACGGATTTGAGGCAATCGATGAGAAATCTTCTATTCGCGGTCCTGGCTGCGCTCCTGGCGGCGCCCGCCGCCTTCGCCCAGAGCGCGAGCTACCGGATCCAGCCCGGCGACAAGCTCGCCATCACCGTTCTGGAGGACGACAGCCTCAACCGCGAGACCCTGGTCCTGCCCGACGGGCGCATCTCGGTGCCGCTGGCCGGCTCGGTGCGCGCCGGCGGCCAGACCGTGGAGTTGGTCGAGAAGACCATCGCCGACCGGCTCGCCTCGAACTTCGCCGTCCGCCCCAACGTCTTCGTCTCGGTCACCACGGTCGCCAACGAGGGCGAGACCTTCCCGATCTACGTCCTCGGCCAGGTCAGCTCGCCCGGCGAGGTCGAGGCCAAGGTCGGCACCACCTTCCTGCAGGCGATCGCGCTCGCCGGGGGGTCTCGACCGCTTCGCCGCCACCAAGCGCATCCAGCTGCGCCGCACCGATCCTTCCACCGGCCAGGAGCGGCTTTTCCTCTTCAATTTCAAGGCCGTCGAGCGGGGCGGGCCGATCCAGTCGATGATCACCCTGCGCGAAGGCGACGTGATCATCGTTCCCGAACGCCACCTGTTCGAGTGAGGCGGCGATGCAACGCACCGCCATCGCCGCCCTGAGCCTGGCGGCCGCCGCCGGGATTCCCGCCGTCGCCCAGACCGTCGCGCCCGAGGCCGCCGTGCTCACCCCCGAGCGCCGGGAGTTGACGCCGGGCGCCACCCTGACCGCCCGGAATCTCGCAGAGCATCGAGGCCGACAGCAACTACAACCTCGACGACCCCTCGCCCGGCACCTCCTACTACGGCGACACCCGCGCCACCCTCGACTACCTGCGCGAGAGCCCGGACCAGAGCTTCGGCCTCGGCATCGACGTGGGCGTGCGCCCGCTCTGGCAGGCCGGAGAGAACTTCGACGTGGTCGTCGCCTCGCCGAGCGCGGGCTATCTCACCTTCAGCCAGGAGGGTCCGAACACCCTCTTCGACGCCAATCTCCGGGCCCGGACCCGGCAGGTGAACGCCAGCACCTCCTCCTTCGTCGACACCAACGGGGACCTGGTGCCGGACACGCTTGAGCAGGGCAACGTCGACAGCCGCCAGCAGCGCTACGACGCCAATATCGACTTCACCCTCGGCCCGGACGCCCCCAGCACCTACGAGTTCACCCTGCTGGCGAGCGCCATCGACTACACCAACACGCCGACACCAACCTCGTGCCCAACGACACCGTCGAGGGTCAGGCCCTCTGGACCCTCGCGATCAACCCGGTCTTCTCGGCGGCGCTCTTCGGCGGCTACACCTACTATACGGCCAAGGACAACATAAACAGCCAACTGAACGTCGCCGAGGGCGAGGCCGGCCTGGTCTATCAGCCCCACCAGAACTTTCGGATCCGCGGCGGCATCGGCTACGCCGACCGCCATCGCGAGGGCGACGACCTGACCACCGGGGAGCGCCACACGATCCAGGACGACCAGGGCGTGACCCTGCGCGGCGACTTCCGCTACGTGCTGCCGAGCCTCACGCTCCAGGGCAGGGCCCGCTGGACCGAGGCGGCCCCGAGCCCGCGGCTGATCGGGTCGGTGACCGGGATCTACAAGCTGCCGCGCGGCAGCGTGAACGGCCGGGTGTTCCAGAACTTCATCGGCGGGCGGAACGGCGACGAAGAGCGGGTCACCGGCGCGGGCATCGGGCTCACCCGCGACATCAACACCCTCTCGCGCGTCGGGCTCGACTTCAGATACGCGACCCAGGTGGACCAGGACAATCCCGATCTTCCGAACATCGACCGCGCCGACCTGACGGTGAGCTACGGCTACGACTTCACCGAAGCGGTCTCCGGCGAGATCGGCTACAGCTTCCGCAACTTTTCCGAGGATCCGACGAACGCCACCAGCAACCGGGTCTATTTCGTGATCGGCCGCGATTTCGTGACCGGGCTCTGATTCCATCCTCGGCGACGCGGCCCCTCGTCTTCGCCGCGGCGATCCGCTAGGATCGCCGCCGGCCGCGGGAGGCCGGGTATTTGGTGTTCGGGGTAAGGTTAGTGCGATGGCGGTCGGCATGCAGTCCAGGGCGAGGGCCGGGGGTCGGCTGCCGGCGGGCGCGGCTCTGGCTGGCGCTCTGCGTGCTCGCGACGCTGCCGCTGTTCTGGTTCGGCTTCACCGGTCTCGCCGCCGCCTGGTCGCGGCCGGAGTTCAGCCACGGGCCGGTGATCCCGGTGCTGTCGTTCTACATGTTCCTGCGCGAGACCCGGATGGTGCCGCCGGCCACCGCGCCGGTCACCGACCGCTGGCCGGGGGTGGCGCTGATCGGCTTCGCGCTGCTGGTGGCGCTGGCCGGCAACCTCGCCCAGGTCGACCACATCGTGTTCTACGCGCTGATCGTCTGGGTCGCCGGGCTGGTCCTGACCGGCTTCGGCTGGTCGCGCGGCCTGATCTTCTGGCCCTCGGTGCTGCACCTGGTCTTCATGCTGCCGCTGCCGCAGTTCCTCTACTGGAAGGTCAACACCACGCTGCAGTTCTTCTCCTCCGAGATCGGGGTCTGGCTGGTCGGGCTGATGGGGGTGCCGGTGTTCCTCGACGGCAACATCATCGATCTCGGCGTCTACAAGCTGCAGGTGGCCGAGGCCTGCTCGGGCCTGCGCTACCTGTTCCCGATCATGAGCTTCTCCTACGTCTTCGCCGTGCTCTACCGCGGCTCGGTCTGGCACAAGGTCGTGCTGCTGGCCACCGCGGTGCCGATCGCGGTGGTGATGAACTCGATCCGCATCGGCATCATCGGCCTCCTGGTCGACCGCTACGGCATCGCCCAGGCCGAGGGCTTCCTGCACGTCTTCGAGGGCTGGGTGGTGTTTCTGTCCTGCATCGGCATCCTGTTCCTGCTGGTGATGGCGATGCAGCGGATCTCGGGCGACCGCCGGCCGCTCGGCGAGGCGATCGACCTCGACTTCTCCGGCCTCGGCGGCCAGCTGCGCCGGGTGCTGGCGACCGAGCCGTCGCGGGCGCTGATCGCGGCCACGCTCCTGACCGCGGCGCTCAGCGCCGCCTGGATGCTGGTGCCGGCCCGCGCCGCCGTGGCGGTCGAGCGCGCGCCCTTCAGCCTGTTCCCGCGGCAGCTCGCCGGCTGGTCCGGCAGCTCGGTGTCGCTCGAGCCGGGCATCGCCAAGATCCTCGCCGCCGACGACTACATCTCGGCCAGCTACCGCAGCCCGGACGAGGCGGAGCCGGTGGATTTCTTCATGGCCTACTATCGTCAACCAGACCTCGGGGAAGGCGATCCATTCCCCCGAGGTCTGCCTGCCCGGCGCCGGCTGGGAGGTGTTCTCGATCGACCCGACCCGGATCGCCCTGCCCGGCACCCGCGCCGGCGGGCTGACGCTGAACCGGGCGGTGATCCAGAAGGGCCTCGACCAGCAGCTGGTCTACTACTGGTTCGACGGCCGCGGCCGGCGGCTGACCGGCGCCTTCGCCGCCAAGGCCTGGACGCTGGCCGACAGCCTGACCCGCGGCCGCACCGACGGCGCCATGGTGCGGGTGATCACCCCGATCGGCGCCGGCGGCGAGGCGGCGGCGGACGCGCGGCTGCAGCGCTTCCTCGGCCTGACCATCGACCGCCTGCCGCGCTACCTGCCGGAGTGAGCGCGATGCCGATGTCCGAGCCCCGGCCCGGGCCCCTGCCCTGCCCGATCCGGTCGGTGTCGATCCTGGTGATCAGCTACAACACCCGCGAGATGACGCTGGCCTGCCTGGCGAGCATCGCCGCCGAGACCACGCTGCCGCACGAGGTGATCGTGCTCGACAACGCCTCCTCCGACGGCTCCGCCGCGGCGATCGCCGCCGCCTTCCCGCAGATCCGCCTGATCGCCAGCCGCGAGAACCACGGCTTCGCCATGGGCAACAACGTGGCCGGCGCCGAGGCCCGCGGCAGATACATCCTGCTCCTGAACCCCGACACGGTGGTGCTCGATCACGCCATCGACCGGCTGGTCGCCTTCGCCGAACGCACGCCCGAGGCCGGGATCTGGGGCGGGCGCACCCTCTTCGGCGACGGCCGGCTCAATCCCACCAGCGTCTTCGCCGACCTCACGCTCTGGAGCCTGTTCTGCCGCACCAGCGGTCTCGCGATCCTCCTGAAGGGCAGCGCGCTCTTCAACCCGGAGAGCTACGGCGCCTGGGACCGCGGCAGCGAGCGCGAGGTCGACGTGGTGCAGGGCAGCTTCTTCCTGATCCGGCGCGCGCTCTGGGAGCGCATGGGCGGGTTCGACCCCACCTTCGTGATGTACGGCGAGGAGGCCGACCTCTGCCGCCGGGCCCGCGCCGCCGGCGCCCGGCCGCGCATGACGCCCGAGGCCACCATCATCCACTACCACGGCGCCGCCTCGAAGAGCCGCGCCTCGCGCGAGATCATGACGCTCAAGGCCAAGTCGACGATGATCCGCCGCCACCTGCCCGCCTGGCAGCAGGCGCCCTGCCCTGTTCCTGCTCAGGATGTGGCCCTGGACGCGGATGGTCAGCGGCGGCACCCTGGCGCGGCTGACCGGGCGCGCCGGCCTGCGGGAGGCCGCCGAGCGCTGGGGCGCGGTCTGGAAGGCCCGCGCCGACTGGCTGCCGGGCTATCCGCCCGCCGCGTCCTGACGCCCGGTCAGGCCGCCATCAGGCGGTCGAGCACCGACGGCGCGGGGCGGCGCGGGGCGGCGGCCGAAGCAAGATTCTGCGCCCGGCTTGCCTCCGAAAACATCGAGACCAGCACCACCCCGTCGGGATTGCAGGAGAAGGCCCGCTCGACCAGGAGCCGCCCCAGGGCACGGTCGAAATCGCCCTCCCCCGCCGCGGCGAGCAGCGCCGCGCGGAGCGTCGGATCGACCGTGGCGCGGCCCTTGAGTGCCGCGAAGCTGCCGTCGATCCCGAACACCGAATGGACCACGACCCCGAAACCCGCCGCCGCGCGCGGGCCCGAGCACCTCGTCCGGCATCCCCGGCGCCGGCAGCGCGACCTGAACGATCCCGAAGGGGGCGCCCTGGGCGATGGCGGCTTTGGCGGCGCTGGCGTCGCTCGCCACGGCGATCGCGCGTGCCTTGCCGGCGCGCACGATGTCCTCGAGCGTGCGCAGCACCGGCTCGGCGACCAGCGCCGCCGCCGGCACGTCGTGCAGGGCATAGAGGTCGAGATAGTCGGTGCCGAGCCGCCGGAGGCTGGTCTCGAGCGAGCCTGTGAGCAGGGCGGGCGTCAGCGGCAGGGCCCTGGCCTCCTGCACTCCCGAGCGCCGCAGCAGCGGGCGCAGTGCCGGAACCGCCTGCACCGCCCGCCGCGCCACCGGCATCAGCGCCGCCTTGACCCCGCCGGGCTGAGCCGCCGGCGCCAGCCCGACCTTGCTGCAGATCTGCACCTCGGCCCGACGATCCCGCAGGAACCGCCCGGCAAGCTCCTCCGCCCGGCCGCCGCCATAGGACGGGGCGAGGTCGAACCAGGTTACCCCTGCCTCGAAGGCAGCGGCCAGAGCCGCCAGCCCCGGTGCCTTGGCCACCCGCGATCCGAGCGAGGCGCAGCCGAAGCCGAGGCAGGAGGTCTCGATCCCGGTGATCCCGAGCGTCACGCGCCGCATGTCCGAGGAACTCCCTGCCTGCGGCCTCAGGCTAACCGCGACGCCCGGGCGTCTCAAGCATGGCGGCCGGCTTTTTTCGGGGTTGTTGGATCAATGCACGTAAGGGTTGTTCACTCACACCCGTCCGGCGGCCAGAATCCTCGGCCAGCCGCAACCCGAGCTGCACCGCCGTGAGCGTCGGATTGGCCTGCCCCGAGGACGGCAGCACCGCGGTCGAGACCACGAAGAGGTTCGGCACGCCGAAGACCCGGCAGCGGCCGTCGACCACCCCCTGCCCCGCCGCCGCCGCCATGCGGATCGTGCCCATCTGGTGGGCCCCGTCCTTGGCATTCTTCAGCACCGTCGCCGGCCGCGCCGCCGGGTCCGCGTCATAGTAGTCCAGCTCCGCCAGGCCGTTCCGGGTAAGCCAGCCCTGAAGCTCCGCGTGCGCCCGCACCACGGATTCCGCGTCCGCCGCCGCGAAGCGCAGGTCGATCCTGAGCCGCCGCTGCCCCAGCCGGTCGCGCTCCTCCCCGAGCGTCAGCCGGCTGTCCGCCGCCGGCAACTGCTCGCTGTGGTACTCGAGCCCGTAGCGCCGAGCCGGGTTGCGCAGGAAGAACCCCGGCAGCCGCATCCGCGCGAGCTTGTGCTTCCAGAGGAACGCCGGCGCAAACCCGACCGTCCCGCCAAGGTCGAGAAGGACATTGCGCAGATGGGCTCCCCGCCGGTACGGCGGCGGGCCCACGTGCTTCAGCCGTACCGGCTCGGCGATCAGCCGCCGCCCCACCGGCCCGACCGAGAGCGCGAGGAACATCGCGGAAAGCGGCCCCGACCCGTGCGCCGGGTCGGCGATGCGCGGCACCACCGGCCAGAAGGCGATGTTTCCGAGCCCGGCCTCGGCCTGCGTCGCCTCGCTCGCCACCAACCGCCGCCGAACGTAGGAGCCGTGCGCATCGACATGATAGTCGAGCCCGTCGTGCAGCCGCTCGTTCCTGAAGACGATATCGGCGATCTGGCCGTTGAGGTGGCCCATGTAGAAGCGTCCGAGCGGCCCGTCCGCGCCGCCGAAGCGCGCCGGCTCCCGCGCCTGCTCGAGCAGGAGCAGCCGGGTGCTGGCATTGCCACCGGCGGCGAGGACGACCCGCGCCACCGGCAGTTCCGCCCGCCCCTCCCCCTGCAGGTGCAGTTCGAGCGCTGCGAGCCGGCCATCCTCGCCGTAGCGGAACCCCGTCACCGTGCTGCGCAGAGCCACCAGCAGGTCCTGCCGCGCGACCAGCGCCCGGCGGTGGCGCTTCTGAATCTGCGGCGTGTTGCTCCAGCGCTCCAAGGTATCGCTGCGGAATGCCGGGTCGGCCGCAACCCCCTCCGGCGGCGCCGTGAAGACCGCCGCGCCCGCGTCGAGCGTGTCGAGCGCAGGCGCGAGATAGGGGGCAAGGTCGGCCTCGGTGATCGGCCAGGCCGGCAGGCCCAGCCAGGGCCGGGCGCGGAAGTCGATGGCGTCGAACGGCAGGCAGCGCCCGCCCCAGAGATTCGAGGTTCCGCCCAGCCGGCGCGCCACCGCGGTATGCGGCTCGAAATGGTTGTCGGGGCGCAGGTTCTCCGCCCGCGCCAAATCCTCGCCCGCCGGGTCGGGCCCCTGCCCGCCGCTCTCGAGCACCAGCACCCGGAAGCCCTTCGCCGCGAGCGCCAGCGCGGTCGCCGTGCCCACCGGCCCGGAGCCGATGACGCAGACCTCCGGCGCAAAGGCCCGGAGCGCCTCCAGGGACGGCATCGCGAGGATCATGGCCAGCGGGCCGTCAGCCCTGTTTCGCCGCGGGCGTCGTCGGATCCAGGGCGCGAACCCGTTCCTGGAAGGCCCATTCTGCCGCCGCGCGCTTGCCGGTGCGCAGCGCCCGCAGCTGGTACCGGCGCAGGAACCGGGTGAAGTCCTCGTCCCCCAGCCGCGGCGCGGCCGACGCCATCGCCTTAAGATAGCCCAGCACGTAATAGCCCGCGCCGGTAATATAGGGTGGCTGGCGCACCGCCCGGTGGAGCGCCGCCGCCGCGAAGAACAGCGGATGCGAGCCGATCCGGTACTGGCCGTCGCCGTGCCGGGCGCGGCCGTGGTAAATGCTCTTCTGACTCGAGCCCATCGGGCGCAGGTGGATGAAGCGGATCTCGGGGTCGTCCCAGCTGACCGCGCGCCAGCCGTGCCAGCGGGCCTGGTGACCGTCGAACCCGTCCCAGCCATTGTCGACGACGAAGCCGCCGATCGCCTCGAAGCAGGCGCGGCGGTAGAACTTGATCATGCCGACCGAGGCCTCGTCGCCACAAAGCTCGCTGATGAGCGCGCCGGTCCGCGGGTGACGATAGTAGGCCTTGCCACTGCAGGTGCCGAGCCGCGGATCGGCCGCCATCCGCGCCAGCATCACCTCGAAATAGCGTTCCGGCAACTCGAGATCGACATCGAACTTGCAGATGAAGGCGTAGTCCGCGTCGATATGCGCCATGCCCTCGTTGAAGGCGCGGACGACCCCCGCCCCCACCTGCCGGGCGCCGCTCGTCCGGGTCACCACCTTGATGAAGGGCATCTCCGCACGGTAGCGGGCGACGATCGCCATGCCGTCGTCGGTCGAGCCGTCGTCGACGATGATCCACTGCACCGGCTTGACGGTCTGCCGCGCGATCGACCGCAGGGTGCGCTCGATGTAGGCGCCTTCATCCTTGCAGGGCGAGACCAGGACATAGCCCGTCTGCATCGCCAAACTCCTCGTCATCCCACCGTAAGGGCTACGACGGCGCCGCCTGACGGAACCGATGACGCCAATGCATCTGGCTTTTGCCGCCGAAGGGTCAAGACCCTGGGCGGGATCGATCCCAGTTCCACCCGGGATCCTCGACCGCGATAATGCATACCCCGTCGGCCAAGTGGGTCCTGGCGATCACGCTGATGGCGCTCTCGCCGCTGGCCGAAATCCCAGCGTGCTGGGGCTCGGCCGGATCTCGGGCCTGCGCTCCGTGGGGCTCGCATTCCCGGGCCTGGTAAACGCGCGGCTGTTCCGCGCCTGGCGACTGCTCCTGGCGATGTTCGACGGCGTGCATGGCAATACCTGCTGGAACCGCCGGTAGCACCGGCCGGCGCCGCGAAGAGCAGGGGCCTCGGGGATCCCGGGAAGGCGGATAGATGGACCATCCTGCAGGACCTGCCGCGACCCTCAGGCGCCGGAAACGGTCGGTGAACCCACAGGGGCCAGCCGGCATGGAGCTTGATCTCGTCGAAGCGACGGGTCGGGTTCGCGACGTCGTAGATGGCCATCAGGCGCGCGCCCCCGCGCAACTGAAACGGCTCGCGCACGATCAGCTGATAGTTGGGCGCGCGGCCGAACCAGTCCGTCACCTTTGCGAGCGTGACCGGGTCGTGGACATGTCCGTGTGTCGATTCTGCCGGCCACTTATGCGGCACCGACACCAGGACGACGTGCCCGATCTCCATCAGCCTGCGTGCAAAGCTGCCAGCGTCGGGGATGTGCTCCAGCACCTGCATGCAGGTGCACAGGTCGAATTTCTTCGGAAAGGACAACTCGAAGATATCTCCGGAGATGCCCTTGACGGTGTCGGAGCTGTACGGCGGAAGCACATCGACCGCGACCTTCTCGGGGATCCAGTCGAACCACTCCAGATAGGGAAGCCGGCCCGTGCCGACGTCGATGATGCTTTTCGCGGAAGCGCCGATGTCCCGGACGATGGAGTTGAGATACTTGTAGTAGAGCATGCCGGATCGGCGCTGCCAGTATGTTTCGTTGGCGATTTCCGGCTCGTCGGTGGTGGCGCTCATCGATGGAGCATCCCGCGGTTGTTCTCTCGAGCACACTCACCTCCTACGCGTAAGGTTCACACGAGACCACCTCGGCGCCGACGTATCCGTCCCGAGTCGCGCGGCACTCTAGCAGTCCGTCGGGGAGGCGCCAAGGAACCCATGTCCATCACCGGCGCGACCCGCCCCTGCCCCCGCAGGCGCGCCACCAGGCTGTCGCGGCCGGCGCGCAGCGGCGTCAGCACCAGGTTCTCCAGCGCGATCCCAAGCGCCGGATCTGCTTCAGCTCGCCCGGCACCTCCGGCGGAAAGCGGCCGCGGACGATCCCGGGCCCGACCCGGCGGCCGCGGACCTTGTTGGAGACGTTGCCGCCGTGGACCACCTGCAGCCAGGCCGCGGGTCCCTCCACCTGCAGGATCGGGCCGACCTCGGCCATGGACATGTGGTTGATCGACATGCAGGTGCGCGCCGTCGCGTCCCAGGGCTCGAACCAGCTGGCGAAGGCGTTGGTGAGATGGGCGTGGGCATAGACCCGGCCGGCCTCGATCACCACGCCGTTGGTCAGGTTGAAGGAGCAGCGCTCGGTCGGCGCCGCCCGCTCCACCGCCGCCTGCAGCCGCTCCGCGTGATCGACCGCCAGCGCGTCGTCGCTGTCGAAGCGGGTGGTGAGCAGCCAGGGCGTCGGCGTCCCCAGGGTCTCGCGCAGCGAGCGCGGCCAGCCTTCGGCCTGGAAGAACCCGGTGAAGTAGGGGGTGAAGGGAAAGACCTTGCGGCAGGCCTCGATCCGGTCGCGGAATTCCGGCGGGGTCTCGGCGTCGAAGTAGATCACCCAGTGGAAGTCCCGGGTGGTCTGGGCCGCGATCGAGGGCAGGCAGTAGCGCTCGAAGAGGTCGAACCGCCCGGCCAGCCAGCCGGGGCGGCTGCGGATCTGGCTCTCGCGCCCCGGCGTCGGCATGTTGAACCGGGTCATGATCACATGGGTGAAATCGACGCCGCGCTGCATGCCGCTCTTCCTGGACCTGGTACCACACACCTGCCCCGGGCTCCGCCCCGGGCTTTTCCCGAGCCTTGATACGTCTCTGCGCACCGGGATGGCAACAGACCGTCTACGACCGTCCCGCAGCACTTGCACAAGTGTCCCGGAGGTGGTTCTGTCGCCGCGGCTTTGGAGAGGTGGCCGAGTGGTCGAAGGCGCACGCCTGGAAAGTGTGTAGGCGGGGAACCGTCTCGAGGGTTCGAATCCCTCTCTCTCCGCCACTCAGAACAGAAGTCCGAATGCCTGGCGTAGCCGGCTATGCTTCATCTGGAGCTTGCGGCGGAGGCGGCCGCGGCGATCCGCGGCCACTGGACCATCGAGAAGGCTCCATCCTCGACTGAGGAAGGCGCGAAGCCATTCGTCCCGAAACAGCCTACCTCGATACAATCCTCGCCTCACGCCCGCCTAACTTGGATTCGGAACCCTGGTCTTGATAGGAGCACGCTCCACGAAGCCTAACCGGCATGGCAGCCCGTGGCCGGGCGGGGACAGCCGGTCAAGGCCGTACGCCGCGAAGCGGGAGCGCGACAGCGCCAGCCTTGAGGGGCTGGCGCCGGTCCGGCCCCTGCCGCCTGCCGTCAAGGCTTACAGGCCCAGCCCACGCTTCCGGCCGAACGACCAGTCCACTCCGCCGTCCGGCATGGCGATCCCGGAAATATGCCGACCGATATGCTGTTCGAGGACAGATCGCCAGGGAACGAGGCTGAAGCCCAAGCCGTCGTCGATCATGGCGAACCGGCCGCTGGAAAGCCGGGTCGAGCCGACGAGTTGGCCCGTGACGTAATTGCCGGGAATGGCCGGCTGCCATTCTCTGCCGCGCTCGCCGGCGAGCGCCCTGCCGGCGCGCTCGATGTCGACATTTTCCAGGCGCTGGATGAGGTCTTTGGGCGCGCGGATGCGCCCGTCACCGAGATCGGTGGCGTAGCCCATCTCGACCAGCGACTGTCTGCGCTGGGTCAGCGCCGTTCGCACTTCCAGGCCGAAGCCCTCATTGGCGAGGACGATGCGCTGGCGCGAGGCCAGTTCGCGATCCAGCCAGGTCGCGCCGTCATGGCCGACCTGCTGGTCGAGGCCGGTCGGCGCCAAGACGTTGACGCGGATATTCGCGCCGTTCCGGGCTTGGTCATAGGTCTGGCCCCGCTCGGGCAGATCGGCGGGCACGCGCCAATGATCGGCATCGATCCGTTCGACGATGCCGACACGCTGCAGCGCCTCCAGTCGGCGCACATGGGAACGGACGAACGCTTCGGGATCACCACCCAGCCTGTCGATGTCGGCGACCGCCTGCTCCAGATGGGCGGACGGCCGATAGATGCCGGTCTCGCCGGCAACGTCTCTGACGCTAAGGTCAGCGGCCCTCGGGCCGGTCGGGCTAGAGCCGGCAACCACGATCATGCCTCGGCTGACTTCCTCCGCGCGGGCGGCGTCCATCTCGATGTGATGGACGCGTCCGTCCGTGCCGTCGATGACCAGCCGGACCCGCTCGCCCAGCTCGTCGCCGCCAAGGCCCTTGTTGAGCACACGACCAATGATGCGCTCGGTCAACTCTTCCCGATGCAAGGCGTAGGACGAGACGGATCGTGTTTCCGCCATCCCCTCGCGCTCCAAAGCTCGGTGCATGGTCTTGATGATGTCGCCGCGCTCGCCGAGATCGCGAAGGACAAATTCCGCCCGACGCGAGATGGTCCAACGGCCGACCTCTACCTCGCTGGCGAGGCCCATGCGCTCCAGCTTGCACGCCCGCTGAATAAGGAGGGCCCGGTTCTGGCGCATAGTTTCCAGCGTGTCCCTGTCGGGCCGCAGGTCGGCGAACTCGTTGCGGCTCTCCTGCTCGGCGATCAGCATCCGGTCGAGTTCGGGTGAAGCGGTCGGCGTCCACCTCCCGCCCTAGGCTTCGGGAGACTTCCTGCTCGTTCTGCCG
This sequence comes from uncultured Alphaproteobacteria bacterium, assembly GCA_963847795.1. GTDB lineage: Bacteria > Pseudomonadota > Alphaproteobacteria > Rhodobacterales > Rhodobacteraceae > Amaricoccus. The sequence continues at coordinate 12,871 of CAWKBH010000009.1, forward strand.
GCCCAGCTCCAGAGTGACGATTTCGCTCGCCCGCTCGCGGACTCCGTGGGCGATGTAGTCGCCGGCGATGTTGAGTGTCTTGCCATCGTCGTTAACGCCCCGGACGATGACATGGGTATGCGGATGGCCGGTGTTGTGATGATCGACGGCGATCCAGTCGAGCCGGGTGTCCAGGTCGGCTTCCATCTGCTTCATCAAGTCGCGGGTGGTCTTCCGCGGGTCGGACAGCTCCACGCCGTCTTCCGCCGAGACGATGAAGCGGAACTGGTGGCGGTCGTCACGTCCGCGTTCGAGGAAGGCGCGGCCATCCTCCACGTCGCGTTCGGCGGAATAGGCTTGGCCCTTCTCGCCGTCGCGGGTCACGCCGTCGCGCTGGAGATAGCGCAGATGCGCGTCTACCGCCTTGGCGCTGACAAACTGGCGACCCCGAGTCGCACCGCGCTGCGGATTGAGCTTTACGATGCGGGCCTTCACCGTGACGCGCCGCGCCCGTGTGCGGACGCCGCTCCCGTCCCGGCTCCAAGCGCTGCGGCCCTTCAGGATCGGCGCAGCCGACGCACCTCGGCCCCGCGCGTTGAATCGTCCGCTTGCCTTCCCGTTTCTCGGCAGGCGGTTGGGATTTGCCCCGGCACGCCGGATCGCCTGCTGCACCTCGGTGGTGAAGCTGACGGGCCGACGCCGAACCATACCGACCCGCCCGCCATGCGCGCGCACGCCGCCACGATCACGGATGCGCCCGAGACGGATGCTGAAGGTGTCATCTTTGCTCGCCATCCGGAGACGATTGGAGGTCGAAACACGGCCCGCAAGAGCAGAATGCCGTCATAGCGCTGTCTCGAAATAATACTTGCTGTAGCGAAGAAGCGGCGGATTTCTGGTCGCCGCACAGTGCGGCGGGTGCCGCCCGACACACTGAAAACACTGACGAAATCGGCGAAGACGACGGCACCCCCCTTGTCGCGGCCGGGCGTAGGCCGCAGAAAGCCAATGTGCAGACAAAGACTTAGGAGCGAAGCGACGCCAGCGAGGAATCTCGCTTTATCTTGCCGTCATCTTCCTTCCGGCTGTCCAACCTGTGGCGCAACCGTCAACAAGTCCCTGAACGCGAACCAGGCAGCGAGGAATGATCCAGAAGCACGGCCTTGAACCTGCTATGAACTTACCTCACCGTTGCATTCACGATGGTTGCCAATCTGACGACGATGCGCGGATGATCTGCCGATCGCACGGTATCGCCTCCCGCGCCCGCCAATGTTCCGCGCGCGGAACATTCCCTACGATCCCGCGATTTCGCTCGCCTTGCCAGCGGTTTGCGCGGTTTCGGCCATGCACCGGGCATGCACAGCTTATGCACAACGCGTATGCATGCGGGCGGTGCGAAGTCAGCGCCGGCCGAGCTGCCGCAGCAGCCCCCCGATCTCCTCGGCGAGCTCCGGCGTCACCCCGCTGCCGGTGAGGGTGAGGGTGAGGGTGCGGCCGCGCAGCCGCTGTGCCAGCGCCAGCCCGGGGCGGAGCTGCTCGGGGGGCGCCGGGGCCGGCCGGGGCTTGGCCATGAGCGCGGCCAGCGCGGCGAGCTCGGCCTCGGGGGTCGCGGGGTCGGCCCGGGCGATGGCGGCGGCGATCCGTTCGCGCCCGCCGGCGCGCACCAGCGCCACCAGCTGCAGGCCGAGGCGCTCGGGCAGCTGGGCCGGGAAGCGCAGGCAGCCGTCGAGCGCGTGGTAGATCTCGAGGAAGGCGCGGATGCGCGAGCGCTTGGCCCGGCTGGCGGTGGCGAAGAGCGCCAGCAGCGCCGCCTTCTCGCTCTCGAAGATGCCGCGCTCGGTGGCGCGGGCGGCGACCCGGGCGCGCTCGTAGTGGCTGAGCCCGACCCGGATCTCGTTTTCCTCGACCATGGTGACGTAGGCGTCGGCGGCGGTCTCGGGCCGGCGCACCAGGGCCTGGACGGTGGCGAAGCGCGGCTCGCCGGTCTCGGCGTGGAGCGCCTTCAGCGCCACCAGCCGCCGCCAGCCGGAGATCAGCCCGTAGGGCAGGGCGCCGCCGTCGGCGGCCACGGCCAGCGGCGTCACCTCGATCGGGCTGCGCTGGCCGTGGGCGCGCAGGCTTTCGCGCAGCGCCACCATCTCCTCGTCCTCGACCGGCAGGCGGTCGCGGGCCAGGTGGTCGGGGGCGATGGCCTCGAGCGGCAGCTCCAGCACCATGCGCCCGCCCTCGCGGGCCCGGCGCAGGGTCTCGGCCAGCTCGTCGAGCGCGGCGGCGCCGGCGGCATCGGCGGCGACCCGGGCGATCGGGGCGCCGAGCGAGCCGAAGCCGTGGGCTCGGGCAAATGTTCCGCGCGCGGAACATCGGCGACGTCGCCGGCGCCGGGCGCGGCGGGGGTCAGGCGGCGGCGGGCCATCAGGCGGTCTCCCGCACCGGCTGGGCGGCAGCGAGCTCGTCGCGGCGCCAGGAGGCCAGCAGCAGCCGCTTGAAGCCGGCATAGGTCTGGTCGAAGGTCTGCCGGCCGCGGGCGTAGGTGTCGCGGTTGAAGTCGCGGTAGTCGGCCTCGTAGATGCCGTTCACCTGCTCGCCGGCCTGGCCGACCAGCGCGGTGAAGTCCTGGCGCCAGGGCGCAGAGGCTGCGGCCGAGATAGGCCTGCATCAGCCCGGCGAGCTCGGCCTGCTGGCCGGCGTCGTAGCGGGTGACGATGGCGCGCACCGCGTCCCATTCGAAGCGGATCTCGTCGCGGCCGAGCGCCCGGGCGGCGAGGTTCTCGCCCTCCTCGATCGACTGGAAGGTCGAATGCAGCATGTCGAAGAAGCGCCCGGTGGAATCGAACTCCAGGAACGAGGCGCCGAGCGGCACCAAGAGGATGTCCGCGGCGGTCAGGCCGTTGATGGTGAGATAGCCGAGCGCCGGCGGGGTATCGAGGATGACGAGGTCGTAGGTGTCGAGCACGCCGTCGCGCTGCGAGCGCGTTCGACAGCGCCTCCCAGAGCTTCCAGCCGCGCAGGGACATGCGCCAGACCGGGATCTGGAACTCGGCCCAGTAGAGGTTGAGCTGGGCGCCGATCAGGTCGATGTTGGGCCAGTGCGTGGTGCGGATCACTTCCGCGGCGCTGCGCCTGAGCGCGTCCGCGAGCATGTCGTCGAGCGGCAGCGGCGCGTCGCCGCGCTCGGCGCGGCGGCGGTTCTCGGCCTGCAGCCCCAGCGCGTAGTCCCGCGCGATCAGCGGGAACACGGTGTCCCACTCGCTGGCGACGCTGCCGCCGAAGATCGAGGTCATCGAGCCCTGGCTGTCGAGGTCGATCACCAGCACCCGGTAGCCGTCGAGCGCCGCCGACATCGCCAGATGCGCCGCCATCGAGGTCTTGCCGACCCCGCCCTTGAAGTTGGCCACGGCGCAGACCTTGGCGGGCAGCCCGGCCGGGCGGTAGGGGCGGTATTCCTTGGCGCGGCTGCCTTCGGCGGCGAAATGCGCCCGTGAGCCGCAGCACCTCGTCGAGGGTGAACCACCTGGCGCCGCCGGCGGTCTCGGTGCGGCCCTGGGGCAGGGCGGGGTTGGCGCGCAGCACCCGGCGGAAATGCGCCCCGGCCACCGGGATCAGGTAGCGGGTGATCTCCCAGGTGGAGAAGAGGCGCAGGCTGCGCCGGCCGTCCTGCTGGTGGCCGCGGCTGACCAGGTCGGCGCGGCCCTGGGCGCAGAGCGCGGCGATGCGGCCGAAGTCGCGGGTGCCCACCGGCGCCTCGAGCTCGGCCAGCGCCTCGTCGGGGGAGATGTTGAAGTAGGGCGGCAGGCTGCCACCGGGATCCAGGGGGCCTTGGGACATCTGCTCGGACCTCATGTGCCGCGTTTTTGGCAATGTACCACGATTCGCAGCATATGGAACCGGAAGCAGCAGATGGACGGCATTTTCTCGGCGGATCAGCCGGTTTCAGGGCTTTTCTAACTGCTGCCGCGGCGCGGCGCGAGATTTTTCGGTGTGTTAGTGAGGTGTTAGATCTGTGTTACGGCCCGGGGGCGTCCGGGCAAGTTCTTGTTCGGGCAGGGGAAAGCCGGGCTTTCGCAGCCTCGGGTGATTCCGGAACCACGCTCGGGCGACTCCGAAACCACGTGTCGGGCGACTCCGGAACCCCGAAAAGTCGATTGCGCCGTTATCCCCAGCCCCCTAGCGTGGGTGTCACTGAAACCACGATAGAAAACGGACCACCGTTTCATGGGGCAGATCGAGCCGAGGCCGGCGGCGGGGCATCCCGTGCCGGCGACGACGACGGGCGATTTCTTCATCTGCGACCTGCCCTGGGCCTGGCCCAAGGACGACATGGCGTCGATGGAGCATCCGCTGTTCACCCTGGCGACCCGGCCGGACCGGCGCATCCTGCGCTACGAGCACGGGGCCGCCAGCATCGAGGTCACGCCCTCGGTGAAGGGGCTCGCCACCATCCACGACAAGGACGTGCTGATCTACTGCGTCAGCCAGCTGGTGGCGGCGCTGAACGAGGGCCGGCCGACCAGCCCGGAGCTGCACCTCCGGGCGCACGACCTCCTGAGCGCCACCGAGCGCGAGACCTCCGGCGACGGCTACCGGCGGCTGCGCGAGGCGCTGGAGCGGCTGTCGGGGACCCGCATCGTCACCAACATCGCCACCGGGGGCGTGGAGGCGACCCGCGGCTTCGGGCTGATCGACGCCTGGGAGATCCTGCGCAAGGCGCGCGGCGGGCGGATGATCCAGGTCTCGGTGACGCTGTCGGACTGGATGTACCGCTCGGTGGTGTCGAAGTCGGTGCTGACGCTGCACCCGCACTATTTCCGCCTGCGCAAGCCCCTGGAGCGGCGGGTCTACGAGATCGCCCGCAAGCACTGCGGCCGGCAGGCGGAATGGCGGATCGGGCTCGAGCTGCTGCTGAAGAAGACCGGCTCGACCAGCCCGCGGCGGGTGTTCCGCAAGATGATCCGCGACATGGTCGCCGAGGACGGGCTGCCGGACTATACGCTGGCGCTCAGCGACGCCGACGTGGTGCTGGTGCGCGCCCGCGGCCGGCTGGCCGCGGCGGACGCGGAGGTGCCACGGCTGGGGGAGGGGGTGCATGCCCGGGCTCGCGAGGCGGCGCCGGGCTACGACCCCTACTGGCTGGAGGCGGAGTGGCGGCGGCTCTGGCAGTCGAGCGGCCGGCCCGGCCTGCACAGCCCGGACGGCGCCTTCCTCGCCTTCTGCCGCGCCCGGGCGGCGCGCGCGCCGCAACGCTGAGGACCTTGCCTGTGCCCTGACGCTCGGAATGTTCCGCGCGCGGAACATCGCGGCGTGGCGAGAGGGGTGAGGCTTCGCGACCCGGGCGCGCATGGGCGGTGGCGCCGGCCATTTACGCGGCTTTTACGATGCTGCTATGGAGATCGGCGTGAGTGTCCAGGAAAGCGGTGCCGCATGAGTGACGGGGTCTCCAGGCGTATTCTGATCACCGGCGGCGCGGGATTTCTCGGCAGCCATCTCTGCGACCGGCTGGTCGGGCAGGGGCACGAGGTGCTCTGCGTCGACAACTACTTCACCGGGCGGCGCGCCAACATCGCCCACCTGATGGACCGGCCGAACTTCGAGCTGATGCGCCACGACGTGACCTTCCCGCTCTACGTCGAGGTCGACGAGATCTACAACCTCGCCTGCCCGGCCTCGCCGATCCACTACCAGTTCGACCCGGTGCAGACCACCAAGACCTCCGTCCACGGCGCGATCAACATGCTCGGCCTCGCCAAGCGGGTGCGGGCCCGGCTGCTCCAGGCCTCGACCTCGGAGGTCTACGGCGATCCCAGCCAGCATCCCCAGACCGAGGACTACTGGGGCAACGTCAACCCGATCGGGCCGCGCTCGTGCTACGACGAGGGCAAGCGCTGCGCCGAGACGCTCTGCTTCGACTACCTTCGCCAGCACGACCTGCGGATCAAGGTGGTGCGGATCTTCAACACCTACGGGCCGCGCATGCATCCCCACGACGGCCGGGTGGTGTCGAACTTCATCGTCCAGGCGCTGAAGGGCGAGCCGATCACCATCTACGGCGACGGCAGCCAGACCCGCAGCTTCTGCTATGCCGACGACCTGATCGCGGGGTTCCTGAAGATGATGGCCTCGCCCGACGACGTGACCGGGCCGATCAACCTCGGCAACCCGGGCGAGTTCACCATTCTGCAACTGGCCGAGAAGGTGCTGGCGATGACCGGCTCGGCCTCGAAGCTCGTGCGCCGGCCGCTGCCGGAGAACGATCCGACCCAGCGCCAGCCCGACATCACCCGGGCCAGGGCGCTGCTCGGCTGGGAGCCCACGATCGCGCTGGAGCAGGGCCTGGGCAAGACCATCGCCTATTTCGACGACCTGCTGGCGGGGCGGATGGGCGCCTACGCCTGAGCCTTGTCCGGGCGCCGGGGCAGCAGGCTGCGGGCGGAGAGGTAGAACGCCATCGCCCAGTGGCGGGCCCGGGCGGGGTCGGTGCGGCGGGCCAGCGCCAGGTAGCGCCGCGCCTCCGCCAGGTTGCCGGCGCGGCGGTGGCCGCCGGCCAGGACGAAATACTGCCGGGCCAGGATCGTCGGATGCCTGGCGTAGACGGCCATGTTCTTCTCGAGCAGCCGTTGCCGGGACCGGAGCGTCCGTTCGCGGTTGCGGGTGATCGAATTGGCCGAGAAGCGCTGGTGCACCAGCGGCTCGTCGACGAAGGCGATCGGGCCGCGCTGCGCCAGGCGGATCACGAAGTCCCAGTCCTCGATCGGGGTGGTGTCCTCGTCGAAGGCGCCGAGGGCATGGAAGATGTCGCGCCGCACCACCAGCGTCTGGGTGCTGATCATGTTGCCGTTCAAGAGCGGCGCCAGGATGTCGCCGTCGGCGGGGGTGATCCCGGGATCGGGCACGTAGCGGAGCCGGAGCCGGTCGCCGGGGCGGTCGTCGAGCCCGCCCAGCGTCAGCAGGCCGCAATAGGCGCCGAGGTAGGCGCTGCCGGGGGCGGTCAGCCGGGCCATCTGCTTGGCGAGCTTGGTCGGCAGCCATTCGTCGTCGCTGTCCTGGAAGGCGATCCAGGTGCCGCGCGCCTCGGCGACGCCGGTGTTGCGCGCCCCGGCGGCGCCCATGTTGTGGGGGGTCGCGATCAGCCGGATCCGAGGGTCGGCGACCTTGGCGGCCTCGGCGCGCGTGGCGTCGGTCGAGCCGTCGTCGACGATCAGCAGCTCGAAATCCTGCCAGGTCTGGCGCAGCACGCTTTCGATCGCGCCGCGGATCGAGGCGGCGCGGTTGTAGGCCGGGATCACGACCGAGACGGTGGGCGAGACGGGCGGGGCAGGGTGGGTCATCGTGCGCTCGTTACACAGGGCGGATACCGAAAGCAAATGCGCGGGCCGCCGGCGGCGTAGGCGGGATCAGGGGGTCCCGCCGGAGGCCGTCGGGGGCGGGGCATCGTAGTCGACGACCCGGCCGCTGGAAAGCTCCCCGACCACCAGCGCACCCTGGGGGGTGCGGTCGAGGACATAGGCCGGGATCTCGGCCCGGGCGGGGCGGCCGTCGGGGCGGCGGGTCAGGATCCGGGCGCCGTCGGCGGCGAACTCCTCGGTGGCGCCGTCCGCCGCCGCGCGGCTGCGGGTCCAGCCGGCGAGCGTGCCGTCGGCGGCGTAGTGGTAGTCGTCGCGCCAGTCGGCGCGGGCGATCAGCATCGGGTCGGCGTAGGTCTCGGGCCGGGCGGCGTAGTCGATGCTGACGAGGCGCGGCGCGCCGTCGGGGCCGGGGGCGTAGCTGCGCGCCTCCTCGGGCGGGCAATAGACGCTGAGGATCGCCGGGGCGCTGTCGTGGACGCCGTTATTGGCGAAGACGCCGATGTCGATCCGCGAGGAGGTCAGGGGGTTGTCCTCGGAGATGCGGAAGGGATCGTGCCAGTCCAGGGTGATCCGCGCCTGGCGGCCGTCTTCGGAGGGCTCGATCCGGACCCGCGCGGCATCGCCCTGCAGCAGCTGCCAGTGGAAGGTCAGGGGGCGGTCGTTCGGGTCGCGGGTATCCTCGGCGCTGAGGGTCAGCGTGCGGCGCCCGGCGCTGGAGCGCCAGACGCGGGCGATGGCGGCCGGGGTGTCGAAGAGCTGCTCGGAGAGGCCTTCGCCGAAATAGTCGCGGCCCTCGGTGCCGAGGTCCTCGGAGAGCACGCGGATGCGCACCTGGGGCGGGATGTCGCCGGGCCGGATCGAGTTGGCGAGGCTGACCATGCGGGCGAGGTTGATGTTGTAGCCCTCGAAGGCGGCGGGATGCGCCGCGCCGCTGAAGTAGTCGTCGCGCGAGAGCACGTTCCGCAGGCTGCGGCGGAACACCATCTGCACCGTGGGCACGATCAGGTTCTCCTCGGTCAGCTTCGCCTTGGTGTCGGGGCGGAAGGCGGCGAGGATCATCGCCGCCGCCTCGAGGAACGGCTGGTCCGAGCCGGAGGAGCCGTGGCTGACCAGGAGATACGGGGTATTGGCCGGGAAGAGGTCGCCCTCGTCGGCGCCGTAGTCCTTGTGCGCGGGGTGGACGTAGAGCTGATTGCTCGAGGCGTTCTGCCAGAGCCGGAGCGGTCCGGTGCCGTCGGCGCGGGTCAGCGCCAGCCGCGGCAGCGAGCGCCAGAGCGCGCCGCCGGTGATCGCGGTGGAGGAATTGCCCAGCGTCACCCGGCCGAAGCTCAGCACGTCGTTCAGCCCGTAATCGATGTCGGCGGCGCGGGCGGCGGCGGAATAGGTGACGCGGGTCAGCTGCGGGTGCGCCGCGGGGTCGAGCGCGGAATGGCCGCGGTCGCGGTTGTCGTAGAGATCGCCGAGGTTGCCGGCGGCGCGGCCGTGCCGGTAGTGGTCGAAGAGCAGGTCGTAGGCGGCGACCCGGTGCCGCGGCACCACGGCGGCGGTGGTCTTGGCGGGAAAGACGAAACGCGGCTCGAGCCGTTCGGTGGCGGGGTTCCAGGCGGTATTGGCGCCGGAGACCAGCGCCTCGCCGTTCGCCACCGGCGTGGCGACGGGCGCGGTGGCGGGCGCGGGGGGTGCCGCGGCGAGCCCGGCCAGGCGCGGGTCGCCGGCGACCGGCGCGAACAGCGGGTCGGCGGTGAGGGCGGCGAGGCCGGGGGCGCCCTTCGCCGCCGCGGCCTGCAGGTCCCGGACCGCGTCCTCCCGGTCGCCCGCGAGCATCGCCAGCGCCGCGCGGTTTGCCTGCAGCAGGCCGAGGTCGGGGTGCTGCGCGACGAGAGCGTCGAAGATCTCGATGGCCCCCGGCAGGTCGCCGCGCCTGCGCCCGTTCGAGCGCCCGGCGGGTCTGCTCGGCGATGCGCGGCATGGCGAAGAGGTCGGCCTCGGCGGCCGGGTCGGTCTCGATGGCTGCGGTGAGGGGCACGGGGCGGGGCAGGGGGGCGGGATCGGCGGGCCATGCCGGGCCGGGGGCGAGGAACCCGAGGACCGCGAGGCCCCAGACGGCCCCTCCCGCCCGCCGGATTCGGCCCGTTTTCGGGCGCGTCTGTTGCAAGGCGCCTCTCCCCTCTCGCCGGTCCGAGCCCACGAGACAGCATATCGGGGATTTACGGACCGTGAAGACCCCGCCGATCACGGGACGATCACGGCTGGAGGAGCCGGGGTGTTGCGCCGACCCCCGCCCGGGCGCGCGACAGGGTAGGAAACTTCTTACCGTCCTGGCCTAGAACGACCGGCACGGCCCGCCGGATCCCGCCCCGCTTCAGGCGGCCCGGCGAAGACTTGCACGACGCAGCGCAGTGATACCGCGAGCAGGTCCTTGGGCCGCGTCACGCCGATCCGGGCATTCCTGCCCTCGAGGTTTTGCGGCCGCAGGCTCTGCGCCACAACCGCTCCGAGGGGACGCCCCAGATGACCGATACCTTCAATCGCCACACCCGCAGCCTGACCTCGCCTCCCGAACATGCCGCCGCGATCACGCCTGCCGACCAGGGCGACCTGGCGGTGGTGACGCGGGCGCTCTACGTCGGCATCGGCGGTGATCTCGCGGTGCGGATGTGCGGCGGCGGGGTGGTCACCCTGGTCAACGTGCCGTCGGGCACGCTGCTGCCGCTGCGGATCGACCAGATCCTGGCCAGCGGCACCACCGCGGCTGGCCTGGTCGGATTCTGGTAAGATGCTCGGCTTGTCCCTCGGGACCGGCATCGATTCCCGCCTCCACGCCCGGGTCGGGCCCGGCAGGATTTCGCCGGCCCGGCGCGCCCGCGCTGCTGGCGGGGCCGCGGCTGACCGGGGCCGGCAAGATCGGCTCGGCGGTGACCGTCGATCCGGGCGTCTGGAGCGGCTCTCCGCGGCTGGCGCTGCAATGGCGGCGGAACGGCAGCCCGATCCCGGGGGGCACGGATCCGCTCTTACGTGCCGGTCGACGAGCGACGATCTGACCGACCTGACCTGCACGATCGCTGCAGTCAACGCGGCGGGCTCGGCTTCGGCCGGCACGCCATCCCTGTTCATCACGCATGTTTCGCCCGGGGCCCTCGGGCTGCCGGATGTGAATTATGTCCAGGACTCAGGAGTTCAGGCATTGAATGCAATTTCCGGCTTCACCGGTGCGGCGCTGAGATTCGGCGTCACCGGTGACGGTGTTTCGATCGATCCCGAAACCGGGCAGCTCGTCATCCTGACCGACGCGCTGCGCGACGGCATCGAGGTGCTGGTCACCGCCACCAATTCGGGGGGCGTCGCGACGAACACCTTCCGCCTGACCGTCAGCGCCGTCATCGACGACGCGGCGGTGGCCCCGGCGCTGGTTGCGGCGCCGACGCTGACGGGAACCGGCAAGATCGGCATGGGCCTGAGCCTCGACCCGGGGGTCTGGAGCGGCCAGCCCGCGCCGGATCTCGCGCTGCAGTGGCGGCGCGACGGCGTGGCCATTCCCGGCGCCACCACCGCCGACTACCTGCCGGTGGCGGCCGACGACCTGGCGGAGATCAGCTGCGCGGTCACCGCCAGCAACGCCGCCGGCAGCCTCGAGGCGGTCACCGACCCGGTGCGCGTCACCCAGGTGGCGCCGGTCGCCGCCGGGAGCCTGGGCGATCTGGAGCTCGAGCAGGGCAGCGGCGCCTTCGTGGTGCCGATGGCGCCGCATTTCAGCGGTGCGGCGCTGAGCTTCGCGGTGACCGGCGCCGGGGCGAGCATCGATGCCGCCACCGGCGTGCTGAGCCTGCCCACCGATACGGCGATGGCGGCGGCGCTGGTCACCGTCACCGTCACCAATTCGGGCGGCTCCGCGACCGACAGCTTCCAGCTGACCGTCAGCGCCGCCGTCGACGACGCGACGGTGGCCCCGGCACTGGTTGCGGCGCCGACGCTGTCGGGAACCGGCAAGATCGGCATGGGCCTGAGCGTCGAGCCGGGGGTCTGGAGCGGCCAGCCCGCGCCGGATCTCGCGCTGCAGTGGCGGCGCGACGGCGTGGCCATTCCCGGCGCCACCGCCGCCGACTACCTGCCGGTGGCGGCCGACGACCTGGCGGAGATCAGCTGCGCGGTCACCGCCAGCAACGCCGCCGGCAGCCTCGAGGCGGTCACCGACCCGGTGCGCATCACCCAAGTGGCGCCGGTCGCGGCCGGGAGCCTGGGCGATCTGGAGCTCGAGCAGGGCAGCGGCGCCTTCGTGGTGCCGATGGCGCCGCATTTCAGCGGCGCGGCGCTGAGCTTCTCGGTCACCGGCGCCGGGGCGAGCATCGATGCCGCCACCGGCGTGCTGAGCCTGCCCACCGATACGGCGATGGTGGCGGCCCTCGTCACCGTC
>CAWKBH010000010.1:0-320707 GCA_963847795.1 uncultured Alphaproteobacteria bacterium
CCACCGATTTCGTCGTCCGCCTCGCCTTCCTCGGTCTCTTCGCCTGGTGGTCGCTGGAGCTGGTGCGCCCGTTCGCGCCGATCGTGATCTGGGCGATCCTGCTCGCGGTCGCGCTCTACCCGGCCTACGCCTGGCTCGCCCGCCGCCTCGGCGGCCGCCGCGGCCTCGCCGCCGCCATCCTCACCCTGATCGCGCTCGCGACCGTGCTCGGTCCGGTCAGCGTGCTTGCCGCCAGCCTCGCCGAGTCGGTCCAGTGGCTCGCCGCCGGCCTGCATTCGGGCACGCTCAAGGTCCCGCCGCCGCCCAGCGGCGTCGAGGAATGGCCCCTCGTCGGCAAGCAGGTCGACGAGGCCTGGACGCTCGCCGCCACCAACCTCGACGACGCAGTGCACCAGTACGGCCCCGCCATCCTGCCCGCCGGCAGCACGGTGCTCGGCAAGGTTGCCGCGATCGGCGTCGATGTTCTGAAGTTCGTCGCCTCCGTCGTCATCGCGGGCTTTCTCTTCGTCCCCGGCCCGCGCCTCGCCGCCGGAGCCCGCGCCTTCGCCAGCCGGCTGATCGCGCCGCGCGGCGCGCATTTCGTCGATCTCGCCGGCGCCACCATCCGCAACGTCTCCCGCGGCGTGATCGGCGTGGCCCTGCTGCAGGCGCTCCTCGCCGGGATCATCCTCTACCTCGCCGGCATCCCCGGCGCCGGCCTGATCGCCTTCGGCGTGCTGCTGCTCTGCATCGTCCAGATCGGTCCCGCGCCGATCCTGCTGCCGGTGCTCATCTGGATTTGGATGACCCACCCGACGACCTTCGCGCTCGTCGTCACCCTGCTGCTGGTCCCGGTCGCCCTCGTCGACAACGTCCTGAAGCCGATCCTGATGGCCCGCGGCCTGACCACGCCGATGCTCGTCATCCTGACCGGGGTGATCGGCGGCACCCTCACCCACGGCCTCGTCGGCCTCTTCCTCGGCCCGGTGGTGCTGTCGGTCTTCTACGAACTCGTCGTCGCATGGACCCGGCTCGACGAAAGCCCTACACACTCAGCCGACGGCGACGGCGGCCAGCCGTGATCCGCCCGCTCGCCGCACCTGGAGCCGGATGATGGACCACCCCGCAATGAACCCGGCGGCACCGCACTACCTGCCGTCCTTCGTCACCGCACCCGGACAGTCCGACTGGCTGATGTCGGTGATGCTGGTCTTCCTCATCGCCGTGGTAGTCTCGGTCGGCCTCGTCTACCTGAAGCTCCACGCCTTGCCCGAGCACATGGCGCACCGCACCAACAAGGTGCAGCTCCAGTTCGTCGCCGTGCTGGCGCTGCTGGCGCTCTTCACCCACAACGCCGTCTTCTGGATCGCCGCGCTGCTCCTCGCCCTGGTGGAACTGCCGAACTTCTCCACGCCGATGAACTCGATCGCTATTTCGCTCGAAAGACTCTCGGGCCGCTACAGGAGGGCCGGCGCGGAGCCGCAGGAAGACCTGCTCACCATCGCGCCGCCGGACGAGCCCGCCGAGCCGCCCGCCGGGGCCCCCACCCCGGACCGGGAGGCCTGACATGCTCGAACTCATGCTCTGCTCCGCGGTCACCATCCTGCCGGACTTCCTCTACCGCCGCTTCGCGCAGGGCAAGCGCATCGGCCAGGAGATCACCCTCTTCTCGGTCTGGTACGAGCTCGGTGGGGCATCACCCTCTGCGTGATCCTGACGATCTCGCTGATCACCACCATCTTCTACTTCCACCCCTCGACGAACAGCGCCGTCTCGGTGTTCCGCACCGTCACCATCCTGCCGGAGTCGAACGGCCGCGTCGCCGAGACCTTCATCGACATCAACCAGCACGTCACCAAGGGCCAGCCGCTGTTCCGGCTCGACACCACCGAGCAGGAGGCGGCGATCGCCACCGCCGAGCGCAAGATCGCCGAGGTGGAGGCGGCATGACCGTGGCGAAGTCGCAGCTCGCCGAGGCCGAGGGCCGCATCGTCCAGGCCCGCGGCGCGCTCAAGCAGGCCGACGACGAGTACCAGACCCGGGCCGAGCTGATGCGCCGCAATCCCAGCGCCATCTCGCAGCGCGAGGTCGACCGGGCGCAGGTCGCGGTCGACACCGCCCAGGGCGCGGTCGACGCCGCCGTCGCCGGCAAGGCCGCCGTGCAGTCGCAGATCGACTTCGCGCTGCCGGCGCAGAAGGCGAGCGCCGAGGCCGCCCACCGCGAGGCCGAGGTCGCCCGCGACAAGGCGCTGGTCGTCGCCGGCACCGACGGCATCGTCCAGCAGTTCGCGCTCCGCCCCGGCGACGTGGTGAACCCGATGCTGCGCCCGGCCGGCATCCTGATCCCCGACCGCCGCGTCACCGGCCTGATCGCCGGCTTCAACCAGATCGAGGCGCAGGTGATGAAGGTCGGCATGATCGGCGAGGTCGCCTGCAGCTCGGTGCCCTTCAGCGTCATCCCGGTGGTGGTGACCCAGATCCAGGACGTGATCGCCTCGGGCCAGGTGCGGCCGACCGACCAGCTCGTCGACGCGCAGCAGTTCGCCCAGCCCGGCACGATCACCGCCTACATGGAGCCGCTCTACGAGGGGCAGTTCGACAGCCTGCCCCAGGGCGCGAGCTGCATCGCCAACGCCTACACCTCGAACCACGACGCCCTGCAGGATCCGTCGATCGGCGCCTTCCACGCTTTCGTCCTGCACGCCATCGACGCCACCGGCCTCGTCCACGCCGCGCTCCTGCGGCTGCAGGCGCTGATCCTGCCGGTCCGCACCCTGGTGCTTTCCGGCGGCCACTGATGCCTGTGGCCGCCCCTTCCACCCGGCCGGTGCTGGCGAGTTTCGCCGGCTACCGTCCGGGCTGGATCACGGGCGACATCGCCGCCGGCCTCGCCATCGCCGCGGTAGGCCTGCCCACCGCCATCGCCTATCCGGCGATCGCCGGCCTGCCGCCGCAGACCGGCCTCTACGCCTCGATCGCGCCGCTCGTCGCCTACGCGGTCTTCGGTCCCTCGCGCCAGCTGATCGTCGGCCCCGACGCCGCCACCATCACGGTGATGGCCGCGGTCCTCGCCACCATCCCCGGCCTCGCCGATGCCGACCGCGCCGGCGTCGCGGCGATGCTGGCGCTGATCGTCGGCGGCCTTTACCTCGGCGGTCGCGCCCTCGGCCTCGGCGTGCTCTCGACCTTCCTCTCGCGCCCGATCCTGGTCGGCTTCTTCGCCGGTATCTCGCTCTCGATCATCACCGGCCAGCTCAAGCGCATCACCGGCGCGCCGGTGACCTCCGACGGCCTGATCGCCCCCTTCATCGACCTCGCCCGCAAGGCCGGGCTGATCCACTGGCCCTCCCTCGCCCTCGCCGCCGCGATGTTCGCCGTGCTCGAGGCCGCCCGCCGGCTCCGCCTGCCGATCCCCGGCCCGGTCATCGTCGTCGTCCTCGCCGTCGCCCTTTCCGCGCTCCTCGACCTGCCCGGCCACGGCATCGCCACCGTCGGGGACATCCCCTCGGCCATCCCGAGGCTTGCCCTCCCTCGCCTCGGCGGCGCCTCCCCCGACCGGCTCCTCCTCGGCGCCCTCGCCATCTTCCTCGTCAGCTTCGCCGCCGGCATCGTCAGCGCCCGCAGCTTCGGCCAGCGCGGCGGCTACCCGGTCGACGCCGACCGGGAGATGCTGGGCTTCGGCGCCGCCAACATCGCCGCCGGGCTCTTCGCCGCCTTCCCGGTCACCGCCTCGGATTCCCGCACCGCGATCAACGCATCGGTCGGCGGCCGCTCGCAGCTCGCCGGCGTGGTCGCCGCCGCCGCGCTGCTCGCCACCATCCTCTACCTGCAGCCCGCGCTCGCCATCCTGCCGATCCCGGCGCTGGGCGCCATCCTGATCGCCGCCGCCCTCAGCCTGATCGACATCCCGGCGCTGCGCGAGATCTGGCGCATCAGCCGCGTCGAGTTCGTCTTCGCGATGATCGCGCTCGTCGCCCCGATCACCCTCGGCGTCCTCAACGGCGTGATCATCGCCATCGGCGCCACCTTCGCCTACCTGCTGCGCAAGATGATGTACCCGCGCGACGCGCTGCTCGGCCGCGTCCCCGGCCGCGACGGCTTCTACAAGCTGCACCGCCGCCCCGACGCCCATCCCATCCCGGGCCTCACCATCGTGCTGATCGAGGGCGACCTGCTCTTCTTCAATGCCGACCACGTACAGGGGCGGCTGCTCGCCGTGGCCGACGCCGCCGGCGGCATGCGCTGGCTCGTGCTCGACGCGGGCGCCGTCACCCAGATCGAACTCGACCGCCGCCGCGATGCTCGAGGAGCTCCGCGCCGACCTCGCCGCGCGCAGCGTCCGCCTCGGCTTCGCCGAGTTCAACGCCGAGGTCCGCGACCTCCTCGACCGCGCCGGCCTCCTGGCCGCGGTCGGTTCCGACATGATCTTCGACGACCTCGACGACGCCTGGCGCGCGTTCGAGGCGAACCCGGGAGGAAAGCCATGAGCAAGAAGCACAAGAAGGACAAGGGTGCGGAGCCCGAGACGGCCTCCGATCCCGGCGACGCGAAGAAGGCCCGCAACAAGGCCTACGAGGCCGAGCTCGCGAAACTGCATGTCGAGATCGCCAACCTGCAGGGCTGGGTCAAGGCGACCGGCGCCCGCATCGTGGTCATCTTCGAGGGCCGCGACGCCGCCGGCAAGGGCGGCATGATCAAGCGCCTGACCGAGAAGGTCTCCCCCCGCGTCTTCCGGGTGGTTGCACTGCCCGCGCCGTCGGACCGCCAGAAGACCCAGATCTACATGCAGCGCTACATCGAGCAGCTGCCCGCCGCCGGCGAGGTCGTGATCTTCGACCGCTCCTGGTACAACCGCCCCGGGGTCGAGCGTGTCATGGGCTATGCCACCGAGCACGCGGCGCAGCGCTTTCTGCAGGAGATCCCCCACCTCGAGGCGCTGGTCACCGAGTCGGGCATCACGCTGCTGAAATACTTCCTGACCGTCGGCGAGGAGGAGCAGGAGCGCCGCTTCCACCAGCGCATCGACGACCCGACGCGGCAGTGGAAGCTGTCGCCGATGGACCTCGAGAGCTACCGCCGCTGGTGGGACTACACGAAGGCCTACGACGAGATGCTGCGGCTGACCGACACGCCGCACGCGCCCTGGTGGGTCGTCGACTCCAACGACAAGAAGGCGGCGCGGATCAACTGCCTCACCCACCTGCTGCAGTCGATCCCTTACGAAAAGGTCAAGTACGACGAGCCGAAGCTCGGCAAGCGCCAGAAGCGCCCTGACGACTACGCCGCCGACCGCACAGCGCGCAACGTGGTGCCGGCGGTGTTCTGAAGGCGAGGAAAGGCGAGGGCGATTCCTAGTTCACGCTGATGACGACCTTGCCTTTTGTGCGTCCTTTACCGACGTATGCCAAGGCCTCCTTGGCCGCTTCGAATGAAAAGACCCTATCCACGACGGGGCGAATTATCCCGGCCTCGACCAGAGACGTGATCTCGCCCAACTGTACACCATTCGCTCTCATGAACAGAAACGAATAGCTTATGCCGCGGCGCCTTGCTTTCTTTCGGATGCTGCGGCTCAGGATCCGCATGACCAGTTTCATGATCCAGTTCAACCCGATCTCTTTGGCAAATTCGGGATCGGGGGGGCCGGAAATCGAGATGAGCTTTCCGCCCGGCTTGAGCACGCGCAGGGATTTTTCGAGCGTGTCGGTGCCCAGGCTGTTCAGGACCACGTCGTAGTCTTCGAGGACGTTCTCGAAGTTCTCCTTCTTGTAGTCGACGACGATGTCCGCGCCGAGACCTCTGACGAGATCGACGTTCCCGGTGCTGGTGGTCGTCGCGACCGTCGCGCCGATATGCTTTGCCAGCTGGATCGCAAGCGTCCCGACGCCGCCGGACCCGGCGTGGATCAGGACTTTCTGTTCCTTCTTCAGCCCCGCGATCTCGACCAGCACCTGCCAGGCGGTCAGCCCTACCAGAGGGATCGACGCGGCCTCCTCCATGCTGAGGGTCGCAGGCTTCATCGCCACGTCCGATTCGTCCATGGCGATGAATTCCGCGAAGGTACCGATCCGGTCCTTGTCGGGGCGCGCATAGACCTCGTCGCCCGCCTTGAATCGGCGGACCCTGGACCCGACCCGGATGACGGTCCCGGCCACGTCATTGCCCGGAATGAGGGGCAGGTGGTACGGCAGGATGAGCTTGAATTCCCCTTCCGCGATCCTGAGGTCCAAAGCATTCACACCGGCGGCGTGTACCCGGACCAGGACATCATCCTCACGCAGTTCCGGTTCCGGCATGTCGCCGAAGCGCACCTCGCCCTTCTTGTTGTACTTGTCGACTATGACGGCTTTCATGATGTCTAATTTTTCCAGAGTTTTGCCGGACGGTCCGATGAAGGTTCGGGGCGGCGAAGCCTTGTCAGGCCGGCAAGCGAAACTGCTTGCGCAAGACCTTGTCGAATACTCCTGCAGGGGCGAAGCGACGCAGCAGGCTGACCTGCCGCGCAGCCTTGCCTGCCGTGTAGCGCCGCTGCGGGCGATCGTCGGTCGCGGCCTTGAGCACTGCGTCCGCAACCACTTCCGGCGGATCGGCCTTGGGCATCACATCGCGAAGCAGCGCCTCGACGCCGGCGCGGGCCGGGGCGTAGTCGTGCACGAGAGAATCCGGCTCCAGTCCGTTTTGGTCGAAGACGGTGCGGATAAAGGCGGGCTCGATCACCGACACGCGGATATTGAAGGCCCTAACCTCGTGGTCGAGCGATTCCGAATACCCTTCGACCGCGTGCTTGACTGCAGAGTAGTGCGCCGAGTAGGGCGCGGGGATGACCCCGAGAATCGAGCCGATATTGATGATGCGCCCTGCGCCGCGCAGCCGCATCGATGGCAACACGGCGTTGGTCATGCGCACCACTCCGAACAGATTGACCTCGAACAGAGCCTTGACCTGGTCGACCGAGGATTCCTCCGCGCCGCCCTGCAAGCCGATCCCGGCGTTATTGACCAGCAGGTCGATCCGGCCGGTCTGCGACAGTACGGTCGACACCAGTGCATCGACCGCCTCATCGTCGGTCACATCGCACACAAGCATGGAAACCCCGACAGGGCCGTCATGCGCGATCCTGCGGCTTGTCCCGAAAACGGTGAATCCGGCACGTGCAAGGGCCTCGGCGCTGGCGCGGCCGATGCCGGAGGATGCGCCGGTTACGATTGCCGTTCTTTCTGCCTTCGCGATCATCATAAGCTCCGAAAATTCGTGAGGGGCTAGCCTCTGGTTGTCGATTGGATTATGCTCACTTATATGAAATACGATCATACTTCAATAGGGAAACGAGAAGGAGACACGATGCGGTACGAGAAAGGTCGAAAGGACGCATCGCGCAGCCGGATCACGGAGGTCGCCGCCGATCGGTTTCGGCGTGACGGGATCGCAGCGTCCGGACTGGCGGTGATAATGAAGGACGCCGGTTTGACGAACGGCGCCTTCTATCCGCATTTCAAGTCCAAGGCAGACCTGGTCAGCGAAAGTGTCACAGCGGCTCTGAACCAGCAGCTGGTCCAGTTGCAGGAGGTTTTGGCCGACGGCGGCCCCGATCGGGCGATAGAGGTGTACCTTTCGGCCGGGCACCGGGACAATCCGGGACAGGGCTGCGCCTCAGCCGCGCTTCTGCCGGAACTCGCGCGTCAGCCGCCCGAGATGCGCGGTCTCTATACCGAGAGTTTCCAAGCGCTCCTGCGCCAGATGTCTTCAGCGCTTCCAGCGCAGATCGAGGATCCCGAAGGTGTTGCGTTGGGCATCTATGCGACCCTCATCGGCGCGCTTCAGATGGCCCGCGCCGTAGAAGACCGCAACTGGTCGGACCGCATCCTTAAGGCAGGGATAAAGGCAGCAAAGGCGTTGGTCCAGCAGTCAACGGCACAAACGACCGTTTAAGTCTCGCTCCACCGACAGCGAGCGCAGATGGACATGCGCAGCGCCTCGGCCGAAATCGGCGTCGTCGGGTTCGTCTTCTCGCTCATGACAACCGTCTTCCTGACCGTCGGAAAGTTTCACCCCCTCTACCAGAGGAGCCGCGGAAAGAAACGTTACATATGGTAGCTGGCCACTATTCTCGGCGCGGTCGATCTCGGGTATCGGACGGTACTGGTGCAGGACGCGGTCTGCAGCAGCTCGGACCAGGGCCACGAGGCCATGCTCGAGCTGTTCGGCCACCGCTGCGGCCAGCATGTGGACGTCGGCACCGCCGCGGAGGTTGCCGAGTTGTGGCGCCGAGGGCGCTGAGCGAGCGAGGCGCGAATGAGCGACCGAGGCGACAAGGGTTTCATGTCCATGCACCGGCATGGCTTCGTCAGGGTAGCCACCAGCACCCCGCACGTGCGCCCGGCGGATGTCCGCTTCAACCGCGACGCCATCATCGAGGAAGCCCGGCGCGCGGACCAGGCGAACGTCGACCTGGCGGTCTTCCCCGAGCTCTGCGTTTCCTCCTACGCGATCGACGACCTCCACCTGCAGAGCGCCCTGCTGCTCGCGGTGGAAGCCGCCGTGGGCGAGATCGCCGCCGCCAGCGCCGATCTGGCGCCCGTCCTGCTCATCGGCGCCCCGTTGCGCCACGCGGGCCGCCTCTACAACTGCGCGCTCGCGGTCGCCCGCGGCAAGCTGCTCGGCGTCGTCCCGAAGAGCTTCCTGCCCAACTACCGCGAGTACTACGAGAAGCGCTGGTTCGCCGCCGGCCGCAACCTCGCGGGCCAGAGCATCCGGGTCGCCGGCCATGAGGTCCCGTTCGGGACGGACCTGATCTTCGAGGCGAGCGACCTCGACGGCTTCGTCTTCCATATGGAAATCTGCGAGGACTTCTGGGCCGCCAGTCCGCCATCGACGGCAGGCGCGCTGGCGGGCGCCACCATCCTCGCCAACCTCTCGGCGTCCAA
Organism: uncultured Alphaproteobacteria bacterium; assembly: GCA_963847795.1. Taxonomy (GTDB): domain Bacteria; phylum Pseudomonadota; class Alphaproteobacteria; order Rhodobacterales; family Rhodobacteraceae; genus Amaricoccus. The sequence goes on from CAWKBH010000010.1 coordinate 8,904, forward strand.
CATCACCATCGGCAAGTCCGACGAGCGCCACATGCTCTGCCGCTCGCAATCGGCGCGCGCCGTCGCCGCCTACGCCTATTCGGCCGCCGGCCCCGGCGAGAGCACGACGGACCTCGCCTGGGACGGCCAGGGGGTGATCTACGAGCTCGGCGACCTCCTGGCGGAATCGGAGCGCTTTCCGCTGCAGCCGTCGCTCTGCGTCGCCGACGTCGATACCGGCCGCATCCTCGGCGAGCGCATGCGCATGCAGACCTTCAACGACATGGCCGAGGAGGTCGGGCGGTCGTCCGCTCCGTTCCGCCGCGTCCGCTTCGAGCATCGGCCGAGCTTCCAGGACATCGGTCTGATCCGGCCGATCCGCCGCTTTCCCTACGTCCCGAACCGCAAGACGCATCTCGACCAGGACTGCTACGAAGCCTTCAATATCCAGGTGGAAGGGCTGCGCCGGCGCTTCGAGGCGACGGGCGGCACGCACATGGTGATCGGCATCTCGGGCGGCCTCAACTCCACGCACGCGCTCATCGTCGCCGCCAAGGTCTGCGACCGGCTCGGCCTGCCGCGCACCACCATCCTCGGCTTCACCATGCCGGGCTTCGCCACCGGGGAGGCGACGAAGGGAAACGCCTGGAAGCTGATGCGTGCGCTGGGCGTCGCGGCAGAGGAGATCGACATCCGTCCGGCGGCGCTGCAGATGCTGCGGGACATGGGACATCCCTTCGCCGCGGGCAAGCCCGTCTACGACATCGCCTTCGAAAACGTGCAGGCGGGCCTGCGGACCGACTATCTCTTCCGCCTGGCCAACCAGCGCCGCGGCTTCGTGATCGGCACCGGCGATCTCTCCGAGCTCGCGCTCGGCTGGTGCACCTACGGCGTCGGCGACCAGATGAGCCACTACGCCGTCAACGCCGGGGTGCCGAAGACGCTGATCCAGTACCTGATCCGCTGGGCCATCGCCACCGACCAGTTCGACCCGGCGACGGACGACGGTGCTGGAGGCCATCCTCGCGACCGAGATCTCACCGGAGCTGATCCCCGCCGAAGCCGGGCAGCCGATCCAGAGCACGGAGGCCAAGATCGGCCCCTACGAGCTGCACGACTTCTTCCTCCACCACATCATGCGCTACGGCCACGCGCCGTCGAAGGTCGCCTTCCTGGCGCTTCACGCCTGGTCGGATGTGGAAAAGGGCCTCTGGCCGATCGATTTTCCGCCGGCGGCGCGGCACGCCTACGATCTGACGACGATCCGCAAGTGGCTCGAGGTCTTCCTCGAGCGCTTCTTCGCCTTCAGCCAGTTCAAGCGATCGGCGCTTCCCAACGGGCCCGAAGGTCTCGCCCGGCGGCGCTCTCTCACCCCGCGGCGACTGGCGGGCGCCGTCGGACGCCACCGCCGCGCCGTGGCTGGACGAGTTGAGGGAGAACGTTCCCGATCCCTGACAGGACAGCCCCGGCGGCGCGTCCGCGAATCCGATGCGAGCGGGCGGCGTCTCTCCGCATTCTGATGAGCATGCTTGCGGGCTTCGTGCTGGATCGGATCGACGTCGGCGACGGACCGTGAGGCATCGCGGGTCCAACTCGCAGGCATCTGCGGCGCAATTGCAGTCTCTCCGGAACCGACTACCATCAGGATCGTTCGTCCGACAGCGGCTGCCTGCGCTGAATTGCGCGGGCTGCCTGCGAGCAAGTCGCGGAGATGATCAGGTGGCGTCGATAGCGAGCTGGACCAAACGTGGAAAGTTCGATCCGTCCGGGTTCGAGGACCGCTACGACGACACGCTGGCGGAGCTGGTCAAGGCGAGGGCGGCCGGCAAGCCGCTGCCGAAGCCGAAGCAGCCGGCCGCCGGCGGGCCGATCGACCTGATGCAGGCGCTGCGCGGCAGTGCGAAGGCGGGCAAGCGGCAGGCGAAGCCGGCGACGAAGCCCGCCGCGCCACGCCGGAAGGCTGGCTGAGGTGGCGCTCGAGACCTATCGCCGCAAGCGCGACTTCGCGGCGACCGACGAGCCGGCCGGGACCGACCGGCGCGGCTCTGGCGACGCCTTCGTGGTGCAGAAGCATGCGGCCCGGCGGTTGCACTACCACCTGCGGCTCGAGGTCGGCGATGTGCTCGCCAGCTGGGCGGTCACCAAGGGGCCGAGTCTCGTCCCCGGCGAGAAGCGGCTCGCCGTGCACGTGGAGGATCATCCGCTCGACTACGCCGATTTCGAGGGTCGTATCGCAAAGGGCCAGTATGGCGGCGGCGAGGTCATCGTCTGGGACCGGGGCCGACGTTTCGACTGGTTGCGCTGATGCGAGACGGAGTCGATTGCGCCTCGCCCGACTGGCAAAAGGCCCGCGTTGACACCCGTGGCAGATCGCTACATTCGCTGCCGAGTGGGAGCGGCAACGGAAGCGCCCGGACCGCTACCATTGACGCCCTTGGGCAGCAGGAATCTTGGTTAAATGGGCAGCAAACTGGCGATTTTAGCCCCTCGAACTGTAGGCCGATCCCGCGTATCCTCTTGATCAGAATTGGAAAGAGGAAAATGGCTGGGGCGGGAGGATTCGAACCTCCGGTACACGGTACCAAAAACCGTTGCCTTACCGCTTGGCCACGCCCCAAGCGAGCCCGTTCTATTGAGCGGCGTCGTTGATCACAAGCTCAAACGGCCGGCCCGCAAGGGAGTGTCGGACCGGGACACGGCCGCTCAGAGCAGGAGCGGATGCGCCTTCGCGAGGCGGTCGAACGCCATCAGCTCGGAGATCAGCTTCGGCATGCGGTCGAGGTGGACCATGTTGGGCCCGTCCGAGGGCGCGTTGTCCGGGTCCGGGTGGGTCTCGATGAAGACCGCGGCGACGCCGAGAGCGACGGCGGCGCGGGCCATCACCGGCGCGAATTCGCGCTGTCCGCCCGAGGAGGTCCCCTGCCCTCCCGGCTGCTGCACCGAATGGGTCGCGTCCATCACCACCGGACGGCCGGTCCGGGCCATGATCGGCAGGCTGCGCATGTCGGCGACCAGCGTGTTGTAGCCGAAGCTGACGCCGCGCTCGCAGAGCAGGATGCGCTCGTTGCCGGTGGAGGCGATCTTGGCGGCGACGTTGGCCATGTCCCAGGGGGCGAGGAATTGGCCTTTCTTCACGTTGATCGCGGCCCCGGTGGCGCCGGCCGCCAGCAGCAGGTCGGTCTGGCGCGACAGGAAGGCCGGGATCTGCAGCACGTCCACCGCCTGGGCGACCGGGGCGCAATGCTGGGGAAGGTGCACGTCGGTCAGCACCGGGCAGCCGATGCGGTCGCGCACGGCGGCAAGCATCACCAGCCCCTCGTCCATGCCGACCCCGCGCCGGGCATCCACCGCGGTCCGGTTCGCCTTGTCGTAGGAGCTCTTGAAGATGAAACCGGCGCCTGCCGCCGCGCATGCCGCGGCGAGCGGTTCGGCGATCGCCAGCGCATGGTCGAGGCCCTCGAGCTGGCACGGACCGGCGATCAGCACCAGCGGCAGGCGGTTCGAGAGCTCGAGCTCGCCCACCCGCACGATCCTGGCCTCGGTCATGCCCCTCGTCTCCCCAGCCGTGTCCCGACCGACTAGCGTACCGCCCGGCACGCTGTAAAGCCCGCCGGCACCGCACCGGACGGCAACCTGCGAGGCACCGTCGCCCGCGCTCGCGGCGGGGCCCGCGCCACCGGCGGCCTTGACCCGGCCGGCTGCGCGCGCTTCGCTCGGCCCCGCGGACGGCGTGCCGCGGGATTTGCAGGGAGGGCTGTCATGCTGGAGGACATTCGCGGGAAGGCGGCCCTGGTCACCGGGGCGAGCACCGGCATCGGCGCGGCGGTGGCGGCGGGGCTGGCCGGGCTCGGCGCGCAGGTGGCCGTGCACTACAACCGAAGCGGCGCCGCGGCCGAGGCGGTGGTCGCCGCGATCCGTGCGGCCGGCGGAACGGCGGTGCCGGTGCAGGGCGACCTGTCCGAGGCGGAAACCGGCACGGAGGTGGTGCGCCGGGCGGTCGCCGAGCTGGGGCGGCTCGACATCCTCGTCAACAATGCCGGGGCGATCCTCGACCGGCAGCCTTTCCGCGAGCTCGGGCTCGGGCTCTACCAGGCGGCGCTCGATCTCAACGTGCGCTCGGTCATCGTGGTGTCGCAGGCGGCGATCCCGCATCTCGAGGCGCAGGGCGGCGGCGCCATCGTCAACCTCGGCTCGATCGCCGGCAGCAACGGCGGCGGGCCCGGCTCGGCCCACTATGCCGGCGCCAAGGCTTACGTGCACAACCTGACGCGTCACATGGCCCAGGAGCTGGCGCCGCGCAACATCCGGGTAAACGCCGTGGCACCCGGGGTGATCGCGACGCCGTTCCACGCCGCGACGCCGCCGGAGCGGATGGAGGCGATGCGGCAGGCGGTCGCCCTGGGGCGGCTCGGCGAGGCCGAGGACTGCGTCGGGCCGGTGGTCTTTCTTGCCTCGGCCATGAGCGGCTACGTCACCGGCCAGATCCTGCACGTGAACGGCGGGCAGTACATGCCTTAGGGGGCCCGAAGTGGAGATACGCGTTGACGGCAAGGTGCTGCTGGTCACGGGCAGCACCCAGGGCGTCGGGCGGGCGATCGCGCTTGAGGCGGCGCGTTCCGGGGCGGCGGGGCTGGTCCTTACCGGCCGCGCCGCCGAGGCCGGCGCCCGGGTCGCCGGCGAGATCGAGGCGGTCGGCGTCCCGGCCGCCTTCATCGCGGCCGAGCTGGTCGATCCGGCGACGCCCGAGCGGCTGGTGGCGGGCGCGGTGGCGCGGTTCGGCCGCCTCGACGGGCTGGTGAACGCCGCGGCGCTGACCGATCGAGGCAGCATCCTCGACAGCGACGCCGGCTTCGTCGACCGGATGTTCGCCGTCAACACCCGGGCGCCGATGCTGCTGATGCAGGCGCTGATCCGCCACCTGCACGGGCGCGCCGCGGCGGGCGCGGTGGTGAACATCCTGTCGGTCAACGTCTACGGCGGCACGCCGGAACTGGCGGTCTACGCGGCGAGCAAGGCGGCGACAGCGGTCTTGACCAAGAACGCCGCCTTCACCCATCGCCACGACCGGATCCGGGTGAACGGGATCAACCTCGGCTGGACCGACTCCGCCGGCGAGCGCGACATGCAGGCGCGCAAGCTGGGCAAGGGCGAGGGTTGGCTGGCGGAAGCGGAAGCCCGGATGCCCTGGGGCCGGCTGATCAAGCCCGACGACGTGGCCCGCCTGGCGCTGTTCCTGCTGAGCGACGCCTCGATCCCGATGACCGGCGCCCTCGTCGACCAGGAACAGGACATGGTGATGGGGGTGCGCCCCTGAGCGGCTGCGGGACAGGTCTCGCGTTCCCGCGGGTCGGGGGCGAAAACCGGCCGCCTGCGATCGCGCGTCCGCTCACGCCTGCGCAACCCGCTATGCCATTGCGGCCGCGGCACCTGACTCCTGCCGCCAATCCAAAAACACCCAGACGGAGTCCATATGCGTTCCATATGGAGTCCATACGCAGAAAATCGCCGCATTTCAGTGGCTTGCGGGCTCCTCACCCGAACGGGCAGTCGTGATGCAGAGTCGACCGGACAAAGGACAGAGGTCAGCCGCCGGGGCCGTTCGTCCAACAACTCGATTTCTGTTGACCCGACGTCAAGGTGTGCCCAGGCCTGAAACCGCGACGACTCCGCTGGCCGTGAGGGATTGAGGCCGCCGGTCGTTTGCGAGGCGGGTCGCCGCCGGCGTTGCGGCGGGCGGGTGCCCGGTGAGTTCGGCATCAGCCGGCGGCGGCGCTGGCCGGCTCTTCGCTTGCCTGGATGCTCTGCCAGAGCTGGTGCATTTGCGTGATGCCGTCGCGCAACCGGATGGACGGATGCCAGCCGAGGGCGACAATGCGGCTGGAATCGAGCAGCTTGCGGTAGGTCCCGTCGGGCGCCGCCGTGTTGAAGACGATGTCACCGCGAAAGCCGGTTTCGCGCGCGACGAGACCGGCAAGGTCCCGGATCGAAATCTCCCGGCCGGACCCGACATTGATCAGCGCACACCCATGATCCACGGCCGCGAGAAAGACGCAGGCGTCGGCCAGATCGTCGGCGTGCAGGAACTCGCGCAAGACGTTGCCGGTTCCCCACACGGTGACCTGCGGATCGTTCTGCCGCGCGGCCTCGGCGAACTTGCGCACCAGGGCCGGAAGCACATGCGAGGTGATCGGATCGAAGTTGTCGTTGGGTCCGTAGAGGTTCGTCGGCATCACCGAGAAATACCGGCGTCCGTACTGGACCGCATAGGCCTCCGACAGCTTGATCGCCGCGATCTTGGCGACCGCATAGGCCTCGTTGGTCTGCTCCAGCGGGCCGGTCAGCAAGGCGGTTTCGGCGATCGGCTGCGCCGCGTCCCGGGGATAGATGCAACTCGAACCGAGCGTGACCACGGTATCCACGCCGAGGGCGTGCGCGGTGGCCAGGATGTTCGCGTTCATGATCAGGTTCTCGGCGAGAAAGTCCGCCGGGGCATCCCTGTTGGCAACGATCCCGCCGACCTTCCCGGCGGCGACGAAGATGATCTCCGGCCGCTGCCGGTGCACCCAGGCTTCGACCCGCTCCTGGCGGAGCAGGTCCAGCTCGGCATGCGGAGCGAGCAGCAGCTCGCAACGCTCCCGGCGCAGGCGCCGAACCAGCGCGGAGCCGACGAGACCCCGGTGGCCGGCGACCCAGACCCGCTTGCCCGCGAAGAACTCTGCTACCTCGCTCAAGCTCCCTGCCTCCGGACTACCAGGAGGCATGCGCGTTGGACCCCGCACGGGCTTCGGCAGCCTGGAGGTCGGAGACGACCATCTCGCGCACCAGGGCGTCGAAGTCGGTTTGCGGCTGCCAGTTCAGGCGTGCGCGGGCCTTGCTGGCGTCGCCGAGCAGGTAGTCGACCTCGGTGGGACGGGCGTAGCTCGGATCGACCACGATCAGCTCGGCGCCGTTGCGGGCGTCGCGGCCGACCTCGTCGACGCCTTCTCCCGACCATTCGATGTTGCGGCCGACGACGCCGAAGGCCCGCTCCACGAACTCGCGGACGGTGTGCGTCGCCCCCGTCGCCAGCACGTAGTCGTCGGGAACGTCGGCCTGCAGGATGCGCCACATCCCCTCGACGTAGTCGCGCGCGTGGCCCCAGTCGCGACTGGCGTTGAGATTGCCCAGATGCAGCTTGCGCTGGAATCCGCATTCGATGGCGGCGACGCCGCGGGTGATCTTCCGCGTCACGAAGGTCTCGCCCCGCAGCGGGCTCTCGTGGTTGAAGAGAATGCCGTTGGAGGCGTGCAGCCCGTAGGCCTCGCGGTGATTGACCGTGATCCAGTATCCGTAAACTTTCGCGGCGGCGTAAGGGCTGCGCGGCCGGAACGGCGTGGTCTCGCTCTGCGGCCCGTGGAAGCTGTTGCCGAACAGCTCCGACGTCGAGGCCTGGTAGAAGCGCGTCCGGCCCCCGAGCTTCAGGATGCGGATCGCCTCCAGCACGCGGAGGGTTCCCATGGCGTCGACGTTGGCGGTGTATTCGGGCATCTCGAAGCTGACAGCCACATGGCTCTGCGCGCCGAGGTTGTAGATCTCGTCGGGTTGCACCTCCTGGATCACGCGCACCAGGTTCGTCGCGTCCGTGAGGTCGCCATAGTGCAGGTGAAAGCGCGTCGGCTCCTCCCGCGAATCGCGGTAGAGGTGGTCGATCCTGCCGGTGTTCAGCGACGACGATCGGCGCTTGATCCCATGGACGATGTAGCCCTTCCGCAGGAGCAGCTCGCTCAGATAGGCGCCGTCCTGTCCGGTGACACCGATGATCAACGCTACCCTGTCCGACATTCTCGCCCCTCTGCGCGCCGACGCCTCTGCCGGAAACTGTCCCGAACGATCGGCGCCCGCGCTTAGCTATCCGTCCAGAAAGCAATCGACGATTGGTGGCGGTATCCGCCTAAAGGAGGCGCTGCGACGCCATTAGGGACATTGTTCCACCCGCGGCGCCAAACCAAAGCTGGAAGCCGCTTCGGGATGGAACCGCGTCGATTCGAGGAACAGCTTGGCCAGCGTCGTCTTTGTTAACCGATACTTCCATCCCGACGAATCGGCTACCAGCCGGATGGTGTCGTCGCTCGCGTTCGCCCTTGCCGAGCGGGGTCACGCCGTCAGCGCGGTCAGCAGCCGGCGCCGCCGCGACGGCTCCGAGGGCGACCTGCCGCGGTCCGAGCGTGTGCGGGGCGTTGAGATCGTGCGCCTGGGTGGCAATCGCCAGGACCGAGGCGGCCTTGCCGGCCGGGCGGGCGCCTATCTCGCCTTCCACCTCAGCGCCGCGGCCTGGCTGGCCCGCCACCTCGGGCGGGAGGATGTCTGCGTCATCTGCACCGATCCGCCGCTGCAGACCGTCAGCGCGCGGCTGCCGATCGCGCTCCGCCGCGCCCGGATGGTGCACTGGGTGATGGATCTCTACCCCGAAACCGCGATCGAGCTCGGCCTGCTGCCGCGAACCGGCCTCGCCGCCCGGCTCGCGCTCGGCCTGCGCGACTGGTCGCTGGGTGCCGCGTCACGGGTCATCTGCCTCACCGAGGCGATGCGCGATCATCTGGCACGCCGGGGCACGCCGGCCGACCGGCTCGTCCTCATGCGGCACTGGTCGGACGCGTCCGAGATCTCGCCGGTCGACATCGAGGACAATCCGCTCCGTGTCGCCTGGGGGCTTCAGGGCAGGTTCGTCGTCGGATATTCGGGGAATTTCGGGCGTGCCCACGAGTTTTCGACGCTTCTCGATGCCGCCGAGCTGCTTCGGGACGAGAAGGATGTCACTTTCCTGATGATCGGCGACGGCGTCCGCCGTGCCTGGGTCGAGGAAGAGACACGGCGCCGCGGCCTGACCAGCTTCGTCTTCCGGCCGCTGCAACCGGCGGAGCGCATCTCGGCCAGCCTGGGGGTTCCGGACGTTCATATCGTCTCGCTGCTGCCCCAGCTCGAGCATTGCATCGTCCCGAGCAAGTTCTTCGGAATCCTGGCCGCCGGCCGGCCGACGCTGTTCGTCGGCGCGGTCGACGGCTGGGTAGCGCAGGTCGCGCGTTCAACCCGATGCGGGGAGGCCTCGGCATCCGGAGACGGTGCCGGTCTGGCAGCTCGCATCCGCGACCTGCGCGCCAATCCGCTGCGGCGCGCCGACATGGGCGCGCGGGCCCGGCAGCTGCTCGTCTCCGCCTACGGGCGGACCCAGGCGGTGGACGCCTGGGATGCGCTGCTTCGCGAACTCCAGTACGAGGCGCCTGCGACCGGCGCCACGATGGCGGCGGGCGAAGCATGACGGGCGACGTCGTCGTCAGTCAGCTCGGCGCGCGGATGCATTACGCCGTGCCGCGCATCCTCGCGGGGGCCGGCCGGCTCTCCCGCCTCTACACCGACATCTACGCCACCCCCGGTGTCCGGCGGCTGCTGGCGGCGGCGCCGCCGGGCTCGCCGGCAGCCCTGCGGCGCCTCGCCGGACGGGTTCCTGCTGACATCCCGGACGATCGGATCACCACCTTTCCCGCCTTCGCCCTGCTGTCCGCGGCGGCGCGCCTGCGGATAAGGGGCGACATCGCGATCACGCGACATGCAGTCTGGGCCGGACGACAATTCTCCGAACTGGTCGCCCGGCGCGGCTTCGGCGACGCCTCGGGACTCTACGTCTTCGCCGGGGACGGTCTCGAGCAGATGGCGTCGGCCCGACGCGCCGGCCTCTGGACGGTGGTGGAGCAGATCAATGCCCCCCGCGAAGTGCTGGACCGCCTCGTCGCCCGCGAAGAGGCCCGGTTTCCGGCCTGGCAGCCGCCGACCTCCGACAACCGGTTCGCCGCGCCGTTCGCTGCGCGGGAGCGCGCGGAATGGGACATTGCCGACCTCATCATCTGTCCCTCCGAGTTCGTCCGCCAGGGCGTCGAGAGCTGCGGCGGTCCGGTGGAGAAATGCGTCGTCGTGCCCTACGGCGTCGACGGCCGGTTCGCGATCGACCGGGGCAGCCGCGCGCCCGGACCGTTGCGCGTGCTGACCGTGGGCCAAGTGGGACTTCGCAAGGGCTCGCCGTACGTTCATGCCGCCGCCGGGCGCCTGGCGGGGCGTGCGACGTTCCGCATGGTCGGCACCCTCGGCATCTCCGAAGGGGTCGCCGGCGAGTTGCGGCGCACGCTCGAGCTCACGGGCCCGGTCCCACGGAGCGAGATCGCCGGACACTACGCCTGGGCGGACGTGTTCCTGCTTCCCTCGGTGTGCGAAGGCTCCGCCACCGTTGTCTACGAAGCTCTCGCCGCGGGGCTGCCGGTCATCGTGACCGAAAACGCCGGCAGCGTCGCACGACACGGCCGGGACGGGATCATCGTCCCGCTGGGCGGACACCGACGCGATCGTCGAGGCCGTGTTGGCCCTCGCGGGCTGCGCCCGACATGCTGCAGTCGATGTCCGACAGCGCGCGCCACCGGTCGACGCAATACCTGCTCGACCGCTACGCCGAACGGCTTCTCGGCACCCTGCCGGCGCGGCGCCCTGCGCCGGCCCGTGACGCGGCTGCCTGAGACGATGTGCGGCATCGCCGGAGCCGTCTGCCGCGATCCGTTCACCGCACGCGCGGCCGTCCGGTCGATGACCGCCTGGCAGCACCACCGGGGTCCGGACGGCACCGGGCAGCTGGACCTGCCGTTCGGCAACCGGGCGCTGGCCTTCGGTCACAACCGGCTTGCCGATCCTCGATCCGTCCCCGAACGGGGCCCAGCCGATGGTGCATGAGGCGACCGGCGACGCGCTGGTCTACAATGGCGAGATCTACAACTTCGCGGAGCTTCGCCAGGAGCTGATAAGCCGCGGCCACGGGTTCCGCGGCAGCAGCGATACCGAGGTTCTGTTGCGCTGTCTCGCCGAATGGGGACCGGCCGCCGTGGAACGGCTGGACGGGATGTACGCGTTCGCCTATTTCCGCGCCGCCGGACAGGAGCTCCTGCTCTGCCGCGATCCGCTCGGCATCAAGCCGCTCTATGTCGGCCGCGGCCGCGGTGTCCTCATGTTCGCGAGCGAAACCAAGGCGCTGATGGCGACAGGACTTCTGCCGCCTGCGCTCGACCCCCGCGGCACGGCGGGGTTCTTCGCCTATGGCGCCTGCCAGCACCCGTTCACCCCGTTCGAGGCGGTGCAGAGCCTCGATCCGGGCACCTGCGCCACGCTCCGACCGGGCGATGACAGCCTCAACGCCCGGCGCTTCTGGTGCTACCCCAAGGCAAGTCCGGCGGTCGGGGACGTGCGCGAGGCGGTGCGCGAGACGCTCGCTGCCGCGGTGCGCCGGCATCTGGTCAGCGATGCGCCGCTGGCCGTGTCCCTGTCCTCGGGGCTCGACAGCACGATCGTCGCAGCCCTGGCGGCTCGGCACCAGCCGGCGCTGAAGAGCTTCACCGTCGGGTTCGCCGAACACCCCGACCTGTCGGAACTCGGTCTCGCGCGCGAGACCGCCGCGATCTTCGGGCTCGAGCACAACGAAATCCGCATCGAGGCGGCCGATGCCCTCGGCGCGGCGTCGCAGTGGTTCGGCGCGCTCGACCTTCCCTCGATCGACGGCCTCAATGTCTACGTCATCTCGCAGGCCATCCGCGAGCGCGGCGCCAAGGTGTTCCTGTCGGGCCAGGGCGGCGATGAGCTGTTCGGTGGCTACGCCTCGTTCCGCGACGTGCCGCGGCTGCACGCCCTTCTCCGACCCCTGGCGGCGGTTCCGGCCGGCGCGCGCGGCGGGCTGGCCCGCCTGGCGACCCTGCGCGCATCGGAGGTGACGCAGGACAAAGCTGTGGCGCTCGCGCGCAGTGACGGCAGCCTGCTGGCGCTCTACTCCCTCCGACGCCGGCTCATGTCCCAGCTGCAACTCGCTGACCTCGGGATCCGGCCGGAGGCGCTGGGGCTGACCGAGGAATGCCTGGAGCCGGAGGTCGCCGCCGGCCTCGACATCGAGCGCGGCGATCCGGTGTGGACGGTCGGACAGCTCGAGACCCGGCTCTACCTCGGCAACATGCTCCTGCGCGACGGCGACGCCAACAGCATGGCGCATGGAGTCGAGCTTCGCGTGCCGTTCCTCGACCGGCGCGTCCTCGAGCTGGCCGCGGCCCTGCCGGGCGGCGTGCGCCTCGCCGGCGGCGCGGCGAACAAGCCGCTGCTCCGTGAGACGTTCGCCGATGTTCTCCGGCCGGATCTGCTGCGCCAGGGCAAGCGCGGCTTCACCCTGCCGATCCGGCAGTGGATGCAGGGGCCGCTGCGCGAAGCCTGCCTGGACGGCCTGGAGCATCTTCAGGACTGCGGCCTTGTCGAGCCACAGGGCGTGCGGCGCATCTGGGAGGCATTCTGCCGCGCACCGCAGTCGCAGATGTGGACGCGGGCGTTCGCGTGCTGCGTGCTCGGGCGCTACCTGCAGGACGCGACGGGCTCGGCGGCGCAGCGCCGGGCCTCATGAGGATCCTGCACGCCATCGAGACCATCGACCCCGCCGGCGGCGGGCCGCAGGCCGTCGTCATGCGGCTGGCCGCAGCGCAGGCCCGCCTGGGACACGCCGTGTCGATCGTTGCCTACGGCGACGCGCAGCTGCGCGTCAAGGCCCTGGATGCGGCTGCGGGAACGCCCGGGCTGGAGGCGGTCAGGCTGCGACTGATCGGCACCCCCGATCCGCTGGAGCGGCTGCTGGCACGGCGGGCGATGCGCGAGGCCGCGGCCGACGTCGCCGCCAGCGACTTCGTTCACCTCCACGGCGTTTGGGAGCGCCTGCTGACCCGGGTGGCCGGCGCCGCCTCCCGGCTCGGCATCCCGTACTGCGTCCGGCCGGCCGGGATGCTCGACCCGTGGAGCCTGCAGCAGAAGCGGCGTAAAAAGGTCGTTTCGATGTGGCTGTTCCAGCGGACGATGCTCGACCGCGCGGCCTTCATTCACACGCTCAACCGCGACGAGCGAGCGTTCGTCGCGCGGCTTGGCCTGCGCGCCCCGCTCGTCGTGATCAGCAACGGGGTTTCGGCGGAGGAGGTGGACCGCGGCTGCGTCTCCGGCCGTTTCCGACCGAGGGTCCCCGGCCTCGGCGATGCTCCGTTCGTGCTGTTCCTCGGGCGCCTCCACAGCAAGAAGGGCCTCGACATCCTGGCGGAGGCCTTCGGGATCCTGGCGCGCCGGCGCCCCGACGTTCACCTTGTGGTCGCCGGCCCCGACGACGGAGACGAGGCGGCCTTCCGCGCGGCCGTCGCCGCCAGCGGCCTCGGCGGGCGAGTGCATCTCACCGGCCCTCTCTACGGACCCTCCAAGTTCGAGGCCCTGGCCGATGCCGCGTGCTTCTGCCTGCCGAGCCGCCAGGAAGGCTTCAGCGTCGCGGTGATCGAGGCCCTTGCCTCAGGTGTTCCCGTCGCCATCTCGGAAGGGTGCCACTTCCCGGAAGTCGGGCAGCACGGTGCCGGCCGCGTCGTCGCGCTCGATCCGTGCATCTTCGCCGCGGCAATCGAAGAAATCCTGAACGATCCCGCCGCCGCCGCGCGGATGGGAGCGAACGGACGCAGGCTCGTCGCCGAGCGCTATACCTGGTCGAAGATCGCGGCCGAGACCATCGAGGCCTATGCCGCCGCCACGACCCCGCAAGACGCGCCTGCCTTCGACAGGACCGCCGAGGTCAGCTGATCCGGGCCTCGGAGGGGTGCCGCCGCTCGCGGACCGGCGCACAGGGATTTCCGACATAGACCACCCATGGTTCCAGTGCTCGGGTCGCAACCGCCCGCGCGCCGAGCACGGCGCCGTCGCCGACCACGACGCCGGGTCCGACGAAGGCCTCCGCCGCGATCCATGCCCGCGCGCCGATCACGATCGATCGGGAGACGAGCGGATGGTCCGGATGGTCGATGTCGTGCGTCGCCGTGCAGAGGTGCGCACGCTGTGACACGATGGCCCCCTCCCCGATCGTGATGCGAGCAACATTGTAGCAGATCGTCTCGGGGCCGAGAGAAGCATGCGCCTCCATGCGCAAATGGCCCGGCCACCAGAATCCGCGCGCCGCCGCGGACCATCGCCGTAGGATGAATGTCTGCGCCGAACCGCTGCAGGACTAAGCGCCTTACCGCCATCCACGGCGGGGGCGTCCAGGAGGCGAACAATGCCCAAGCCACGCGCCATGCCACGCGGAGTGCGCGGTCGCGACGCGAAAACGTCGGCCCGCCAACGACCGGCAGGGGCGCACCGACGCCACTGTGGTTGACAAACCTCAACTCCATCATGCTGCTGTCCGCGGCGACCACCGCAGTCGGTCACGGGAACTTTGGGCCTGTGTCCGGACCCCGCGGGCGGGGTCCGGGGCTCGGTAGGCATAGGCCATGGCGGGTGCGAGAAATATGAGCATGTGGATCCACACAGGAAGCACCCAGTCGGTGGTGTGCGAGAAAGCGTGCGTCGCAGGGACGGCACTGAGCGTGTAGATTATCCGGCCCAGCAGTTGGCCCTCCATCGCCGATTCCCAGAGACGCCGCATCACGTAGCCGAGAAAAAGGAACTCCAGCGCGCCGAGGTACCAGAAAGAACGGAAGGCGTCGGTCATGCCGGTGAAGGTTGTCCCGGTCGAGGGATTGAAATCACGGGGCATCGGTGGCTTTTCGAGCAACATAGATTGCTTGACGCTAGCGCCGACGATTTGAGCGGGCAGGAAATTCCAGACAATGAAGTTCCAGTGCACGATGCCGTAGTCGAAGCGTCCCTCCCGATCGGTTGCGTCGATCAGCGCGACGGCGTTGCGCATTTCCTCGCCGCCGTCTTCGATGAGCGAGTCGAAGTTGCCGACCGCGTCGATCTGAGCCACCTTGCTCAGATCGACCGAGTCCGTGCGCGTAATGTCACGGTAGGCGGACATGCTGGTCATGATGACCATGCCCGCAACCGCGCCGAGTATGAGGGTCGTTCTGCCGATCTTGCGCCCACGATAGAACCAGAAGGCCAGCAAGAAGATCAGCACGAGTTCCATCGTCTCGGCGCGCTTGCCGGTTACAACGATCCTTTGCAGATAGAAAAGCAGGCAGAAGCCGATGACCGCCAGCATCGACCAACTCGGACGCCGCACGTAGAGCAGACAGGAGATGGCGAGGCCGTAAGGCATCAGCTGTGCAAAGAACAGGTAGATGACCGGCGCCCCGGAGATCTGCACCCCGACGATCGCGTCGCCCGGAAGTTGGCTGAGCCGGTAGTAGAAGAGGGAGCTGACCAAGGCGAAAGCAATGGCGATGTGCCCGAGGCGACGTTCATCGAAGTCGGCGCGGAGGATTCGAGCCGGCGCCCGTGACGCGTGCCATCCCGTAAGCGTGCCGACCAGGCACAGGAGCGTCATCAATAGCGCCTTCGCCAGGGCGTCGCGCGGCACGGCCGGATCGGCAAAGATTCCGGGCAACTGCGGCAGGATGAAGGATGCAATCAGGGCGCAGGCGAGGAACGGGTACTGATAGGCTCGCTCAGTCTTGACCAATCCGGCGATGAGCACGGCGGCGCACAGGGCCGACAACAGCGATACCAAGACAAAGCTCATGGCGCGCGACGGCTGAAGCGCGGCCGCGCCGCCTGCAAGTGCGCAATCACATCCGCAGCCCTTGGCCGCGGCGACGCGCCTCGGCGGTCGTGATCACGATCATGAGCTCATAGGTCGCGATCATGCGGCAATAGGTGTATCCGGCCCAGCCGTCGAGAAAGCCCCCTCTGAGCACGAACATGTAAAGGAACCGGAGCGTTGGCCGGAAGGGCGCGTTCGCGACGGCCGCCTTAATCGCGTCACGCCGGTCGCGTTGGTCCCGGGAAAACAGGCACCCAAGTTTCGTACGCGACTTTTCGAGCCTTTGGGCCGCGATCTGCGCCTCTACCTCCGCATAGCTCACGTGCTTCCGGTACCAGTTCGATATCCCCTTGTTAAAGCTATAGTGAAGGAAATGAGACTGCAGCCGCCCGATCGGGGCGTCGGCGACGACGCGGAGGTGCACGTCCCGCTCGAACCGCATGCGGTCCGGTCGCACCAGACGGGTGATCCAGGTCGGATAGAGGCTGCTGCGGCGAATCCATCGACCCATGAAGATGTTCTTGTACCGCATCTGGAAATAGGCCTCGGGCCGGCCGGGATCGCTCGTGACCGCGAGCATTTCCTCCCGAAGGTCGGCCGGCGTGATTTCGTCGGCGTCGGGCGTGTAGACCCATGGGTGCTTGAACTGGATCTCGCGCAGCCCGTACATGCGTTGCCCAAGTTCGCTGTCCCAGGCCCGCTGATAGACCCGGGCGCCGGCAGCCTTGGCGATCTCGACCGTCTGGTCGGTGCTGAACGAGTCGAGCACCACGATATCGTCGCACCAGGTGAGCGAATCGAGACAGGCCGGCAGGTTGGCCTCCTCGTTCAGTGTCATGATCAGGGCCGAGATGCTCACGCCTACACCCACAAACGCGAAATGATGGTTCGCCGGCCCATGGGCTCGCTGCCCTCCGGGCTGACCGCCTCGACCCGGAACCAGGGCACGCCGCTGCCGGCCCGGACCCGATTGCGCGCGGCGTGGACAACGCCGAGGTGGGCGGCCGCCGGGATCGCCAGCGCGGCGGCCATCGCCGCATCGTTCAGTCCCCAGGTGATCCCGGCAAAGCCGATGGCGCCGCAGGCGAACGACGCCGCCGCGATCGTGGCGGTGACCGCGCCGGGAGGCAGACCAAGGTCGAGAAGCAGATGGTGCAGATGCTGGCGGTCGGCCATGAACGGGCTGTGCCCCGCCGCGAGACGGCGGACGATCAGGCTCAGGGTATCGATGATCGGAACGGCCGCCACCCAGATCAGGCTCGGAAGCGGCACAGCGGCCTCGCCGTTGCTGAGGACCAGGATCAGATAGGCCACGGCCGCGCCGAGCGCCGTGCTGCCGCCGTCGCCGAGGAAAACCAGCGCCCGTGGCCGCCAGCGGTGCCGGGCGTTCCAGAACAGAAATCCGGCGGTCGCGGCCATCAGCACCTCCGCCTCGCGCGCAGCGGGGTCGTTTCCGACCGACAGCGCGGTGGCGCAGAGCCAGAAGAATGCCGACAGGGCCACGGTCCCGGCGAGACCGTCGACGCCGTCGATCATGTTCAGGCTGTTGATGAGGCCGACCACGAGCCCGACGGCGATGACCAGTCCGAGCAGAACCTCGGCCGGGCCTGCCAGGCCGGCGAAGCTGCCAAGATCAGGCGCCCCCAGCGCGCCGAAGCCGACGATCAGCATGGCCGCCAGGAGCTGGCCGCCCAGCCGTGGCACCGCGCGGAGTTGCCAGCGGTCGTCGGCCACGCCGATCGCGATGACGAGGCCGATGCCGATCAGCGCGGCGGGCGAAGCCGGCAGCACCCGCACGTCCAGCATCCCGACGAACACCACCGCGGAAAGCATGGCGAGGCCCCCGCATAGCGGTGTCGGGTTCTCGTGGCGCCGCCTCTCGTCGGGATGATCGATCAGGCCGAGGCGCGTGGCGAGAGGCTGCAAGCCAACGCTCAACACGCAGGTCAGAAGAAACACGTTCAAAAGCATCGAGAGATCGCTGCTTGGCACCCCAGCCCCCCAATCCACGGAGTCATGCCGAACGGTCGGCAGCGGCTCCCGGAAACGGCTTCAAGGTACGGTGGAGCAGGCGGGCCCGGCCCATCTCCATCGGGCAGCACCTACCCACCCATTGGGTGGTGCTCGGCGGCGGGAATAGCCATTTTGCTGATTGGAGTAGCCTCGTGAAGGGACCCCGGGCATGACGGCGCCCCAGCGCCGGTGATGCACCCGCGCTCCACGAGGCAGGTCCACGCCGGATCGGGCGCATCCTGTACACGTTATGCAAGTTGATTAAGCGTTTGATATACTTATGAGATATCCCTCGCCACAAACCGGTGGCAAATCTTGGTTAACGCAGACTGACGTCCTGAACGGGAGTTACGGACGCGCCCATCTCCTGGAGGTTGAAAATCACCACCCTGACACACTACGATGGCGCTCCGAGAACTTTTTCAGCCGGTAAGTGTTCATGCAGGTGCGCGCGCTCGAAATCGTTCCCCGTCGACCGCAGGTGGCCGCGCGGGCGGTCGGGTTCGGGGCGCTCCTCATGCTCGCGGCCTGCGGCTTGCTGGGCTCGAAGGAGCCCGAGGCCGCCGCCGACCCCTGCCCGCGCGTCGATCCGCCGGCACGACAGCTGGCCGGAGCGCTGATCCGCCAACCCAAGGACGTCGGTCTATACGAGGTGCTCGCGATCGAGGGGCGCACCAGCCGCGCCGGGGCGATCTCGCGGCTCGCGCTCGGCGACTACACCTTCAAGGCAAGGGCGGCGCCGGACGGCGGCCTGGAGGGGCGCCGGGGCGCCCGGGCCGAACCGATCTCAGAGGTCTCCGGCGTGGTACCGGGGATCTTCGCCTTTGCCGTCAGCTACCGCCATGGCGGCCAGGATCTTGCCGGCCGGCTCACCGTGGGCAAGCCGACGCCGGGCTCGCGCCTGCCGACCAGCGGCGAGGCCCGCTACCGCGGACCGGTCCGGCTGACCGTGCAGTCGGCGACGCTGGCCGAACCGCTGCAGCTGGGCGGTACCGCCGATATCGCCGTGCGCTTCGGGTCGCGCCAGGTCGAGATGTCGTTCGGCTCGCTCGCGCCCGCCACCGGCGGCACGGCGGGCGAGTTGCCGTTCGCCAAGATCGACTGGACCGGCATCGGCATGTGCGGGGCGCGCCTCGGCAGCAACGGTCAGGGCGGCTTCCGCACCAGCGACGCCGGCGGGCGGGTGGTGAACTTCGCCGGCCCGGGCGCAGGCTCGCCCGACGGGTCCGCGGTGTTGAACGCCGGCTTCATCGGCGTCGCCGACGGCACGGCCCAGCCGGCCGGGATCGGCGGCGTCCTGCTGATCCAGGGTGATTCCGGGGTCGTCTCCGGCGTCTTCGCCGCCGGCCCGGCAAAGTGAGGCGCACAGACCGGATCGGCTTGCGTTTCCGCCACGATCCCGGCACATTACCTATGGTTGAGTTACGGTATCACTGATTATCGCGAGAAGCCTTTCAGGACGGCCATCCGGCGGAGACTGACCATGCCAATCCGGCCTTCCGGCCCGGCCCGCCGGACGTTGCGCCGACGGGGATCGCGGTGAGCCCCGGCACAATGCAGCGCCGCGTCAGCGACGGCACCGGCCGCGGTCGCCGGCTGCCCTATGGCCTGGCCGCAGGCTACGTGGTGCCGCAGGAGCGCAGCCTGGCCGACAAGCTGGCGCTGGCCGCGGCCATCGCCGGGCTGGTGCGCTTCGCCGATCGCCCGGACCTGCCATCGGGCACCTGGGCCAGGCTCTTCGCCCAGGAGCCGGCGGTGATGATGGCCGAACTGCTCGCGCTCCGGCCCGAGATGCGCCGCGTCCGCTTCGCCGAGCTGCATCGAGACCGACGCCGCGGCGGCCGCGGCCGAGCTCCAGGCCCTGGCGCGGCAGGTCGAGATCTGGCTGGCGCGGGCGTCGAGCGCGCGCAACCAGGCCTTCACGGCGCAGCTCCGCGCCATCGAGGGGCGCTCGGCGCTGCCCGGGCTGGTGCAGGCGCTGGCGCATGCCGAGACCGCGACCCCGGGCGCGCTGGCCAGCGCGGTGCTCGCGGTCCTGGGAACCGGCCCGGCAGCCGGCGACGCGATCGAGCGGGCCCTGGCGGCGCGGCAGGCGCTGATCGACGGCTACGACCAGCTCCTCAACATCGTGGCGGCGCTGCGGCCGACGGTGGAACGCAGCTTCGAGGAGCGGCTCGGGTCGGGGCTGGTCGACCCTGCGCTCGGGTTGATCCTGGTCGAGCTCGATCTCCTGGGCGCCGTCGAGGCGCGGATCAACCGCTTCACCGACCGGCATGTCGCCTACTACTTCACCGACATCCTCGGCCAGACCCGCCGGCCGGCGGTGCGGGAGAGCGTGCTGCTGCGCTTCGCGCCGGGCCAGGCGGCGCTGGCGATCGAGGGCGGCGCCACCGTGGTCGCCCGCCCCGCCGGGTCGCCGGAGGTGCAACGCTATCGGCTGGCGGAGGGGCTGCGGGTGGCCCCGGTCCGGGTCGCCGACGCCCGCACCCTGCGCTTCCACCGCGACCCGCTGATCTCGCCGCAGTCCGAGATGGGCTTCGTGACCGGCGTCAGCCTCGCCACGCTGCGCCTGGACGGCGCCGGCGGCTGCCAGCGGCTGTTCGCGGCCGCCGCGCAGACCGACGTCGAGATCGGCCTCGCCATCGCCAGCCCGATGCTGGCGCTCGCCGAAGGCCGCCGCCGGATCGAGGTGCGGCTGACCCTCGGGCGCCGGCAGGAGGTCGCGGCAGCACAGACGGGCAGGCCCGATCCCCAGGCGGCCGGGGCCGGCGGCGGGGAAGACCTCGCCGCGGCGGTGGCCGGGGTGCTGATCGCCGACCCGGCGCTGAGCGCTGCGTTCGACCTCGGGCGGCCGGAGGCGGCGCTGCCGGTGGTGGCGGGCTGGGTGGAGCGGCTGGTCGCCGAGACCGGACCGGCGCCGGCCCGGGCGCTGGTGCAGCACGCCTGCCTGCGGGCGGCGGTGACGCCCGCGCAGGTGCAGGCGATCTACGGCCGGATCGCGACCGCGACGCTGGTCGAGGGCAGCCCCTGGCCGGACGGCGGGTTTCGCGAGACGCTGCTGGCGCAGGTGGCGGCGCATCTCGGCGGCGCGGCGGCGGCCGCGGTGGCGGCGGGCCTGCTGGCGCGGCCGCGCGAGGAGGCGTTCCAAGTCCTGCTCCAGGACGCCTTCACGCTGAGCCTGTCGTCGGAGACCGGGCCTTACCGGATCGAGGTGGTGCGGGTGACGCCGAACCCGGTCGACGCCGGGCCGGGCCTCACCTTCGCGCTGCACCTGGACGAGGCGGCGCCGGCGATCGTGGCACCGCCGGGCGCCGCGGCGCCGGAACTCACGATCCGGATGGCGAGCCAGTCGCGGTTCTGCCCGCTGTCGCTGTTCGAGCCCTTCGCGCTGGAGGGCATCGAGATCGCCGTGCAGGTCGGCGGGCTGAGCCGCGTCGCCGCCTTCTCCGACGACGGGCCACTGAACACCGCCCAGCCGTTCATGCCGTTCGGCGCCCGGCCCAAGGATGGTGCGAGCTTCCTGCTCGGGGCCCGGGAGCTGGCGGCTCAAGCCGGTGACCCGGGTCGGGGTGACGCTGGGCTGGGCGGACCTGCCGCGCAGCGCCGGCGGCTTCGAGGAACACTACCGCGCCTATGGCGACGGCTTCCGGCCGCCGGCGCCGCGGCTGGCGCCGTCCTACCTCACCGGCGAGGGCTGGAAGGCGCTGAGCGACGACGCGGTGCCGATGGTGCGCCGCGCCGCGCCCGGCGGGCCGCTGCTGCCGCACTGGCGCTTCGAGGCGGCGGTGCCGGGCCGGCCGGTCGCCGCCGGGCGCCGGCGCGGCGCAGGCCGATTTCCGCGAGCGGAACGCGATCCGGGCGGGCCTGGTCCGGCTGGTGCTGGACTGTCCGGGCGAAGCCTTCGGGCACGGCGCCTATCCCGGGGCGCTGGCCCGGGCGATGCGCCCGGCCTTCCGCCCGCGGGCGCGGCCGCGGCCGATCCCGCCGGCGCCCTAGACGCCGCAGGTCGCCGCGATCTCCCTCGACTACTGCGCGCGGGCCACGATCACGCTGGACGCGCCGCAGGCGGCCCAGCCGGGCGAGCGCATCGAGCAGATCGGGCCGTTCGGCCGGCAGGAAATCTTTCCGGCCGCACCCGGCCGGGCGCGGGGCTGTTTCCGGCGCGGCTGGCGGACGGCACGCTCTTCGTCCGGATCGACGGCCCCGAGGCGACCGGGCCGGTGTCGCTGCTGTTCGAGATGGAGGCGGGCAGCCACCAGCGCACCGCCTTCCAGCCCGAGGGCGTGGCCTGGCACTACCTGACCGCCACCGGCTGGCAGCCGCTGCCGAGCTGGAGCCTGGCCTCGGATTCGACCGACGGGCTGATGCGCTCGGGCGTGGTCGCCATCGACGTGCCCGACGAGGACGTGGCGCTGCGGCGCCGCCGGGATGCCGGGCGGCGGGGTCTGGCTGGCGGCCGCGGCCGACCGGCACCTGCAGGCGTTTCCGCGCCTGGCCTCGCTCACCACCAACGGCGCCCGCGCCGAGCGGGTCGACCCCGCGGGCGAGAGCCGCGACCGCGGCGGCGCGGAACTGGGCGCTGGAGCCGCCGCGGCCGGGGCTCGGCAGCATCGTGCAGGTCGGGCCGCCGCTCGGCGGCGCGCCGGCGGAGACCGAGGCGGCGTTCCGGGCGCGGGTCAGCGAGCGGCTGCGCCACCGCCAGCGCCTGGTCACCGCCTGGGACGCGGAGCGGCTGGTGCTCGACGCCTTCGCCCAGGTTTCCAAGGCCAAGTGCTTCCCGGCGCTCGACCTCGACGGCAGGGCGGTGGCGCCGGGGCGTGCTGACGGTCGCGGTGGTGCCCGCCGCACCCGCGGACGCGCCGCGGCGGCCCGGGCAGGCGGCGATGCTCGACGTGCTGACGCTGCGCCGGATCGAGGCCTTTCTCGCCGAGCGCAGCAGCGCCTTCGCGCGGGTCCGGGTCCGCAACCCCAGCTACGAGCGGCTGCAGCTCCGGGCCAAGGTCGGCTTCGCCGCCGCTCGGCGACGACGGCACGCTGCTGCGGCGGCTGAAGCTCGAGGCGTCGCGGTTCCTCGGGGTCTGGACCGCGGCGGCGCCGATGGACGGCTTCGGCTGGTCGCTGAACCTGAACGACGTGGCGGCGTTCCTGTCGGGGCTCGACTACGTGCGCTTCCTCACCGATCTCTCGATCCTGCACCTCGTCTCCGACGACGGCGGCTCGTACCGGCTCTACGATACCGCGCGTGCCGGGAGCGCGGGCGGCGACGGCACCCAGGTCCTCGTCCTGTCGCGAACCCTGGAGCCTGGCGCTGCCGATGTCGGACCACTGGATCACCGCCGTGCACGAGCCTTCGGCCGAGGCCCCGCAGCCCGCCGGGATCGGCGGGCTCGGGATCGGCGAGACCCTGGTCGTCGACGGGATGGAGCGTCCATGAGCAAGCGCGACCGGCCGACCCTGAAGAAGTTCTTCCGCGACGGCGCGCTGCCGACCTCGGAGCACTACGCCGACCTGATCGACTCGGTGGTGAACCGGATCGACGACGGCTTCGACAAGTCCGAGCGCGACGGGCTCCGCATCGCCTCGCTCGGCGCCTCGCCGACGCTGCTCAGCTTCTACAACGGCGCCGGCGCCGCCGAAGCCGCCTGGGCGATCGGCCACGGCAAGACCCCCGGCACGCTGCAGTTCCTGCGCGGCGCCGGCGCTGCGAACCCCGCGAGCGACGCGGCGGGCGCGAGCGGCGACGGTCAGCCCCCGCCCGGCCTCGCGCTGTCGCGCAGCGGCCAGGTCGGGGTCAGCGTCGCCGATCCGGACTGGCGGCTCGATGTCGACGGCGTCGCGCGGATGCGGGGCCGCATCGGCTTCGCCGGCCCCGACGCGGTGGTGCCGGCGGACGGCCGCTGGCACGACATCTCCGGCTCGCTGACCGGATGCCACGCCTTCGAGATCGTGGCCGGCGCCGGCGGCCAGCTCGGACGCGGCCGCTACGCGCTGATGCACGCGATCGCGCTCAACGCCTACAATCCGCGCAACCCGCTGCTGAACTGGCTGTTCCAGCGCCGCGGCATCCGCAAGACCACCGCGGTCTTCGGCAGCTACGCCGACCGGCTGCGCCTGCGCTGGCGCGGCTCGACGCGCGACTACAGCCTGCAGCTCCGGACCAATTCCAACTTCGGCGCCGGCATCGGCGTCCGCTACTACGTGACCCGGCTCTGGTTCGACACCGCGATGCAGGGCTCGCGCTCCGACGTGCTGCGCGACGAGGACGTGACGTGACGCGGAGGCGCAAGGGGCGTGGATGAGGCGCTCGACTTCCAGGCGCTGCGCCGGCGCGGGATCGCCCTCGCCCAGGAGCTCTCGGGCAAGGCCTGGACCGACTTCAACCTGCACGATCCCGGGGTCACCCTGCTCGAGGCGATCTGCTACGCGCTGACCGAGCTCGCCTACCGCGCCGACTTCCCGACCGCCGACCTCCTGACCGGCGCCGACGGCCGGCTCGACCACGCGCGGCTGCACCTCGCCCGCCCGCTCGAGGTGCTGGGCTCGCGCCCGGTCACCGTCCGCGACCTGGCGCTGGCGCTTTCCGACAGCGACGGCTCGGTCGAGCGCGTGCTGGTGCAGGCCGCCGGCGGCCCGGACGCCGGCCTCTACGACATCCACGTCGTGCCCGAGGCCGAGTCCGACCCGGGCCGCGCGCTCGCCGCGGTGCGCCGCGCCTTCTACGCCAACCGCAACCTCTGCGAGGACCTGCGCCGGCTCGCGCTCGCCGTCCCGGTGCCCTGCCGGCTCGACGCCCGCATCGAGGTGCGGCGACGGCACGCGCCGGAACGGATCGCGGCGCTGATCTACGACCGCTGCCGGCGGCTGATGCGCGACCGCGGCGCCGCGCGACCGCGCCCGCCGGCGACCCGCAGCGACGCGTTCCAGGATCCCGCCGCGCTCCACGCGCAGCTGGCCGATCCCGACGGCGGGGCGGCGTCGATGGAGGCCTTCTTCGCCGACCTGACCGCGCTCGAGGAGGTGGAGGACATCGACGCCCTCGGCTTCCGCCGGCTCGACGATCCCGCCCGGGACGCCTTCGCGCCGCTCGACCCCGGCCAGTACCGCGAACTGGTGCTGCCGGAGGCGCCCGACGGAGATCGGCCTCGTCCTGGTCAGCCGTGACCTCGAGATCCCCTTCGAGCTCGCCGGGATGCGCGCCGAACTCGGCCGGCTGCGCGCCGACCACGTCGCGCGCCTGGGCGACGCGCTCGACCGCCTCGACTGGGCGGCGCCGGCGCCGGGCCGCCGCCGCAGCTTCCGGCATCTCCCGCTCGGCCACGGCCTGCCGGCCGCCTACGGCGGCGGGTCGCGACGGCCCGCCGCGATCCGCCTCGCCCGGGGACCGCGCCCGGATCGGACAGCTGCGCGGCTACCTGGCGATCGCCGACGCGCTGCTCGCGAACGCCGGCGCCGACCTCGGCGCGCTCGGCGAGCTCTTCGCCGCCGACCCCGACGCGCGCCGCAGCTACGCCGCGAGCCCGCTCGACCTCGGGCCGATGCCGGAACTGGCCGCAGGCGGCTCCGTCGCCGCCGCCGTCGCCGCCCTCGATCCCTGGCCCGATCGCAAGGGGCGCATCCTCGACCACCTGCTCGGGCTCTACGGCGAGGAGTACTCGCAGAACTCGCTGCGCCTGCACGACCTCTACCGCGGCGCCGAGGGCCGCCGCGACGCGGTTCTGGCCAACCGCGCCCGGCTGCTGGCGGAGGTGGCGGCGCTGAACCGCGATCGCGCCGGGGCCGCCGATCCGGCGGACGAAGGCGGCGAGACCGTCGGCCTGCAGCGCAAGCTGGCGATCCTGCTCGACTTCCCCGACCGCGGCGCCGAGCCGCTCTCCGCGGCGATCCCGCTGGCCGGCCTGACGCCGGCGCCCGGGCTCGGGCCGGAGGGCGACTGGTGGCTGGCGCGGCAGTCGCTGCCGGCCCCGGACGATCCCTTCGCCATGCTGCTGCCCCGCGTCGATGTTGCCCCGCCCGCGGAGCCCGCCGCGCTGATCGCCGCCACCGCGTTCCTGCGCGCCGGCACGATCGGCGCCGACGTGCTGGTCCGCGGGGTCCGCCCCGACGCCTACCTGCTGGTGCCCGCGGCCGAGGGCGGCTGGCGGCTGGTCTTCGACCCGGCGGCCGATGTGGTCCTCGACGTCGGCACCTTCCGCGAGCGCGGCGCGGCCGTGGCCCATGCGAACCGGCTGCGCGCGTTCATCACCGAGCTCAACCGACGCTCCGAGGGCCTGCATCTGGTCGAGGACGTGCTGCTGCGCGGTCCCGACGAGAGCTTCGCACCGCTGACCCTGACCGCGGTTGTCTCCGGATGGAGCGCCCGCACCCGGGCTCCCGGCTTCCGGCGCCTGGCCGAGGAGACGCTGGCGCTGCTCTGCCCGGCGCATATCGCCCCCAGCGCGATCTGGCTCGACCATCCCGGAATGGTCGAATTCGAGGCCCTGGAACGCGCCTGGCGGCATTGCCGTCCGGGCCGCCCGCGAAGACCCCGACGGCGCGCCCGGCGAGGAGCTCGGCCGCGCCGGCGCGGCGCTGCGCGCCTTTCTCGCTGCGCCCCCGTGAGCCGGCGCGGTCCGAGGGAGCAGGTCCACCGCTTCGGCGAGGTGATCTTCGAGCTCGCGGTCGCCGATCCCCGCAGCCCGCTCGCCGATGCGGACCTGCTGGCCGGTCTCATGCGCCAGGAGCTGCTGCCCGCGATCGAAGCCGCCTGCGAGAGCTTCGGCCCGGGCGAGGCCGCCCTGGCGGCGCAGATCGTCGTCGATCTCGGCGACCTGCCCGACGAGCCGGACTGGGCCGCCGTCCGCGGCGACCTCGCGGCCCGCCTGCGCGCGGCGCTGACCGCCGAGATTCTCGCTCCGCACCGGGCGTCCGCCGACCGCGCCACCGGGCAACGCCCGGAGCCGCCAGCACCGGCGTGGGCGCCGCGCAACAACGGGAAGCGCGCGACGGCGCAGGATTTGGCGCTTGCCGCAGGCGGACCCGATACCTACGCGCCGCCTCACCCGCAGCAGACCGCCGCAGCGGTTCCGCCGGCCGGCGACGGTTCAGGAGGCCTCGAAGATTCCGCCCCCCCCCCGACGCCGGCGCCCCGGCCCGGGAGCCTGGCACGCACCTCGCCCGAAGCGGCTCCGGGCGAGCAACCCGCTGCCCGGCCCGAGCCGTCGCGCGGGGCATTGCCGCCGGGGTTCGGGGAGCCGCCCGCGGCCCCCGGCGGCAGCGACCGCCAGCCCTCCGGGCCGGAGAGAGGCTCGGCCCGCCCGCCGCCGCGGCCACCGGCCTCGCCCGGGTCGCCGCAGCGCCGGCGCCGCACGCCGACGACCGACGCTGCCGCGCACCAGGCTGCCGCACCGGACAGCGGCGCGCGCACGCCAGGCGGACCGCCCGCCGCGCAGCAAGAGGCTGCGAGACGGGCAGCCTCGGAGCGGGCTGCAGGTCCGGGCGTCGGCTCCCCGCCAGAATCGGGCGGACTGCCCGCTACCCGGCAGGAGGCGCCGCGACCGGCAGCCTCGGAGCGGGCTGCGGGTCCGGGCGTCGGCGTCCCGCCCCAGCCAGGCGGACTGCCCGCTGCCCAGCAGGAGGCGCCGCGACGGGCAACCTCGGAACGAGCTGCAGGTCCGGACGTGGGCATCCCGCCCGAGCCGGGCGAACTGCCCGCTGCCCAGCAGAAGGCGCCGCGACGGGCAGCCTCGGAGCGGGCTGCTGCGCCGGGCGTGGGCGCCCCGCCCGAGCCGGGCGGACTGCCCGCTGCCCGGCAGGAGGCGCCGCGACGGGCAGCCTCGGAACGAGCTGCAGGTCCGGGCGTGGGCGCCCCGCCCGAACCGGACGGACGGCCCGCTGCCCAGCAGGGGGCGCCGCGACGGCCAGCCTCGGAGCGGGCTGCTGCGCCCGGCTCGGGCGCCCCGCCCGCACCGGTCGGACTGCCGGCTGCCCGGCAGGAGCCGCCGCGACCGGCAGCCTCGGGACGGGCTGCTGCGCCCGGCGTGGGCGCCCCTCCCGAACCGAACTGGGTGGCCGCCGCGAAACCGAGTGATGAGGCGCCGCGACGGGTGGCCCCCGACCTGGCTGCCGCGCCCGGCGCCGGCGATACGCCCGGGCCGGGCTGGCTGGCCGCTGCGCCGCCGGCCGGCGCGGCGGCACGACCGGCGCAGCCGGACCGGGCGAAGCACCCGGCCCCGGACGCAAGCGGCGGGGCGCTGGGCGCCCGACTGCTGGCCGCCGGCGACGCGGAGCGGATCGCCATCCTCGCCCGCAGCGCCCGGAACGAGCTCGTGGGCGTGCTCGCGGACCTGCTCGCGACGGCAGGGCCGCCCGAACTCGCGGGCCTCGTCGTGTCGCGGCTACGCGACGACGGGCCTCCCCGGGCCACGGAAGGAACACCGGCCGACTCACCCGACGGCAGGGCTCGCGCTCAGGCGAAGGCGGAGACCTTGGCCGCCGGCGACAAGCCCGGACGGGAGGCGGCCGGCCGCCGGACTGCCCGACGGACGGCCAATGAACCCCCGGCACTCTCCGCGCCGCCTCCCGATGGGCCAGGACGGCCGTTGACGACCTGCCGCCCGCCGCGAGCCGTGCGACGGGCGGGCGGGATGCCCCGTCGCCGCAGGCCGCACCCGGCGCCGTGGCGCCGGTGCAGAGTCCGGCGGAAGAGCCCGGGAGCCGCCGGGTTGCCCGGTCGGCCCGAACCGCACCGGGCGCCCCCCCGCCGGCGGCCGAGGCCGCTCCCAGGGGCGAGAGCCCTGCGACGGACCTCAGGGGTCCCCGGCCCCCGGCGCGGCGCGCGGCGCTTCGGGAGGCCCGCAGCGGAGAGGCGGCCCCTGCCCCGGCGGCCGGTTCAGGTGCCGAAGCGAACCGCGCGGGTCCACCCCTCGATTCCGCCGAGGTCGTGCCCCCGAACGCGAGCGAAACCAGCGACGGCCTGGGCAGAACGCCCGCCTCTTCCAGGCACGCCGCCGGCGTCAGGCCGCCTCCGGCAGCCGAAGCCCCGGCCGGCGGCACCGGCCCCGCGGGCTTGGCGGACGCGCGCGCGTCGGACAACGAGCCCCGGTCCGTGGGCCGAGCCGAAGCTTCCGATCCCCGCCCCCGGACCTCTGCCGACACCCACCCTCCTCCGACGGCGGAGCCGACCACCGGCTCTGCCGTGGAGAGCCCCGTGCGCAGGTCCATCGTCGAACGCACACCCGAAATTCCCGCTGGAGCCGCCCCTGCCGATCCGGCGGAGGCCGACCCAGCCCCCGCGACCCGCCGGACCGCCCTCGACTCAGGGGCGCCGACGGCACCCGGCCCCACGCCGCCGCGGGACCTCGACCGCTCCGATCCCGCCGCCGCGGCGTCCGACCAGGCGGTTCGACGAGGACAGAGTCCGCCGACATGCGACCCGGGCGCAGCGGCCGCAGCCGGCGGCCGACATGAGCCGACCGCACCCAGCCGCGACGGGCAGGCGCGCCCGACGGATTCCGGTCTGCCGAGGGACGACCCGCCTCTCCCGGATCGAAACGCTGATCCCGAACCGGCACCCGCCGACCCCGGCCAAGCGAAACCCGGGACGCCGCCCCGCCCGGGCGGGTCGCCGCCCGGCCCGACGGTCCGCTCCACCCACAAACGTACCGGAGCCCCGCCACCGGGCGACCCGAGCCCGCATTTCGGCAACGTGTTGGAACGCCCGGCGCCTGCGGGCGACAGCGCCCTGCCGCCCCGCGATCCGGTCCCGGAACGCCGGACCTCCGACCAAACGGCCGGCGCTTCGACCGAACCCGCCAGCCCCGGCGACCCACCCCCGGCTCGCGCGGCCACGGACGCGGAGGCGGAACCGGGGCAGGTTCTCCTGGCCGAATGGCGCGCCAGCCGGGCGGCGTTCCGGCGCGCGACCGTCGGCCGGGAGCCCTCCCGGCTGCTGGCGCTTCTCGACGCCATCCTGCACCGCCCGGACGGAGCGGCGACCCCGCTGTCGGCGGCCGTCCGCGCCGCGCTGGCCCGGGCCGCCGACCCGGCAGCGCTGCTGCGGGCGGTGCTCGAGCGGATCGTGGACGACGTGGTGATCGATCTCGACGACCCCGCCCTCGCCGCGACACCGTCGCAGGCAACGGAACCGCCCCGCCCGCTGCCGGCCGCGCTCTGGCCCCGAGTCGCGGCAATTCTGGAAGGCCGTGCCGCCGCAGCCGCCGAACCGGTCGCGACCGCCGCATCCGAAGACCCGGGCCGCCTCGCGGCGCTGCTCGCGGCCGCGGACGACCCGCCCGGACGCCTCGGCCGCTTCGTCGCCTCCAGCACGCCCCCGACCCGGCGACGGCTGCTCGACCAGCTCCGGCCCGGCTTTGCTTCACGCGAACTGGTGGCGCTGGAGCTGATCTGGTCGGAACTGCCGGCCGACATGGCGGCGGCGGACCCGCGCGGCGAGGCGATGTGGCGGTTCGCGCTCACCTGCGCGCTCGGCCGGCTGCCGCCGACAGGCGGCATCGCCGGGCTGACCGCGCAGGCGGTCGCCGCTCTGGCAACCGGCCGCCGCACCGAGCCGGAGCTGGCGCGGCACCTGCTCGGGCGGCTCGAAGGCGCGCGCCCGCAGCGCTCGCCCGCCGCGGCGGCACAGGTGGTGGCCGGCCTTCGCGCCTTGGCCGGCGTGGCGGCTGCCCCGGTCCCGGCCGAAGCGCTGGTCTTCACGCGCACCGCCGGGCTGGTGCTGGTGGCGGCCTACCTGCCGACGCTCTTCGAGCGCCTGGCGCTGGCCGACCGGACCGGCCTGCTGGGACCGGAGGCGGCCGCCCGCGCGACCGACGTCCTGCACGCGGTGGTGCACGGCGCCGACGACGGCCGGCACGACACCCGCCCCCTGGAACGGCTGCTCTGCGGCATCCCCGACGGCGAGCCCCTGCGGCCGCCCCTGCCGCTCGAGCCCGGCCAGGCCGCGGTAGTCGACGACCTTCTGCGCACCGTCATCGCCCGCTGGGCCGCGCTGGGCTCGACCACGGTGGCAGGGCTGCGCGAGGCGTTCCTGCAGCGCGAAGGCCTGCTGCGCCGGGTCGAGGCCGGCCACACCCTCGAGGTCACGCCCAAGAGCTACGACATGCTGCTCGACCGGCTGCCCTGGAGCTTCGCGCTGATCAAGCTCGCATGGATGCCGGCGCCGCTTCAGGTCACCTGGCGAAAATGATGTGACTGACTCTCTCTATAGTTGTATAATCTGGTCATGCACGCGCTCGGAACGATCACACGAAGCGGCGAAGACCTGCGCGACGGCAGCACCCCGGCGCCGGCCGATCGCCATGTCGACGCCGTCGCACGCGAGCTCGGCTGGCTGTCGGCGGCGATCGAGGCGCGGCTGCAGGCGTTCCTTGCGCGGCGACGCCGGTCCGGACCCGCTGCCGGAGCCGCCGCGCCTCGATCCCGGCTCGGCCCTCGCGACCGCCGCGGCCGACCTCGACCGCGACGGCCGCCTGCTGCTGGCGCTGGCGCTGGCGTCGCACCTGCAGCCGGCGCTGCTCGATCCCTTCTGCGTGCGCAACAGCGGGCTCGACCGCCGGTTCACCGAGTTCGGCGGGCGCACCCTCGCCCAGGGCTGCGCCTTCCTGCCCACCGGCGAGACGGCGCTCTTCCTGATCGGCGGCACCGATCCCGCGGCCCGGGTGGCGGCGATGCGGCTGTTCGAGCCCGAGCATCCGCTGCGCGTCGGCGGCCTGGTCACCCTGCAGGCCGCCGAGCCCGGGGCGCCGCCGCTGACCGGGGCGCTGGGGCTGGGGCGCGACACCGCCGCGCTGCTGACCACCGGCCGGGCCAGCCCGCCCGACCATGCCGCGGACTTCCCGGCGCGGCGGCTGACGACCCGGCTCGGCTGGGACGACCTGGTGCTGGACCCCGAGGTGCTCGACCAGGTGCGCCACATCTGCGGCTGGATCGAGCACGAGGCCCGGATCCTCGACGGCTGGGGCCTGCGGCGAACCCTGGCGCCCGGCTACCGGGCGCTGTTCTACGGGCCGCCCGGCACCGGCAAGACGCTGACCACGGCGCTGATCGGCCAGCAGGCGGGGCTCGACGTCTACCGGATCGACCTCTCGATGGTGGTGTCGAAATACATCGGCGAGACCGAGAAGAACCTGGCCGGGGTCTTCGACCAGGCGGCGCACCGCAGCTGGATCCTGTTCTTCGACGAGGCCGACGCGCTGTTCGGCGCCCGAACCGCCACATCCTCGTCGAACGACCGCTACGCCAACCAGGAGGTCGCGTACCTGCTGCAGCGGATCGAGGACTGCCCCTGCCTCGTCATCCTCGCCACCAACCTGCGCGGCAACATCGACGACGCCTTCTCGCGCCGCTTCCAGTCGCTGGTCGGCTTCACCCGGCCCGACGCGGCGCAGCGCGAGCGGCTGTGGCGCGGCGCGCTCTCCGGCGGCGTCCCGGTCGGCGACGACGTTCGCATCGCCGATCTGGCGCAGGACCACGCGCTGGTCGGCGGCGCCATCGTCAACGCCGTCCGGCACGCCGCGATCACCGCGCTCCGTCGCGGGCAGGACCGGATCGGCCAGGCCGACCTGCTCGGCGGCATCGCCAGCGAGGCGCGCAAGGAGGGCCGCACCCCATGATTCCGCCTCCGGCTGATCACCTCGCGGCCTTGCAGGATGAGGCACCGCGGACCGCTCTGAGCGGGGCACCGCTGGCGCGCCGCGCGGTCCGCTCGCCCGGAGCGCCAGCGCGGAGGGCGAGAGGCGTGCCGCGTCCCGGACAGTGGTATCCGGGCGCGGCTGCCCTGGCGGTCGCGCTTGCGCGACTGACCCTGGGAGGGCAGTCGCGGCCGGATTTGCCGACGGCCAAATCCGGCGGGACGGCGGAACCGAATCGCATCATTGCGAACCGATCGGGCGGAAGCCGTCTCACCCGCGCCAATTGCCCGAAGCAGTCGACCGGAGATCGGATGAGACACTGGCTGGTCGCACTCCTCCTGGCGACCCTGGCGGCCGCCGGTCAGGCCCGGGCGCAGGACGGCTGCGCGCCGTTGCTCGAACCCGGCGTCGCGGCGCAGGCCATCGGCGGCCGGGGCGACCGGGCCGCGATCCAGTCGGGGCTGCGCGCGGTCTTCGGCGAGGATGCCTACCAGCTTCGCGACGGCGTCATCGGCCAGGTCACGCTCTCCTACCTCGTGAAGCTCTGCCAGCAGGTGCCGCTGGCGGCGGGAACCGACCCGGTCGCGGGCACGCTCGAGCTCGCCCGCGAATACGCGGCGGTGACCAGGGCGAACCCCGACTGGACCTATCGGCTCTCCGATCCCGACCTGCTGGCGCCGGCGGCCGGCGAAGACTTCGACCGCACCCTGCTGCGGCTGGCCGGGCCGCCCGAGACCTCGGCCCGGGCGCTCGGCAGCGCGGCGGCCGAGGGCAACGCCGGCTGCGGGGCGCTCGCGACCGCCGACCTCGGCCTCGACGCGGCGGGACTGGCGGCGCTGCAGGCGGGGCTGGCGGCGGTCATGAAGGCCGACCCGCAGCTGCCGCCGCTCGACCCGCCGCTGGCCGAGGCCACCGCCGGGCCGGCGACCCTGGCCGCGCTGGCCCGCGCCTGCGCCGCCTATCCTTCGGACCGGCCGGACGGCGCTGGTGGCCGAGATGCAGCGCTTCGGGCAGCTCTCCGCCGCCGCGCCCGACGCCCTGGCGGACCTCGCCTCCCCCGCCTTCGCCGACTGGCTGGCGAAAGACCGGGTCGTGCGGCTGGGACGGCTGCTCGGCAGCGTGCCGGCGGTCCTGCGGCTCCTCGCCGACTACCGCTCCGAGGCCCCGCCGCCGGCGGTGGCCGAGGTCCCCGGCTGCCCCGCGCCCGACGACTCGGCGGTGCCGACCTACTTCGCGCTGAGCGCCGCCGACCTGGAGCGGCTCGCGGCGCGGTCCGCGCTGCACACCGCCCTCGCGCCGGTGGCGGCCGAGCGCTTCGCCGACCGGACCGGCCTCGTCGACGCGGTGGACGCGGTGCTCGGCGTCAGCCTGCCCGACTGCGGCGCGCGGCGGGTCGAGGCGACCCTGACCCGGCACGAGGCGGAGGCCACCGTCTACGACCTGGATCCGGACGGGTTGCAGCAGCTGGCGCTCGACCCGGATCTCGGCGACGTCCTGCCGGCGCTGCAGCCGCTCGCCAAGGCCGAGAGCGCCAGCCGCGACGTGCTGGTCGCCGGAATCGAGGCCGCGATCCGCTCCGCCGTGGGACAGGCGGCGGGTGCGGCGGCGACCCAGGCCGCCGACGCCGCGGCCGCAGCCGCCGAGGACGTCAGCCCCTCGCCCGACACGCCGGCCCCGGGCATGCCGGCGGCGGAGGCCAAGCCGCCGGCGGAGGAATTCGCCATCACCGACAGCTCGCTCCTGATGCTGCAGTCCGCGGTGCCCGACCCGGCGCTGCTCGAAGCGATCAGCTCGACCCCCTACCGGCCGCAGCAGAGCCGGGACCAGGTCCGCTTCGACGCGCTCAGCGCCCTGCAGCCCGTGGTCAGCGGCATCTCCGAGGCGCGGACCCGCGCGCGGCTCGAGGCGGTCCTGCCCAGCGTGCGCGCCCGCTGGCGGCTGGGGGAGGCGACGATCGCCGATATCGCCGCCGACCCCGCCTTCGCCGCCGTCCCGCCCGAAACCCTGGCGGCGGCGAACGGCATCGCCGGCATCGCCTATCCCGACCAGCGGCTGTTCGAGCGGGCGCTCGCCAGCCTGCCGGTGCCGGTCGACGACGCGACGCGGGCGGCGATCCTGGAGGTCGCGCGCAAGCGCGTCGACGAGCCCTACGCCAGCCGCGAGGTCACCCCGATCGCCAGCGACTGCGGCTGCAACGTCGCGCGCAAGGAGAACTCGCTGGTCTACGGCTTCTTCCCGTTCTGGAACTACGCCGGCAGCGCCGATGCCGCCGGCGAGCGCGTCGATTTCGAGCTCGTCGGGCGGATCGCCTTCGACGGCCTGGTGATCGACGAGCACGGCCGATGAACTACGCGGCGCAGTGGAAGGACGCGGCCGCGACCTTCACCGCCTCGGCGCACAGGCACCACGCCGGGGTCGACCTGGCGATCCGGCTGCACGGCTGGCGCGACTGGAGCGAGGACGCGACGCGGCAGGCCGCCGCCGCCGTCGATCGAGGAGATGACCCGCAAGCACGGCGGCGACAAGCTCGTCGAGCTCCGACGGCTTCCTCGGCCGGCTCGACCGCTACCTCGGCCGCGACCCCGACGGCGTGACCCTGATCGCCGAGGGCTACACCGGCGTCACCGGCTCGCCCGGGGTCGACAAGCTGGTCTCGCTGGTCCGCATGATCGCCTCCGGGCTCGACGGCACCGGCCGGACCATCAACCTCGCCTTCGACGTGCCGCTGCTCGAGGACCCCAAGTCCGAGGCGCCGCTGTTCCAGGACCTGCGCAGCCTGATCGTCAACGTCGCCGACCCCGAGGACCGGCTGGTCGACAAGCTGCTGGTCTTTCTCGAACGCCCGACCACCCGGTCGAAGAAGGTGCTGCGCATCCGGGTCGAGAACAGCTTCAAGGGCGAGGAACGCATCCAGGTGCTGCGCGCCATCATCCCGGTGGTGCCGCCGGGGGCGAACGCGCCGCTCGAGCCGCAGCAGGCGGACGGCAGCCCGGTGGCCTCGGCCACCAGCGCCGTCAACTCCTACGGCCAGTTCCAGCGACGACCTCGTCTACTTCCAGGACAATTTCGACGGCATCGGCTTCTGGCCGGCCCCGGCGGTGGGGGCGACCCTGCCCGACGGCTCGCCGGACCGGGTCGGCGAGCTCGTCGCGGCGCGCTACTACGCCTGGTCGCCGCCGCTGGTGCCGAAGCGCTTCCAGGCCCTGGTGCGCGGCCCGGTCGACGGCGCCTGCTCGCTGGTCTGCCCGAACCGGGTGCTCTTCTACATCCTGGGCCTCGCCACCGCGGGCCTGGCCGCCGCGGTGCAGCTGCTCTCGCTCTACAGCGGGCGCAGCCGCAGCCTCGCGCGGCCGGCTGATGATCGTGCCGCTGCTGCTGCTGCTGCTGCTGGCGATCCTGGTGATCACCGCGACCTGCGACACCGAAAGCCGCGTCCTGGTCGGTGCTGGCGCTCTTCGGCCTGATGCTGCTGACCTCGGGCAGCGTGGTCTTCCACTGGTACGAGCGGCGGCTCGACGGCCCGATGCCCTGAGGGCCGAGGGCTTTTCACGGAACGCATCGCGCACTCATGCACGGCGCATATGCACGATTTTCCGGGGTCGGCCGGGGGCCGGCCTCCGCGAGCAGGGTGCCTTCGGCGAGATAGAACGGAAAGACCACGTTGTTGCGGGTGTTGGTCGCCCGCACCCGGTATTCCAGCAGGATGGTCAGCCGGCCGTCCTGCCAGTCCTCGGTCCGCACCAGCACCCGCTCGACGGTGATGCGCGGCTCGTAGAACAGGATCGCCCGCGAGATCGCGAGCTCGATCGCGGCCTCGGTCTCGGCGTCCATCGGCTCGAACACCAGGTCCCGCAGGGTGCAGCCGTAGCGCGGCTGCATCACCCGCTCGCCCGGGCCGGGTCAGGAACAGGATCCGCAGGCTCTCGACGATGTCCTCCTCGGCCGCCACCGGGATCAGCCGCCCGGTCAGCGCGTCGAAGCGCGGCGGGAACGACCAGCCGCGGCCGAGAAAGCCCGGATCGTCGAAGCTCGCCATCGCTCAGCCGCCGATCAGCACGGTGGGGCAATCCCAGGACGATGCGTGCCGCCGTGCGCGGTGGTGTCGCCGATGCCGCGCCGCCGGCTTGCCGCCGATCAGCACCGTGGCCGAGCCCTTGACGATGGCTGGCCGGCGGGCCGACGCAGACGGCGTTGTCGCCGAGCACCGCCGCGGGCAGGCCGCCGATCAGCACGGTCGGCACGCCGGGGCCGATCGAGCGGGCCGCCGACATGCGGGCACCACGCCGGTGACGGCGGGCAGGCGTGCATGTCGGTCAGGCGCGCGGCGGGCGGCATCGTCGTTCCCTTCAGTTGATCTGCACCAGCGCGCCCTGGACCTTCAGGGTGCCGGCGGCCTTGAGCTCCGCCGAGGCGTTGCCCGAGGCCGAGAAGCTGGTCTGGCCGGTGGCGGTCACGTTCATGCCCGGCATCGAGTCGCGTCGGCTGTCGCCTCGATCTTCACCGCCCTTGGCCGCCTTGATCTTGATGTCGCCGGCGCTGTCGAGCGTGATGCCGGCGCTGGCCGAGCGTCACCGAGTTGCCGTTCTGGTCGGTGAGCTTCGACCGACTTGCCGTCGTCGTCGAGCATCACCGTGTTGCCGCCCGGGGTCGAGACGGTGACCTTCTTCTTCTCGTCGTCGAACTCGAGCTTGAGCTTCTGCGGGGTGACGATGGTCTTGACGTAGTTCTCCGCGGTCGCCGCGCAGCGGCGGCGGGCTCTTGGAGCTGTGCAGGCTGCCGAGCACCACCGGGTGGCTCGGGTCGTCGTTGAAGAAGCCGATCACCACCTCGTCGCCGACCTCGGGCAGGAACATCACCCCGGCCCCGGTGCTGAGCAGTAGGCGCCGCCGAGCCGCGCCCAGACCGGTGCGGCGTCGCCGCCGAGCAGCGGCAGCGGCACCTGGATCTGGTTCTGCGACGCCGGGATCCTCGGTGAGCTTGGTCACCTTGCCGATCTGCAGGCCGCGCGGCCGGCAGCGGTCAGCCCGGCGGCGCCGGGCGCGATCGAGGCTGCGGCGGTCGGTCAGCCAGTCCGGATCGAGGCCGAGCGCCGGCCTCGGTGATCCAGTCGCCGTCCTCGATGCGGTGGACCACGCCGCAGACAGTGCGGTGCCGTTGAAGCGCTCGCCGAGGCCGTCGAGCTCCAGCGTCGCGCCGAGCCTCGGCGTGGCCGCTGCCCTGGAACCGGACCTGGCCGCGCAGCCGCGCGAGCGCGGCCCGGGTCTGCCGCGCCTTGGCGATGGCCTCGCAGGTCGTCGGAGGTCAGCGGCACCGCGCTCTCGATGCCGAAGGCGTCGAGCGCCGCCGACCCCGGCCAGCGTCGCGGCGGTCAGGTTGCCCCAGCTGCCGTCGCTGCCGCTCGCGGCCGTGGCCGAGACGGTCGCCTGCGTCCGACAGGCTCCAGCCCAGCGCCGTCGACCGACGCGAGCTGGCTGCGGGCGTCGATCTCGGCGTCGAAGCGCGATCATGTCCACGCCGTAGGTCAGCGTCAGCGCCGGCGCGGCCGCGAAGTCCGGCGGCCTTGACCACCAGCTTGCCGCGCCCGGCCAGACCAGCATGCCGCTGGCCTCGGCCCGGGCGAGCAGCGAAGTCCCAGTCCGATGCAGCGGTACTGCACGAGCGCCGGTGTGCTGGACGGTGGTCGCGGCGACGTCGGCGGTAAGCCCGCGCCGCCCGATCAGCGTCGCGATCACGGCGCTGTCGGTCTTGTCGGCGAGGACCGCCGGTTGCGCCGGCCGAGCGTCAGCTTGAAGCGCCTTGTCGCCGGCAGCTCACCTCCAGCCGCGGCCGGTTGTCGCCGTCGATGCGCAGCCGCAGCGCCACGACGATGCCCTTGAAGATCGTCGGCGAGCGTCGCCTCGCCGTAGCCGGCGTCGATCTCGATGGCCGCGCCCGGGGACGAAAGGTGCGGCGTCGGCCAGCGGGAAAGCTCTTGCGTCGGCGGCGTCGCCGTCGGCGAGCACGATCAGCGCCTCGGGGATCCGCAGTTCATCTCGGCCCGGACGGTGACCGACACGCACCTCCACGCTGTCGGGGATCCGGCGCTGCCGTCGCTCTTGATCGTGAGCGCTGACCGGCTCGCCGCTGGCGCCCGTGAGGGGCGAGGCGGCCATCAGCGCATCGGCGGGAACTGCAGCACGGTGTCCGGCGCGCAGGGCGCGGAAGCCGTCGAGGCCGTTCAGGCGGGCGATCTCGAGGTATCTCGAGGCGTCGCGGTAGATCTGCTGGCAGAGCAGCGGCAGGGTGTCGCCGGCGCGGACCCGCACCGTGTGGGTCATGTCGGGCGAGGAGCGCTGCGCCATCAGCGCCTCCTCCATCGGTGTCGCGTAGCTGATGAAGCCGAGGTCGACCTTGGCGCGCAGCGCCTCGCCGGTGGCGCGGAACAGCGTGTAGTTCGCGTGCATGCTCTCCAGGCGGCCGTAGAAGCCGGCGAGGCCGCTGCCCCAGCCGATCTTGACCACGTTCGGCTCGTGGTTGCTGCCGTTGTAGGCGTAGACGATGGCCTTGAGCTCGCGCCATCTGGTCGGCGACGCTGCGGCCGGCGGCGTCGGCGCACGACGCCGGTGCCGTCGAGCACGATCGAGAAGGCGATCTTCTCGGCGTTGACGGCGGAGAACTTCGGGGTGACGCTCGCCTTGCCGATCGGCGGCTGTCCTCGCGGCCGGTGCCGGCGTAGGCGATGACCGAGAAGGAGTGCTTGTAGTCGGCCGGGTTGATCGTCGACCCGGAAGACGTCGGCGGCGTGCTCGGTGGTGCGGCCCGCCCTCGACCGTGCAGCGGGTCATCGTGAGCTTGGCCACCTAGCGTTCCCGCGCGCGGCGCTCGAGCTCGGCGCAGGCGGTCCTCGATCTCGCGCAGGAGCTCGCCGCGCGCAGGCCGCGCGACGCGGCGGTCTCGATGTCGGCGCGCCGTCCGCGCTGCGGCGCCGCGCCGAAGCTGGCCTGCACCACCAGGCGGCCGATCTCGACCGGCATCAGAGCGTCCGCTTCAGCGTGTTGTAGGCGAAGGCCATGGTCTCGATCGCGATCTCGTTCTTCATCGCGTCGAAGCCTCCGACGCTCCATTTCACCGGCCAGGCGCCGGTCGATCGACCAGCTCGAGACCGGCCAGCCCTCGGCTGTCGCAGCAGCGACGACGATCACCGACTTCGGCGCGATCGGCTCGCGAAGTCGCTCTCGAAGCGTCGCCTTGCACCAGGTGCATCGAGCCCGCTGGTCAGTCCGAGGCCAGCCCGCGCTTCAGCGACAGGTTGGGATGCTTGACCGGCTTGGGCAGCCGGTGGACGAAGCGGTTCTCGCCGCCCTCGACCACGGTCTCGACCTCGATCTCGGCCTCGAGCCCGCCCACCTCCTGGAACGCCGCGTCGAAGACCGGCACGCCGGTCCCGACGATGGCGACCGTGAAGTGGAAGCGACCGGCATGCTCGCCAGCGCGGACATCGGCGTCAGGCGTTCTCGATGGTGATGCCCTCGTGGGCGATCTCGATGGTCTCGACCGCGACCTCGTTGCCCTCGGCCTTGAGGTCGGTGCCGGTGACCTTGGCCGGGAAGGCGTTGGCCACCTTCCAGACCATCGTCGGGTTGTGCTGCTCGTCGAGCAGGCTGATGGTCAGCGCCTTGCGCTTGATCACGTTCATCGTGATCTCGTTGAACCAGTCGAAGAGCGCGTTGTCCTTGGCGAACACGCCCTTCTTCATGGTGATGTTGCCGGACTTCTTCAGCCCCGGCATCTTCACCGTCGAGAACGCCGGGCTGTTGCCGGCGCGGTACTCGATCACCTGCGCCTCCATGTCGAGGCCGCAGACCTCCTGGAAGGCGAGCTCGGCGTCGTCCCACTTCACCTGGAAGTGGAACTTCGGCAGCGGCCAGACGCTGCTGGACTGGGCGGAACCGTCGTCTGCCATGGGTTATCTCCTGAAATTCAGCCGGTTGTCAGGACTTCTGCATCTGCTGCTGGAAGGTGATCTCGATGAACTCGGCCGGCCGGCTGACCGCGACCAGCACGGTGATGCGCATGATGCCCTCGAGGATGTCCACCGGGGTCATCGTCTCGCCGAGGCCCGACGTGCACGCTGAACGCGTCCTCGGGGACGGCGCCGGCGAGGCCGCCCTGCTTCCAGATGCCGGTCGAGGAAGTTCTCGATCATCGAGCGCATCGTCACCCAGGTGTTGGCGGTGTTGGGCTCGAAGACGTAGGCCTTGGCGGCCAGCCGGAGCGACTCCTCCAGCATGATCATGGTGCGGCGCACGTTGATGTAGCGCCAGTCCAGGCTGTTGCCGTCGAGCGTGCGCGCGCCCCAGACCAGCACGCCCTCGCCGACGAACGGGCGGATGGCGTTGATCGACTTGCCCTGGGCGGTGACGTTCAGGTCCTCCTGGTCGTCGTGGCTGATGTTGACCGTCGGGCGCCGTGACCGAGTTCAGGCTGACGTTCGCCGGCGCCTTCCAGACGCCGCGGGCGGCGTCGACCGCGGTATAGACCCCGGCCATCGCCGCCGCCGGCGGCATGCAGTTCATCCGCGCGGTGATCTCGTTCAGCACCTCGTTGTAGAGCGGCACGATCGCCCGCAGCGTCTTGTCGACGCTCTCCGGCGTCGGCGCGGTGCCGGCGGGTCGGCCTTCTCGATGGCGCCGTCGGCGATCCAGTCGATCTCGGCGAACGGCGCCGCGAACTGCTCGGCCGGCAGGCCCCTTGCGGGTTGAGGCTGGCCTTCAGCAGATCGATCAGCGCCTGGCGCGACTTCGGCCGCGACGTTCTCGTAGGTGAAGTTGCGCGCCTGGAAGATCGAGCTCTTCACCCAAGGGTAGTAGGCGGCGCCGTAGTCGAGGTTGTTGATGCCGACGTCGTTGCGGAACGTCGCCACCGGGTCGCCCTTGGGGTCCTGCCGGTCGAGGTGGCCGGCGAAGATGTCGAGCACGGCGAAGCGGTTCTTCATCTGCTCGCCGCAGTGCATCAGCATCGCCTGCTGCACCTTGACCGCGTTGGCGCGGCTGAGCCGGGTGCGTTCGGGCACCACCAGGATGGTCGGCTCGGTCTCCTTGATCAGCGTCTGGATGCCCTTCAGCATCGCGTCGCCGTCGATGTCGTCGGCGTAGGAGCCGATCGAGACGATGTAGCAGGCGCCGCCGCCGTTCTGGAAGAACAGCCGCATCGCGCCGTAGAGCGCATAGGCGTTGCCCTTCTGCACGAAGTCCCAGGTCTCCTCGCCGTCGGCGCCCGCGCACGGTCAGGCTGGCGCCGGGCAGCGGGTCCTTCTTCGCCGTGCCCTCGG
This sequence comes from uncultured Alphaproteobacteria bacterium, assembly GCA_963847795.1. GTDB lineage: Bacteria > Pseudomonadota > Alphaproteobacteria > Rhodobacterales > Rhodobacteraceae > Amaricoccus. Next base: position 50,380 of record CAWKBH010000010.1, read on the forward strand.
CGCTGAGCTCCGAGGGCTCGTCGCCGGCCGCGGCCTCGCGCTTGCGCGAGCTCGAACTGCGGCGAGGGCCCGAAGCCGAAGTAGTCGTGGAACTCCGCCATCGACGAGATCCGCCAGGGCGCGTTGCGCAGCGAGCGGTTGCCGTTGATCGCCCGCTCGGTATAGCCGATGAAGGCGGGAACCGCGGTGGCCACCTGCACCACCGAGTTCGGGAAGGCATTCTTTTCGACGATGTAGACGCCGGGAGTCTTCATGGGCTTCATGGCCCGGCTTCCTTTCACCACAGGTTCACGAAAATCTCCGAGGCGGCAGCGCCGCTCGGATCGACGACACCCGGACCCGGGCGGGGACAGGGAAGCACCGGCAGGACCACGCGCGGCCCGAACGGGCCTTCGCTCACCAGCTCGAAGCGACTTGCGGGCCGCGCCCGCTCGGCGACCGGCGCGCTGGAGCGGAAGCTCCGCGCCGGGCGACCGTTCGCCATCGTCCGCGGCCCCAGCGCCTCGAAGCTCAGCGCCCCCGTCGCGGTCGCGGACCCGGTAGTCGGCGCCCTCCGCGCCGCCGATCACGTGGTAGGTCCAGAACCGCGCCACGCTGCCGAAGCGGATCACCGGCCGCAGATCGCGCGCCTCGGGGTCGAGCGCCAGCCGCACGCAGCGCCAGCGGCGGCCGCACCAGGTCGGCCGCGCCGATCAGGTCGTCCTCGACCAGGGGCCGGAGCTCGGCTTCGCCGACGGTGGCGCCGGCATGCAGCGGCCCTTCGGCGCCCGGCCCGGCGTCGAGCACCGCGATCGCGCCGCGCGCCTCCGCCACCCCGGCGGTCATCGCCGCCGAGCGCACGGGTCGCGCGGGCGCAGCCGCAGGGTCAGCGCCAGCGCGCCCTCCGCGGCGATCTGCGCCAGCGCGGTGCGGTCCTCGGCGGCGAAGAGCTCGGCGCAGCCTTCCGACAGCCGCAGCCGCAGGTCGGGCCGGGCGGCGAGCCGCAGCGGTCGCGGCGTCGGGCTCGCAGCTCGATCGGGGCCGGCCCGTCGCCGTAGAAGTCGTGGCGCACATCCAGGCGCAGCAGCGGCTCGAAGCGGGTCATGCGCCGGCCTCCGCGGCGGCGCGGGCGTCGGGGCTGCGGATCACCAGCCGCTCCGCGGTCAGCGCGCCGGCGTCGATGGTGACGGTGCGCATCCGGTAGAGCACCGAGGGCAGGTAGCGGCCGCCGAGCACCCCCCAGAGCTGGCTGACGCCGTCGGCGTCGAGGTTCTCGATCTCGAACGAGAGCTGCTCGATCGCCCGGTCCATGTCCGGCGCGCTGCTGCGGTCGAACACCGGGTGCACCTGGAAGAACTGCACCGCGTGCGACAGGATCTTCAGCGACTCCAGGTAGTTCTCCGGGTCGAAGCAGCTCGCCAGCATCAGGTGCACGTTGAGGTGGACCGGCGCCGGGTTGACCGGCGAGCGGCCGGCGACGATCGGCGCCCGGCCGGGCACGCCGCGCGCCATGGCATCGCGGGTGATCCCGGCGACGAACACCGCCAGCCGGTTGCGCACGCCCGCAGGGGTCTTGCCCTCGGCATCGGTCAGGCCGCTGACCGCGACCAGGTCGTCGGCGACCCCGAAGCGCGCCCGCAGGTGCGCGTTCAGCCGCGCCGCGACCAGGCTGACGGCACGGTCGATCATCTGATCCGACCTCCGGTCAATTGCTTCGGGCAGTTGGCGCGGGTGAGGCGGTTTCCGCCCGATCGTTCGTAGTGACGCGGTTCAGTTCCGCCGTCCCGCCGGATTTGACCGTCGGCAAATCCGGCCGCGACTGCCCTCCCAGGGGCAGTCGCGCAATCGCGACCGCCAGGGCAGCCGCACCCGGATTGGAACGGACCGGGGACGCGGCACGCCTCTCGCCCTCCGCGCTGGCGCTCCGGGCGAGCAGACCGCGCGGCGCGCCACTGGCGCCCCGCTGATGCGGTCCGCTGCGCCTCATCCTGCACGGCCGCGAAGCGAGCAGCCGGAGCCAGTATGAAACCGCCGAGCCAAGTTGAGGGGTTTACTCGCATTTGTGGTAAAGCAAAGCCTAATACATCTTAAGGTTGCGTAAACGCCGGCGGCCATCGCGGCACGGCATCCTTCAGCTCGGGCTCGCCCCGACCTTGGCGACCAGCGCCTTCCAGCCGTCCGGCGCCTGCGCGGTCGCCTTGTCGACGCCGAGGAACTCGAAGGCCTCCAGCGCCGCCGCGTTGCCGGCCAGCACCGCGGCGTGCAGCTTCAGCACGGCATGGTAGTCATCGATCGGGTCCTGCAGCGCCTTGTCGCCGAAGATCTCCACCGCCTTGCCGGCGGCGAAGCCGACGAGGCCGCCGACCAGCGCGCCGACCACCGTGCCCAGGATCGGCACCGGGATCGCGGTGCCGACGGCCGCCCCGGTGAAGAACCCGGTCGTGGCCGCCGCGGCGGTCTTGCCGACCTGGGTCGCGGCCTTCTTGCCGCGGTTGGCGGTCAGCTGGTCGATGGCGCCGCCGGTCTCGTGGTCGCCGCCGTCCAGGGCGGCGAGCCGGGCGGCCTGGCTGCCGGTGTGCAGCGCGTTGAGGCCGCCGCCGACCCCCGAGGCGACCGGGCCGAGGGTCTCGCCGAGCGCGGAGGCGCCGAACTCGGCCACCTTGCCGGCGCCCATGCCGCCGCCGGTGGTGAAGGCGAGCTTCTTGACCTCGGCGACCTTGTGGCGCGCCAGCGGCGCGCTGTCGGGGAGCAGCGGCTCGGTCTCGCCGCTGGTCGCGAGCTCCGCGATCTCGCTCGGGTTCATCGTGTAGTTCGAGGCCTTGGAGGCGCGCTCCTTGAGATGCACGCCGTCGAGGATGGTCTGGTCCGACGCCGACATGGCGCTCGTCGAGGAAGCCGAGCTGGACGGCGTCGGTGCCGGGATAGGCCGGCCCCGGCCGGGCGCCGCTCTCGCGCTCGGTGGCGCGCTGCATGACCTCGGTGAACTTGGCCTTGTGCTTCGCCAGTTCCGCCGGCTCGAGCTTGGACATCAGGCTGCCCAGTGCCGCGACCGTCCATGACGGATGGTCGAGGTCGACCATCTGCTTGGTCTCGGGATGCCGGATCTCGTAGACGGCCTGGATCACCCGCGCCCCGGGCGCCGTCCGAGCCTGCAGCGGCGGCGCGCTGCTCCGCGCGGCGCGCTGCGCCGCCGCGCCCATCCGGTCGGCCTCGCGTTCCAGCGCCGCATCGTCGTTGACCGGCTGGCCGGCGACCGCGCCGGTCGGCTGCACCCGGCCCTGGCGCTGCTGCGCGATATGCCAGGCCTCGTGCGGCAGGTGCTGCTCCTGGCCCGGCGCGACGTGGATCTCCTCGCCCTGCGCATAGGCCAGCGCGTTCAGCTGCGCCGGCTTGGACGAGTTGGTCTGCACCCGCACGTCCGACATGTCGATCCCCGAGAGCGCCTCGACCCCGTTCTTCAGGCTGTCGGGCATCCCGGTCCGGTTCCGCGCCTCGGACGTCGCCCGCAGCGGCTCCTCGTCCCCGACCTGCCGCTGGGTGACCCGCGGACTGGCGTCCGCCCGCGCCTGCAGCTCGCTCTGCCGCCGCCCCGCCCCGCCGTCGGCGAGCAGCTGCAGCGGCGTCCCGCCGCCCGGCCGGCGCCCGCCGGCCCGGAGCCTCGGCCTGCGTCTCGGCGGTCCTGGCCATCGGCGCGAAGCGTTTCACCGGCGTCTCCCTCAGCCACTCCGCCTGCGGACCGCCGCGGCATTCCGGGCGAACCTGCCTGCGCCAGCCTTAACAAAGCCTTTATGCCGGCCGGTCCCGCCGCTGCAGGAGCGGTGATTTCCACGCACATGCGCTGTGCATGTCTTGTGCATGGGTTGTGCATGCCCCTATCTGGTCCGAACCCGAACCCGAGTGACCCATGGCCCGCATCCTGATCACCTCCGCGCTGCCCTACATCAACGGCGTCAAGCACCTCGGCAACCTGGTCGGCAGCCAGCTCCCGGCGGACGTCTACGCCCGCTACATGCGCGCCCGCGGCCACGAGGTGCTGCTGATCTGCGCCACCGACGAGCACGGCACCCCGGCCGAGCTCGCCGCCGCCGCCGCCGGCGAGCCGGTCGCCGACGTACTGCGCCAGATTATGGCGCATCCAGAAGGACATAGCCGACGGCTTTCGCCTCAGCTTCGACCACTACGGCCGCTCCTCGAGCCCGCAGAACCACGCCCTGACCCAGCACTTCGCCGGCCGCCTCTACGACGCCGGCCTGATCGCCGAGGTGATGGAGCGCCAGGTCTACTCCCCCGCCGACGGCCGCTTCCTGCCCGACCGCTACATCGAGGGCACCTGCCCCAACTGCGGCTACCCCCGCGCCCGCGGCGACCAGTGCGAGAACTGCACCAAGCAGCTCGACCCCACCGACCTCATCGACCCCCGCTCCGCCATCTCCGGCTCCACCGACCTCGAGATCCGCGAGACCAAACATCTCTATCTCCGCCAGAGCCTTATGCGCGACAAGTTGCGAGACTGGATCAACTCTAAGACCGACTGGCCCGTGCTCACCACCTCGATCGCCCGCAAGTGGCTCGACGACGGCGAGGGCCTGCAGGACCGCGGCATAACCCGCGACCTCGACTGGGGAATTCCGGTCCGCCGCGGCACCGAACCCTGGCCCGGCATGGAGGGGAAGGTCTTCTACGTCTGGTTCGACGCCCCCATCGAGTACATCGGCGCCACCGCCGAATGGGCCGACGCCCACGGCCTCGGCGAGCCCGGCTGGCAGCGCTGGTGGCGCGACGACAAGGGCGCCGCCGACGTGCGCTACATCCAGTTCATGGGCAAGGACAACGTCCCCTTCCACACCCTGAGCTTCCCCGCCACCATCCTCGGCGCCAACTTCGACGGCACCGAGGCCTGGAAGCTCGTCGACTACATCAAGTCCTTCAACTACCTCAACTACGAGGGCGGCAAGTTCTCCACCAGCGAAGGCCGCGGCGTCTTCATGGACCAGGCGCTCGAGATCCTGCCGGCCGACTACTGGCGCTGGTGGCTGATGTCGAACGTCCCCGAGGGCTCCGATTCCAACTTCACCTGGGAGAGCTTCCAGGCCCAGGTGAACAAGGATCTCGCCGACGTCCTCGGCAACTTCGTCAGCCGCGTCACCAAGTTCGCCGCCGCCCGCTTCGGCGCCACGGTCCCGGCCGGCGGCGCCTACGGCGAGGCCGAGGCCAGGGTGACGGCCGAGATCGCCCGCCGCCTCGCGGCCTACGAGGCGGCGATGGAGGCGATCGAGCTGCGCAAGGCGGCACAGGAGCTCCGCGCCCTCTGGGTCGCCGGCAACGAGTACCTGCAGGCGGCCGCCCCCTGGACCCGGATCCGGACCGAGCCCGACCGCGCCGCCGCGGTCACCCGCTTCGCCTTCAACCTGATCCGCCTCTACGCCGTACTCAGCCGCCCGTTCCTGCCCGACGCCTCCGACGCCATGCTCGCCGCCCTGCACCTCGACGAAGCCGGCTGGCCGTCCGACGTGGCCGCCGCGCTCGAGACCCTGCCGGCCGGCCACCCCTTTACCGTGCCGGGCGTGCTCTTCGCCAAGCTCGACGACGCCCGCACCGCCGACCTCGCCGCCCGGTTCGCCGGCGCCTGAGCCCGCAGCCGTCCCGCGACGGCAACGCCCCGGTTGCATCCCCAGCGGCGATCATGGTTTGATCACCGCCACCGGTCCTCGCGGACCCAACACGAATAGCAACGGGAGGACGACCCATGTACCTGCGCCATCTGCTGGCCGCCGCCGGCTTCCTCGCTCTGACCGCCGCGCCGGTCTTCGCCGCCTGCGACGGCGGGGGCGAGCTGATCAAGTTCAGCCACGTCACCAACGCCGACAAGCATCCCAAGGGCATCGCCGCCCAGCTCTTCGCCGACAAGGTCAACGAACAGATGAAGGGTCGGGCCTGCGTCGAGGTCTATCCCAACTCCACGCTCTACGACGACGACAAGGTGCTCGAGGCCATGCTCGCCGGCGATGTGCAGATGGCCGCGCCGTCGCTGTCGAAGTTCGAGACCTTCACCAAGAAGCTGCGGCTCTACGACCTGCCCTTCGTCTTCGTCGACATCGACGCGGTCGACCGCTACCAGAACTCGCCCGACGGCCAGGCGCTGCTCGAATCGATGAAGCGCAAGGGCCTGCTCGGCCTCGCCTACTGGCATTCCGGCATGAAGCAGCTCTCGGCCAACAAGCCGCTCCTGGTGCCCGCAGACGCCAAGGGCCTGAAGTTCCGCATCCAGCCCTCGGACGTGCTGCAGGCGCAGTTCGAGGCGCTCGGGGCCAACCCGCAGAAGATGGCCTTCGCCGAGGTCTACGGCGCCCTGCAGACCGGCGTCGTCGACGGCCAGGAGAACACCTGGTCGAACATCTACGGCCAGAAGTACTTCGAGGTGCAGGACGGCGTCACCGAGACCAACCACGGCGTGCTCGACTACATGGTGGTGGTCTCCACCAAGTGGTGGGACGGCCTGCCCGAGGACGTCCGCACCGACCTCAAGCGGATCATGGACGAGGTGACCGTCGAGCGGAACGCCGCGGTCACTCAGATCGAGGAGCAGTCCAAGCAGGCGATCATCGCCGCCGGCTCGCCGGTGCGCGAGCTCACCCCCGAGCAGCGCGCGCAGTGGGTCGCGGCGATGAAGCCGGTCTGGGAGCAGTTCTCCGGCGACATCGGCCAGGACGTCATCGACAAGGCCGTCACCTACAACGAAGGCTCGTGACCTGACCGCCGGCCGGACCGCCCCACCGGCGGTCCGGCATTCCGCCCGGGCAAGGAGCCGCCAATGTCCGTCCAGCCGCAAACGGCCCTCGGCCGGGTGGTCAACGAGATCGAGGAGACGCTGATCGCGGTCATCCTCGGGCTGATGACGCTGATCACCTTCGCCAACGTCGTCGCCCGCTACGTCTTCAACGCCAACATCCTCTGGGCGCTGGAGGCGACGAGCTTCCTCTTCGCCTGGCTGGTGCTGCTGGGCGCCTCCTACCTGGTCAAGGTCTCGGGCCAGCTCGGCGTCGACGCCGTGGTGCGCCTGCTGCCGCCCGGTCCGCGGCGCCGGGTGACGCTGCTCGCCGCCGCCTGCTGCATCGTCTACGCGGGCCTCCTGCTCTACGGCGCCTGGCAGTACTGGTCGCCGTTCATCGGCGAGCAGGTCTGGTACGAGGTCAACGACATCCGCATGCCGGGCTGGCTGCGCTTCATCGAGCCGCTGATGAACGAGGGCGAGCCCTACGAGAAGCTGCCGCGCTTCATCCCCTACTTCGCCCTGCCGCTCGGCATGGCGCTCCTGCTCTTCCGCTTCGTCGAGGCCGCCTGGAACGTCTGGACCGGCCGCACCGAGCTGATGATCGCCAGCCACGAGGCCGAGGACCTGGTCGCCGAGGCCGCCGCCCGGCCCGAGGACTGACGCCGATGGACATCCTCTTCCTCTTCGTGATGGTCATCGGCTTCATGCTGATCGGCGTGCCGATCGCGGTCAGCCTCGGCCTCGCCTCGATCATCTTCATGCTGCTCTTCTCCTCCACCTCGCTCGGCGCGGTGGCGCAGCAGCTCTTCGACGCGCTGGCCGGGCACTACACCCTGCTGGCGATCCCGTTCTTCATCCTCGCCTCGACCTTCATGTCGACCGGCGGCGTCGCCCAGCGCATCATCCGCTTCGCCGTCGCCGTGGTCGGCCACTTCCGCGGCGGCCTCGCCATCGCCGCGGTCTTCGCCTGCATGCTCTTCGCCGCGCTCTCGGGCTCGTCGCCGGCCACCGTGGTGGCGATCGGCTCGATCTGCATCGCCGGCATGCGCCAGGTCGGCTACACCAAGGAGTTCGCCGCCGGGGTGATCTGCAACGCCGGCACCCTCGGCATCCTGATCCCGCCCTCGATCGTGATGGTGGTCTACGCCGCCGCCGTCGACGTCTCGGTCGGCCGGCTGTTCCTGGCCGGGGTGATCCCCGGCCTTCTCGCCGGCTTCATGCTGATGGTCGGCATCTACATCGCCGCCCGCTGGAAGGACCTGCCGAAGCAGGACTGGGCCGGCTGGGGCGAGATCGCGACCGCCGGCCGCGACGCCGGCTGGGGCCTCTTTCTCATCGTCATCATCCTCGGCGGCATCTACGGCGGCATCTTCACCCCGACCGAAGCCGCCGCCGTCGCCGCGGTCTATTCCTTCCTGATCGCGAACTTCGTCTATCGCGACATGGGGCCGCTGCACCGCGCGGACGGCAACCTGTCGCTCCTGCGCCGCCCCTGGGCGCTCCTTACCGTCTGGGTCCACCCCGACACCAAAAAGGCGCTCTTCGAGTCGGGCAAGGTCACGGTGATGCTGATGTTCATCATCGCCAACGCGCTGATCCTCAAGCACGTGCTGACCGACGAGCAGATCCCGCAGGCGATCACCCACGCGCTGCTCGGCGCCGGGTTCGGGCCGGTGATGTTCCTGGTCGTCGTCAACGTGATCCTGCTGATCGGCGGCCAGTTCATGGAGCCCTCGGGCCTCGTGGTGATCGTGGCACCCCTGGTCTTTCCCATCGCCATCGAGCTCGGCATCGACCCGATCCACCTCGGCATCATCATGGTGGTGAACATGGAGATCGGCATGATCACCCCGCCGGTCGGCCTCAACCTCTTCGTCACCTCCAGCGTCGCCCGCATGCCGCTGATGGACGTCGTCCGCGCCTCGCTGCCCTGGCTCGGCATCCTCTTCCTGTTCCTGATCATCGTCACCTACGTGCCGATCATCTCCACCTGGCTGCCCACCACCTTCATGGGGCCCGAGCTGATCCTGAAGTAGCGGCGGCCGCGGCAAAGCCAAAAACGCCCATACCGATTCCATATGCGTTCCATACGGAGTCCATACCGAGAAAATTGCGGCATTTCAGAGCCTTGGAGGCGGCGATAAGCGCGGCCCGGCCCCCGCCTCACACCCCGAGGCACCAGCGCAGAATCGCCTTCTGCACGTGCAGCCGATTCTCCGCCTCGTCGAACACCACCGAGTTCGGCCCGTCCATCACCGCGTTGGTGACCTCCTCCTCGCGGTGCGCCGGCAGGCAGTGCATGAACAGCGCCCCCGGCTTCGCCGCCGCCAGCATCGCCGCGTTCACCTGGTAGGGCCTGAGCAGGTTGTGCCGCCGCTCGCGCGCGCTCTGCGGGTCGTGCATCGACAGCCAGGTGTCGGTGACCAGCAGGTCCGCCCCGGCCGCCGCCCGCAGCGGATCGCGCTCGATCTCGACCCGGACCCCCTGCCCGCGCGCGAACGCCACCGCCGCCGGCGCCGGATCGAACGCCGCCGGCCCGGTGAACACCAGATCGAACCCGAACTGCCCCGCCGCGTGCAGCCACGAGGCGCAGACGTTGTTGCCGTCGCCCGACCAGACCACCCGCGCCCCCGCGATCGGCCCGCGATGCTCCTCGTAGGTCATCACGTCGGCCATGATCTGGCAGGGATGGCTCGCGTCGGTCAGGCCGTTGATCACCGGCACGTCGGCGTGCTCCGCGAGCTCGGTCAGCGTCGCCTCGTCGAAGGTCCGGATCATGATCAGATCGACATAGCGCGACAGCACCCGCGCGGTGTCGGCGATGGTCTCGCCGTGGCCGAGCTGCATCTCGCCCCCCGACAGCACGATCGTCTCGCCGCCCAGCTGCCGCACGCCCACGTCGAAGCTGACCCGGGTGCGCGTGGAAGGCTTCTCGAACACCAGCGCCACCACCCGCCCCGCCAGCGGCTGGCTCGGCGTCCGGCCGTCCCCGCGGCCAGCCCGCCCGCGCCGCCTTCATCGCCCCGGCCGCGCTCAGGATCGCCGCGCAGTTCCTCGGCCGGCGTGGCATGCAGGTCGAGGAAATGCCTCACGCCGCCGCCTCGACCGCCGCCGCCGCGGCCTCCAGCCGCCGCAGCCCCTCCTCGGCCTCGGCCTCGGTCAGGTTCAGGGGCGGCAGCAGCCGCACCACGTTCTCCGCCGCCGGCACCACCAGCACCCGCGCATCGTAGCCGGCGCGCACCACCTCGGCGTTCGGCACCCGGCACTTCAGCCCCAGCATCAGCCCCTCGCCGCGCACGCTCTCGAACACCTGCGGATGCGCCGCCACCAGCCCCTCGAGCCCCTGGCGCAGCCGCCCGGCCAGCCGGCTCACCTGGTCGAGAAACCCCGGCGCCGTGACGATGTCCATCACCGCGCAGCCCACCGCGCAGGCCAGCGGGTTGCCGCCATAGGTGGTGCCGTGCGTCCCCGTGGTCATCCCGTCCGCCGCCGCCTCGGTGGCGAGACAGGCCCCGAGCGGGAACCCGCCGCCGATCCCCTTGGCCACCGTCATGATGTCCGGCGTGATCCCGGCCCATTCGTGGGCGAAGAGCTTGCCCGTCCGCCCCATGCCGCACTGCACCTCGTCGAGCATCAGCAGCAATCCGTGCTCGTCGCAGAGCCTCCGCAGCGCCCGCAGGTCCTCCCGCGGCAGCACCCGGATGCCGCCCTCGCCCTGGATCGGCTCGATCAGCACCGCCGCGGTCTCCGGCCCGATCGCCGCCTCCACCGCCGCGATGTCGCCGAACGGCAGGTGGTCGAAGCCCGGCAGCACCGGCCCGAAGCCCTTCACCATCTTCTCCGACCCCGCCGCCGCGATCGCCGCGGAGGAGCGCCCGTGGAACGCCCCCTCGAAGGCGATGATCCGCACCCGCTCCGGCTGGCCGATCTGGTCGAAGTGCTTGCGCGCCATCTTGACCGCGCACTCGATCGCCTCGGTGCCGGAGTTGGTCACGAACACCGTGTCCGCGAAGGTCGCCGCCACCAGCCGCTCCGCCAGCGCCTCCTGGTTCGGGATCTGGTAGAGGTTCGAGGTGTGCCAGAGCTTCTTCGCCTGCGCCTCCAGCGCCGCGACCAGCGCCGGATGCGCGTGCCCCAGCGCCGTCACCGCGATGCCCGCGCCGAGGTCGAGGTAGCGCTCGCCGCTGGCCTCGATCAGCCACGGCCCCTGCCCCTCCACGAAGGCCAGGGGCGCCCGGGCATAGGTCGGAAGGACGGGCGGTATCACGGCGATGAACTCCCGAAGGCGCCGCCCGAAAACGAAAACACCCCACGGGCGGCCGCGAACGTGGGGCGAAGCGGAGCCGTTCTGCCGCAACGGCCCGGGCGAGTCAATTCGAGCTCACGCCGCCAACGCTGGCGCCGCCTCCCGCCCCTTGCCGGCGCGGGGCTTCCGGGCCGGCCGGCCGCATGCTAGGGTCGCGCGCAGCTGCGCCGCGGGCGCACCGGAAGCCGAGACCGTCATGACCATCACCGAGATCACCCCCGACTACAGCGTCGCGCCGCAGATCGGCACCGGCGACGTGGCCGGGATCGCCTCCGCCGGCTTCCGCTCGATCATGTGCAACCGACCCGACGGCGAGAGCCCCGACCAGACCGCGGCCGCCGAGATACGCGCCGAGGCCCTGCGGCGCGGCCTCGGCTTCGCCTTCGTGCCGGTGGTGTCGGGACGGATCGGTGCCGACGACGTCGCCGAGTTCAAGGATGCGCTTGCCGGCCTGCCGGCGCCGGTGCTGGCCTATTGCCGCTCGGGCGCGCGCTGCCAGAACCTCTGGCTTCTGGCGCAGCGCTGAAGCCGCGGACCCGGTCCGCGGCCATGGCCAAACCGTCGGAACGTCCTAGTTTGCCGGCATATCCGGTGGCGTACGAGGCAGTCGATGGGCGACGACGACGCGGGGAACTTCGAGGCGACGGTGCGCCGCGCCTTCGACCGCCTGACCGGCCAGGACCTGCCGCGCGCCGCCGAAGCCCGCGGCTGGCCGGTGCGGACCCCGGCCGAGTTCGAGCGGCTGCTGCTGGACCACCTGCGCGACGACCGCGCCCGCGCCCCGGATTCGCCGCCCAGCCTGGTCGACCTGGTGCTCGCGGTCGAGATCGGCGAACGGCTGATCGCCGGCAACCTCTGCTGCCACAAGATGAACCGGCGCCTCGGCTGCGCCGACCCTGACGGGCTGCAGGCGCTGTGGCGGCTGGTGGCCGGCGCCGGTGCCTGCACCAAACGCTAGGCCTCGCCCGCCGCGCCCAGCAGCACGGTCTCGATCCCGGAGATCCGCTCCGCCTGCTCGGCCCAGTCGCGGAAGCTCAGCACCATTCCGTCCGCGCGGGCGTTGCGCACGGCTTCCAGCGTGACCTCGCCATGGACCCAGCCGGGAGTGTCCATCTTGCCGATGGCGATTACCCCGTCCTCCGGGAAACCGAGATCCGGCGGCCCGTAGATCGCCGCTGCACCGTGGTTCTTGTCGGCCGCCGGCAGCCAGTCGGCCTCGCCGACGGTCGCGGCATGCACCACGATGCACTGGTTCTCCAGCGCCCGGGCCATGGCGCCGACCCGGACCCGCCAGTAGCCGCGCGGCGTTTCGGTGCAGCTCGGCACCAGCAGCACCTCGGCCCCGGCCTCGGCCATCGCCCGGGCGATCAGCGGGAACTCGGCATCGTAGCAGACCAGGATCCCGATCCGCCCCAGCGCGGTGTCGAAGACCCGCGCCGGCCCGCCCGCGGCGATCCCCCACTCCTCGCGCTCGAACCGGGTCATGATCAGCTTGTCCTGCACCCCGTGGCTGCCGTCGGGAGCGAACAGCCGCGCCCGGTTCACCGGCTTGCCGTCCTCGCGCCGGACCGGCCCCGAGGCGGCGCCGATATGCACCTTGAACTCGCGCGCCAGGCTGCCGTGCAGCTCGTCGACGTCCTTGATCCTGGCACTGACCGCGTCGATCGAGCGCTGCAGATCACGGGCGTTGTCCTCGCCCGCCAGGCTCGCCAGCTCCATCGCGCCGTATTCCGGGAAGAGCAGCAGCTCGGCGCCCTGCTCGGCCGCGGTGCGCACCCAGACCCGCAGCTTGCCGACATAGTCGTTCCAGCGATTGTGCCAGTCGATCGGATAAGCGGCGGCGGCAATCTTCATGGCGATCCTCCCCGCGGCCGGGCGCCGGCCGCGGCCGGCATTCCGCCAGCAGTGCCGCCCCGGCGCAACAGAAAAGCGCGCCCGCGCGCCCCCAGTTCCGCACCCCCGTCGCACCGCCCACACCCGCGCTGCCCCAGGCATTCATACTGGCTTGAAATCTATCGGGCAGGAGCAGGGGCCCCGCGGCCAGAGCCGCGGGGAGAAACGACTCCGCGGCCAAAGGGCCGCTCAACTTTCTGGCCTTTTGCGGAAAACGCCCGCGTTATCCGAGCGCCGCTCCCCCCCGACGCTCATTCGACCTTGCTGATCCGCCCGTCGGTTCCGGGCAGGTAGTCCGGCTGCGCCGCGAGATAGTCCGCCAGCACGTCGGCGAGATCCGGCCCGAAGTCGTAGGCATTGGTCGCCTCGTCGCGCAGCGAGACGTAGCCGTCGCCGCCGTTGCGCATGAAGTTGTTGGAGACCACCGCGTAGACCTTGGCCGGGTCGATCGGCACCCAGTTCTCACCGTCATGCACCTCGACCGACTTGATCCGGCCCTGCATCGGCGCGACCTTGGGGTCCCAGGTGAAGCGCAGCCCCGCGACCTGCGGGAACCGCCCGGCTTCGTCCTCGACCTGGCTGACCCCGTTCTCCAGCGCGGCGACGATGCCCGAGCCGGCCAGGTTGAAGGTCGCCAGCGTGTTCTGGAACGGCAGCACCGCCAGCACGTCGCCCATGGTCACGGTGCCGCCGCCGATCGAGGCGCGCAGCCCGCCGCCGTTCTGCAGCGCGATCGTCACCCCCTGCCCCTTCACCCGGTCGAGCATCGCGTCGGCGACCAGGTCGCCCATCGGGCATTCCATGGCGCGGCAGGTCTCGCGGCTGCCGTCGATGCCGGCGCCGACCTCGGCCACGGCGCGGGTCTTCAGCTCCGTGATCGGACCGGACAGCTCCTTGACCCGGTCCAGGATCGCCGGGTCGGGCTTGACCCCGGCGTCGAGCAGCATGGTGTCGCCGGTCGCCGCGGTCAGCTTGCCGGCGTCGTCGAAGCTCAGCGTCAGGTGGCCGAGGTACTTCGAGTAGGCGCCCGCCTGCACGATCGGCACCGCCTGCCCGTCCGGGCCGGTCACCATCAGCGGGTAGCGGTAGGGCGCCTCGGCGTCGGTGTTGGAGAACAGGGTGTGGCTGTGGCCGCCGACGATCGCGTCGATGCCGGGCACCGCCTCGGCCACCCTGACGTCGGCCTTCACGCCGAGATGGCTGAGCACCACGATCTTGTCGACGCCCTGGGCCTCCAGCGCCTTCACCTCGGCGGTCAGCCAGGCGACCGGGTCGCGGAACGTCACGGTGGGGCCGGGCGAGGAGATCTCGGCGGTGTCCGGGGTGGTGGCCCCCAGGATCGCCACCTTCTCGCCGCCGACCTCGAGCACGAGGTGGTCGACCGCCAGCGGCGCCAGCAGCTTGTCGCCGGAGACGTCGACGCTGCCCGAGATCACCGGGAACTCCGCGGCCTCGATGAACTTGGCCAGCGGCTCGGGGCCGAGGTCGAACTCGTGGTTGCCGTAGACCATGGCGTCGAAGCCGATGCGGTTCATCATCTCGGCCTCGGCCTGGCCGGAATAGGCGGTGAAGAACAGCGAGCCCTGGAACACGTCGCCGGCCTCGAGCACCAGCACGTTGTCGCCGGCGGCCTTCAGCTGGTCGCGGAGCCCGTGCACCGCGGTGAAGACCCGCGCCGCGCCGCCGAAGCACTTGCCGGCCGCCTCGTCCTCGTCCGAGCAGGTCGAATCGAACCCGTTGATCGATTCGATCCGGCTGTGGATGTCGTTGAGATGCAGGATGTGCAGGCGTGTAGGCCCGCGCCCCGGCGGCGGAGAGGCCGAGGGCCGTGGCGGCGGCGAGAAGCGCGCGAAGGAACATGCGGCGGTCCTCCTTCAGGGTTGCGGCCGTGGGCCGGCGGCGTCAGCGTCGCCCGCGAGCATGGCAGCCGCCGGCCGCCGCGCGCAAGGCCCGCGGCCGCTCAGGGCTTGCGCAGCCAAGCCTCCCGCCCGGTGCCGACCGCTTCCCGGACGTTGGCGAAGCCGTCGCGCGCCAGCAGGGCGTCGAGGCCGCGCAGGATCCGCGGCACCAGCGCCAGGCCGCCATAGACCAGCGCGCTGTAGAGCTGGACCGCCGTGGCCCCGGCGCGGATCTTGGCGTAGGCCTGCTCGGCCGAGCCGACGCCGCCGACGCCGATCAGCGGCAGCCGGCCCGCGGTCAGCGCGTGCACCCGGGCGAGCACGGCGGTCGAGCGGGCGAAGAGCGGCTGGCCCGACAGCCCGCCGGCCTCGCCGGCATGGCGGCTCGCGAGCCCGTCGCGTGCGAGGGTGGTGTTGGTCGCGACGAGACCGGCGATCCCGGCCGCCAGCGCCACCTCGACCAGCTCGGCCAGCTCCCGCTCGGAGAGGTCCGGCGAGATCTTCAGGAACAGCGGCAGCGGCCGCTCCAGGGCTCGGTTCGCGGCCGTCACCCCGGCGAGCAGGTCGCGCAGCGCCGCTGCGCCCTGCAGCTCGCGCAGCCGCTCGGTGTTGGGCGAGGAGACGTTGACGGTAGCGAAATCGACGAAGGGACCCGCCGTCGCCAGCACGCGGGCGTAGTCGGCCGCCCGATCGGGGCTCAGCTTGTTGGCGCCGAGGTTCAGCCCGACGATCCCGCCCGGCCGCCGCGCCGCCAGCCGGGTCGCGATCGCCGCGGCGCCATCGTTGTTGAAGCCGAAGCGGTTGATCACCGCCCGGTCCTCGGCCAGCCGGAACAGCCGCGGCCGCGGGTTGCCCGGCTGCGGCAGCGGCGTCGCCGCCCCGACCTCGACGAAGCCGAAGCCGGCCCCGGCCAGCGCGTCCACCGCCTCGGCGTTCTTGTCGAAGCCGGCGGCGAGGCCGAGCGGGTTGGGGAGATCCAGCCCGGCCAGGCGGGTGCGCAGCCGCGGCGAGCTGATCGCCGGCCGCCGTGGCCCGAGGCCGGCGCGCAGGGCGGCGAGCGCCAGCCCGTGCGCGGTCTCCGGGTCGAGCCGGCGCAGCAGCGGCAGCGCCAGCCGCTCGCCGAGGCTCATGCGAGGTCGGCTGGCGGCAGCGGCCCGTCCGGGCCGTCGGTCAGCGGCCGGGCCCAGAGCACGTCGGCGCGTCGGAGGGGCCCGTAGAGGTGCGGGAACAGCGCGCCGCCACGCGACGGCTCCCAGGCCAGCGCCGGGCCGGCCGCCGCGGCGTCGAGCGCCAGCAGCATCAGCCCGGCCTCGCCGGCGAAGTGCCGCGCGAGCGTCTCCGGCCAGCTGCGCGGCGGTGGAGAGATGCACGTAGCCGTCGGCGCGGTCGACCGGCGCGCCGACGCTGGCGCCGTCCGCCTCGAGCTCGGCCCACTCCGCCGGACGCAGCACCTTGTAGATCAGCATGGCCGCCAGCCTTGGAGCAGAGGTCGCGGCCGGTCAAGCGCCTCAGCCTTGCGGCGTCATCACCTTGCGGGCGCCGGCGCGCTGGATGCCGAGCCGGCGCTCGCGCCAGATGATGAAGAGCCCGGCCGCGACGATCAGCGCCGCGCCGATCAGCATCGAGCGGGTGGGGACCTCGCTGAAGATGAAATAGCCCAGAACCAGCGCCAGCAGCATCGAGACGTACTCGAACGGCGCGATCACCCCGGTCTCGGCGTGGCGGTAGCTCTCGGTCAGCAGGATCTGGCCGATACCGCCGAGCAGGCCCGCCCCGACCAGCAGCGCCGCCTCGCGGGCCGTCGGGACCACCCAGCCGAAGACCAGGGTGATCAGCGACAGCGCCGAGGCGGTGACCGAGAAGTAGAAGACGATCGCCGCGGTCGGCTCGGTATGGATCAGCTTGCGCACGAAGACCTGCGCCAGCGCCGCGAACACCGCCCCGAGCAGCGCCGCCATCGCGCCCACCGCCTGCAGCCCCGAGGCGCCGCCGAGGCTCGTGACCGTCAGGTTCGGCAGGAGCACGATGACCACGCCGACCAGCCCGATGAAGACCGCCGACAGGCGGAAGACCCGCACCTGCTCGCCGAGAAACATCGCGGCGAAGATCACGGTGAGCAGCGGCGCGGCGTAGCCGAGCGCCGTCGCCTCGGGCAGCGGCAGGAGGCCGAGCGCGGTGAAGCCGAGACCCATCGCCGAGGTGCCGACCAGCCCGCGCCAGAAATGCCCGAGCGGGTGCAGCGTGTCGAGGCCGTGCCGCAGGTTGTGCTCCCAGAGCAGCCAGCCGACGATCACCGGGATCGCGAAGAACGAGCGGAAGAACACCGCCTCGCCGGCCGGCACGTGCGGCGCCGAGGACTTGATGCAGATCGCCATCATGGTGAAGACCAGCACCGAGACGATCTTCAGGCCGATGCCGCGCAGCGGGTTCATGGGGAGGCTCGCGGGACGGCTGCGGGCGGACGGGGAACGGCCCGACTTTGGCCGTTCCGCCCCGCGGTCACAAGGCCGCAGTTCTCCCGACCTCTGCCGCCAGCGCCGCCAGCCGGTCGCCGTCCTCGGCAAGCTGCAGCGTCGCCCGGGCGTGGCGCAGCGCCTGCTGCGACAGCGCGCGCGCCTGGCGGGCGTAGTCGGCGCGGGCCGGCGACGGCGAGCACCGCCAGGGTCTTCTGCAGCCGGATGCCGACCTCGAGCATGCCCGCGGCGTCGCGCAGCAGCGGGCCGAAGGCGTCCTCGAACAGATCGTCGGTCCCGAGGTCCGGCACCAGCACCCGCCCGCAGGGCGGCGGCCCCTCCGGCGGCTCCATGTCGCGGGCCCAGAGCGTCAGCAGCCGCTGCAGCGTGGCGATGATGCCGATGGCGGTGCCCGGGATCGTTCATCCCCGGCGACAGCGCCCGCGAGCCGATCTCGGCCAGCACCGCGAGGCAGTAGCGCGGATCCTCGGCGAACGAGCGCTCGGCGCCGATCGAGAACGCCTTGCGGATCGCCGCGACGTCGTCGGCGTCGGGGTCCCAGCTGGCGCGGACCAGCGGGTGCATCGGGTCGATCAGCGTGCCGGGCAGGCGCTGGACCGCCAGCACGCCGCCGGCGCGCTCGGCGACCCTCTGCAGCGCGGCGGTGTCGATGTGGCGGAGATAGCCGGTGTCGTCGAAGAACACCTCCCAGTTGGTCGGCGGCGCGTCCGCGGTCAGCCGAACGCCGCCGAGGTGAGGTGCGGCCGCGCGGCTGCGCATCACCTCCTCGGCGCGGCCCTCGATCTTGGCGATGGTCGCGCCGAGCCGGACCATGTTGGCGAGGTGGTCGACGCAGGCGAAGAGCGCGGCGATCACCAGCACGATGACGATGCCCGAGGCCACCAGCATCACCACCTCGCCCTCCGGCCCGTAGTAGCCGAAGCTCTGGGCGAAGATGCCGACCATCGAGAACACGAAGGCGCCGAGGAAGGTCGACAGCATGTTCTGCGAGAACGGGTCCTCGATCAGCACCCGGGTCGCGCGCGGCGTGGCGATGCTGGCCGCGGCCGCATAGGCCTGCACCATGGTGCCGAGCGAGAAGGTGGCGACCACCAGCATGCTCGAGGCGAGGATGCGTCAGCAGGTCGCGGGCGCTGCCCTGCTTGACGAAGCCCGCGACCTCCTTCGGCACGAAGGCCGCGCCGTAGCGGGCGATCAGCGCGGTGACGACCGCGGCCAGGGCATAGATGCTGATCCGGAACCAGAAGCGGCCGGTGATCTGCGCCCAGACCCAGGAAAGCCGCGTCTTCACGGCAGCGAGCGCCGGGCGCGCGGCAAGCGTCAGCCGAGGTGGCCTTCGGCGCGCGCCCAGTCGAGCGTCGCGTCGAGGGCCGGCCCGACGGCCGCGAACATCTCGTCGATCTCGTCCGCGGTGATGATCATCGGCGGGCAGAAGGCGATGGTGTCGCCGATCGCCCGGGTGATCACCCCGCGCGCGGTGACCTCGGCCGCGAGCCGCGGTCCGACCTTGCCCGGCGCGGCGAAGCCGCGCGGCGAGCGGTCCGGCGCCAGCTCGAGCCCGCCCATCAGCCCGAGGTAGCGCGCCTCGCCGACCAGCGGGTGCTGCGCCAGCCGGTCGAGATGGCCCGCGAAGTGCGGCGCCAGCCCGCGCACCCGGGCGCAGATGTCCAGGCGCTCGTAGATCTCGACCGCCTTCACGCCGACCGCGCAGGCGACCGGATGCCCGCCATAGGTGTAGCCGTGCCCGAAGGTGCCGATCTTGCCGGAGTTCGCCTCGATCGCCTCGGCCATCTCGGCGCTGATCGCCACCGCCGACAGCGGCAGGAAGCCCCCGGTCATCTGCTTGGCCAGCGACAGCGAGGTCGCCGGGTAGTCCAGCGTCTGCGCCCCGAACCATTCGCCGGTGCGCCCGAAGCCGCAGATCACCTCGTCGGAGATCATCAGGATGTCGTGCTTGCGGCAGACCGCGCCGATCGCCTGGAAATAGCCCTGCGGCGGCACGATCACCCCGCCCGCCCCCATCACCGGCTCGGCGATGAAGGCGGCGACGGTGTCGGGCCCCTCGGCCTCGATCATCGCCTCGAGCTCGGCCGCCAGCCGCGCCGTGAACGCCGCCTCGGTCTCGCCCGGCTCCGCGCCCTTCCAGTGGTGCGGCGTCGAGAGGTGGCGGATGCCCTCGACCGGCAGGTCGAAGTCGCGGTGGTTGTTGACGAGCCCGGTCAGCGAGGCGGCGACCACGGTCACGCCGTGGTAGGCCTTGGTCCGGCTGATGATCTTCTTCTTCGCAGGGCGTTCGAGGGCGTTGTTGTAGTACCAGGCGAGCTTGACCTGGGTGTCGTTGGCCTCCGACCCGCTCGACTGGTAGAAGACCCGCGCCATGCGTCCCGGCGCCAGCGCCTTGATCTTCTCGGCCAGCTCCACCGCCGGCTCGTGGCTCTTGCCGCCGAAGAGGTGGTAGTAGGGCAGCTTCTCCAGCTGCAGCCGCGCCGCCTCGACCAGCTCGGCGTTGCCGAAGCCGAGGCCGCAGCACCAGAGCCCGGCCATCGCCTCGATGAAGGGCCGGCCGCTCTGGTCGTAGACCCGCACCCCCTCGCCGCGATCGATGATCTGCGCCCCGGTCTGGCGCAGCGCCACCGCGTTGGTATAGGGGTGCAGCAACGCCTCGGCGTCGCGCATCTGGGAGTTGGACAGCGGGGTCATCGGGATCGCTCGGACATGAGGGAAGTCGCGCGCCCCTTCGCACGTCCGCCCGGCCCGGTCAACCGAACCGCGGCGTCGCCGGTGGCCCGACAGGGAACCCGCACCGGACCCCTGCATTGCCACCGTTAACCGATTAGTAGTCTCTTAAGGGTTTGCTGGCGCCGAGGTCGCCGGAGGACGCGCGCGCATGGCCGGTCACACCATCCTGCTCAACCTGATCGGCGGGGTGGCGCTGCTCCTCTGGGGCACGCACATGGTGCAGGCGGCGATGCTGAAGGGCTTCGGCGCCGAGATCCGCAGCGCGATCTCGCGGGCCGCGGCCCGACCGCTCCGGGCCGCCGCGACCGGCGCCGCGGCGGCGACGCTGCTGCAGAGCGCCACCGCGACGGCGATGCTCGTCACCTCCTTCGTCGGCCGCGGGCTCATCACGCTGCCGGCGGCGCTGGCGCTGATGCTCGGCGCCGATCTCGGCACCACGCTGGCGGTGCAGGCGCTGTCGCTGAACCTCTCGGCGCTGATGCCGCTGTTCCTGCTGGGGGGCGTGGTGCTCGGACGGATGCCAGGCCGTCCCCGCAGCGCCCAGGTCGGGCGGATCCTGGTGGGCCTGGGGCTGATCCTGCTGGCGCTGAGCCTGATCGTCGCCGCCTCGGCACCGATGCGCAGCAGCGAGGTGACGGCGCTGGTGCTGGAGCGTCTGGCGCACGACCCGGTGCTGGCGATGGTCTTCGCGGCGCTCTTCAGCTGGCTGATGCACTCGAGCGTCGCCTTCGTGCTCTTCGTGATATCGCTGACCGGCGCCGGGCTGGTCGAGCTGCCGCTGGCGCTGGCGCTGGTGCTGGGCGCCAATGTCGGCGCCGGCCTGGTGGCGACGGGCCTGGCGCTCGATCAGCCGCTGCCGGCGCGGCGGGTGCTCTACGGCAACCTGGCCTTCCGGGCGATCGGCGCCTTCGTCGTGTTCCTCGGCCTGGGACCGGCCACCGCGGCGATGGCGCGGCTCGGCGGCGATGCCGGGCGGCTGGCGGCGGACTTCCACAGCCTCTTCAACCTCGGGCTGGTGGCGGTGTTCCTGCCGCTGGCCGGGCGCGCGGCGGCTCTGCTCGAGCGGCTCTTCCCCGACCCCGAGCCCGGGCGCGCGCCACAACGGCTCGACCACCTCGACCCGGCGCTGCTCGACAGCCCCGCGCTGGCGCTGAACGCGGCGACGCGGGCGATGCTCGGCCTCGCCGACAAGGTCGAGCTGATGCTGCGCGAGACCATCCTGACCTTCGACGACGCCGACGGGCGGCGCATCGCCGGGGTGGCGGCGCTGGAGGAGCAGGTCGACGACGAGCAGGAGGCGATCAAGCTCTACCTCGCGCACCTGATGCAGCGCGAGCTCACCGCCGAGGAGAGCGCGCAGGTGCTCGAGGCGGTGCTCTTCACCACCAACCTCGAGCATATCGGCGACATCATCGACCGCGGCCTGCTGCGGCTGGCCGCGAAGAAGCAGAAGCAGGGCCTGCACTTCTCCGCCGACGGCTGGCGCGACATCCGCGCCTTCCACGCGCTGATCGCCGAGCAGATGCGCCGGGCGCTGGCGGTGTTCGTCTCCCGCGACGCCCAGGTCGCCCGCGATCTGGTCGCCGAGAAGGACCGGCTGCGCGACGAGGAGTTCCGCGCCACCGAGCGCCACTTCCGCCGCCTCCGCGACGGCCTGCCCGAGACCATCGAGACCAGCGCGCTGCACCTCGACGTGCTGCGCGACCTGAAGCGGATCAACGCCCACCTGACCACGGTCGCCTACCCGATCCTCGAGCAGACCGGCGAACTGCGCGGCTCGCGCCTGCGCGCGCCCGCAGCCCCAGGCGCCCGCTTCGCAGCCGTCCCCGAAGCGCCGCGCCCACGCCTGACCGGCATTGCGCCGGAGGCCGGCCCGCTCGTGCGACCGATACCGGCACCAGCTCATTATAAATCGAATGGCTTCGCCATTTAGAGTGTCCGCGGCCACGCCCTGCGGACCGGCCGGCGCCGGAGGGACGCCTCAACGGGCGGCCCGCGCCTCCAAGCGCCGGGTAGCGCAGGCCCAGCGTCACCCCCCGCGTGGCGTTCAGGATCATCAGCGCCGCCCAGAGCCCGTGATTGCCGAACCGCGGCAGCAGCAGCGCCAGCGCCACCGCATAGACCGCCACCGAGACGATCATGGCGTTGCGCAGGGCCCGGGTCTCGGTGGCGCCGATGAAGATGCCGTCGAGCATCCAGGCGGCGATGCCGATCAGCGGCGCCGCGGCGATCCACGGCAGGTAGAGCCGCGCCGCCGCCCGCACCTCCGGCGCCGTGGCCATCAGGTCGATCAGCAGCGGCCCGGCGAAGAGAAACATCGCCGCCATCGCCAGCGACGAACCGAGCCCCCATTCCGAGGTCAGGATCGCCGCCCGGCGCAGCTCGCCGCGGGCGCGGCTGCCCAGCGTCTGGCCGATCAGCGCTTCGGCGGCGAAGGCGAAGCCGTCGAGCGCGTAGGCGGTGATCGACAGGAACTGCAGCAGCACCTGGTTCGCGGCCAGCGTCACGTCGCCGAGCCCGGCGCCGAAGAACAGGAAGCTGGTGAAGCTCGCCTGCAGGATCACCGAGCGGATCAGGATGTCGCCGTTCACCTGGGCCATGCGGCGCAGCCGCGCCGGATCGAACACCCGCGCCCAGTCGCGCCACTGCTCGCCCGCGAAGGCGGAGCGACAGAGCCAGAGGCCGAACATCAGCCCCGACCACTCGGCGATCAGCGTCGCCGCCGCCACGCCGGCGACGCCCCAGCCGAAGCCGAGCACGAAGGTCAGGTCGAGCACCACGTTCACGCCGTTCATCAGCAGCTGCAGCGCCAGCACCCCGCGGGCGCGCTCCATGGCGATCAGCCAGCCGGTCAGCGCGTAGACCGAGATCGCCGCCGGCGCCCCCCAGATCCGCACGGCGAGATAGCTGCGCGCCAGCGCCTCGACCTCGGCCGAGGCCGGGGCGAGGCGAAAGGCGGCCCAGAACACCGCGGCCTGGGCGGCGATGAACACCAGCCCGGCCGCCCCGCCGATCATCAGCCCGCGCATCAAGAGCGCGCCGGTCTCGGCCGTCTCCCCCGCCCCGCGCGCCTGGGCGACGAGCCCGGTGGTGCCCATGCGCAGGAAGCCGAAGATCCAGTAGATCGAGGCGAGGATGATGGCGCCGAGCCCGACCGCGCCGATCGGCGCGGCCAGGCCGAGCTGGCCGACCACCGCGGTGTCGACCGCGCCGAGGATCGGGATCGTCGCGTTCGAGACCACGATCGGCAGCGCGATGTTCAGCACCCGGCGGTGGCTGATAGCGCTCACGCTCATCGGCGCGGCTGCCGGCATCGCCGGCTCCGGACCGTCATCCGGCCCAGCCCGCGCCGCGCCTTCCCGGATGTTCGCCCAGTGCTGCCCAACATGCACGCCCCCAACACGCAAGCCCGACACCGCCACATTTCTTCAGCGAGATAAATGCCCGACGCGAGACCTTCCGTTCACCCGCATGCGCCGCCGTTGACAATTGCAGATGCCCGGCCGAGGATCGGCCGCATGGCGCTCGATGCTGCTCCCGAGGCTCGGGGCAACCTGCCGGTCCGGTCTCCTCGCCGCTGGCTTGCGGCAGCCGCCGCAATTGCACTCCTGACCGGCCCCGGGTCGGTCCGCGCCGCCGAGTTCGCCCCCTGGGCGACGCCCGCCGGGCCTCCGCTCGAACTCGACAGCCTCGACGGCAGCCGGGTCGCCCTGGCCGACCACGCGGGCCGGCCCGTGGTCGTGCATTTCTTCGCCACCTGGTGCGCGCCCTGCATCGAGGAGATGCCGGCGCTGGAGCGCCTCGCCGCCGCCGGCCGCGGCGCCTTCGACATTCTCCTCGTCGATGTCGGCGAGCCCGACGCCCGGGTCCGCCGCTTCTTCGCGGATCATCCGGCGGGCCTGCCGGTGCTCCTCGACCGCGACCGCAGCGCCACGCGCGCCTGGCAGGTCACGGCACTGCCGACGACCTTCGTTCTCGACTCCAGCCTCACCCCGGCACTCGTCGCCGAGGGCGAGCTCGACTGGACCGATCCCGGCCTCGTCGCCAGGCTCGGAACACTGACGCCAATTCCGCCGGGCATCGACCGGCAGGAAGCACTGCAACGGGAGGAAACAGTCCATCATGCACCGTCGTGAATTCCTGACCCGCGCGGCCGCGGTCTCCGCCGCCGCGCTCATCCTGCCTCGCAGCGGCCGGGCGGCCGCCGGCTTCGACCCGCAGCCCGGCCCCTGGCGCAGCTTCGGCGTCACCACCCGTCTCGACATCGCCACCAGCGGCGGCCCGTCCAGGCCTGGCTGCCGCTGCCCTCGCTCGTCGAGGCGGACTGGATGCTGCCCGAAGACGACAGCTGGTCCGGCAACGCCACCACCGCCGAGGTCGTCACCGACCCGACCTACGGCACCAAGATCCTGCACGCGACCTTCGCCGCGAACGTGGCGGCGCCGTCGCTCGAAGCCGTCAGCCGCTTCCGCACCCGCGACCGCGCCGCCCGCTTCGCCGCGCCCGCGTCGGTGGCGCCGCTCAGCGACGCCGAGCGCGCCCTCAACCTCACCGGCACCGAGCTCATCCCCGTCGACGGCATCGTCAAGGATACCGCCGACCGAATCGTCGCCGGCATCGACGGCGACGAGGCTCGCGCCCGGGCGATCTACGAGTGGGTGGTCGACAACACCCAGCGCGTCGCCGCGGTGCGCGGCTGCGGCATCGGCGACGTCGCCAGCATGCTCTCGACCGGCAATCTCGGCGGCAAGTGCGCCGACCTCAACGCACTCTATGTCGGCCTCGCCCGCGCCGCCGGCATCCCGGCCCGCGACGTCTACGGCATCCGCGTCGCCCCGTCGGCCTTCGGCTACAAGAGCCTCGGCGCCGGCTCGGCGACCATCTCCAAGTCGCAGCACTGCCGCTCCGAGGTCTTCCTCGCCGCCCAAGGCTGGATCGCCGTCGATCCCGCCGACGTGCGCAAGGTCGTGCTTGAGGAGCCGCCGGGCGGCAACCCCCTCGGCTCTCCGGTGGTCGTCGCTGCCCGCGACAAGCTCTTCGGCGCCTGGGAGGGCAACTGGATGGCCTACAATACTGGCCACGACCTCGTGCTCCCGGGATCGTCCCACAAGGTCGGCTTCCTGATGTACCCGCAGGCGGAGGTTGCCAGCCAGCTGGTCGACTGCCTCGACCCGGACGGCTTCCGCTACACGATCACTGCGGCCGAGCTCTCCGCCTGACCCGCGTCGGGCGGGCGTCCCTCAGGACGCCTGCCCGTGCTCCAGCGCCGTCATCACCCCGCGCAGCTCCGCCAGTCCCTTCAGCCGCCCGATCGCCGGATAGCCCGGCTGCGCCTGCCGCTTCAGGTCGTCGAGGATGTCCTGGCCGTGGTCGGGGCGGAACGGGATCGAGGCGTCCGCCCGTCCGGCTGCACGTCGCCTCCGCTCCTCGGCGACGGCGGCGGCGACCAGCGCCACCATGTCGGTGCCGCCGCCGAGATGCTCGGCCTCGTGGAACGAGCCGCGGATCTCCGCCGTCTCGCGCCGGACGTTGCGCAGGTGCAGGAAGTGCACCCGGTCGCCCAGCCGCTGCATCATCCCCGGCAGGTCGTTGTCCGGCCGCGCCCCGAGCGAGCCCGAGCACAGCGTCACCCCGTTCGCCGTGCTGTCGACGGCGGCAAGGAGCGCCACATAGTCCGCCTCGGTCGACACCACCCGAGGCAGCCCCAGCAGATCGAACGGCGGATCGTCGGGATGGCAGCAGAGCCGCACTTCGACCTCCGCGGCCACCGGCACCACCTCCTCGAGAAAGGCGATGAAATGCCCCCGCAGCGTCTCGGCAGAGATCGGCCCGTATTCGGCCAGGTGCGTCCGCAGGTCGTCCAGCGTCAGGCTCTCCGCGGCCCCGGGCAGCCCGAAGGCGATGTTGCGCGTCAGCTGCCGGCGCCTGCCGTCGTCCATCGCCGCGAAGCGGCGCCCGGCCTCCTCGCGCAGCTCCGGCGGGTAGTCCTCGGCCGCCCCGGGGCGCGCCAGGACGTGCAGATCGAAAGCGGCGAAATCGGGAAAATCGAACCGCATGCAGGTGCCGCCGTGGCCCAGGCGGAACGCCAGGTCGGTGCGCGTCCAGTCCAACACCGGCATGAAGTTGTAGCAGACCACCTCGATCCCCGCCGCCGCCAGGTTGCGCAGGCTCTGCCGGTAGTTGGCGAGGTGGACGCGCCAGTCGCCCTTCTGCTTCTTGATGTCCTCCGAGACCGGCACGCTCTCGACCACCTCCCAGGCCAGGCCCGAGGGCGACCCGTCGCGGCGGCGCCCGATCTCCTGCTGGCGCCTGGCGATCTCCGCCGGCTCCCAGACCGCGCCGGTCGGCACGTGGTGCAGCGCCGAGACCACACCCTCGACGCCGGCCTGCAGCATGTCGTCCACCGAAACCAGGTCCTTCGGACCGAACCAGCGCCAGGTCTGCCGCATTTTCGCTTCTGATCCTCCCCAGCAAGCTCCGGGCGCACCACCGCCGCCGAGGCTTCCGCCGCTCGCGTGCACACTCCGTGAAGCAGGGGCCGGTCATCAAGTGTTTTCTCGGTCCGCGATCAGCGCCCGCTCGGGACCGGCTCCGCGCCGTCTACTGTGTGACCTTCACCTGCTCGATCTTGCCGTCGAAGGCGAAGGGGGCCTTGCCGGCATAGGCCTGCGACACTGCCGAGCCGAGATCGACGCCGACGTCGAACGACTCGGTCGCGGTGAAGGCGGCAGGCACGGTGCGCGCCACGGTCGTCCGCGCCGCTTCGCTGCCATCGACGGTGATGACGACTTCCGCCGGACCGGCCGCCTGAGCGATCTTGGTGTCGATGACGATCTCATGCTTGCCGGCGGGGATCTTATCGGTCCGGGTCTGATAGTTCTCGATGATCATCATGTTGTATTCGTAGACGAGGCGACCGTCCTGCATGTAGACGCTCAGCCCGCCGCCCGCGCCGCCCACGGCATAGAGCACGCCATTGGCATCGTCGCCGAACTCGGCGTCGATCGTCACCCGCGTGCTCTGCCGCCCGACCCCGGGGGCGGTGAACTCGGGCATCCGCCGGGTGTTGGGTCCAAAAGTCCAGGCCTTGTAGGGCGATGCGATCCGGTCCTCGGGGTGGAGCCGCAGCCAGTTGCCGGCGCCGATGGGGAAGTCCTTGTTCGCCTCGGCTACCTTCAGGAACTCCTTTTTCATCTCCTCCAGCTTCTCGGGGTCCTTGGCCGCGAGATCGTCGGCCTGCGAGAAGTCGGTCTTGAGATCATAGAGCTCCCAGACGTCCGCCGCCGAATCCCAGTTGGCGAGGCGCCGGGCGGAACCGGGGGTGTCCCACGGAATGAACGGGCCGAAAGTGCCGGCGAACCAGCCGCCCTCGTAGATGCCGCGGCTGCCGTTGTTGTCGAAGAACTGCACATGCTTTTGCGTCGGGGCCGCGGCGTCGGCGAAGGTATAGGCGAGGCTCACGCCATCCATCGGCATCTGCTCGTAGCCGTTGACCAGCTTCGGAGGGGCGATGTGCAGCACGTCATAGATCGTCGGGGCGATGTCGTTCACGTGGTGGAACTGCTGGCGCATGATCCCGTCGTGCCGGATGTGGCCTGGCCAGGCCACGACCATCGGGTTGCGTGTGCCGCCGAAATAGGACGCGAGCAGCTTCGTGCCTTTGAACGGCGTATCGCCGGCCCAGGCCCAGCCGGCGTGGTACATGTTGTCGGTCTTGGACGTGCCCAGCGCCTCGAGGCCGCCGAGCTTGTCGAGCGCGGCGATCTGTTCCTCGACGGTGTTCGCGATGTTGTTCTGCGCCAGCAGCTCGCTGATCGAACCCTGCTGACCCTCCGCGCTCGATCCGTTGTCGCCGAAGATGTAGAAGATCAGCGTGTTGTCGAGGAGGCCGCGCGACTGCATGCCGTCGAGCAGCCGCCCGACCTGGGTGTCGGTATGCTCGACGAAGCCGGCGAAGAGCTCCATCAGCCGCTCCTGGAACGGCCGCTGCTCGGCGGGGATGCTGTCCCAGGACGGCATGGTGGGGTCGCGCGGGGTGAGCTTGGTGCCGGCGGGGATCACCCCCATCTTGAGCTGGCGCGCGTAGGTGCGTTCCCGGTAGGCGTCCCAGCCGGTGTCGAACTTGCCTTTGTACTTGTCGGCCCACTCCTGAAAGACGTGGTGCGGCCCGTGCACGCCACCGGGCGCCCAGTACATGAAGAAGGGCTTCGACGGGTCGAAGGCGCGGTACTCGTCGAGCCATGCCAGCGACTTGTCGACCATGTCCGAGGTCAGGTGGTACGTGGGGTCATGCTCCGGCGGCTCGACCGCGTCGTAGTTCTCGGTCAGCCGCGGCTCCCATTGCGAGGTCTCGCCGCCGAGGAAGCCGTAGAAATACTCGAAGCCGTAGCCGTTCGGCCAGCGGTCCTTCGGCCCGATCGCCGTCGTCTCCACCACGGGGGTATTGTGCCATTTGCCGAAGGCGGCGGTGTGGTAGCCGTAGTCCTTGAGAATCTCGGCGATGGTCGCGGCGTTCTTGGGGATCACCCCGGTATAGCCGTCCCAGGCCACGGCGCGCTCGGCGATGGTGCCGGAGCCCACGCGGGTGTGGTTGCGACCGGTCAGCAGCGCGGCGCGGGTCGGCGAGCAGATCGAGGTGGTGTGGAATTCGTTGTAGCTGATGCCTTCGGCCGCCAGCTTGTCCAGCGTCGGCGTGTGCACTTCGCCGCCGAAGGCGTCGGAGATGCCGAAGCCGACGTCGTCGATGAGCACGATCAGGATGTTCGGCGCGTCCTTGGGCAGGTGCTGCGGCGCCTCCGGCCAGATCATCGTCGAATCCTGCAGCCGCGGCGCGGCCTTGCCCGCCATCGGCGCCGGCGGAAACGGCAGCACCGAACCGTCGGATGGTACGTCCTGGCCCGCGGCGGGCCCCGCCAGGGCGAGAAACGACCCCAGCACGATCGCCGGCGCGCCCCGCTTCAGGCCCGCATTGCCCGATGGCCCGATCACAAGTCTTTGCCAGCCCACAGCTCCGCCCCTGCATGTCGGCGCACCGGGCACCGCCGAAGAACCTAGCACCTCCCCGCGAGCGATCGCAAACGTCACGGCTCCTGGCGGCTGCGCCAAACGGGCGCCCGGCAGCCTCAGCGTGGCGCGTCGGCCGGAGAGGGCGCGAGCAGGAAACGCGGCTCGCAGGCGTCGAGGAGGAACTCGCTTACCCGGTGGGCGGCCAGGGCGATGGCGACGCCGCTGGCGAAGCCGCTGCGGTCGATGGTGCTGCAGCGCTCGGCGACCTCGCGGCCGCGCTCGAGGCTGGACGCGCCCACCACCAGCGGCGGCAGCCCGGCCCGGGCCAGCAGGTAGCTCGCCAGCAGCGCGGCGGTGCGCCGGTTGCCCTCGATGAACAGCTGCGGCGAACTGACCACCTGCACGAACATGCCCGCTGCCAGCGGCCGCGGCGGTCGCGTCCGATTGCGCTGGTACCAGTCGAAGACCTCGGCGATCCCCTCTCCCGGCCGCTCGTAGAACCAGCGCTCGGTCTCGGCGATGTGGTCCGCGAACAGCGCCCGCCGCTCCGGCGAGGCGCCGCAGAGCACCAGATGGTTCAGCTCGACGATCTCCCCGGTCTGGCCATAGGCGAAGATCTCGGTCCGCGCGGCCAGCAGCCGGTCGACATGGCGATACCCCTCCGCCAGGCAGCGCACCCAGTCCAGCGCCAGCGGCCCGTCGCTCTCGTCGTCAAACGGGTTCGACGCGCCGAGCCCCTGCAAGGCGCAGTCGATCTCCGGAAGGTTGAGCCGGGCCCACTGCATCTGTCGAAACCGTCCAGGCCCGGTTGGGCGGCGTGCTTCCCGCGCCGCCCGACCGCGCCGCTGCGCTCAGCTGAACTCGCCGGAGATGTAGCGCCGGGTCAGATCCTGGCGCGGCGCCTTGAAGATCTGCTCCGTCGGGCCGACTTCGCAGAGGAACCCGGTCCGGCTGCCCGCCGAGATGTCCACCGAATAGAACGCCGTGGTGTCCGCGACCCGCGTCGCCTGCTGCATGTTGTGGGTGACGATCGCCACCGTGAAGTCCTTCTTCAGGTCGAGCATCAGCTCCTCGATGATCCGCGTCGCGATCGGGTCGAGTGCCGAGCACGGCTCGTCCATCAGCAGCACCGTCGGCTCGGTCGCGATCGCCCGGGCGATGCAGAGCCGCTGCTGCTGTCCGCCCGACAGCGCCAGCCCGTTCTGCTTCAGCTTGTCCTTGACCTCGTCCCACAGCCCGGCCCGGCGCAGGGCGTACTCGACGCGCTGGGCGTAGTCGCCGCGGTAGCGATTGAGCCGGAGCCCGAAGGCCACGTTCTCGTAGATCGACATCGAGAACGGGTTCGGCTGCTGGAACACCATGCCGACGTGCCGCCGCACCACCACCGGGTCGATGCCCTTGGCGTAGATGTCCTGGCCGAGGAACTGCACGTGCCCCTCCAGCCGGAAGCTCGGGATCAGGTCGTTCATCCGGTTCAGGCTGCGCAGCACCGTGGACTTGCCGCAGCCCGAGGGCCCGATGAAGCCGGTGATCTTGTTCTTCTCGATGGCGATGTGGCTGTCGCGCACCGCCAGGAACTTGCCGTAGTAGATCTTGTCGATCCGGGCGTCGATGGCGGCCGGTTGCGCGGCCCGCGGGGCCGGCCTCTCGGCGACACTTGCAGTCTTTTCGATCACGGCCATGGGGCCCTCCAGTTTTGTTCGGTCAGACCCGTCGCGAGCTGATCAGCCGGCTCAGGATGTTGAAGGCAAGCACGATCAGCACCAGCACCAGCGACGCCGCCCAGGCGAGCTCGATCTGGTTCGGGAACGGCATGCCGGAGAAGTTGTAGATCAGGATCGCCAGCGACGCCGTCGGCTCGCGGAAGCTGCCGATCCAGTAGTTCGAGAACAGCGCGGTGAAGAGCAGCGGCGCCGAGTTGCCGGCGGCACCCGCCACCGCCAGCATCACCCCGGTGAGGATCCCCGGCATCGCCGTCGGCAGCACCACCTTCCAGATCGACTGGGTCTGGGTGCAGCCCATGCCGTAGGCGGCGTCCTTCATCCGCTGCGGCACCATCCGCACCGCCTGCTCGGCGGTCAGCATCACCGTGGGCAGCATCAGCACCGCCAGCGCCACGCCGCCGGCCAGCGCCGAGTAGGTGCCCATCGCCAGCACCAGCCAGGCATAGACGAAGACGCCGGCCAGGATCGACGGGAACCCGGTCAGCACCTTGGCGATGAAGCGGGTCGCATCCGACAGCCGGCCGTGCGGCTGGATCACCCCCAGCAGCAGCCCGCCGAGGACCCCGAACGGCACCGAGATCAGCGTGGCGATCGCCACCATCACCACGGTGCCGACGATGGCGTTGCCGAAGCCGCCGCCCTGCTCCAGGCCGGCGGGCGGCAGCTCGGTGAAAAGCGCCAGCCCCAGCCGATGGCCGCCATGGGTGACCAGCATGTAAAGCACCGACAGCAGCGGCACCGCCGCCAGCATCGCCACGATCCAGAGCAGCACCGACAGGATCAGGTTGCGCAGCGACCGGCGATCGCTGAACGAGTGGCGCAGGCTCGGGACCGCCGGGGTGACGGCCGCGGGGAGCGGGTAAAGTCCAGGCGTCGCGACCATCGCTCAGGAGACCTTCTGCTTGGACGAGAACGCCATGATCACCGTCCCGATCACGTTGACCGCCAGCGAGATCACCAGCAGCACCACCGCCGCGTACATCAGCGCCTGCACCTCCAGGCCGCTCGCCTCCGGAAACTGCGAGGCCAGGAGCGAGGCGAGCGTGTTGGCCGGCGAGAACAGCGACCAGCTGATCTGGTTGGAGTTGCCGATCAGCATCGCCAGTGCCATGGTCTCGCCCAGCGCCCGGCCGAACCCCAGCACCAGCGAGGCGAAGATGCCGCTGGTGGCGGTCGGCACCATCACCTTCAGGATCGCCTCCCACTTGGTGGTGCCCATGCCGTAGGCGGCTTCCTTGGTCTTGTAGGGGATCAGGGTAAAGCTGTCCTGGCTGATCGCCGCCACCGTCGGCAGCACCATGATCGCCAGCACGATCACCGCCGGCGCCAGCCCCGGCCCAGCCAGCGAGGTCGAGAACAGCGGGACCCACTCGAAATTGCCGTGCAGCCAGTTGGCGATCGGCCGCAGGTTCGGGATCACCACGTAGATTCCCCACAGCCCGAAGACGACCGAGGGAATCGCCGCCAGCATCTCGATCACCGTCCGGAACACCCGCGCCAGCCGGGGATCGAGGAAATCCTGGGTCAGGAAGATCGCAACGCCGATGCCGAAGAAGGCGGCCAGCGCCAGCGCCAGGATCGAGCTGTAGAGCGTGCCCCAGATCTCGGCCAGGATGCCCATCTGCTCACGGCCCGGGTCCCAGACGTCGCTGGTCAGGAACCCCAGCCCGAACCTCGCCATCGCCGGCTGCGCCTGCACCCCGATCTTCCACAGGATGTAGGCCAGCAGCACCACCACCAGGGCGCCCGCAGCGTAGGCGCAGGCCCGGAACGCCCGGTCGGTCACGATCTCGCCCTGCGTCGGCGCCTGCGAAATCGACTTGCGGCCGGCGATGGTCGGGTCGGAAATTGTCATCTCTGCTTCTCGCCCCCAAGCGATGGCCGGCGCCGCTTGTGCGGCGCCGGCCAGACCTTCAGGTCCGATCCCTCTCGAACGGCCGGCGTCGTCAGGTGCCGGCGCCGATCTTCTCCTCGGCCGCGCGAACCTGATCGATTACCGCTGCCGGCATCGGAATATAGCCGAGCTGGTCGGCCATCGCCTGGCCGTCGGTCAGCCCGTATTCGATCATCTGCTTGATCGCCGCCACCTTCTCCGGATCCTGGCCGTCCTTGTAGAACAGCATCCAGGTGAAGGACGAGATCGGATACGCCCCATCGCCCTCGGGATCGGTGTTGAACGACCGCATGTTGTCGTCGAACTTGGCGCTCGCAAGTGCTTCCGCGCCGCCGTCGCCGCCCGGCGTGATGAAGTTGCCGGCCTTGTTTTCCAGCGACGCCATCGGGACGCCGGTTTGCTTGGCGTATCCATACTCGATATAGCCGATCGCGCCGGGAGTCTGGAGGATCGTCGCGGTGACGCCGGCATTCTGCGGCGCTTTCACGAGCTTGTCCGAGTTCATCCACTGCACCGTCTTGCCGGCACCCGTCTGCTCGTTGAACGCGTCACTGATTGTCGCCATGTGGCTCGTAAACACGAAGGTCGTACCCGAGCCGTCGGACCGGACCACAACCGTTATCGGCAGATCAGGCAGCGACACTCCCTCATTCGCGGCGGCGATTCGCGGATCGCTCCAGTTGGTGATGTCGCCGACGAAGATGCCGGAGTAGACGTCGCGCGGCAGCTTCAGCTCGGAAACGCCGGGCAGATTGTAGGCGAGAACGATCTCGCCGGCGGTCATCGGCAGAAGGACTACACCTTGCTTGACCTGGGAGATTTCCTCGTCATTCATTGCCGCATCGCTGGCCGCGAAGTCCACGACACCGTTAATGAAATCGGTGATGCCGGCACCACGAGCCCTTGGACTGGTAGTCGACGGTGACGCCGTCCGTCTTGCTGCTGAAATCCTTGAACCAGGCGGCATAGAGCGGAAACGGAAAGCTCGCTCCGGACCCGGTGAGGCGGGTGTCCGCGAGCGAGGGCGAGGCGACGGCGATCGCGGCAGCAACCGCAATCCCGGCGAATGAAATGCGCATGAGGGGCTCCCAGGCCATGGATTCGAGACGGCGTCACCATGCACCGGTTTTGTGACGCTATCGCGACAACCGCCGCTTGCGCGGAGCCTCGCCGATCCGCGCGCCGTCAGCCGGCAGTCCCCGCCCGCGCCAGGTCCTCCAGGATCGGACAGTCCGGCCGCTCGTCGCCGTGGCAGCGCTCGACCAGCCGGCCGAGCGTCCCCTGCATCGCCCGCAGCTCCGCGATCTTCCGCTCGATCCGCTGCAGATGCCCGGCCGCCAGCCGCTTCACGTCGGCGCTGGCCCGCTCCCGGTCATGGTAGAGCGCCAGCAGGTCGCGGCATTCCTCGATGCCGAACCCCAGCGAGCGCGCCCGCGCCAGGAACGCCAGCGTGTGCACCTCCCGCTCGCCGAACGACCGATAGCCGTTGGCGCCGCGCTCGGGCCGCACCAGCCCGATCTCCTCGTAGTAGCGGATGGTCTTCGCGGGCAGCCCGCTCCGCGCCGCGACCTCGCCGATATTCATGGCCTCGCCCCTTGACCTTCCAGTTGCTGGAAGCCGCATATAAGGCGCAGTCCGGCAAAGGGAACCCGCAATGCACGCATCCGAACTCGACCGCGCGACGACCCTCGCGCGGGATCCGGTCTGCGGCATGAGGGTCGACCCTGCCGCGGGCAAGCCCCGCCACACCCACGCCGGGCAGGTCTATCACTTCTGCTCCAGCCGCTGCCGGGACCGCTTCGCCGCCGACCCGGCACAGTTCCTGGGCGAGCGAGCCGAGCCGCCCGCCGACGCGGGCACCCTCTACACCTGCCCGATGCACCCCGAGATCGAGCAGATCGGCCCCGGCACCTGCCCGATCTGCGGCATGGCGCTCGAACCCAAGGGCGTCCCCGCCGCCGACGCCCCGAATCCGGAGCTTGCCGACTTCCGCCGCCGCTTCGCCGTCGGCGCCGCCCTGACCCTGCCGCTTCTCGTCCTCGCCATGGCCCCGATGCTCGGCCTGCCGCTCGACGCCTGGCTCGGCCTGCGCAACGCGGCCTGGCTCGAGCTCGCGCTGGCCACCCCGGTCGTGCTCTGGTCCGGCCTGCCCTTCCTCGTGCGCGGCGCGCGCTCCTTCCGCAGCGGCCGTCTCAACATGTTCAGCCTGATCGCGGTCGGTGTCGCCGCCGGCTATCTCTTCAGCCTCGCCGCCGTCCTCGTCCCCGACCGCTTCCCCGAAGGCTTCCGCGACGCCCACGGCCGGGTCGGGGTCTATTTCGAGTCCGCCGCCGTCATCGTGGTCCTGGTCCTGCTCGGCCAGATCCTCGAGCTCCGCGCCCGTGCCCGAACCGGCTCGGCGATCCGCGCGCTCCTCGACCTCGCTCCCGCCACCGCCCGCCTCGTCCGCCCCGATGGCAGCGAAACCGAGATCCCGGTCGCTGCGGTCCACCCCGGCGACCGCCTCCGCGTCCGCCCCGGCGCCAGGATCCCGGTCGACGCCGAAGTCCTCGAGGGCCGCTCCGCCGTCGACGAGAGCATGCTGACCGGCGAGCCCCTCCCGGTCGAGAAGAGCCCCGGCGACCCGCTCACCGGCGCCACCCTCAACGGCACCGGCAGCCTCGTCGTCGTCGCCCGCCGTGTCGGCGCCGACACCACCCTCGCCCGCATCGTCGCCATGGTCGCCGAGGCCCAGCGCTCGCGCGCGCCGGTCCAGGGCCTCGCCGACGCGGTCGCCGCCTGGTTCGTCCCCGCCGTCATCGCCGCCGCCGCGCTGGCCTTCCTCGCCTGGGCCGCCTTCGGCCCGCCGCCCGCGCTCGCCCACGCGCTCCTCGCCGCGATGTCGGTGCTGATCATCGCCTGCCCCTGCGCCCTCGGGCTCGCCACGCCGATGTCGATCATGACCGCCACCGGCCGCGGCGCCGGCGCCGGCGTGCTGATCCGCGACGCCGCCGCCCTGGAAGCCCTCGCCCGTGCCGACACCC
Source organism: uncultured Alphaproteobacteria bacterium (assembly GCA_963847795.1). Lineage (GTDB taxonomy): Bacteria > Pseudomonadota > Alphaproteobacteria > Rhodobacterales > Rhodobacteraceae > Amaricoccus. The sequence goes on from CAWKBH010000010.1 coordinate 86,088, forward strand.
TCGTCCTCGACAAGACCGGCACGCTCACCCGCGGCAGGCCCGAGCTCACCGCCGTTCTCCCCGCTGCCGGCCACGACGAATCCCAACTGCTCCGCCTCGCCGCCAGCCTCGAGCACGGCTCCGAGCACCCGCTCGCCGCCGCCGTCGTCGCCGCCGCCGAGGCCCGCGGCCTGCCGCTCGCCGCCGCTGCCGACTTCGCCGCCCATCCGGGCAAGGGCGTCACCGGCCACATCGACGGCCAGGCCGTGGCCCTCGGCAACGCCGCGATGCTCGACGACCTCGGCCTCGCCGTCGACCCCGGGCTCGACGCCGACGGCCGCCGCGACGCCGGCGAGACCGTGATGTTCGTGGCCGTCGACGGCGCGCTGGCCGGCCTGCTCGCCGTCGCCGACCCGATCAAGCCCACCGCGGCCGCCGCCCTGACCGCGCTGCGCGCCTCCGGCCTGCGGATCGTGATGGCCACCGGCGACGCCGAGCGCACCGCCCGCGCCGTCGCCGCGCGCCTGGGCATCGACGAGGTCCGCGCCGGCGCCACCCCCGAGGTCAAGGCCCGCCTGGTCTCCGACCTGCGGGCGCAGGGCCGCCGCGTCGCCATGGCCGGCGACGGCGTCAACGACGCCCCGGCGCTGGCCGGGGCCGACGTCGGCATCGCCATGGGCACCGGCGCCGACGTCGCGATCGAGAGCGCCGGCGTCACCCTGCTCCGCGGTGACCTCGCCGCCCTGGTCCGCGCCCGCCGCCTGGCGCTCGCGACCATGCGCAACATCCGCCAGAACCTGTTCTTCGCGCTCGTCTACAACGCCGCCGGCGTGCCGCTCGCCGCCGGCGTCCTCTATCCCTTCCTCGGCCTCCTGGTCTCGCCGATGTTCGCCGCCGCCGCCATGAGCCTCTCCTCGGTCTCGGTCATCACCAACGCCCTGCGCCTGCGCCACCTCCGCCTCGACCCCTGACCGGCGCGCCGGCAAGAGGCAGGCGTTGCCGCCGCAACGGCAATGCGTCATAGGCGGTAGCCGTGGTTCGCGTCCCCTTCCCCTACACCGACGCCGAAGCCCGCCAGCACCGGCCCGCACTCGTAGTGGCGACCGCCGGCTCCGGCCCCGAGCCATTCCTTCTCTCGGTGCTGATGATCACCTCTGCCGCAAACCGCGGCTGGTCCGGCGACATGGCAATTCCCGACGCGAATCAGGCCGGCCTGCCGGTCCCGTCGCTGATCCCGCCCTTCGCGGGCGCCTTAACGATTTGATCCTGACTGTTTTACTGGCCATATGGATTCCGTACGGCTTCCACATGGGTTCCACATGGCGCGGATCCTCGTAAACCTTTGACGTCGCTCGCGCTCCAGCGGGCTCAAGTCCCTCAACCGGATTTCGTATCAAGTCCGCGTTTCGGCGTCGGGGCCCGCGCCGGCACCGCGTCGCGGAACTCCTCGAACCCCTTCCACGCCGGCTCCGGCGGCTCGATGCCTGGCCGCGGCGCATAGACCGAGGGCGCCCCGTCGCGCGGGATATACCGGGGGCAGTTCGGGAAGATCGCCCGCGCCGTCACCCGCACCAGCAGCTGCGCGCCGACGAAGCTCCCGATCAGCGGGTCATCGCCCGAGACCCTTGCTTCGCCCTGCACTCGCAGCCGGTCCGGCCGCTCGCCCATGGTGATGAAGAGCAGCCCGACGGCCGGGTTCACCAGGATGTTCCCGAGGCTCTTGAACATGCCGTTGCCGTCGTAGTCCGGGAACGCCAGCTCGTCCGGGCCGGTAACCCTGACAAAGCCCGGAAGGCCGCCCTTGAACGAGCAGTCCGGGCGGCCCTCGGCGTCCGCCGTCGCCAGGAAGAAGAACATCGCCCCCTCGATGAACGCCCGGTCGCCCTCGCTGAACGCCGCGCGCAGCGTCACTGCCTCCAGCCGGTCGGCGATGCGCCGGCTGTCGAACGCATCCTGCAGCCGCCGGTTGCCGTCATGATAGATGCGGCTCACGATGCCTCCCGAGGCTGCGGTCCCTCTCGCCAGTAGCCGCCGATTGACCCCGCATTTCAACGGCGAAAATCGCGGTGCGCGCCGGGGCCCGCGGCCCGCCCCTCTCCCCCCGCCCCGGGCGGTCTGCTATCCTGCCGCGATGGACCCCGCCCCGAGCCTCTGCCGCGACTGCCTGACCGCCTTCGAGGCCCCGGGCCGCTGCCCGGCCTGCCGCAGCCCGCGCACGCTCTCCCATCCCGAGCTGCGCACGCTCGGCCTCGCCCATCTCGACTGCGACGCCTTCTACGCCGCGGTGGAAAAGCGCGACGACCCGAGCTTGCGCGACCGCCCGGTCATCGTCGGCGGCGGCAGCCGCGGCGTCGTCTCCACCGCCTGCTACATCGCCCGGATCAAGGGCGTCCGCTCCGCCATGCCGATGTTCAAGGCGCTGGCGCTCTGCCCCGAGGCGGTGGTGATCCGCCCGCGCATGGAGCGCTACCTCGAGGTCTCCCGCGCCATCCGCGCGATGATGCTCGAGCTCACCCCGCTGGTCGAACCGCTCTCGCTCGACGAGGCCTTCCTCGACCTCGCCGGCACCGAGCGCCTGCACCGCTCCCCGCCCGCCGTCCTGCTCGCCCGCCTGCAGTCCCGCGTCGAGACCGAGCTCGGCATCACCCTCTCCGTCGGCCTCTCGCACAACAAGTTCCTGGCCAAGATCGCCTCCGACCTCGACAAGCCCCGCGGCTTCGCCATCGTCGGCCGCGCCGAGACCCTCGACTTCCTGGCCCGCCAGCCGGTATCGCTGATCTGGGGCGTCGGCCGCGCCACCCTGGCCGCCCTGGAGTCGGAGGGCATCCGCGGCATCGCCGACCTGCGCGCCCGCGACCGCAAGGCTCTGATCCGCCGCTTCGGCTCGCTCGGCGACCGCCTCTGGCACCTCGCCCGCGGCCTCGATGCCCGCCCCGTCAGCCCCGACCAGGCGATCAAATCGATTTCCCACGAGACCACCTTCGCCGAGGACACCGCCGATCCCGACACCCTGCGCTGGCACCTCTGGACCCTCGCCGAGCAGGTCTCCGCCCGCGCCAAGGCCGGCAACCTCGCCGGCGCTGTCGTGACCCTCAAGCTCAAGCGCAGCGACCACCGCATCCTGACCCGCCGCCAGACCCTCGAGATCCCCAGTCGCATGGCGGAAAGAATCTACCGTGTCGCCCTGCCGATGCTGCGCCGCGACATCGCCGCGGGACCGTTCCGCCTGATCGGAGTCGGCCTCGCCGGCCTCGGCCCCGCCGCCGATTCCGAACTCCTCGGCGACCTGCTGGACCCCGAATCCGCCCGGCATCTGGCCGCGGAGCAGGCGAAGGACCGGATTCGCGCCCGGTTTGGCCGCGATTCGATCATGCTCGGCCGTTCTCTGCGCTGAAAATCCGCCGCCTGCCCGCGCGAAGATGTTTTTTTAAGCATCCGGGCGAAAAACGCCGCGGTGGATCGAAAAAATATGCGCGCCCGGTTGACTATGCTGCGCCGCGGCATAAACTCGAAGGCGTGATGCGTTGCATCATACACGCCCTACGGGCGTTTCCTCCCTAAACTTGGGCCGTGCCTCGTGCACGGCCTCTTTTTTTGGGCTATTCGGCGGCGACCGGCAGCGACCGCGGCCCGAGCTCGGCCAGCCCGGCCACCACCCGTCCGACCTGGGCCGCGATCTCGCCGAAGTCCGGCCTCCGCTCGATCCGGGTCTCGTCCATGTAGAGCGAGCGGTCGATCTCGATCTGCAACGCCTGCACCCCGAGCTGTGGCCGGCCATAGGCCTGGGTGATGTAGCCGCCGGCGAAGGGGGCGTTTCGGGCGACGGCGAATCCGGCGGCCTCGAAGAGGTCGGTCGCCGCGTCGATCAGCCAGCGCTCGCAGGACACCCCGAACCGGTCGCCGAGGATCACGTTCGGGCGCCGGCCCCAGACCTTGGGCGCAGCGTTCAGCGCGTCGTGCGGCATCGAATGGCAGTCGAACAGGATCGCCGTGCCAAAGCGCGCCCGGGCTTCCGCCAGCAGCCCGCGCAGCCGGTCGTGATAGGGGTGCCAGTAGTCGACGATCCGCCGCTGCGCCTCGGCGAGCGGCAGCTTGCCCTGGATGATCGGCCGCCCGTCGCCGACCACCCGCGGAATCACCCCGAGCCCGGCGGCGATGCGGGCGTTCAGGAATCGCCGGGTGGCACCGGCGATCAGCGCCGGGTCGAGGTCGTCGGGCGCGCGGTTGAGGTCGATGCAGGCCCGCGGCACCCGGGCGGCGAGCAGCGGCGCTCCGGCGTCCGGCGCCGCGCCGAAGATCTCGTCGACGAAGGCGTCTTCCGACGAGCGGATCTGCAGCGGGCCGAGCAGCGAGCCGTCGGGAAAGGCCTCGGCGTAGTCGGCGCCGCTGTGCGGCGAGCTGAAGACCGCCGGAGACCGGCGATCGGCCGGCATCCGCAGTGCGTAAACCGAGTTCTTCCATGCCGCTCCTTGCCCTGTTCGCGGCGACTATAGCGCGCGTCCCGCCGCGGCAAAATGCCTTGAACCCCGCGGCGCGGCACTTTATAGCACTGCCGACGGAGCGGGCGCCGCAGGCGCGCGGTTCGCGGGCGTATAGCTCAGCGGGAGAGCACTTCGTTGACATCGAAGGGGTCACTGGTTCAATCCCAGTTACGCCCACCATATCCCGAAAGGGACGGCTGAAACCAAGGCGCAGGCATTCCGCGCGCCGCAGTGAGGAGAGAGGCTATGAAGGTCGTCAATTCGCTTCGCTCCCTGAAGCAGCGCCACCGCGATTGCCGGGTCGTGCGCCGCAAGGGGCGGGTCTACGTGATCAACAAGACCCAGCGCCGGTTCAAGGCCCGCCAAGGCTAACGCCGGACGGCTAGCGCAGGAAGATCAGCGCCATTCCCGCCACGACCAGCGCGGCGCCGGCCCAGGCGCCCGCGGCCGGGCGTTCGCCGGTGCGGGCCCAGAGCATCGGCAGGATGATAACTGGCGAGGTCGCCGACAGCGTCGAGACGATGCCGACCTTGCCGCCGGCCAGTGCGTAGAGCAGCAGCGTCATCCCGATCCCGAGGCCGAGCAGCGCCGCGAGCGCGGTCAGCGCCGCCACCTGCGCGGTCAGCGGCCCCCTGGCCTGCGCCGCCGGGATCGGCAGCTGGATCAGCACGGTCAGGCAAACGGCAGCGAAGCCGACGCGCACCAGCGAGGCAGCGAAGGGATCGAGCCCGGCCGCCATCACCGGCCGGGCGATGAGCGAGCCGAGCGCCTGCCCGCCGGCCGCGCCCAGCCCCAGCGCCACCCCAAGCCAGAGCGGCCCCCTGACCGCTTCCCAGGCGTGGAGCTGCGCCCGCCGCTTGCCGAAGACGATCGCGAGCAGGACCCCGGCCACCGTCAGCGCCATCCCGGCCAGGGTCTGCGGCCCGAGGGTCTCGCCGAGGGCCAGCCAGGCCAGGAGCGCCGCGATCGGCGCGTTCAGCGCAAACAGGATGCCGGCCCGGCGCGGACCCAGCCGGTTCAGCGTGGTGAAGAGCAGCGAATCGCCGACGAAGATGCCGAAGAGGCCCGACAGCAGCAGCGGGCCGACCACCGCGGCATCGAGCGCCCGCCAGACGCCGGTGGCCGCGACGTAGACCACGAAGAACCCGGTCGCGAACACCTGCCGCCAGCGGTTGAAGACCAGCGCGCCGAGATGCGCCGCCGGCCCCGCGGCGACGATCCCGGTCGAGCGCCCAGCAGGTGGCGGCGCCGAGCGCCGCGAGTTCGTGGACCGGCATGGCGGCCGCGCTCCGGAGATGTGCGGCGCAGCCGAACGCCGGCTTGCCGGAGCACACTCTAGGCCGCCGGCAAGGCCGTGCCAATCGGCGCCGCGGCGCGGAGGCCGGAGCGAACGACAGCGGGTCTGCACATTCGTCGCACCTATAGGGAGTTCACCCCATGCGCGGTGCCTCGCCGCGGCGCACCCTTCTCGCAGTACCGGGCCACGGGGGTCCGGGAAAGAGGAGGAAGAACAATGTTGCTCGCAACCACTCGGGTGGAAGACGTCGACCGCTTCATCGAGGTCTTCTCGACCAAGGGCGCCGCGAAGCGCAAGCTGCACGGCTCGAAAGGCTGCACCGTGTTCCGCGACCCGTCCGAAGACGACCGCCTCTGGGCGATCTTCGACTGGGACGCCGAGGGCTGGACGAACTTCGTCTCGGACCCCGAGGTGCCGCCGATCCTGCACGAGGCGGGCCACAAGGGCAAACCGCAGTCGGCGATGCTGATCGGCCAGTTCGACGCCTGACCGCCTGCCGCCACCCCCGAGCTGCGGCGGACCGGCGCGCCGGTCCGCCGCTCTCCGGGCACCGAAACACCCAAGGAGACAACGACATGGAACGGACCCCGATCAAAGTGGGCGTGATCGCCGAGCTTACCGGTGCGATATCCTTCATGGGCATCGCCGACGCGAACGTCTGCAGGATGGTCGTCGAGGACATGAACGAGGCGGGCGGTCTTCTCGGCCGGCCGGTCGAGCTGATCATCGAGGACGGCAGGACCGAGGACGCCGCCGCGAAGGCCGCCGCCGCAAAACTCGTGAACGAGGACAAGGTCGACCTGATCGTCGGCGGCATCTTCAGCTCCACCCGTCAGGCCATCCGGAGCGAGGCCACCGAGCGGGGCGGCACGCTCTACATCTACCCCGAACAGTACGAGGGGCAGGAAGACGACCCGCTGATCTTCTGCACCGGCCCGGTGCCGGCGCAGCAGGTCGAACCGCTGATCCCGTGGCTGATGAAGAAGACCGGCGCGAAGAAATTCTACCTGCCCTCGGCGGACTACATCTGGCCGCATCTGCTCAACAAGGCGGCGACGAAGGTGGTGACCCGGAACGGCGGCGAGATCGTCGGCGAGGAATACTTCCCCCTCGACCACGCCGACTACCGCGCGACGGTCGCGAGGATCATGTCGACCGGAACCGAGGTCGTCTTCAACACCATCGTGCCGCCCGGCCTGACGCCGTTCCTCGAGGAACTCCACGACGCCGGCTTCATCGCGAAGGGCGGCAGGATCATCTGCACCTATTTCGACGAGAACTTCCTGAACCTGGTGCCGGCCGAGCACGTCGAGGGGCTCTACAGCTGCCTCGACTACTACCAGTCGATCTCCGATCCCTTCAGCCAGGAGCTGCTCAAGGACTACAACCGGCGTTTCCCCGGCAGCGCCATGTTCACTGCGGGAAGCGGCTGTTCGGGTCACTACAAGGCGCTCAAGCTCTGGGAGGCGGCCGTCAAGGAGGCCGGAACGCTCGAGCAGCAGGCGGTCATCAGAGCGCTGGATCATGCCTCCATCGACCAGGCCCCGGGCGGCCCGGCAAGAATGGTCCCCGGCCAGCACCACCTGCGCCTGAACATGTACATCGCCCAGGCGCGAAACGGACGATTCGAGGTCGTCGAGAATCTCGGCGCCATCGATCCGAACGAGAAGATGCGCAGCACGCGCCCCGAACTGACTGCCGTGAGTTGATCGCTAAGCGACGGGGACCGCGTCGGGGAAAGCATCAACCCCGGCGCGATCCTCCGCACGACATTGCAATGGTCGTTGTACCTTCGGCGTGCCCGATCGCAACCCGCGTCAGTCGACGAAGGCCTTCTCGATCACGAACTGGCCGGGCTCGGAGTTCGAGCCCTCGCTCATGCCGGCGGTCTCGCAGAGCGCCTTGTGTTCCTGCAGCATCGCCATCGAGCCGCAGATCATCACCCGGTCGGTCGCCGGATCGAGCGCGCCGCCCGCCGCTGCGGTCAGGCGGCCGTCGCGGATCCAGTCGGTCATCCGGCCCATGGCGGGGCCGGGCTCGCGGGTGGTGGTGGCGATGTGGGTGAGCTTGTCGCCGACCATCTCGCTCAAGAGCTCGTCGCCGCGGATGTGCGCCACGAGGTCGTGGCCGTAGTCGAGCTCGGCGAGCTGGCGGCAGGTGTGGGTCAGGATCACCCGGTCGAACTTCTCGTAGGTGTCGGGGTCGCGGATGATCGAGGCGAAGGGCGCGATGCCGGTGCCGGTGGCGAACAGGAACAGCCGCCGGCCCGGCAGCAGCGCGTCATGCACCAGCGTGCCGACCGGCTTCGGGCGCATCACGATCTCCTCGCCGGCCGCGAGGTGCTGCAGCCGCGAGGTCAGCGGGCCGTCCTGGACCTTGATCGAATAGAATTCCAGCGCGTCGTCCCAGGACGGCGAGGCGATCGAATAGGCCCGCACCAGCGGCTTGCCCTCGACCATCAGTCCGATCATCACGAACTCGCCGGAGCGGAAGCGGAATCCCTGCGGCCGCTCGCAGTTGAACGAGAACGTCCGGTCCGTCCAGTGCCGGATGTTGGAGACCTTGAGCAGCGCCATGCCGCGCAGAGCCTTGTCCACAACCTGGTTCATGTCAGCCTCACCGGGTAATCGTCCGCGCTCATACACGCGGGCGCGCGGAACGGAAACCCCCTTCAGCCGACGGTTTGGTGGCCGATCGCGAACCAAATTCCGCGTTCAGGCTCTTGCCGGGTACATCGTTCCAGTCCGCGCTCGCCGCGGACTTCGCGATCCCCGCACCGGCCGCGACGGGACGGGAATCGGCCTTTTTTCAGTTCCGCGCCGGGCCGTAGAGCGCGACCGCCCCGGCGATGTCGCCGGGCATCGGATGGTCGATGTTGCCCTTGCCGCTGTAGCCCATCAGCGCCCCGGTGGCGCCGGGATGGTCGAGGCCGATGGCGTGGCCGATCTCGTGGGCCAGCACCGTGCCGAGATCGAGGCTGCCCGCGGGCGCCGGGCCTTCGCCGCCGTGGTCCAGGCCACCTGCGGGTTGAAGCAGATCGTGGCCCGGGTGAGCGAGGCGATGTCTCCCCCGGCGGGCGCGGCCGCGTGCCAGACGTTGGCGAAGGCGATCCGTTCCGGCGTTCCCTGGGCGCCGATCAGGATGTCGGGGCGCTCGCCGGGGCCGGCGGGGCGGAACTCCAGGTCCGCGACCCGCTCCCAGAGCCCGAAGGCGGTCGCGACCAGCCGCGCCAGCCGCGCCGGATCGCCGCCCCAGACCGGCGCCAGGACCGACATGCGGCGCCAGCGCCCGGCAGTTGATCGCGTCGGGGAAGGACTGCTCCGAGGTGGCGAAGCCATAGCTGACCCGCGCCCCCGACCCGGCCAGCGGCGCGCCCCATTTCAGGTTCACGCCGTCGATCTTCAGCAGCCGGTAGTCGGCGGCCGCAGCCGATACCGCGGCCGCGACGGTCAGGGCGACGACAAGCGCGATCAGGCGCGGCAACGGCGTCCTGCGGCCCGGGAACGCGACGGCGGTTCGTGCAAGCCATGCCCTCGAAAGAAATTCGCCCGCCGTCGCAACCTTTCGACGACGGGGACGTTAAATAGCAGGGTCGTGATCCGCGCAAGCATCGCCGGCGTTCCGGCCGTCAATAACATTTGTTGTGCCCGCGGCGACACGACGGCGCGGCTTGCCTGCGCAGAATTTGTGCAGTCCACCGATCATTGACCCGCAGGGCCATCGTCGCTATATCTGCTGCAATGCTCAGAACCCCAATCCGGGGGTTCAGGCCGCGTGGAGGAATGCGGCCGCCATTGCCGCAATCGAACCAACGCAAGGTTACATGACCAGTTTTTCCGAACTCTCGCTGGACCCGCGGGTCCTGCAGGCCGTCTCCGAATCCGGCTACCTCATCCCCACCCCGATCCAGGCCCAGGGCATCCCGCACGCCCTCGAAGGCCGGGATCTCCTCGGCATCGCCCAGACCGGCACCGGCAAGACCGCCTGCTTCGTGCTGCCGATGCTGACCCACCTCTCCAAGGGCCGGGCCCGGGCGCGGATGCCGCGCAGCCTGGTGCTCTGCCCGACCCGCGAGCTGGCCGCCCAGGTCGCCGAGCAGTTCGAGAAATACTCCGCGCACCTCAAGCTCTCGATGGCGCTGCTGATCGGCGGCGTCAGCTTCAAGGACCAGGACAAGCTGATCGACCGCGGCGTCGACGTGCTGATCGCCACCCCCGGGCGTCTCCTCGACCACTTCGAGCGCGGCAAGCTGATGCTGACCGGCGTGCAGATCATGGTGGTCGACGAGGCCGACCGCATGCTCGACATGGGCTTCATCCCCGACATCGAGCGCATCTTCAAGCTGGTGCCCTTCACCCGCCAGACCCTGTTCTTCTCCGCCACGATGGCGCCGGAGATCACCCGGATCACCCAGGAATTCCTGCACAACCCGGTCCGCGTCGAGGTCGCCCGCCAGGCCACCACGTCGGAGACCATCGACCAGTACGCCATCCACCACGCCCCGCGCCGCAAGGACACCGCCGCGGCCGAAAAGCGCGAGGTGCTGCGCCGGGTGATCCGCGGCGAAGGCGAGGGGCTCACCAACGGCATCATCTTCTGCAACCGCAAGGTCGACGTCGACATCCTGGCGAAGTCGCTCAAGCGCCACGGCTTCGACGCCCAGGCCATGCACGGCGACCTCGACCAGAAGCTCCGGATGAAGATCCTGCAGGCGTTCCGCGACGGCGAGCTGAAGCTCCTGATCGCCTCCGACGTCGCGGCCCGCGGCCTCGATATCCCCAACGTCAGCCACATCTTCAACTTCGACGTGCCGATCCATTCCGAGGATTACGTCCACCGCATCGGCCGCACCGGCCGCGCCGGCCGCTCGGGCAAGTCGATCACCCTCTGCCTGCCGCACGAGGAGAAGTACCTCGCCAAGATCGAGGAACTGGTGAAGAAGGCGATCCCGGCGATGCCGAGCCCGTTGTCGGGCGACGAGCCCTTCGAGGCGCGCGCCCCCCGCGAGCCGGCCTCGCGCCGGTCACGGCCCGACCGCGGCCGCCGCGGCGAGCCGCGTGCGGAGCGCCCGGCAGCAGCAGCGGCTCCGGCCGACCCGGCCCCGGCCGACCCGGTCGCCGCGTCGCAGCCGCGCCGCCAGCATGCCGACCCGGAGCCGCGGCAGCCGCGCAGCGACGCCGGAGCCGCCCGCCGCGGCAGCGGCGAGGGCGGGCACCGCGACAGTGCCGCTCCCGGGATGGGCGACCATGTGCCCGCATTCCTGATGCGCGAGCTGCGCGTCGATCTCGGTCCCGAGGACGAGACGCCACCGGAACCGGCGCAGCAATCGGAGCCGGCGGCAGCGGCGCCCAAGCCGCGCACTCCGCGCCGCCGCTCGCCCAAGTCCCCGGCGCCCGAGGCCGCCCCCGAGCAGGCGGTCCCCGCCGCCTGAGACGCCGGACTTTCTCTCCGACCCACGGGTCCCGCGGCTGATAGTCGCGCAATCCCCGACTGGCTGCGACCCGGCGTTTGCGCGATACGAGCGCCGCAGTTATGCTCTCCGCGACGCGATTTTGCTTGGCGAGGGAGGTCCCACATGATCTTGACACGCAGTCCGCTATGTCTGCTGGCATTGGCCGCGGCGGCGCTGTTTTCCACCTCGGTGGCGCAGGCGCAGGACAAGAAGCCCAACATCCTGTTCATCGTCTCGGACGACACCGGCTATGGCGACCTCGGGCCCGTACGGCGGCGGCGAGGGCCGCGGTATGCCGACGCCCAACATCGACAAGCTGGCCGCCGACGGCATGACCTTCTTCGACTTCTACGCCCAGCCGAGCTGCACCCCCGGCCGCGCCGCGATGCAGACCGGCCGCATCCCCAACCGCAGTGGCATGACCACCGTGGCCTTCCAGGGCCAGGGCGGCGGATTGCCGCACGCGGAGTGGACGCTCGGCTCGGTACTGAAGCTCGGCGGCTACCACACCTATTTCACCGGCAAATGGCACCTCGGCGAGGCGGACTACGCACTGCCCAACGCCCAGGGCTACGACGAGATGAAGTATGTCGGGCTCTATCACCTCAACGCCTACACCTACGCCGATCCGACCTGGTTCCCAGACATGGATCCCGCGCTGCGCGAGATGTTCGCCAAGGTGACCAAGGGCGCTCTCTCCGGCAACGCCGGCGGGCCGGTGACCGAGGACTTCAAGATCAACGGCCAGTACGTGGACACGCCGGTGATCGACGGCAAGGAAGGCGTTGTCGGCATCCCGTTCTTCGACGGCTACGTCGAGAAGGCGGCGCTCGGCTTCCTGGACGAGGCCGCCAAGACCCCGGACACCCCGTTCTACATCAACGTGAATTTCATGAAGGTGCACCAGCCGAACATGCCGGCGCCGGAGTTCCAGCTGAAGTCGCCGGCGAAGTCGAAATACGCCGACTCGGTGGTCGAGCTCGACTCCCGCATCGGCGCCATCGTCGACCATCTCAAGGAGCTCGGCCTCGATCAGAACACCCTGATCTTCTACACCACCGACAACGGCGCCTGGCAGGACGTCTACCCCGACGCCGGCTACACCCCGTTCCGCGGCACCAAGGGCACCGTGCGCGAGGGCGGCAACCGGGTGCCGGCGATCGCGGTCTGGCCGGGCAAGATCAAGCCCGACACCAAGAACCACGAGATCATCGGCGGCCTCGACCTGATGGCGACCTTCGCTTCGGTCGCCGGCGTGCCGCTGCCGACCAAGGACCGCGAGGACCAGCCGATCATCTTCGACAGCTACGACATGACCCCGGTGCTGGAAGGCACCGGCCCGAGCCCGCGCAACGAGTGGTTCTACTTCACCGAGGACGAGCTCTCGCCCGGCGCCGCCCGCGTCGGCCACCTGAAGGCGGTCTTCAACCTGCGCGGCGACGACGGCGCGCAGACCGGCGGCCTCGCGGTCGACAGCAACCTCGGCTGGAAGGGCGCGTCGAGCTACGTCGCCACCGTTCCCCAGATCTTCGACCTCTGGGCCGACCCGCAGGAGCGCTACGATATCTTCATGAACAACTTCGGCGAGCACACCTGGGCGATGGTCTCGATCAGCGACGCGATCAACAAGCTGATGAAGACCTATGTTCAGTACCCGCCGCGCAAGTTGCAGAGCCTGACCTACAACGGGCCGATCACCATCTCGAACTACCAGAAGTTCCAATGGGTGCGCGACCAGCTCGCCAAGGAAGGCATGGACATCTCGCTGCCGACCGGCAACTGACGCCGGAGACCCGGCACTCCGGGGCTGCCGCACGATCGGCTGGGCAACGCCGATTGCCCGGCCGGCGGGATGGTGTCCCGCAAAACTCCTCTCGCGGTCTACCGCTTCTGGCCTAGAATGCCGCCGCGCCGCTTACCGTGGGGCCGAGTCTTTGCCCGAGGCGGCGTTCGCACGACTGCCTATAGGGGAAACTTTCATGTCTCAGTTGCGATGGCTCAGCGCCATACTGGGTGCGGTCTTGCCGTTCTTTGGCAGCACCGCCTGGGCGCAGGATCAGAAGCCGAATATCCTCTTCATCATGGGCGACGACATCGGCTACATGCAGCCGTCGATCTATGCCCACGGGCTGATGGTGGGCGAGACGCCAAACATCGACCGGATCGGCAAGGAAGGGGCGCTCTTCACCGACTACTACGCCGAACAGAGCTGCACCGCCGGGCGTAACGCCTTCTTCACCGGCATGCATCCGCTGCGGACTGGCATGATCCCGCCGCAGCTGCCCGGCAGCCCGTCCTACCTCAGGCCCGGCACGCCGGCGATCGCCAAGTTCCTGTACGATCTCGGCTACACCACCGGCGAGTTCGGCAAGAACCACCTCGGCGATCATACCGACGCCCTGCCGACCGCCCACGGCTTCCAGGAATTCTGGGGCTATCTCTATCATCTCGACGCGATGCAGGGGGTGAGCTTCCCCGACATCAACAAGTCGCCGCCCGAGCAGACCGTAGCGCCGCCCTGCCAGAACACGCCGATCCCGGGTCTGCCCGACGTGCCCGGCGCCGTTGACCCGAAGACGACGGTCTGCCTGACGCCGCCGCGCCCGGTGATGTGGTGCAAGTCCTCGGACGGCAGCTCGGCCAACCAGAGCTGCGAGGACCAGGGACCGCTGACGCTCGACCGCTCCGAGACCGTGGACGAGGAGATCTCCTCGCACGTGGTCGACTTCCTCGACCGCAACGACCCGAAGAAGACCGGCAAGCCTTTCTTCGTCTGGTACAACCCGGCCCGCATGCACATCACCACCATGCTCTCGCCGAAGTACATGGCGATGGTCGGTGAGCCCGGCGGCAAGGACTGGGGCATCAACGAAGCGGCGATGAAGCAGCTCGACGACAATATCGGCCTCGTCCTCGATAAGCTCAGCCAGATGGGCCAGCTCGACAACACCATCATCGCCTTCACCACCGACAACGGTGCGGAGACGGAAACCTTCCCCGACGGCGGCACTACCCCGTTCAAGGGCGGCAAGCTCACGACCTGGGAAGGCGGCATGCGGGTGCCGATGCTGATCCGCTGGCCCGGCCACATCGAGCCGGGCACGGTCAAGACCGACATCTTCGCCTCGCTCGATTGGCTCCCGACGCTCGTCGACATCGCCGGCGGCCCGAAGGGCGACGGGCTCAAGGACGAGATCGAGAAGGGCGCCTATCCCGGGATCGTCAAGACCACGCTCGATGGCGTCGACCAGCGCGACTACCTGGAAGGCAAGGCGCCAGCATTCCAACCGCGACACCTTCTTCTACTATTCCGGCAAGGACCCCTCGGCGGTCCGCTACAAGAACTGGAAGATGTACTTCGCGATGGTGTCGGACGCGCCGCAGGGCTTCATCAATGGCGTGGTGCCATACCACTGGACCCAGGTCGTCAACATCAAGCGCGATCCGTTCGAGACCTCGATCGGCGACCAGGCCGAAGACGCTCTTCGGCCTCGGCGGCGCGCTCGGCGCGCCGGTGACCGCCTACGTCTACGACTGGAACATGCTGCCGATCGGCCAGGCGCTGTGGCTGAAGGAGCTCGCGTCCTACGTCGACTACCCGCCGATGCAGGATCCGGCGAGCTACAACCTCGAGCAGGTCGTGCAGCAGGTGAAGGCCATGAGCACGACCCACGCGGGCGCCGACTGAAGCCCACGTGCGACAAGGCGGGTGGCCCTTCGGGGCCGCCCGTGTTCAACTGCGAATTCGAAGCACGATGCCCACTACCCAATTTCCGAAGAGGTCCCGATGTCAGCTAGCCTCAATCTCTCCCGTCGCTGGCTCCTCGGGCTGGTGGCCGTCCTGGGCCTTCTGGCCACGCCGCTGCCGCTGGCGGCCCAGACCGATCCGCTGCCCTCGTGGAACGACGCCGCGCCGAAGCAGGCGATCCTGGATTTCGTCGGCAAGGTGACGACGGACGGCTCGGCCGACTTCGTGCCCGAGGTCGACCGCATCGCCGTCTTCGACAATGACGGCACGCTCTGGGTCGAGCACCCGATGTATACCCAGCTCGTCTTTGCGCTCGACCGGGTGAAGGCAATGGCCCCCGACCACCCGGAATGGAAGACGACGCAACCATTCCAGGCGGTGCTGGAGGGCGACATGAAGGCGCTCGCCGCCTCCGGCGAGAAGGGCCTGCTCGAGATCGTCGCGGCCACCCACGCCGGCATGAGCACCTCGGACTTCTCCAGGCTGGTCAGCGACTGGTTCGCGACGGCACAGGACCCCCGCTTCGAGCGGCCCTATACCGAGCTCGCCTACCAGCCGATGCTGGAGCTTCTGGCCTACCTGCGCGACAACGGTTTCAAGACCTTCATCGTCTCCGGCGGCGGCATCGAGTTCATGCGCCCGATCACCGAGGCGGTCTACGGCGTACCCCCGGAGCAGGTCGTCGGCTCCTCGATCAAGACCGAATTCGAGATCGTCGACGGCAAGCCCGAGCTGATGCGCCTGCCCGAGGTCAACTTCATCGACGACAAGGAGGGCAAGCCGGTCGGGATCAACGAATACATCGGCCGCCAGCCGATCTTCGCCGCCGGCAATTCCGACGGCGACCTGCAGATGCTGCAGTGGACGACCATGGGCGGCGAGGGCGCACGCCTCGGCGTCATCGTCCACCACACCGACGCGACGCGCGAATACGCCTACGACCGCGACACCGAGTTCGGCAAGCTCGACAAGGCGCTCGACGCGGCGCCGGCCGCCGGCTGGTCGGTGATCGACATGAAGGCCGACTGGAAGACCATCTTCCCGCCGCAGTAGCCCCCCGCAGAGGTCCCGAACGCAGCATGACACCGGATTTCGACCGCGAGCTCGAGGAGCGCCTGCTCCGCTACGCCGCGATCGACACCCAGAGCGACGAGACCTCGCCGACCTCGCCGAGCACGGCGCGGCAGCTCGACCTCCTGCGCCTGCTCCGGGACGAGTTGCAGGGGATCGGCGCCGCCGAGGTGCGGCTGACGGACTACGGCGCCGTGCTGGCGACGATCCCGGCGACGGTGGCCGGGCCGGCGCCGACGATCGCGCTGCTGGCGCATGCCGACACCGCGCCGCAGTTCAACGCCACCGGGGTGAAGCCGGTGGTCCACCGCGGCTACGACGGCGGCGAGATCCGGTTTGCCGACGCGCCCGAGCTGGTGCTGTCGCCCGCGGTCTCGCCCTATCTCGGCGAGCGGATCGGCGACGACATCGTCACCGCCAGCGGCGCCACCCTGCTCGGCGCCGACGACAAGGCCGGCGTCGCCATCGTCATGACCGTGGCGCGCCACCTGCTGGCCAACCCCGGGATCGCCCACGGGCCGCTGCGCATCGCCTTCACCCCGGACGAGGAGATCGGCCGCGGCATCCACGCCGATCTGCCGGCCGACCTCGGGGCGGACGTCGCCTACACCCTCGACGGCGGCCCGCGCGGCGAGATCGTCTACGAGACCTTCTCCGCCGACAAGGCGACGGTCCGGATCGAGGGCGTCTCGATCCATCCCGGCCTCGCCAAGGACCGGCTGGTCAACGCGCTCACCCTCGCGGCGCGGATCGTCGGCGCCCTGCCGCAGGCCACCCGCACCCCCGAGACCACCGAGGCGCGCCAGGGCTTCATCCACCTCTACGAGATGAGCGGCACCGCCGCCGCCGCCGAGCTCCGGTTCATCCTGCGCGACTTCGAGCGCGACGGCCTGGCCGCTCACGGGGCGCTGCTGAACCAGGTCTGCGCCGCCGTCCAGGCCGGCGAGCCGCGCGCCCGCATCGCGTGCAGCATCGTCCCGCAGTACCGCAACATGCGCTACTGGCTGGAGCAGGACATGCGGCCGGCGGAGATGGCGCTGGAGGCCTGTCGGCAGACCGGCATCACACCGTTCTCGCTGCCGATCCGGGCCGGCACCGACGGCTCGCGGCTGACCGAGATGGGGGTGCCGACGCCGAACCTCTTCACCGGGATGCAGGACATCCACGGGCCGCTGGAATGGATCAGCGTCCAGGACATGGCCGCCGCCGCCCGGGTCTGCCTCCGCCTCGCCGAACTCTGGGGCGCCGAGCGCAAGCGCTGACCGCACCGCGCGGGCCGATCTTCCCTTTCGCCGGCAGCCGTGGTTTGCTCGCCCCGACAGCGGCAGCGGGGGGCCAGCCAATGCCGGGCGGACAGGGACGCTTCGCTCATCGGGACGTCGCGCCGGTCATACTGTCTCCGGCCGATCGCTTCGGGGCCGCGCAGGATGAGGCGCCGCGGACCGCATCCGCGGGGCGCCAGTGGCGCGCCGCGCGGTCCGCTCGCCCGGAGCGCCAGCGCGGAGGGCGAAGGGCGTGCCGCGTCCCCGGACCGTGCCATCCGGGCGTAGCTGCCCTGGCGGTCGCGCTTGCGCGACTGCCCGTCACGGCGGAGGCGTGCCCGCGGCACGACGGAGGGCAGTCGCGGCCGGATTTGCCGCTGGTCAAATCCGGCGGGACGGCGGAACTGGACCGCTTCATTGCGAACCGGGCGGAAGCGGCCTCACCCGCGAGCGGATCGGGCGGCCGTGACCGGCGGCGCTGACCAGGCGGAGCCCGCGGCGGGCGCCGCCATGGCGCCGGGCCCGGATGCGACGCCGCGCTGGACCTGGGCGGTCCCGGCGGCCGCCGGCGCGCTCCTCGCCGCCCGGCACGGGCAGCTGCTGCAGGCGGGGGGTGCCGCCTTCCTGACCGCGGCCCCGATCCTGCTGGTCGTCACGGTCTTCGCCGCGGTCCGGCACGCCGAGACCGTCTCCCGGCGGGTCGGGGAGACCCTGGGCGCCATCGTCCTTGCCCTGTCGGTCACCGCGATCGAGGTCGCGCTGATCGCCTCGGTGATGTTCCACGCCTCGGCCGAGGCGACGACGGTGGCCCGCGACACCGTGTTCGCCGGCGTCATGGTGGTGCTGAACGGCGTCATCGGCGTGGCGCTCCTCGCCGGCAGCGCCCGCCACCGCGAGCAGCAGTTCACCCTGCAGGGCGTCGCCTCGGCGCTCGGGGTGCTCGGAACCCTGGCCGGCGTCGCCATGATCCTGCCCGACTACACCGTCTCCGAGCCCGGCCCGACCTTCTCTCCGGTCCAGCTGGTGTTCGTCTCGGTGGCGTCGCTGTTTCTCTACGGCACCTACCTGTTCGTGCAGGCCTTCAGCCAGCGCACCTACTTCACCTCCGCCGAGCCGAAGCCCGCCTACCATGCACCGGTATCGACGGCGGTGGCGCTCCGGGCGGCAGCGCTGCTGGTGCTCGCGCTGCTCGCCGTGGCGCTCACCGCCGACGCGCTGGCCCCGACCGTCGAAGGGGCGGTCGTCGCCGCAGGCCTGCCGCTCGAAAGCGTCGCCGTGGTGATCGCCGCGATCGTGCTTTTGCCCGAAGGCACCTCGGCGGTGCGTGCCGCCCGGGACAACCGGCTGCAGTCCAGCCTCAACTTCGCGCTGGGCTCGGCCATCTCCAGCACCGGCCTCACCATCCCGGCCATGGCCCTGCTTTCCGCCGTCCTCAACGCCCCGATCGAGCTCGGCCTGGCGCCCGAGCACGTGGTGCTGCTGATGCTGACCCTCTTCATCTCGACGCTGACGCTCTCCACCGGACGCACCACCATCCTGCAGGGCACCATCCACCTGGTGATCTTCGCGGTATTCCTGGTGATCGCGGCGGTCCCCTAGGCGGCCGCAGTGGGTCGCCTATCGCCTCGGGGCCGCGGAGGATGGGGCGCCGCGGACCGCAAGTGCGGGGCGCCAGTGGCGCGCCGCGCGGTCCGCTCGCCCGGAGCGCCAGCGCGGAGGGCGAGAGGCGTGCCGCGTCGCCGGACGGTGCCCATCCGGGCGCGGCTGCCCTGGCGGTCGCGCTTGCACGACTGCCCCTGGGAGGGCAGTCCCGCCGGATTTGCCGACGGCCAAATCCGGCGGGACGGCGGAACGGAGTCGCGTCATGGCGAATTGAGCAGGGTCGCCTCACGCCTCGAGCCGGCTGATCATCACCGTGCAGACCGGCTTCTTGCCGATCGCGTCGTTGCAGATCCGGGAGCAGGCGCGCTGGATCAGCTCGTCCAGCGCATCGTCGTCGTCGAGCTCGGCGCGCTTCGCCCGGGCCAGCACCCGGCCGAGCTCGGCCTCGATCGCGCCTTCGAGGCCGTCGCGCATCTTCGGGTTGTCGGGCAGGCCCGTGGTCTCGGCCCAGGCGCCGCCGAGCGGGCGGCCGCGCTCGTCGATGATCACGCTGATCGCGACGTGGCCGCGGGTCGCCATGCGGATGCGGTCGCGCACCACCCCGTCCATGGCGCCGATCAGCTCGCTGCCGTCGAGGTAGACCCGGCCGGTCTCCACCTGCTCGGCCACCCGCGGGGCGTCGCCGGTCAGGTCCAGCAGCGTGCCGTTCGGGGCGATGGCGCTGGCGATGCCGCGGTCCCGCCCGAGCGCCGCCAGCGCCGCCAGATGCCGGTGCTCGCCGTGCATCGGCACCAGCATCTGCGGCCGCAGCAGCTCCTGCAGCGTCACCAGGTCGGGGCGGTTGGCGTGGCCCGAGACATGGTAGTGGCCGTCGCTGTCGTCGATGACGGTGACGCCCTTCTCGCTCAGCGCGTTCAGGATCCGGGCGACGCCGACCTCGTTGCCGGGGATGGTCTTCGACGAGAACAGGAAGGTGTCGCCGGGCCGGAGCTCGAAGCCCATGTAGCGGCCCTGCGCCAGCTGCGCCGAGGCGGCGCGGCGCTCGCCCTGGCTGCCGGTGGCCAGCACCATCAGGTTGCGCCGCGGCACGCCCTCGGCGTCGAGCGGGTCGAGGGTCGGCGGAAAGCCCGCCAGCACCTCGGCGGCGTGCGCGGTCTTCAGCATGGTGTTCATGGCCCGGCCGAGCACCACCACCTGGCGGCCGGCGGCGCGCCCGGCCTCGGCCAGCGTCTTCAGCCGGGCGACGTTGGAGGCGAAGGTGGTGGCGACCACCATGCCCTCGGCCGCGCTGCATCAGCGCGCCGATCGGGCTCGATCAGCGTCGCCTCCGAGCGGCCGGCATGGGCGTTGAAGACGTTGGTGGAATCGCAGGCCAGCACCTTGACGCCCTGCGTCGCCCAGCGCCCGGAAGGCGCCCGGGTCGAACGGCTCGCCGACCAGCGGCGTCGGGTCGGCCTTGAAGTCGCCGCTGTGCAGGATCCGCCCCGCCGGCGTGTCGATCACCAGCGCCGAGGCCTCGGGGATCGAATGCGCGATCGGCAGGAAGCCGACGCTGAACGGACCCGCCTGCCACCGTGTGCGGCCAGGGATCGACCTGGCGCACCGCGGTGGTGTCCTGGCCGGCGCGCTCCATCTTGGCCTTGGCCAGCGCCGCGGTGAAGCGGCGGGCATAGACCGGCGCCCGCAGCCGATGCCAGAGCAGGCCGAGCGCGCCGACGTGGTCCTCGTGGCCGTGGGTGATGAAGATCGCCTCCAGCCGGTCGGCGCGGGCCTGGATCCAGGCCGGGTCGGCCATGATCAGATCGACGCCCGGGCGTCGTCTCCATGGTCGGGAAAGCTCACGCCCATGTCGACCAGGATGAAGCGCTCCGCCCCCTCCGGCCCGTAGCCGTAGAGGTACATGTTCATGCCGATCTCGCCCGCGCCGCCGAGCGCGAGGTAGATCAGCCGGTCCGGTTTTGCCATGCGGTCGCGGTCACTCCCTGTTCAGGCGATCGATCAGCACCAGGCCGTGGATGGTCAGGTCGGTGTCGATCTCTTGCAGCACGTCTGTCCCTTGGGCGAAGAGGGTGGACAGTCCCCCGGTTCCGACGACGGTCATGGGCCGGCTGCGCTCGGCCGCGGATGCGGGCGCAGAGGCCCTCGATCAGGCCGACGTAGCCCCAGTAGATCCCCGACTGCATGCAGGCGACGGTGTTGGTGCCGACCACCTGGTCCGGCTTGGTGACGTCGATGAACGGCAGCGCCGCGGCGGCGTCGTGCAGCGCCTTGAGCGAGAGGTTGACCCCCGGCGCGATGATGCCGCCGACATAGGCGCCGTCGAAGTCGACCACGTCGAAGGTGGTGGCGGTGCCGAAGTCGACCACGATCAGATCGCCCCCGTAGCGGTCGAAGGCGCCGACGGTGTTGACCAGCCGGTCGGCGCCGACGGTGGTGGTCGGATCGACCCGCGGCGCCGGCCCGAGCTTGACCTCGGGCTTGCCGACGACCAGCGGCCGGGTATGGAAGTAGCGGTCGCAGAGGACCCGCAGGTTGAAGACCACCTGCGGCACCACCGAGGAGATCACCACCGAGGCGATCTCGGTGCCGATCCCGGCATGGTCCATCAGCTGCTCCAGCCAGACGAAGTATTCGTCCGCGGTGCGCTGGCGTTCGGTGCGGCAGCGCCATTCGGCGACGACGCGCTCGCCGTCGTGCAGCGCGAAGACCATGTTGGTGTTGCCGACGTCAATGGCGAGCAGCATGGCGCGAACGTCCTAGGCGGCGGATGGCGGGGCGAAGCTGATCTCGGCGGCGGGCAGCACGACGCGGCCGCTCGCGGTCGCCAGCACCAGCGCGCCGGTGACGTCGACGGTCTCGAACCGCCCGATCACCGCCCGGTCGGGCAGCCGCGCGGTGATCTCCTCGCCGAGCCGGGTGGCGCGCGCGAGCCAGGCCGCCCGCAGCGGCGCGAAGCCCTCTGCGCGCAGCCGCGTCCTCCCAGGCCTGCATCGCCGGCGCGAGCAGGTCGAGAAAGTCCTCGGGCGCGATGGCGATGCCGGTCGCGGCGGCCAGGCTGACCGGCGGCACCGCGCCCGGCTCCAGCGTCGCCGGCGTCGGGCGCCGCGGCGAGGTTCACCCCGATCCCGATGGCCAGCGCGCCGCCGCCGCCCGATTTCGAGCAGGATGCCGGCGAGCTTGCCCCCGGCCAGCAGCACGTCGTTCGGCCATTTCAGCGCGAAGAGCTCGGGCCGGCCGGTGACGGCGACCATGGCGTCGTAGAGCCCGAGCGCCGCCACGAACGAGCGCAGCGCCAGCGCCCCCGGCGGCCGGTCGCAGCAGGCTGGCGGCGAAGTTCCCCGGCAGCGTCGCCCAGGCCCGCCCGCGCCGGCCGCGCGCCGCGCGTCTGGTGGCGCGCCAGGATCCAGACCGGCCCCGCCGCGCCGGCCGCGGCCCGGCGCAGCGCCTCGGCGTTGGTGCTGTCGAGCTCGGCATGGATCTCGCGGCCGAGCCCGGCCGGCCAGCGCTCCATCCGCTACGGCACCAGCGTCGCGGCGGCGGAGGCGGCGAGCGTCTCGACCCCGAAGAGGTTGACCACGCCCACCACCATCGCCAGCGCCGAAACCGCCAGCAGCGCCCAGTGCAGCGCCGGCATCCTGCCGTCCAGCGGCTCCACCGCCTCGCCGAAGTACATCAGGTAGACGATGCGCAGGTAATAGTAGGCGCCGATCACGCTGGCGACCACGCCGGCCACCGCCAGCCAGACCAGCCCGCCGTCGACCGCGGCCTTCAGCACGTAGAACTTCCCGAAGAACCCGACCAGCGGCGGCACCCCCGCGAGGCTGAACAGCAGCACCGCCAGCGCCACCGCCCGCGCCGGCTCGACCCGGCTGTAGAGCCCCAGCGCGTAGATGTCGGTCACCGGCTTGCCGTCGCGCTCCATGTTCAGGATGAAGGCGAAGGTGCCCACGTTCATCGTCACGTAGATCGCCAGGTAGATCAGCAGCGCCTGCGCCCCCTCCTGGGTGCCGGCGGCCAGCCCCATCAGCGCATAGCCCATGTGGCCGATCGAGGAATAGGCCATCAGCCGCTTGAAGTTGCGCTGGCCGATCGCCGCGACCGCGCCGAGAAACATCGAGGCCACCGCCAGCAGGGCCAGGATCTGCTGCCATTCGGCCACCGCGCCGCCGAAGGCGTCGAACAGCAGCCGCGCGAACATCACCGCCGCCGCGACCTTGGGCGCCGTGGCGAAGAACGCGGTCACCGGCGTCGGCGAGCCCTCGTAGACGTCGGGCGTCCACATGTGGAACGGCACCGCCGAGACCTTGAAGGCGATGCCCGCGGCCAGGAACACCAGCCCGAACACCAGCCCCAGCGCCAGCGGCCCGGTGCCGATGGTCGGCGGCGATGCCCTCGAACGCCGTGGTGCCGGTGAAGCCGTAGGTCAGGCTCGCGCCATAGAGCAGCAGCCCCGACGACAGCGCCCCGAGCACGAAGTACTTCAGCCCGGCCTCGGTCGAGCGCAGGCTGTCGCGGCGGAACGACGCCACCACGTAGAGCGCCAGCGACTGCAGCTCGAGCCCCATGTAGAGCACGAGCAGGTCGCGCGCCGAGACCATGGTCATCATGCCGACCACCGAGAGCACGATCAGCACCGGGTACTCGAACTTCATCAGCCCGGCCTTCTCCAGGTAGTCGTGGCTCAGCGCCAGCGCCGCGGCGGCCCCGAACAGGATCAGCACCTTGGCGAAGCGCGCGAAGCCGTCGCTCACGAAGGACCCGTCGAAGGCGGTGCGCGCGCCCGCCGGCTGGAAGCCGACCCAGAGCCCGACCGCCACCAGCAGGATGCAGGCCGCCCAGAGCACCGACGCCCCGACCTCGCGGCCGGCATAGGCGCCCCACATCAGCGCCGCCATGGCGAAGACCGCCAGCACCACCTCGGGGGCGACGACGTTCAGATCCTGGCCGAGCATCGCGGCGCCTCCGCTCAGTTCGCGGCGAGCGTCGGGGCCGAAGCCGCGATCGCCGCCTGGGTATGGTCGATCAGCGCCGCCACCGACGGGCCGATGGTGTCGAGCACCAGCGCGGGATAGACCCCGAGCAGCAGCATCGCCGCGATCAGCGGCGCGAAGATCAGCTTCTCGCGCCGGCTCATGTCCTTGATGGTCTTCAGGCTCTCCTTGATCAGATCGCCGAACACCACCTTGCCGGTAGAGCCAGAGCGCATAGCAGGCGCTGAGGATCACCCCCGTCGCGGCGAAGAACGCCACCCAGGTCGAGACCTGGAAGGCACCCGGCCAGCGTCAGGAACTCGCCGACGAACCCGCTCGTCCCCGGCAGCCCGACGTTGCCGAGCGTGAACAGCATGAAGACCAGCGCGAACACCGGCATCCGCACCACCAGCCCGCCATAGGCCGCGATCTCGCGCGTGTGCATCCGGTCATAGACCACGCCGACGATCGAGGAACAGCGCGCCCGAGATGAAGCCGTGGCTCAGCATCTGGAAGATCGCGCCGTCGACGCCCTGCCGGTTGATCGCGAAGATGCCCATGGTCACGAAGCCCATGTGCGCCACCGACGAATAGGCGATCAGCTTCTTCATGTCCTCCTGCATCATCGCCACGAGGCTGGTGTAGATGATGGCGATCACCGACAGCGTGAAGACGAAGTTCGCCATCAGCTCCGAGGCGACCGGGAACATCGGCAGGCTGAAGCGCAGGAAGCCGTAGCCGCCCATCTTCAGCAGGATCGCCGCCAGGATCACCGACCCCGCGGTCGGCGCCTGCACGTGCGCGTCCGGCAGCCAGGTGTGCACCGGCCACATCGGCATCTTCACCGCGAAGCTGGCGAAGAACGCCAGCCACATCAGCGTCTGCGTGCCGCCGACGACGGTGAAGCCCAGCACCCGCATCGGGTCGGAGGCGAAGGGATAGGTCAGCAGCGTCGGGATGTCGGTGGTGCCCGCCTGGTAGTACATCGCGATCATCGCCACCAGCATCAGCACCGAGCCGAAGAAGGTGTAGAGGAAGAACTTGAACGCGGCGTAGACCCGCTGCGCCCCGCCCCAGACGCCGATGATCAGGAACATCGGGATCAGGCCGCCCTCGAAGAAGATGTAGAAGAGCACCAGGTCCAGCGCGCAGAAGACGCCGAGCATCAGCGTCTCGAGCACCAGGAACGCGACCATGTACTCCTTGACCCGGACCGTCACGTTCCAGCTCGCGGCGATGGTCAGCGGCATCAGGCAGCGTCGTCAGCATCACGAACAGGATCGAGATGCCGTCGACCCCCATCTTGTAGGTGAGCCCGCCGAGCCAGGCCCGCTCCTCGACGAACTGGAAGCCCGGGATCGGAGGGATCGAACCCCGCCAGCACGAACAGCGACAACAGGAAGGTCGCCGTGGTGGTGAAGAGCGCCAGGAGCTTGGCGTTGCGCTGGGCCAGCTCGTCCTCGCCGCGCAGGAAGACCAGCAGCACCACCGCGCCGATCAGCGGCAGGAAGGTGACGAGCGAAAGCAGGCTGTTCATGGCTCAGCCCCCCGCCCGGATGCCGAGCCAGAGCGTCAGGATCACCAGCCCGATCACCATGGCGAAGGCGTAGTGGAACAGATACCCCGACTGCGCCCGCCCCGCGAGCCGGGTGAACCAGGGCACGATGCCCATGGCGATGCCGTTCAGCGTGCCGTCGATGGTCCCGAGGTCGCCGCCCTTCCAGAGCAGCGTGCCGAGCCACTTCGCCGGGCGGACGAACAGGAAGTCGTAGATCTCGTCGAAGTACCACTTGTTGAGCAGGAAGCGGTAGAGCACCGGCTGCTGGCGGGCCAGCGCCTTCGGCATCTCCGGGTTCACGATGTAGAACCAGTAGGCGATCGCCAGCCCGATCAGCATCGCGAAGAACGGCGAGGTCTTGACCCAGGCCGGCGCCTCGTGGGCGTGCTCGATCGTCTCGAGGTTCGGCGCAAAGAACACCGCCTGCCCGGCGTCGGCGTGGACGGTGACGGTTTCCGCCGGGGCCTCGGGCTCACTGGTGTCCTCGGTGCCCGCGGCGGGCGCCTCGGTCATCGCCGCGGACTCCGCGGCAGGCGCCGCGTGCTCGGCGCCGGTCGCCGCGGCCTGAGCCTCGTGCGCCGGCAGCCCGAACCACTTGCTCATCGTGTCCACGTTGCCGAAGAACGGGTTGTACCAGACCATGCCGGCCAGGATCGAACCGGCCGCCAGCACCCCGAGCGGGATCAGCATCGAGCGCGGGCTCTCGTGCGCGTGGTCGTGGGCGTGATGGTCGCCGCGCGGCTCGCCGAAGAAGGTCATGAAGATCAGCCGCCAGGAATAGAAGCTGGTGAAGAGCGCCGCGATCACCAGCATCCAGAAGGCGAAGGGCGCCGCCGCGGTTGGTCCCGGCCCAGGCGCTCTCGATGATCGCGTCCTTCGACAGGAAGCCGGCGAAGCCGATGTTGGTCAGCGGGATGCCGACGCCGGTGATCGCCAGCGTGCCGATCACCATCGCCCAGAAGGTATAGGGGATCTTGGTGCGCAGCCCGCCGTACATCCGCATGTCCTGCTCGTGGTGCATCGCATGGATCACCGAGCCGGCGCACGAGGAACAGCAGCGCCTTGAACGCGGCATGGGTGAAGAGGTGGAACATCGCCGCCGGATAGGCGCCGACGCCGGCGGCCACGAACATGTAGCCGAGCTGCGAGCAGGTCGAATAGGCGATCACCCGCTTGATGTCGTTCTGCACCAGCCCGACGGTCGCCGCGAAGAACGCGGTGGCCGCGCCGATGATGGTGATGAAGGTCAGCGCATGCGGCGCCCATTCCAGCACCGGCGACATCCGGCAGACCAGGAACACGCCCGCCGTCACCATGGTCGCGGCATGGATCAGCGCCGAGACCGGGGTCGGGCCTTCCATGGCGTCGGGCAGCCAGGTGTGCAGGAACAGCTGCGCCGACTTGCCCATCGCGCCGATGAACAGCAGCAGCGAGACCACCTCCGAGGCGGTCCAGTCGCGCCAGAGGAAGCTGATCTGGGTCTCGGCCAGCTTCGGCGCCGCGGCGAAGATGTCGGTGAAGTCGACCGAATCGACCAGCACGTAGAGCGCGAAGATGCCGAGCAGGAAGCCGAAGTCGCCGATCCGGTTGACGATGAAGGCCTTGATCGCCGCGGCGTTGGCGCTGGCCTTGCGATAGTAGAAGCCGATCAGCAGGTACGAGGCGACGCCGACCCCCTCCCAGCCGAAGAAGAGCTGCAGCAGGTTGTCGGCGGTGACCAGCGCCAGCATCGCGAAGGTGAAGAACGACAGGTAGGCGAAGAACCGCGGCTTGTAGCTCTCGTGGTGCTTGAAGTTCTCGTCGTGGTCCATGTAGCCGAAGCTGTAGAGGTGCACGAACGCCGAGACCGTCGTCACCACCACCAGCATGATCGCCGTCAGCCGGTCGAGCCGCACCCCCCAGTCCGCCGCCAGCGTTCCCGAGACGATCCAGCGGAACAGCGGATGGTGCTGGGTCTCGCCGCCGAAGCTGAAGAACACGATCCAGGACAGCAGGCAGGCCAGGAACAACAGCCCGGTCGAGGTGATCAGCGCCCCGCGCTCGGTCAGCCAGCGGTAGCCGAAGCCGCAGAGCACGGCGCCGATCAGCGGCGCGAACAGGATGATGGTGACCACGGCGCTTCAGCCCTTCATCACGTTGATGTCCTCGACCGCGATGGTCCCGGTGTTGCGGAAGAAGCAGACCAGGATCGCCAGCCCGATCGCCGCCTCCGCCGCGGCGACCGTCAGCACGAAGAGCGCGAAGACCTGGCCCGACCAGGTCGCCCAGGAAGGCCGAGAAGGCGATGAAGTTGATGTTGACCGCCAGCAGCATCAGCTCGATCGACATCAGGATGATGATGACGTTCTTGCGGTTGACGAAGATGCCGAAGATGCCGGTGACGAACAGGATCGCCGCGACCGTCAGATAGTGCCCCAGTCCGATCATTGGCCGCTCATGCCCCCTGCCCCGGTTTGATGTCCCTCAGCTCCACCGCGGCCTTGGGGTCGCGGTACATCTGCCCCAGCACGTCCTGCCGCTTGACCCAGGCCCGCTTGCGCAGGGTCAGCACGATCGCCCCGATCATCGCCACCAGGAGGATCAGCCCCGCCGCCTGGAACAGGAAGACGTAGCGGGTGTAGATCAGCATCCCCAGCGCCGCGGTGTTCTCCACCTGCCGCCGCCGGCGGCGTCGCCGCGGCGCGCAGCGCGATCGCCTGGTCGCTGACCTGCCAGCCGCCGAAGACGAAGCCGAGCTGCACCAGCAGCACCAGCGCGATCAGGAGCCCGACCGGCAGCAGCCGCCACATCCCCGCGCGCAGCTCGGCGAAGTCGACGTCGAGCATCATCACCACGAACAGGAACAGCACCGCCACCGCGCCGACGTAGACGATCAGCATCAGCATCGCCACGAACTCGGCCCCGAGCAGCACGAAGAGCCCCGCCGCCGCGAAGAACGCCAGGATCAGCCACAGCACCGAATGCACCGGGTTGCGGGCGAAGATCACCAGCACCCCGGCCACGACCGCGACGATGGCGAAGAAGTAGAAGGCGAAGGTCGCGAAAGCCATCCGGTCCCCCTCAGCGATACGGCGCGTCGAGCTCGAGGTTGCGGGCGATCTCCGCCTCCCACCTGTCGCCGTTCGCGAGCAGCTTGGCCTTGTCGTAGAACAGCTCCTCGCGGGTCTCGGTGGCGAACTCGAAGTTCGGCCCCTCGACGATCGCATCCACCGGGCAGGCCTCCTGGCAGAAGCCGCAGTAGATGCACTTGGTCATGTCGATGTCGTAGCGCGTCGTCCGCCGCGAGCCGTCCTCGCGCGGCTCGGCGTCGATGGTGATCGCCTGCGCCGGGCAGATCGCCTCGCAGAGCTTGCAGGCGATGCAGCGCTCCTCGCCGTTGGCATAGCGCCGCAGCGCGTGCTCGCCGCGGAACCGCGGGCTCGAGCGGCCCCTTCTCGTGCGGATAGTTCAGCGTCGCCTTCGGCCTGAAGAAGTACTTCATCCCCAGCCCGAACCCCTTCACGAAGTCGGTCAGCAGGAAATACCAGACCGCGCGCCCGAGCGGGATCGCCATCGTCAGCCTCCGATCCAGCGCTGGTAGGCGCCCCAGAACCAGCCGTACTGCGCGAAGAGCCCCACCAGCACCACCCAGCCCAGCGACAGCGGCAGGAACACCTTCCAGCCGATCCGCATCAGCTGGTCGTAGCGGTAGCGCGGCACGATCGCCTTCACCATCGAGAACATGAAGAACCAGAACAGCATCTTGCCGAACATCCAGAGCGCCCCGTCCGGCAGCCCCGGGATCGGCGACAGCCAGCCGCCGAAGAACAGGATCGAGATCAGCGCGCACATGAAGAACACGCTCATCAGCTCGCCGATCATGAACAGCAGGAACGGCGTCGAGGAATATTCCACCTGGTACCCCGCCACCAGCTCGCTCTCGGCCTCCGGCAGGTCGAACGGCGGCCGGTTGGTCTCCGCCAGCGCCGAGATGAAGAACAGCGCCACCATCGGCAGATGCGGCAGCCAGTACCAGCTGAAGAGCCCCCAGCCGCCGTCCTGCGCCTCGACGATCCGGCTGAGGTTCAGCGACCCCGTCGAGATCAGCACGCCGACGATGATGAAGCCCAGCGACACCTCGTAGGAGATCATCTGCGCCGCCGAGCGCAGGCCGCCGAGGAACGGATACTTCGAGTTCGAGGCCCAGCCGCCCATGATGATCGCATAGACGTGCAGCGAGCGAGATCGCGAAGATGAACAGGATCCCGACGTTCATGTTCGAGATCACCCAGCCCGGCGCCCAGGGGATCACCACCCAGACGATCGCCGGCAGCACGAAGCTCACCATCGGCGCCAGGAAGAACACCGCCTTGTCGGCCCCGGCGGGCACGACGATCTCCTTGACGATGTACTTCAGGAAATCGGCGAAGCTCTGCAGCAGCCCCCAGGGCCCGACCACGTTCGGCCCGCGGCGCATCTGCACCGCCGCCCAGATCTTGCGGTCGCCGTACATCAGGAAGGCGAGGCTGACCAGGATGACGATCGTCACCACCAGGCACTGCACCAGGATCAGGAGGAAAAGCCCGAAGCCGTGAGTGAAGAACGCCATCGCCGCCTACTCCGCCGCCAGCGGGGGCACCCGCTCGCTCGCCAGTTTCGTGAGCTCCGCCATCACCTGGCTCGCCCGCATGATCGGGTTGGCGAGGTAGTGCGCCGTCACCGCCGACCGCGAGGTCGCCCCCGGCCATCTCGCCCGTCGCCAGCGGCGTCCAGGCGTTCTCCGGCACCACGTCGATCCGGGCCAGATGCGGCACCGTCTCGAAGCATCCGCATCCGCAGCGCCGCCAGCGAATCGAACGGCAGCGTCGCGCCGAGCTGCGCCGACAGCGCCCGCAGGATCGCCCAGTTCTCCCGCGCCTCGCCCGGCGGGAACCCGGCCCGGTTCGCCATCTGCGGCCGCCCCTCGGTGTTGACGAAGATCCCCGCCTCCTCGGTCCAGGCCGCCCCCGGCAGGATCACGTCCGCCCGATGCGCGCCGCGGTCGCCGTGGCTGCCCTGGTAGACCACGAACGGCCCCGGCGGCCACCTCGATCTCGTCGGCCCCGAGGTTGTAGACCACCTCCGCGCCGTCCAGCGCCGCCGCGACCCCGCCCTCGGTCACGCAGCCGAGGTCCATCGCCCCGACCCGGCTCGCCGCGGTGTGCAGCACCAGGAACTTCGACTCGGTGATCTCGGCAAAGCGCATCGCCGCGGCCAGCACCGCCGCGCCGTCCTCGCCGCCGAGCGCCCCCTGCCCGACGATCACCAGGGTCTGCCTTGCCGATGGCGTCGCCGTCGTGGCGCTCGGCCATCTTCGCCAGCGCCTCCCGCCCGGTGCCCGGCGTGGTAGTAGGGATAGGTCAGATCCACCGCCTCGCCGACCAGCCCGATCTTGGCGCCCCGGCAGCCACGCCTTGCGGATCCGCGCGTTCAGCACCGGCGCCTCGACCCGCGGGTTGCTGCCGATCAGCATGATCGCCTCGGCGCCGTCGATGTCGGCGATCGTCGCGGTGCCGACATAGGCCGCCGCGGTTGCCCGCCGGCAGCTGCGGCGCCGTCGGTGCGGCACTCGACCGTTCCGCCCAGCGACGTCCACCAGCGTCTTCAGCGCATACGCCGCCTCGACCGGCGCCAGGTCGCCGACCAGCCCCGCGACCTTCCGGCCCTTCACCGCCTCGGCCACCGCCGCGAAGGCCTCGGCCCAGGTCGCGGGCACCAGCCGGCCGCCCCTGCGCAGGTACGGCCGGTCCAGCCGCTGCCGCCTGCAGCCCGTCCCAGATGAAGCGCGAGCGGTCGGCCAGCCACTCCTCGTTCACCCCGTCGTGGTTGCGCGGCAGGATCCGCATCACCTCGCGCCCCTTGGCGTCGACCCGGATGTTCGAGCCCAGCGCGTCCATCACGTCGATCGACTCGGTCTTGCTCAGCTCCCACGGCCGCGCCGTGAAGGCATAGGGCTTCGAGGTCAGCGCCCCGACCGGGCAGAGGTCGATCACGTTGCCCTGCAGCTCGCTGGTCAGCATCGCCCCGAGGTAGCTGGTGATCTCGCTGTCCTCGCCGCGCCCGGTCTGCCCCAGCTCCGGCACGCCCGCCACCTCGGTGATGAAGCGCACGCAGCGGGTGCAGGAGATGCAGCGGGTCATGCAGGTCTCGACCAGCGGCCCGAGGTCGGGATCGATCGCCGCCCGCTTCGGCTCGCGGTAGCGGCAGAAATCGACGCCGTAGGCCATCGCCTGGTCCTGCAGGTCGCACTCGCCGCCCTGGTCGCAGATCGGGCAGTCGAGCGGGTGGTTGATCAGCAGGAACTCCATCACCCCTTCGCGGGCCTTCTTCACCATCGGCGTGGTGGTCTTGATCTGCGGCGGCGCGCCCTCCGGCCCCGGCCGCAGATCCTTCACCTGCATCGCGCAGGACGCCGCCGGCTTCGGCGGCCCGCCCACCACCTCGATCAGGCACATCCGGCAGTTGCCGGCGATCGACAGCCGCTCGTGGTAGCAGAACCGCGGGATCTCGACCCCGGCCTGCTCGCAGGCCTGCAGCAGCGTCAGCCGCGGATCGACCTCGATCTCGGTGCCGTCGATGATCAGCTTGCGCAGGTCGGTCATTCTTGCTCGTCCATCGTCCGAATGATGCGCTGGATCTCCTCGCGCCGCTCGGCCCAGGTCAGTCCGCTGGGGTGGATGATCGCTACGTCGTTGCGGCCGCCTCATCCGGCCCAGGCCATCCGGACCCAGGCGGCAGACCGACGTAGGCAGGTGGTCATCAGCTCCATCAGCCGCCGGACGGTCGTCTCGTCGTCATGCTCGCTGTCCGTCATCGCCCTACTCCGCCGCCACCGCGGTGCAGTTCTTCATCCGCCAGAGCCGCGCCTGCTTCAGGTAGGCCCAGCCGAACGCCGTCTCGCTGTCGCCGTGCGCCCGCAGGTGCGCGAGCCGCTCCAGCGCCTCGTCCAGCGTCGGCCGATGGCCCTCCGGCACCCACCACATCGCGCAGATGCATCGTCGCCCAGCACCTCGAACCACTCGGCCCGGCGCTCGTAGAACTGCCGGTGCACGGTGTTCCAGACGAAGCTCTCCAGCGTCTCGACGCTCTCCCAGACCGTCAGGTTCGACACGAACCGCGGGTCGCCGCCGATCTTGGTCTCGGTGTTGCCCTTGCCCGGCTCGCCCGAGCCCTCCATCATCCAGACGAACCCCGGCATCCGCTTGCCCAGCCCGTTCACCCGGTCGAGCGCCGCCATGAACTCCGCCACCCGCGGATCGTCGGTCTCCGCCACCAGCCGGCCGATGTTGAGCTGCGCCAGGTGCATCGCGTTAACCCCCCGTTCCCGAGCAAAACACTCTACATACGCGATCCAGACGCGTTCCATGACGCGTCCCGGATCGAGCGTCGCGCCGTTAACCCCTGATCCCCCACGCCTTTCCTACTCCGCCGCCACCGCGCTGATCCGCCCGGTCCGCTTCGCCTTGATCCGGTCCTCGATCTCGTCGCGGAAGTGCCGGATCAGCCCCTGGATCGGCCAGGCCGCCGCGTCCCCCAGCGCGCAGATCGTGTGCCCC
This sequence comes from uncultured Alphaproteobacteria bacterium, assembly GCA_963847795.1. Classification (GTDB taxonomy): domain Bacteria; phylum Pseudomonadota; class Alphaproteobacteria; order Rhodobacterales; family Rhodobacteraceae; genus Amaricoccus. The sequence goes on from CAWKBH010000010.1 coordinate 119,082, forward strand.
TCCACCTGCTTGGTCACGTCGAGAAGCATATCGATTTCAGCGGGTTCCGCGTCCCCGGTCACCAGCCGGTCCATCACCCGCATCATCCACCCGGTGCCCTCGCGGCAGGGCGTGCACTGGCCGCAGCTCTCGTGCTTGTAGAACTTCGACAGCCGCCAGATCGCCTTGATCACGTCGGTCGAGCGATCCATCACGATCACCGCCGCGGTGCCCAGTCCCGACTTCTGCTCCTTGAGCCAGTCGAAGTCCATTATCGCGTCATCACAAAGACTTGCAGGCAGCAGCGGAACCGAGGCCCCGCCCGGAATCACCGCCTTGAGGTTCTTCCAGCCGCCCCGCACCCCGCCGCAGTGCTTGTCGATCAGATCGCGCAGCGTGATCGACATCGCGTCCTCGACCACGCAGGGCTTCGTTCACGTGCCCCGACACCGCATAGACCTTGGTGCCGGCGTTGTTCGGCCGCCCGAAGCTCGCGAACCAGCCCGGCCCCCGCCGCAGGATCGTCGGCACCACCGCGATCGACTCGACGTTGTTCACCGTGGACGGCGCCCCGTAAAGCCCGGTATTCGCAGGGAAAGGCGGCTTCAGCCGCGGCATGCCCTTGCGCCCTTCCAGGCTCTCCAGCAGCGCCGTCTCCTCGCCGCAGATATAGGCCCCGGCGCCGTGCGTCAGGTAGAGGTCGAAGTCGAACCCCGACCCGCAGGCATTCCTGCCGATCAGCCCGGCGTCATAAGCCTCGTCGATGGCGATCTGCAGCGCCTCGCGCTCGCGGATGTACTCGCCGCGGATGTAGATGTAGCCGGCCTGCGCCCCCATCCCGAAGCCGGCGATCAGGCAGCCCTCGACCAGCGTGTGCGGGTCGTGGCGCATGATCTCGCGGTCCTTGCAGGTCCCCGGCTCGGATTCGTCCGCGTTCACAACCAGATAGTGCGGCCGCCCGTCCGACCCCTTCGGCATGAACGACCACTTCAGCCCGGTCGGGAACCCCGCGCCGCCCCGGCCGCGCAGCCCGCTGGCCTTGACCTCCTCGACGATCTTGTCGCGGCCGCGGGCGAGGATCTCGCCGGTGCCGTCCCAGTGCCCGCGCGCTCGCGCCCCGTCCAGGCTGCGGTCGAGCATGCCGTAGAGGTTGGTGAAGATGCGATCCTTGTCAGCCAGCATCCGCCTTACATCCCCCTGCCCGGCGCCGCCGGGCCTTCACGTTTGAACCGCCGGAGCGGGTCAGTAGACCTCGCCCTTGTCCACGCGCTGCGAGAACTCGGTCTCGCCGCCCGCAGCCAGGACCTTCGACTGCCCGACCCAGTCGTCGCGGGTGGCCCGGCCGTGGAAACCTTCCAGGTTCTCGTCGACCCAGGCGATCTCGGCCGCGGTCCAGCCGGCGATCTGGTCGAAATGGAAGAAGCCGAGGCTGTGGAGCAGTTCCTCGAGCTTCGGCCCCACCCCCTTGATCTTCTTCAGGTTATCCGCCCCGCCCTCGCGCGGCCCATCGAGCCGGCTCGGACGCACCGGCGCCGCCGGCGCCGCCTCGCCCATCAGCCGGCTCGGCCCGGCCTCGACCGGGGCCGCCTCGCCGGTCGCCGCCCGCGCCGCCTCGCCCGCGGCCCGCGCCGCCTCCCGCACCCGCTCGCTGATCCCGCCCGCCGCGGCATCGGCCGGCGTCGGCGTCGGCCGGCGTCGGCTCGACGACGCCGCGCGGCGTCGCCACCGGCGTCGCAGCCGGAGCCGGAGCCGGAGCCGGCGCAGGCCTCGGCGTCGCGGCCGGCGCCGGCGCCGGCGCCCGCTCCACCTCGTTGTCGGGCGCCTTGCAGATAGCGCCCGAGGATCCAGCCGAGCAGCACGAAGGTCACGGCACCGAAGATCAGCCCGGCCGCGGCACCCGCGCCCAGCACGCCGCCGATGACGTAGCCGACGACGAAGCCGGCGATCAGCGCCGCGCCCCAGGTCACCAGCGACCAGAACACCTCGCTCCGGTTCTCGTTCGCCATCGCTCTCAACCTCCCGCGCCCGGCGTCATTCCCGCCTTGTCTGTTCCTGCACGTGGGGCGTGTCCCCTTCCTCGGCCAGCTGCCGCGCCTGCTCGACCCAGCCGTCGCGGGTGACCCGGCCGTGGAACCCCTCGAGGTTCTCGTCCACCCAGGCCACCTCCTCCGGGCTCCAGGCCGCGATCTGGTCGAAGTGGAAGTAGCCCAGCCCGTGCAGCATCGTCTCCAGCACCGGGCCGACGCCCTTGATCAGCTTCAGGTCGTCCGGCCCGGCCTCGCGCGCCGCCGCCATCCCCTGCGGCCGCCGCGGCTCGACCGCCGGCCCGGTGTCGCTCCGCGCCTGCTCGTCGACGCGCGGCCGCTGCTGCCTGCCGGACATCGCGTTCCGCGGCAAGGGCTCGTCGCCGGTGATCCGCGCCACCGTGTCGCCCAGCGCTTCGGCCAGCGTCCACCGAGGCGTTGGCCTCCATCTGCCGCGTCACCCCGGTCAGCGTCGTCGCCCCGCCCAGCGGCTCGCAGGAGAACCGCCCGTTCTGCGGCCCCGGCACCGGCACCTCGCCGCGGGCGAAGGCGTCGAGCAGCCCGGCGAACTTCTCGGCCGTCAGGTCCTCGTAGTAGTCCTTGCCGATCTGCGCCATCGGCGCGTTGGCGCAGGCCCCGAGGCACTCGACCTCCTCCCAGGAGAACTTGCCGTCCGCCGACACCTCGTGCGGATGCGGCGCGATCTTCTCGCGGCAGACCGCCATCAGGTCCTCCGCGCCGCAGATCATGCACGAGGTGGTGCCGCAGACCTGCACGTGCGCCACGCTGCCCACCGGCTGCAGCTGGAACATGAAGTAGAAGGTCGCGACCTCCAGCACCCGGATATAGGCCATGCCCAGCATCCGCGCGATCTCCTCGATCGCCGGCCGCGACACCCAGCCCTCCTGCTCCTGCGCCCGCCAGAGCAGCGGGATCACCGCGCTCGCCTGCCGGCCCTCGGGATATTTCGCGACCTGCCCCTTCGCCCATTCCAGGTTGGCGGGCGTGAAGGCGAAGCTCTCGGGCTGCTCGTGATGAGAGGCGGCCGCAGACATCAGCGGTCCACCTCCCCGAACACGATGTCGAGCGAGCCGATCACCGCCGCGACGTCGGCCAGCATGTGCCCGTGGCAGATGTGGTCCATCGCCGCCAGGTGCGGATAGCCCGGCGCCCGCAGCTTGACCTTGTAGGGCTTGTTGCTGCCGTCGGAGACCAGGTAGACGCCGAACTCGCCCTTCGGCGCCTCGACCGCGGCATAGACCTCGCCCTCGGGCACGTGGAAGCCCTCGGTGTAGAGCTTGAAGTGATGGATCAGCGCCTCCATCGAGGTCTTCATCACCGCGCGCGACGGCGGGCTGATCTTGCCGCGGGTCATCACCGGCTCGCCCCTGCAATGGCTCGAGCTTCTCCACCGCCTGCAGGATGATCTTCGTCGACTCGCGCATCTCGTGCATCCGGCAGAGATAGCGGTCGTAGCAGTCGCCGTTGGTGCCGAGCGGGATCTGGAAGTCGAACTCGTCGTAGCACTCGTAGGGCTGCGACCGCCGCAGGTCCCAGGCGATGCCCGAGCCGCGCACCATCACGCCGGAGAAGCCCAGCGCCTGGCATTCCTCCTGGCTCACCACGGCGATGTCGACGTTGCGCTGCTTGAAGATGCGGTTCTCGGTCAGCAGCCCCTCGATGTCGTCGAGCACCGCCGGGAACGCCTTGGCCCAGGTGACGATGTCGGCCAGCAGATCCTCCGGCAGGTCCTGGTGCACGCCGCCGGGCCGGAAATACGCCGCATGCAGCCGCGCCCCGCAGGCCCGCTCGTAGAACACCATCAGCTTCTCGCGCTCCTCGAAGCCCCAGAGCGGCGGGGTCAGCGCGCCGACGTCGAGCGCCTGCGTGGTGACGTTGAGCAGGTGGTTCAGCACCCGGCCGATCTCGGAATAGAGCACCCGGATCAGCGACCCCCGCCGCGGCACCGGCGTCCCGGTCAGCTTCTCGATCGCCAGGCACCAGGCATGCTCCTGGTTCATCGGCGCCACGTAGTCGAGCCGGTCGAGATAGGGCAGGTTCTGCAGGTAGGTCCGGCTCTCCATCAGCTTCTCGGTGCCGCGGTGCAGGAGCCCGATATGCGGGTCGCAGCGCTCGACGATCTCGCCGTCGAGCTCCAGCACCAGCCGCAGGACGCCGTGCGCCGCCGGATGCTGCGGGCCGAAGTTGATGTTGAAGTTGCGGATCCGCTGCTCGCCGGGCAGGACGTCGCCGTTGCCGTCCATCTATTTCGCCCCCTTCTTCTCGTCGCCGGGCAGGATGTACTCGGCGCCCTCCCAGGGGCTCATGAAGTCGAACAGCCGGTATTCCTGGGTCAGCTTCACCGGCTCGTAGACCACCCGCTTCTGCTCCTCGTCGTAGCGCAGCTCGACATAGCCGGTGGTCGGGAAGTCCTTGCGCAGCGGATAGCCGCGGAAGCCGTAGTCGGTCAGGATCCGCCGCAGATCCGGGTGCCCCGAGAACAGGATCCCGTACATGTCGAAGACCTCGCGCTCGTACCAGTCGGCGCTCGGGAACTCGGCCGTGATCGACGGCACCAGCTCGTCCTCGCGCACCTCGGCCTTGACCCGGATGCGCTGGTTCAGGTGCATCGACAGGAAATGATAGACGATGTCGAAGCGTCGCTCCCGCGCCGGCCAGTCCACCGCGGTGATGTCGATCAGCGTGGTGAAGCGGCAGGTGCGCTCGGCCTTGATGTAATTGACGAAATCGCGGGATCGCGTTCGCCGCGACCCGCACGGTCAGCTCGCCGTTCGCGATCGCCGCGTCGACCAGCGCGTTCTCCTGGCGCGCGGCGATGGTTTCCCTCAGGTCGTCGAGAGCGCTGATGTCCATGTCGTTCCCCCGAGGCCCGGTCAGCGCACGATGGTGCCGGTCCGTCGAATCTTCCGCTGCAACTGCAGGATGCCGTAGAGCAGCGCCTCGGCGGTCGGCGGGCAGCCGGGCACGTAGACGTCCACCGGCACGATGCGGTCGCAGCCCCGCACCACCGAATAGCTGAAGTGATAGTAGCCGCCGCCGTTGGCGCAGGACCCCATCGAGATCACGTAGCGCGGCTCGGCCATCTGGTCGTAGACCTTCCGGAGCGCCGGCGCCATCTTGTTGGTCAGCGTCCCGGCCACGATCATCAGGTCCGACTGCCGCGGGCTCGCCCGCGGCGCGGTGCCGAAGCGCTCCAGGTCGTAGCGCGGCATCGAGACCTGGATCATCTCCACCGCGCAGCAGGCCAGCCCGAAGGTCATCCAGTGCAGCGACCCGGTGCGCGCCCAGTTGATCGCCGCCGCCGTCGAGGTGACGAGAAACCCCTTGTCGGCCAGCTCATCGCTGAGTGCCCGCCCGGTCGCCTCCTGGAGTCGCGAGCGCGCTGCCTGGCTCCATCACTCCCATTCCAGCGCCCCCTTCTTCCATTCGTAGGCGAATCCGATGGTGAGCACCGCCAGGAACACCATCATCGACCAGAAGCCGAACAGCCCGATGTGCTGGAAGCTCACCGCCCAGGGAAACAGGAACGCCACCTCCAGGTCGAAGATGATGAACAGGATCGACACCAGGTAGTAGCGCACGTCGAACTTCATCCGCGCGTCGTCGAAGGCGTTGAACCCGCACTCGTAGGCCGAGATCTTCTCCGGGTCGGGATTGCTCACCGCCACCACCGCCGCCGCGAGCAGCAGGATCAGTCCCAGCGCGATGGCCAATCCGAGGAAGATCAGGACCGGAAGGTATTCGCGCAGCAGCTCGCTCAACTCCGCCCCTCCTTCGCTCGCGCCGCCGCCCGGACTTCCGCGCTGCGACGCAACCCACTGGCAGGCTTAGCTGCCGCAGCGCACAAGGTCAACCGAGGCTGCGGCAGTCCCCGCCAGCGAGTTTTGCACCGTTTTCGCAGGACTGCAAACGCCCCCACACCGCGTCGGCCCCACGCCGCCCCCATCACGATCCCTGATGCAACGCCGACACGAAAATTCATTTTTCCTTATGCGCCGGACACCCCATCTGTTGTCGGTCCCAGGCCTCGAGGCCATGGCCACCGCGGGCGCGCTGCCCGTCGGTGAGCCGACGCCGCCCGCATCGGGCAGCGCCCTCGATGCCCGGGCCGCATCCAGTCCGCCACCCGGGCGCAGGGTCCTCCGCCACCGTCGCAAAGCTGCGCCGGCGTCGGGGTCGACCCCCCGGGACCGGCGCCCAGAAACGAAAAGGACGACACATGACCTGGTTCGCTCGAACCCGCCTTCGGCGGCACGAGGCCAGCCGCCTCCGCCGCGACCTCGCCCATCTCAACGGGCTGCCCGACTATCTGCTGCGCGACATGGGCCTCAGCCTCGACGGCGAGGCCGCACGCGCCCGCCAGCTTCGCGCCGAAACCCGGCGCTGACGCCTGCGGCGATTGAAACATCGCCCGGACGCGGCAGATACGCGGCCCGGCGATCCTCGTGCCCGCTCGAAGCACGAGGATCGCCATGGCCACCTCCGCATCCCGAACCACCCCGCCCGCCGCCGAGGCGGCACCGCCGGACCACATCGCCCGGGCCCGCCTGCTGCGGGCCCAGGCCTTCCGCGCCACGGTTCGCCAACTGCTCGCCGGCCACACCTACTCCGCGGAGTTCCTGATCCGCTGAAACTTTTGGTGAACGGCTCTCGTATAGGCTGCTATCCGACCCCGACCCCCGCCGCAGGATCAGACCGATGCTTGCCAGCCCCGCCCCTTCCCGCCGCCCCTCGCTCCGCGAGGCCATCGCTGATGCCATCCTGCGCGCCGGCGAGGACGATCCGACCGCCGAACTCCGCGCCCTCGTCGCGGCGCTGGAGTCCCCGACGGACCGCCTGCTGGCGCGCTATCGCGGCCGACCCGCCCGTGCCGCCTACCGGAGCCGCTGGAGCGGCGATCTCTGCGCCTGACCGCCCGGCCTACTCCGCCGCCGCCTGCGCGTAGCTCTCGATCGGCGGGCAGGAGCACATCAGGTTGCGGTCGCCCCAGGCGTTGTCGACCCGGTTGACCGGCGCCCAGTACTTGTCGACCCGGAACGCGCCCGGCGGATAGCAGGCCTGCTCGCGGCTGTAGGGCCGGTCCCAGTCGCCCACCAGGTCCTCGACCGTGTGCGGCGCCCGCTTCAGCGGGTTGTTCTCCGCATCCATCTCGCCACGCTCGATCGCCCGCGCCTCCTCGGCGATCGCCAGCATCGCGGTGCACGAACCGGTCGAGCTCGGCCTTGGGCTCGCTCTCGGTCGGCTCGATCATCAGCGTGCCCGGCCACCGGCCAGCTCATGGTCGGCGCATGGAAGCCGCAGTCGATCAGCCGCTTGGCCACGTCGTCCACCGTCACCCCGGCGCTCTCCTTCAGCACCCGCACGTCGACGATGCACTCGTGCGCCACCCGGCCGTCGCGCGAATAGAGGATCGGATAGGCCTCGCGCAGCCGCGCCGCGATGTAGTTCGCGTTCAGGATGGCGATCCGCGTCGCCTGGGTCAGCCCGGCGCCGCCCATCATCGCGCAATAGGCCCACGAGATCGGCAGCAGCGACGGCGAGCCGAAGTCCGCCGCACTCACCCGCCCCGCGCCGCCCGGCCGCCCCGGCAGGAACGGCGCCAGGTGCGCCTTCACCCCGATCGGCCCCATGCCCGGGCCCGCCGCCGCCGTGCGGGATGCAGAAGGTCTTGTGCAGGTTCAGGTGGCTCACGTCCGCGCCGAAGTCCCCCGGCCGCGCCAGCCCGACCAGCGCGTTCAGGTTGGCGCCGTCGAGATAGACCTGGCCGCCCTGGGCATGGGTGATCTCGCAGACCTCGCGCACCGTCGCCTCGAACACCCCGTGGGTCGAGGGATAGGTGACCATGCAGGCCGCCAGCCGCTCGCCCCGGCCGCCTCGGCCTTGGCGCGGAAGTCGGCGAGGTCGATGTCGCCGTTCTCCGCCGCCTTCACCACCACCACCTTCATCCCCGCCATCTGCGCGCTGGCCGGGTTGGTCCCGTGCGCCGAGGTCGGGATCAGGCAGACGTCGCGCTCGCCCTCGCCGCGGCTGGCGTGCCAGGCCCGGATCGTCAGCAGCCCGGCGTATTCGCCCTGCGCCCCCGAGTTCGGCTGCATCGAGATCGCGTCGTAGCCGGTGATCGCGCAGAGCTTGCCGCAGAGATCGCCGATCAGCTCGGTATAGCCCTCGGTCTGGTCCGACGGCGCGAACGGGTGGATGTCGGCGAACTCGGGCCAGCTCAGCGCCATCATCTCGGCGGTGGCGTTCAGCTTCATCGTGCAGGAGCCGAGCGGGATCATCGCCCGGTCGAGCGCCAGGTCCCGGTCGGCCAGCCGGCGCATGTAGCGGGTCATCTCCGCCTCGGCCCGGTTCATGTGGAAGATCGGGTGCGTCAGATAGTCGCTGGTCCGGACCAGGCTTTCCGGCAGCCGGTACTCGTGGTCGAGCGCCCGGTCCAGCATGTCGCCGCCGAAGGCCCGCCAGACCTTCTGGGTGTGCTCGCGCCGGGTGCGCTCGTCGAGGCTGATGCCGATCCTGGTGGCCCCGACCTTGCGCAGGTTGATCCCCTCGGCCACCGCCGCCTTCAGGATCACCCCCTGCAGCGCCCCGACCTCCACCGTGACGGTGTCGAAGAACGCCGCCGGCTCCACCGCGAACCCCAGGCTCTCCAGCCCCTTGGCCAGCCGCACCGTCTTGCGGTGGATGCGCTGGGCGATCGCCCGCAGCCCCTCCGGCCCGTGGAACACCGCGTACATCGACGCCATCACCGCCAGCAGCGCCTGCGCGGTGCAGACGTTCGAGGTCGCCTTCTCGCGCCGGATGTGCTGCTCGCGGGTCTGCAGGCTCAGCCGATACGCCCGGTTGCCGCGCGCGTCGATCGAGACCCCGACGATCCGCCCCGGCATCGACCGCTTCAGCTCGTCCCTCACCGCCATGTAGGCCGCATGCGGCCCGCCGTAGCCGAGCGGCACCCCGAAGCGCTGGGTCGAGCCCACCGCGATGTCCGCCCCCATCTCGCCCGGCGGCTTCAGCAGCGTCAGCGCCAGCGGATCGGCCGCGACGCAGGCCAGCGCCCCCGCCCCGTGCAGCGCCGCGATCGGCCCGGAGAAGTCGTGCACGTGCCCATAGGTGCCCGGATACTGGAAGATCGCCCCGAACACCGCGCCCGGGTCGAGGTCGGCGAAGGGATCGCCGACCACCACCTCCCAGCCCAGCGGCTCGGCGCGGGTACGGATCACCGCGATGGTCTGCGGATGGCAGTGCCGGTCGACGAAGAAGGCCGCGGCCTTCGACTTCGCCGCCCGCTGGCAGAGCGCCATCGCCTCCGCCGCCGCCGTCGCCTCGTCGAGCAGGCTCGCGTTCGCCACGTCGAGCCCGGTCAGATCGCAGACCATGGTCTGGAAGTTCAACAGCGCCTCCAGCCGCCCCTGGCTGATCTCCGGCTGGTACGGCGTATAGGCGGTGTACCAGGCCGGGTTCTCCAGGATGTTGCGCTGGATCACCGGCGGCGTCACCGTGCCGTAATACCCCTGCCCGATCAGGCTGGTCAGCACCCTGTTCTTCGCCGCGCTCAGCCGCAGCCGATGCAGCACCGCCTGCTCGCTCAGCCCCGGCCCCCAGTCGAGCGGCGCCGCCTGCCGGATCGCCGCCGGCACCGTCGCGTCGATCAGCGCCTCGAGGCTCGGCGCGCCCACCACCGCCAGCATCGCCGCGATCTCCGCCGGGCTCGGCCCGATGTGCCGGCGGTTGGCGAAATCGTAGGGGTGGTACTCGGATTCCTGGAAGACCATAGCGTTTCCGCAACCGGGAGAGTTCAGGCCGCTATATGTGCCGATCCCGCGTGGAGGGGCAAGGCTCGCCGCAGCGCCGGCACCCGATGACGCGCCGGCGCACCTGCCCCCCCCCGCCGGCGTTGAGAAGCATCTTCGGCTTGGCCGAGCGCGAGTTCCTTCTCTCTGCCGCGTCGTGGCTGCTTACGCTGTCGATTGTCCTGGCGTTGCGGTCCTGACCTGCCGACCTGAAGACCGCACGCTCAGGCGATGTATTCCCGATACGCCGCCTCGTCCATCAGCCCCTCGAGCTCGGACGGGTCGGCGAGCGTCATCTTGAAGAACCAGCCGTCCTCCATCGGGTCCTCGTTGACCAGCGCCGGGTTCGCCACGACCGCGGTGTTCACCTCGGTGATCACCCCGTCGAGCGGGGCGGCGATGTCGCTCGCCGCCTTCACCAATTCGATCGTCACCACCTCGTCGCCCTTGGCGACGGTGATGCCCTCCGCAGGCAGCTCGACGAAGACCAGGTCGCCGAGCTGCTCGGCGGCGTGATCGGTGATGCCGACGATCACCTCGTCGCCGTCCTGCTTCAGCCACTCGTGCTCCTCGGTGAATTTCAGCATCGCCACTCCTCACGTCCGCTTGTAGCCGGGCCTGACCAGCGGCAGCTTCGCCACTGTGACAGGCAGCATTTTCCCGCGCAACCGGCCGAGCAGCCGGGTGCCCGGCGCCGCCTGCGCGATCGGCACGTAGCCCATCGCCACCGGCGCGTCGAGGCTCGGCCCGAAGCCGCCCGAGGTCACCCTGCCGATCGCCGCGCCCTCCGCCTCGGCGAAGAGCTCGGTGCCCTCGCGCATCGGCGCCCGGCCCTCGGGCAGCAGCCCGACCCGCCGCCGCGACGCCCCCGCCGCGATCTGGCCGAGGATCGCGTCGGCGCCGGGAAAGCCGCCGGCCCGCGCCCCGCCGCTGCGCCGCGCCGGCTGGATCGCCCATTCCAGCGCCGCCTCCACCGGCGTCGTGGTCGCGTCGATGTCGTGGCCGTAGAGGCAGAGCCCCGCCTCCAGCCGCAGCGAATCGCGCGCGCCGAGCCCGATCGGCAGCACCCCGTCCTGCGCCAGCAGCCGCTCCGCCACGTCGACGGTGTCGCGCGGCTCGAGCGATATCTCGAACCCGTCCTCGCCGGTATAGCCCGAGCGCGACACCACCGCCGGCGCCCCGTCGAGATCGAGGCCGCGGATGTCCATGAACCGCATCCCGGTCACGTCGGGGTTCAGCGCCGCCAGCGCCGCCTCGGCGCGCGGCCCCTGCAGCGCGATCAGGCCCCGCTCCAGCGGCCGGACCGCGCAATCCGCGCCCAGCTCGGCCTTGCAGATGCGCCAGGTCCGCCGCCTTGCAGGCGGCATTGACCACCAGGAGCAGGTGGTCGCCGCGGTTGGCGAACATCAGGTCGTCGAGGATGCCGCCGCGCGCGTCGGTGAAGAGGCCGTAGCGCTGCCGCCCCGGCGCCAGCCCGCGCACGTCCATCGGCACCAGCCGCTCCAGCGCCGCCGCCGCATCGCCGAGATCCCCCGAGTTCGGCCACAGCGCGACCTGCCCCATGTGGCTCACATCGAACAGCCCGGCCGCCGCCCGGGTATGCAGGTGCTCCCTGAGGATCCCGGTCGGGTACTGCACCGGCATGTCGTAGCCGGCGAAGGCCACCATCCGCCCGCCCAGCCCCAGGTGCAGCGCATGCAGCGGCGTCTCGCGCAGTTCGGTCACGCCCGCTCCTCCGGTCGCCGCCCGCCCCGCCGGGCCGGCCTCGCCAACTCTAGGAACCGCGCGCTGCCGCCGCAAGCGCCGCCCCCGGCGCAGGCCGCTGCGGCACCGGGTTACGCACGTGCCAAGCTCCCGGGCAGCGGATCGCCCGGCAGAGCCTCAGGCCGTCCTGCGCCGTTGCAAGGCGACCAGCCCGAGGAGGCCGCCGACGAGCATCCCCAGCGAGCCCGGCACCGGCACCGGCGCCAGCGAGCCCGAGAGGCCCCCCTGATAGTCCAGCGCCTGCTGCGGGGTCGCGACCGCGACGCCGTAGTCGGCCTCCGGGCCGAAGATGCCGTTGCTCCAGAGATCGACCACCTTTCCGCCGCCGATGCGGAACATCAGCCCGTAGATGTCGAGCACTCCGCCGTGCGGCGGGTAGTCGGACGCGGTCTGCGGCGATCCGCCGGGCCAGAACAGGTTGTCGTAGGTCAGAAAGCCATTGTTTTCGGGGGAGAGGCCCGAGGCCACGGCGAACCTGCTGAAATCGTGCGGCGCCAGCAGGTTCGTGCTTTCGGGCGTCGCGTGCGTCACCGCCACGAGCGACTTCACCGCAGTGTTGTGGATGCCGAGCCCGTTGTTCGAATCGGAGAACGTCCCGCTGATCCCGGTGACCTCGTAGGCATCGGGGTACTTCGCATCCGTGGCCGCGCCGTAGGTCAGCCGCAGCGACCCGCTCACCCCGGAGCCGTTGAAATCGAAACCGACGGTGCTGGAGAGCGCCGGTCCCCCGAACGCCAGCAATCCCACGATCAGCGGAATTATTTTCACGATTGCCCCCCTGTGAAGGCCGGATCAGATCGAATGCTCGGACCGGCAGGACGAGCCTAGTTTCCGAAGCCCGGCCTCTGCAATACCCTTAGCATCTGCGCCCCGCTTTTGGCGCGCTTACTGCGCCCGGTTTGCCGCAGTCGTCGAACCGGCCCCCGGCCGCCGACGAGTATTGTCGCGTGCCCCCTCCCGGCGGCGCGGTACCGCCCGCCACGCCGTGGCCCGGCCCCTCCCTCCGACCGGCCGAGCGTTTCCGACCGGCCCGCAAAACCTCGCCGGCGCGACGGGCCGCCTTGCGCCCCCGGCGCTTGCCGGGGCAGCATGGGCCGTTGACCGCAACCCTGGGGCATGCCGCCGTGAAATGGTCCGCGAAACTCGGGCGCTTCGCCGGGATCGACGTCTACGTCCACGTCAGCTTCCTGCTGCTTCTGGCCTGGATCGCCTGGCTGGACTGGACGCGCACCGGCAGCCTCGCCGGCGTGATCTCCGGGCTGGTGCTGATCCTGCTGCTCTTTCTCTGCGTCGTCCTGCACGAATACGGCCACGCCCTGACCGCCCGCCGCTTCGGCATCGGCACCCGCAGCATCACCCTGCTGCCGATCGGCGGCCTGGCGTTGCTCGATTCGATGCCGAAGGATCCGCGCCAGGAGATCGTGGTCGCGCTGGCCGGCCCGGCGGTGAACCTCGTTATCGCCGCGGCGCTCTGGCTGCTGATCGCCGTCGCCGGCCGCCCCGGCTCGCTGGTCTCGCTCGATCTCGGCGGCGGCCTGCTGCCGACGCTGCTGGCCGCCAACCTGATGCTCGCGATCTTCAATCTGCTCCCCGCCTTCCCGATGGACGGTGGCCGGGTGCTGCGCGCGGCGCTGGCGCTGCGCATGGACCGGGTCCGCGCCACCCGGCTGGCCGCCAGGGTCGGCCAGGTGCTGGCGATCGGCCTCGGCATCCTCGGGCTGATGGGCAACCCCTTCCTGGTGCTGATCGCGGTCTTCGTCTGGATCGGCGCCGCGTCCGAGGCCGGCGCCGTCGAGATCGACGCCCGCCTCGAGCACCAGCCCGCCGGCCGCGCCATGATCACCGAGTTCCACAGCCTCGGCCCGGACGACCCGCTCGGGCGCGCCGTCGACCTCACGCTCAGCGGCACCCAGAAGGACTTCCCCGTGCTCGACGGCGAGCGCATCGCCGGCGTCGCCACCCAGGCCGCGATCCTGCGCGGCCTGCGCGACCTCGGCCCCGCCGGCACGGTCGGGCAGGTGATGCTGCCGGCCCCGACCGCCGATGTCGCCACCCCGCTCGCCGCGCTGCTGCAGACCGTCCAGGCCTCGGAGGCCCGGCTGGTCTGCATCACCCGCGCCGGCCGCCTCGCCGGCATCGTCGATCTGGAGAACATCTCGGAATTCCTGCGCATCCAGCAGGCGATGGCGCGCTGATGCACGAGCTCCTCACCACCGCCGAGATGGCCGAGGCCGACCGCCGCACCATCGCCGCCGGCACCCCCGGCATCACCCTGATGGAGGCCGCCGGCCGCGCCGTCGCCGACGCCGCCGACGCGCTGGCTCCGGATGGCCCGATCCTGGTCGTGGCCGGCCCGGGCAACAACGGCGGCGACGGCTTCGTCGCCGCCCGCCGCCTGCAGGCGGCCGGCCGCGACGTCAGCGTGGCGCTCCTCGGCGACCCCGCGCGCCTGAAGGGCGACGCGGCGCTGGCCCGCGACCGCTGGCGCGGCCGCACCGTCGCCGCCACGGCGCCGCTCCGCGGCGCCGCGCTCGTGATCGACGCGCTGTTCGGCGCCGGCCTCGACCGCGCCATCGCCGGCCCGGCCGCCGATCTCGTCGCCGCGATGAACGCCGGCCCCGCCCCGGTGCTCGCCGTCGACGTCCCGAGCGGCCTCGACGCCGACACCGGCAACCCGCTCGGCCCCGTTGTCCGCGCCGCCGCCACCGTCAGCTTCTTCCGCAAGAAGCCCGGCCACCTGCTCTATCCCGGCCGCGCCCTCTGCGGCACGCTGACGCTCGCCGACATCGGCATCCCCGCGACCGTCCTCGCCGGCATCGCCCCGCAGACCTTCGAGAACACGCCCGCGCTCTGGGCCGGCGCCTTCCGCCCGCCGGGCCCCGAGGATCACAAGTTCCGCCGCGGCCACGCCGTCGTGGTCTCCGGCCCGGTGAACCGCACCGGCGCCGCCCGCCTGGCCGCCGGCGCCGCCCTGCGCGCCGGCGCCGGCCTGGTCACCCTCGCCAGCCCCAGCGGCGCGCTGGTCGTCAACGCCGCGCATCTCACCGCCGTCATGCTCAGCCGCGTCGACGACGCCGGGGCGCTCGCCGACACGCTGGCCGATTCGCGCCTCGGCGCCGCCGCGCTGGGCCCCGGGCTCGGCCTCGGCGCCGCCGAGCGCGGGCTCGTCACCGTGGCGCTGGCGGCGCCGCCGGCGCTGGTTCTCGACGCCGACGCCCTGACGCTCTGGGCCGACGCCCCGGCCGATCTCTTCGCCGCGATCGCCGCCCGCCCCGCCCCGACCGTCCTCACCCCGCACGACGGCGAGTTCGCCCGCCTCTTCCCCGATCTCACCGGCCTGCCGAAACCGGCCCGCGCCCGCGCCGCCGCCGCCCGCGCCGGCGCCGTGCTGGTGCTGAAGGGCGCCGACACCGTGATCGCCGCCCCCGACGGCCGGCTGGCGATCAACGCCAACGCCCCGCCCTGGCTCGCCACCGCCGGCTCCGGCGACGTGCTGGCCGGCATCGCCACCGGCCTGCTCGCCCAGCGGCTGCCCGGCTTCGAGGCCGCCTGCGCCGCGGTCTGGCTGCACGGCGCCGCCGGCGCCGAGGCCGGCCCCGGCCTGATCGCCGAGGACCTCGCCCCGGCGCTGCGCCCGGTCATCGCGGCGCTGTGGGCGCCGCCGGGCTGAGCCGCCGCAGCAGCCCGACCAGCCGCTGCCGGCGCGGCGCCCCCGGAGCCGCAGCCGCGGTCGCCGGAACGCTCACAGAGTCGATCGGGCGATGACGGTGACGATCACGGTTGCTGCATCGCAGCACGAACAACTGCAGCGCAGCGGAACGTGTTAACGGCGGCGCCGGGTGACGCGGCAGCCCCGGCGCCCAGCGCCGCGAGGCCGGCCGGCCCCCAGGCACACGCGCCGTGCATGGTCCGTGCATGGATTGTGCATGCGCGGTGCATGCCCGCTCCGTCACGAGGCGGCGCTATCCGGCTGCCACCTCGATGAGCAGGTCCTTGGCGTCGACCTGCGCCCCCGGCTGCACGTGCAGCGCCTTCACCGTCCCGGGCCTGTCGGCGTAGAGCCCGGTCTCCATCTTCATCGCCTCGATGGTCAGCATCAGATCGCCCGCCTGCACCGGCTGCCCGGCGCTGACCGCCACGCTGGCGATCACCCCCGGCATCGGCGCCGCCACGTGGCCCGGATTGCCCGCCTCCGCCTTCGGCCGCTTCGGCGCCATCGCCTGCGCCCGGCGGTTCGGCACCCGCACCGTGCGCGGCTGGCCGTTCAGCTCGAAGAAGACGCGCACGTCGCCCTCGGCGTTGGTCTCGCCCACCGCCTGCAGCCGGATCTCCATGGTCTTGCCGGGGTCGATCTCCACCGAGATCTCCCGCCCCGGCTCCATGCCGTAGAAGTAGACCCCCGTCGGCAGGGTCCGCACCGGGCCGTAGTCCACATGCCTGTGAAGATAGTCCGTGAACACCTTGGGATACATGAGATATCCGCAGAAGTCCTCGTTGTCGACCTCGACCTCGCCGGCCTGCGCCTTCAGCTCCGCCATCAGCTTGCCGAGATCGGCCGCGGGCATCACCGCCCCGGGGCGCGCGGTCAGCGGGTTCTCCCCCTTCAGCACCTTCCGCTGCAGCGCCTCGGGCCAGCCCCCCGGCGGCTGCCCGAGATTGCCCCGCATCATGTCGACCACGCTCTCCGGGAACGCCACCTCGACCGCAGGGTCCTCGACCTGCGCCCGGGTCAGCCCCTGCGCCACCATCATCAGCGCCATGTCGCCGACCACCTTGGACGACGGCGTCACCTTGACGATGTCGCCGAACATCTGGTTGACCTCGGCATACATCTCGGCGACCTCGTGCCAGCGCTCCTCCAGCCCCATCGAGCGCGCCTGCGCCTTGAGGTTGGTGAACTGCCCGCCCGGCATCTCGTGCAGGTAGACCTCCGAGGCCGGAGCCTTCAGTCCCGCCTCGAAGGCCGCGTACTGTTCCCGCACCGCCTCCCAGTATTCCGAGATTTCCCTGATCGCCCCGACGCTTAGCCCGGAATCGCGGTCGGTGTGCCGGAGCGCCTCGACGATCGAGCCCAGGCAGGGCTGCGAGGTGCCGCCGGAGAACGAATCCATCGCCGCGTCGACCGCATCCACCCCGGCCGCCGCCGCCGCCAGGATGCTCGCCGCCGCCACACCGCTGGTGTCGTGGGTGTGGAAATGCACCGGCAGGCCCACCTCCTCCTTCAGCGTCTTGACCAGCACCCCCGCCGCCGCCGGCTTCAGAAGCCCCGCCATGTCCTTCAGCCCCAGCACGTGCGCCCCGGCGTCGCGCAGCTCCTTGCCCATCCCGACGTAGTATTTCAGGTCGTACTTCGCCCGGTCGGGATCGAAGAGATCGCCGGTGTAGCAGATCGCCGCCTCGCAGATCTTGCCCGTGGCGATCACCGCATCCATCGCCACCCGCATGTTCTCGACCCAGTTCAGCGAATCGAACACCCGGAACACGTCGACCCCCGACGACGCCGCCTGCCCGACGAAGGCCTCGACCACGTTGTCGGGATAGTTGGTGTACCCCACCCCGTTCGAGGCCCGGAGCAGCATCTGCGTCATCAGGTTCGGCATCGCCGCGCGCAGGTCGCGCAACCGCTGCCAAGGGCATTCCTGCAGGAAGCGGTAGGCGACGTCGAAGGTCGCCCCGCCCCAGCACTCGACGCTGAAGAGCTGCGGCAGCAGCGCCGCGTAGGCCGGCGCCACCTTGATCATGTCGAACGAGCGCATCCGGGTCGCGAGCAGGCTCTG
The DNA here is from genome assembly GCA_963847795.1 of uncultured Alphaproteobacteria bacterium. Classification (GTDB taxonomy): domain Bacteria; phylum Pseudomonadota; class Alphaproteobacteria; order Rhodobacterales; family Rhodobacteraceae; genus Amaricoccus. The sequence continues at coordinate 136,434 of CAWKBH010000010.1, forward strand.
GTGCCCGTCGCGCATGGTGGTGTCGGTGATCAGCACCTGCCGTTGCGCCAGCATCCAGTCCGCCACCGCCTTGGCCCCGTGCGCTTCCAGCAGCTGCCGCGTTCCCGGCGGCGGTGCCTCGACCGAAACCAGCGGCGGCCGCGGCACCCGGGCCTCGGCGCTCGGCGCCGGCCGGCCAGCGGTCTCGGGATGGCCGTTGACGGTGATGTCGCCGATGTAGGTCAGGATCTTGGTCGCCCGGTCGCGCCGCGCCTGGAACCGGAACAGCTCCGGCGTGGTATCGATGAACTTCGTGGTGTAGGAATTGTCCAGAAACGTCGGATGTTTCAGCAGGTTCTCGACAAAGGCGATATTGGTCGACACGCCCCTGATGCGGAACTCGCGCAAGGCCCGGTCGATCCGCGCGATCGCCATCTCCGGCGTCGGCGCCCAGGCCGTCACCTTCTCCAGCAGGCTGTCGTAGTACCGCGTGATCACCGCGCCCGAATACGCCGTGCCGCCGTCGAGCCGGATCCCCATGCCCGTGGCCCCGCGATAGGCGGTGATCCGGCCGTAGTCGGGGATGAAGTTGTTCTGCGGATCCTCGGTGGTGATCCGGCACTGGATGGCGTGGCCGTTCAGCTTCACGTCCGCCTGGCTCGCCGCCCCGGTCGCCTCGGCGATGGTCGCCCCCTCGGTGATCAGGATCTGCGCCCGCACGATATCGATGCCGGTCACCTCCTCGGTCACCGTATGCTCGACCTGGATCCGCGGGTTGACCTCGATGAAATAGAACGCGCCCGAATCCCGGTCCATCAGGAACTCGACCGTTCCCGCGCACTGGTAGTCCGCCGCCCTGGCGATCTTCAGCCCCAGCGCGCAGATCTCCTCGCGCTGCGCCTGGCTCAGGTACGGCGCCGGCGCCCGCTCCACCACCTTCTGGTTGCGCCGCTGCACCGAGCAGTCTCGCTCCCACAAGTGATAGATCGTGCCGTACTGGTCGCCGAGGATCTGCACCTCGACGTGCCGGGCATTCAAGATCAGCTTCTCCAGGTAGCCCTCGCCGTTGCCGAAGGCGTTGATCGCCTCGCGCCGGCCTTCCAGCACCTTGTCCTCGAGATCCTCCGGCCCCATGATCGGCCGCATGCCCCTGCCGCCGCCGCCCCAGCTCGCCTTAAGCATGAACGGATAGCCCACCGCCTCGGCCATCCGCCGCACCTCGGCCATGTCGTCGGGCAGCACCTCGGTCGCCGGCACCACCGGCACCCCGGCCTGCATCGCCACCCGCCGCGCGCTCGCCTTGTCGCCGAGCAGCCGCATCGTCTCGGCCTTCGGCCCGATGAAGGCGATCCCCGCCGCGGTGCAGGCATCGACCAGCTCGGGGTTTTCCGACAGCAGCCCGTAGCCCGGATGGATCGCGTCCGCCCCGCTCATCTTCGCCACGCGGATGATCTCGGGGATGCTCAGGTACGCCGCCACCGGCCCCAGCCCCTCGCCGATCCGATAGGCCTCGTCCGCCTTGAAGCGGTGCAGGCTCATCTTGTCCTCTTCGGCGAACACCGCCACCGTCCGCTTGCCCATCTCGTTCGCCGCCCGCATCACCCGGATGGCGATCTCGCTGCGGTTGGCGATCAGGATCTTCTTGAAACTGGGCATAGGCGCTGCGTCCTCGTCCGGGAGATGACCACCGGAAAAACGTAGCGCCGGAAATGTTGCAACGCAACGACGATGCCGCGGCGCGTCACGAGGTGCCGGCCGGCTCCAGCACCACCCCCGCCATCAGGTCCTCGACGAAGTGGCTGAGCAGTTGCGCCCGGCCGCTGACGCCCGCCTTGCGATAGACCGCGGCGCATTGCGCCTTCACCGTTCCCTCACGGGTGGCGCGCAACGCGGCGATCTCGCCGATCGACAGCCCCTTGATCGCCAGCAGCGCCACGTCACGCTCGGACGGCGTCAGGCCCCAGCGGGCGAAGCTGTCCTCCAGAAGCTCGAGGAACGCACCGCTCGCCACCCGCATCCGGCTTTCCATATGGCGGTTGCGGCCGACAAGTCGCCGGATTTCCTGCACTCCCAGCACCGAGCCCAGGCCGAGCGCCGCCACCACGGCCATCTCGAGCAGCGGATGCACAGAATGGGAGCGTAGCTCGGGCAACTCGGAGAGAACATCGCCGAGGAAGAATAGACCGCAACCCGCCTGGAGCGCCGTCACCGCGACCAGCGCGCGGTGACGGCTCAGAAACGGCGGGATCGACGGCATTTCGGCTCCGCGAGGCGCGCGGGACCGCAGCGGCGCTGGATCCCCGTGATCGTGCCGGCCGCGCGTTCTTGCCATGCCGCCGGCCGCCGAGGCTACGCCCAGGCGTTGCGGGATCACAAGGCCGCGGCCGGGTCGGCCACGGCCTCGTGAAGGCCATGCCCGGCCGAGCGCCTATTCCGGCTCCTCCGCGCCGGGGCCGGCCTCGGTCGCCGCGGCCCGAGCGGCGGCCCGGTCGGCAACCCGGCTGCGCAGCGCCGCCTCGATCGCGGCGTGCTGCTCGCGCGCCTTGGCCAGGTAGGCCTCGTTGCGGTCGGTGGGGATCTCCGGGTTCCAGAGCGACGCGAGCTCCGCCAGCATGTGCCTGTCGCGGACGACGAAATCGGCCGCGACCTCCTCGATCTCCTCCGCGTCGTGGCCGAGCGCCGCCAGCGCGTACTTCCCCGCCCGGACCGCGCTGTCGAACAGTTCGCGCACGCTGTCGGGGGCCCCGGCCGCGTAGAGCTGGTAGACGTGGTGCCGATCGTAGGCGCGGGCGATGATCTTCACCTGCGGATGTCGCCGGCTGACGTAGCGCGCCAGCCGCAGCGTCCGCTCCGGGTCGTCGATGGCGAGCACCACCGCCTTCGCCTCGGCGATGCCGGCCGCCTCCAGCAGGTCGGTGCGCTCCACGTCGCCGAAGAAGCCGCGGATGCCGAGCCCGCGCATCCGCTCCACGGTCTCGGGATGGTTGTCGATCACCACCGTGCGGTGGCCGAGTCCGGCCACGATCCGGTTCACCACCTGCCCGAACCGCCCCATCCCGGCGATGATCACCGTCCCCTGCTCGTCGATCGCGTCGGCGTCGCGCCCCGGCCCCTCGCCGAGCCGCCGGGCGAGCAGGCCGTGCAGCCAGAACAGCGCCGGTGTCGCCATCATCGACAGCGCGATGATCAGCAGCAGCACCCCGGCCTGGCTCGGCCAGAGCACCCGGCTGGCGGTGGCGAAGCCGAGCAGGAAGAAGCCGAACTCCCCCGCCTGCGCCAGCGACAGCGTGAACAGGAGCCGCGCCTTCGGCGACAGTCCGAACAGCCCGGCCAGCGGCCAGAGCACCGCCATCTTGAAGGCCAGCAACATTGCGACGTAGCCCAGGATCGGCAGCGGATCGGCCGCGAGGCGCGTGAGGTTGATCCCCGACCCGACGGTGATGAAGAACAGCCCCATCAGAATGCCCTTGAACGGCGCGAGATCCGCCTCGAGCTGGTGGCGGTACTCGGAGTTCGCCAGCACCACCCCGGCCAGGAACGAGCCGAGCGCCGGCGACAGCCCGAGCAGGCTCATCATCAGCGAGACCCCGACGATCATCAGCAGCGCCCCGGCGATCTGGATCTCCGGCAGCCGCGCCCAGCTCAGGAACCGGTAGACCGGGTGGGTCAGGTAGCGCCCGGCCAGCATCACCAGCCCGCCCGCGCCCACCACCAGCGCCGCCCGCATCCAGGGCGAGGCCGCCTCGAGCGCCGCCGCCGCATGCGGCAGCTCTTCCCCCGGCGGCGGCACCGCGCCGAGCGCCAGCAGCGGCAGGACGGCGAGCAGCGGAATCGCCGCCACGTCCTGGAACAGCAGCACCGCGAAGCTCGCCCGCCCGCCTTCGGTCCGCTCCAGCTTCTTCTCGTGCAGCGTCTGCATCACGATCGCGGTCGAGGACAGCGACAGGATGATTCCCACCGCCACCGCCTGATTCCAGGCCAGCCCGGCCATCCGCGCCAGCGCGGCCAGCAGCGCCAGCGTCAGCGCCACCTGCAGCCCGCCGAGGCCGACCAGACGATGCCGCATCTCCCAGAGCATCCTGGGGTGGATCTCCAGCCCGATCAGGAACAGCATCAGCACCACGCCGTATTCGGCATAGCCCTGGATATGCTCGCTTTCGCTTCCGACCAGCCCCAGCAGCGGCCCGATCGCCATGCCAGCCGCGAGGTAGCCCAGCACCGAGCCGAAGCCGAGCCGCTGGCTGATCGGCACCGCGACGACGGCGGCGGCGAGGTAGATGGCCAGCTGGATCAGGACCGTGTCCACGGGTGCGCCTCCGGTGGCTTCGCCCCATCCTAGGGGGTCCGCGCGCGTTGACAACGCGAGATATAGCGTCTGGCGGCGAACACAGCGCGAACTCGGGCTTTCCTTTTGCCCGCCGCGACATTACCTTCGCAGACCATGAGCAGCTGGACCAGCGACGAGGCCGACGCCTTCGAGGCCGCCGAGCGCCCGCTGTCGGCTCGCGCCGCCGCGGCGCGGCCGGCGCCCTACCTCGATGCGCTCAACCCCGCGCAGCGCGCCGCGGTCGAGGCGCTGGACGGCCCGGTGCTGGTGCTGGCCGGCGCCGGCACCGGCAAGACCCGCGCGCTCACCGCCCGGATCGCGCACATCCTCAACACCCGCCGGGCACGCCCGAACGAGATCCTCGCCGTCACCTTCACCAACAAGGCCGCCCGCGAGATGAAGGCGCGGGTGGGAGGCCTGGTCGGCGGCGTGATCGAAGGCATGCCCTGGCTCGGCACCTTCCATTCGCTGTCGGTCAGGATCCTGCGCCGCCATGCCGAGCTGGTCGGGCTGAAGTCGAACTTCACCATCCTCGACGTCGACGACCAGCTGCGCCTCATGCGCCAGATCATCCAGGCCGCCAACATCGACGAGAAGCGCTGGCCGCCGCGCCTGCTCGCCAGCCTCATCGACGGCTGGAAGAACCGCGCGCTCTCGCCCGAGCGGGTGCCCTCCTCCGAGGCCAGCGCCTTCGATCACCGCGGCAGCGAGCTCTACGCCCACTACCAGGAGCGCCTGCAGGTCCTGAACGCCTGCGACTTCGGCGACCTGCTGCTGCACGTCGTCACCCTGCTGCAATCCAACCCCGACGTGCTGGCCCAGTACCAGCGCTGGTTCCGCTACATCCTGGTCGACGAGTACCAGGACACCAACGTCGCCCAGTACCTCTGGCTGCGGCTCCTGGCGGGGCAGCACAAGAACATCTGCTGCGTCGGCGACGACGACCAGTCGATCTACGGCTGGCGCGGCGCCGAGGTCGGCAACATCCTGCGCTTCGAGAAGGACTTCCCCGGCGCGCAGATCGTCCGGCTCGAGCAGAACTACCGCTCGACCCCGCACATCCTCGCCGCCGCCTCGGGCGTGATCGCCGCCAACGAGAGCCGCCTCGGCAAGACCCTCTGGACCGACATTCCCCAGGGCGAGAAGCTCCGCCTGATCGGCCACTGGGACGGCGAGGAGGAGGCGCGCTGGATCGGCGAGGAGATCGAGGCGCTCGGCCGCGGCACCCGCGGCCAGAAGCCGGTCTCGCCCGACGGCATCGCCATTCTGGTGCGCGCCAGCTTCCAGATGCGCGCCTTCGAGGACCGCTTCCTCACCATCGGCCTGCCCTACCGCGTGATCGGCGGCCCGCGCTTCTACGAGCGCCAGGAAATCCGCGACGCCATGGCCTATTTCCGCGTCGCCGTCTCGCCCGAGGACGGCCTCGCCTTCGAGCGCATCGTCAACGTCCCGAAACGCGGCCTCGGCGACAAGGCCGTGCAGGAGATCAACCGCGCCGCCCGCGACAACGGCGTCAGCCTGGTCGAGGGCGCGCGGCTCCTGGTCGACAGCGGCGGCCTGCCCGGCCGCGCCCGCGGCGCCCTCGGCCAGCTCGTCGCCGGCTTCGACCGCTGGCACGCGGCGATTCGCGAGGAGCGGATCTCCCACGTCGAGATCGCCGAGACGATCCTGGAGGAAAGCGGCTACACCGACATGTGGGCCGCCGAAAAGTCTCCCGACGCCGCCGGCCGGCTGGAAAATCTCAAGGAGCTGGTGAAGGCGCTCAACGAGTTCGACAACCTCCAGGGCTTCCTCGAGCACGTGGCGCTGGTGATGGAGAACGAGCAGGAGGAGGGCACGCCCAAGGTCTCGGTGATGACGCTGCACGCCGCCAAGGGCCTGGAGTTCCCCGCCGTCTTCCTGCCCGGCTGGGAGGACGGCCTGTTTCCCTCGCAGCGCTCGATGGACGAGAGCGGCCTGAAGGGCCTCGAGGAGGAGCGCCGGCTGGCCTATGTCGGCATCACCCGGGCCCAGCGGCTCTGCACCATCTCCTTCGCCGCCAATCGCCGGGTCTACAACCAGTGGCAGTCGCAGCTGCCCTCGCGCTTCATCGACGAGCTTCCCTCCGACCACGTCGAGGTCCTCACCCCGCCCGGCCTCTACGGCGGCGGCTACGGCGCCGCGGCGCCGGCGTCGCCGCAGATGGCAGGCCCGACGCTGGCCGAGACCGCCGCCAAGGCCGACGTCTACAACTCCCCGGGCTGGAAGCGGATGCAGGCCCGCGCCGGCTCCCGGCCGATGGCGCAGCCGCAGGAAGCGCGGAACATGGTGATCGACGCCGGCGCCGTCCCGGCCTTCGACCCGGGCGCCCGGGTCTTCCACCAGAAGTTCGGCTACGGCTCGGTCACCGCCGTCGAGGGCGACAAGCTCAGCATCGATTTCGAGAAGGCCGGCCCCAAGAACGTGGTCGCCCGCTTCGTAACCGCGGCGGACAACGTGCCGTTCTGACTGCGGTTCCCGGCAAAAACCCGTCAAAAAGGCGTAGGCGGATCTTTGCCCTAATAGCTATGTCGCAAATCGAGCCACCTGGGTCACACTCCTCCTCGAAGGTCTAGTGGAGGCCAGAAACAGGGGGACCAGACAATGGGCAGCACCGATGGACATGATCCGAATTCGGGACGTCGAGGGCGCCGAGCCCATCAACAGCGGGCGTCGCGAGGCCTTGGTGCGCATGGGCAAGTTCGCCGGCCTGACGGCCCCGGCCGTGGCCCTGCTGCTGACCAGCGACGCGTCCGAAGCCTGGGCCGCCAGTGCGCCCTCAGGCCACAGCATCGATCCGCGTCGCCAGCGGGGTCGCTCGTTCTTCGCTTGGTTCTTCAACTCGCGGAGACACTGAGCCCGGCCAGCGTATCCTGTACCTGCGTACCCTGTAGACGAGTATCCGTGCCGCGCCGAGGCTCCAATCCGCTCATGCTCCTGGGCTCGCTCATTGCGCCGGACGCGGCGCCGTCCGGCGGCGCCTGTGCGCCAGCCCTGCGCGACCCCCGCGCCGCCGAGGCTGTAGCGCTTGCCGCAGGCCAGCACCTGGTCACGCAGTCGCTCTGGGCCGCGCTCCACGCCCGCGGCCTCAGCGCAACGATCTCGGCGGACCTCGCCGAGTACCTCGATGCCGTGCACGGGCTCAACGCCCGGCGCAACCACAGGCTGCGGGCGCAGGCCGGGGAGATCGCCGCCGCGCTGAACACGGCCGGCCTGCAGCCGCTGTTCCTCAAGGGCATGGCGGTGCTCCTGCTCGATCTGCATCGGGATCCCGCAACCCGGTTCATCGGCGACATCGACATCCTGGTCGCCCGCGACCGGATCGACGCCGCGGTCGCGGCGCTGCGGCGGCACGGCTATCGCCAGGAGTCTACCGCCCGGCCCGAGCACGTGCACGACATGGTCAAGCTGACGCATACGTGCCGCCCGGCCCGGATCGAGCTGCACCAGGCCCCGCTCGCGCTCGCACTCCAGGCGATCGTCCCCGCGGCCGAGTTGCTCCGGCGCGCCCTGCCGATCGACACGCCGTCCGGCGGCCGGGCGTTGGTGCCCTGCCCGACCGATCTCGCCCTCCACAACGTCGCCCATGCGATGCTGCACCACCATTTCTACCGGATGGCGGAACTGCCGCTGCGCGATGCCCTCGACCTGGTGACGCTGGCGGCACGACACGGCGACCAAGTCGACTGGGACGCAGTGCGCGCGCACCTGGCCATCGGGCCGGGCGGCGCCGGCGTGCTGGCCTTCACCACCGCCGCCGCCGCGACGATCTTCCCCGGCGTGCCGCTGCCCTCGCTGCCGCTCACGACGGGCGCGCGATGGGCTCTGCGGCGCTGGCGCTGGCGCCAGGGCCGGCCGCCGGGTCCGCTGCTGCAGGGGCTGGTGCATATGCTCGAGCATTCCCGCGACGTCGGCTGGCGACTGCGGCACGCCCCCGACGAGCGGCGCCGGCTGCTCCACCGCGCGCTGGCGCCCAGGACCTACGGCCATTCCCTGCGCACGGTCCTCACCGTCGCCCGGCAGGGTCCGGCACCCGGAGCCCCCGGCCGGACACGCACCAGCGAGCGGACCGGCGGATGACGACGTTTCCCCGAGGCGATCGGGTGCCGCGCCTGCGCGCCTACCCGATCGCCGGCTCCCTGGTGCTCGATCGCGGCGAACCGGAGCCACTGGTCCTGTTCGATCCCGCCCGGCAGGCGGGCCGGCCGGCGCCCGATCCGGAAACCGCGGTCGCGCAGGCCGCCGCGGCCGCCGCCTCCGCGCTCGATCAGCGCCCGACGGACCGGCACCGCCCCGCGGGCCGCCCCCATCCCGGCACCGCGCCGCGCCTGAACTGGTCCTGGCGCTCGCGAACCCGGATCTACGCGCTCTGCGGCCAGCCCATCGCGGTCAGGTTCGCCGCTCCCGAGCTCGAATCGCTGGTCCACCCCCGCTTCGGCCATTCCGCAGCCCCGCACGCCGAACCGACGGCCACCCTGACCCTGGCCCGCACCCGCACCGGCTTCGCCCTCCTCGAGGCCGGCCAGCCCGCGCTCCACGCCCGCCGGCCCGAGGCCATGCTCGGGCTCTTCGTCCGCCGCTTCGTCGAGCTGAGCCACCGCCGGTCGGACTGGACCGCGGTCCTGCACGCCGCCGCGGTCGGCGACGCGACCGGCCGGGCGCTGCTCCTGCCCGGCGGCAACGGCCGCGGCAAGAGCACCCTCGTGGTCGCCCTGCTGGCGGCCGGCTACCGCTACCTCAGCGACGACTGCGCGCCGCTGGACCGCGATCTCCGCGTGGTTCCGGTCCCTTTCGGCGTCTGCCTCAAGCCCGGCAGCTGGGAGATCGCCGCCCGGCACCTTCCCGCCACCGCGTCCGCGCCGGTCTTTCCCGGCGCCGCCGGCCAGCCCTGCCGCTACCTGCCGGCTCCGGGTCCGGCTCCGTCGCCGATGCCGCCGTCGCTGATCGTCTTTCCCCGCTTCGAGGCCGCCGTCCGCCCCGGCCTGCGCCGGCTGGCCCCGGTCGAGACCCTGCAGCGCCTGGTCGCCGGCCGCGCCTGGCTCTCCCGCCGGCCCGAGGATCTGCGCGCCACCCTCGCCCTGATCGAGCGCCTCCCGGCCTACGCGCTCGACTACGGCGCCCTCGCCGACGCCGTCGCCCTGATCGGTGGCCTCGCGGCCGCCCCGCGCGATCCCCGCCCCGCGCCCGCCGCCTAGGCGCGACAAAAAAAGGCCGGGACGACGTCCCGGCCTCCTCCGATTCTCGCTCGCGCGGCCCGAGGGCTCAGGCGCGATAGACGCTGTCGTAGGCGATGTCGCGGATCGAAAGCCGCGACACCCCGAGATCGCCGAGTTCGCGATCGTTGAGCCCTTCCAGCTCGCTGATCGTCGCCCGGTACAGCCGGTAGTCGGCGATCGCCTTGCGGATCCGCGCCAGTAGCCCGGAAACCTCGACGCCCGATGCGCCCAGTTCGTAGCTTATCGTGTTAGCCATGTTCGTGTCCCTTCCATACGACCGGTCAGACAGGCCTTGTCCTCGCCCGATCATCGTCTAAATCCCGTAGACCGCCCGATGTGCGGTCGGCTCGATCCCGTCGCGGCTCATGCCTGCGTCGTTCAGTTGCCGGTCCGTCAGATCCCTCAACTCGGCGAGGGTCGCGCGGTATGCCTGGAACTTGCTCCAAGCCCGGCGCAGGCTCCCCGTCAGGGTTCCGGCGTTGCGCTCGACATCGGCAACGAGGAAGCCGGGGATCGACTGCTCAGCAGATGCTGTCGTCATGTCCGTGTCCTTTCGTCTGCGTTCGGTTGTGAGCGTTTCCTGTATTGTGCACTGCAAGATAGACACCCCGGGCCGATAAGCAATGCCAGAACGGTAAACCCTGCCATGCGCTTTATGCATGGCAATTAACTATCTGTTAAATCTTGCAATACCGCAACGTCCCAAGGCGGACGAGTCTGGATTTCCGCCACGCGACCCCTATGCTGCAGCGCATTTCGGCGACCCGCACACCCGAACATCTCCGCGTCAGCTCCTCGCCGCGGCCACCGCCGGGCTCCCGCAAATCCGGCCCCGCCCCTTGCCACCGCCGCTGCAGGGGGCGATCTACGTTCTGGGCCCAGCGAATGCGCCCGCCTCTGGCAGGATTCCCGATGGCCGTGACCCGTGACGCCGTACTTGCCGCGCTCCGCGCCGTGCCGATGCCCGGCACCGGCGGCAGCATCGTCGACGCGGACCTGGTGCGGGCGCTGATGATCGAGGACGACCGGGTGCGCTTCGTGCTCGAGGTCGACCCCGCCCAGGGACCGAAGCTCGAGCCGGTCCGCGCCGCCGCCGAGGCCGCGGTGGCGGCGCTGCCCGGGGTCGCGGCCGTCTCGGCGATCCTGACCGCGCACGGCCCCGCGCCCAAGGCGCCGCCGCCGGACCTGAAGATCGGCCGCCATCCCACGCCGCAGGCCGGCCCCGCCCCGGTTCCCGGCGTCAGGCGGATCATCGCCATCGCCTCGGGCAAGGGCGGCGTCGGCAAGTCCACGGTCGCCGCGAACCTGGCGGTGGCGCTGGCGCAGGAGGGCAGGCGCGCGGGCCTGCTCGACGCCGACATCTACGGCCCCTCGCAGCCGCGGATGATGGGCGTCAGCGAGCGCCCGAAGTCGCCCGACGGCAAGACCATCATGCCGCTCCACGCCCACGGCGTGACGCTGATGTCGATCGGCCTGATGCTCAAGGAAGGCGAGGCGGTGATCTGGCGCGGCCCGATGCTGATGGGCGCCTTGCAGCAGATGATGGGCCAGGTCGCCTGGGGCGAGCTCGACGCGCTGATCGTCGACCTGCCGCCCGGCACCGGCGACGTGCAGCTCACGCTCAGCCAGCGCTACCCGATCACCGGCGCGATCATCGTCTCCACGCCGCAGGACGTGGCGCTGCTCGACGCCCGCAAGGCGCTGGACATGTTCGCCAAGACCCGGGTGCCGGTGCTCGGCATCATCGAGAACATGTCCGACCTACATCTGCCCCAACTGCGGCCACGAGGCGCACATCTTCGGCCACGGCGGCGCCCGGGACGAAGCCGGGCGGCTCGGCCTGCCGTTCCTCGGCGAGATCCCGCTCGATCTCGCGATCCGGCTCGCCGGCGACGGCGGCACGCCGGTGGTCGCCGCCCGCCCCGACAGCCCCGAAGCGCGCGGCTTCCGCGAGGTGGCTCGACGGCTGGTTGCGGGCGGCATCGTCTGAACGTCGCTATTGGCGGGCCGCGAGCGCCAACGAACCGGCTCCGGCTTGCCATGAATTGGCAAAAACGTATTGTGCCATAATATGATTCTGTCTCCATCCGCAGGATGGCGGCGCTCACAAGCGCTGAAAAAGTCGGAACTAAAGCAGGGAGACTTCCATGAAACGCATTCTGCTTGCCAGCGCGCTCGCAGCCGTGACGGCCACGGCCGCCCTGGCCCAGGAGCCGGTGAACATCGGCATCATCCTCGGTTTCACCGGCCCGCTCGAATCCATCACGCCCGGCATGGCCGCCTCGGCCGAGCTCGCCCTCAAGGAAGCCTCCGATTCGGGCAAGCTGCCCGGAGGCATCACCCTGAACCCGGTCCGCGCCGATTCGACCTGCATCGACGCCGCCGCCGCCACCACCGCGGCGCAGCAGCTGGTCACCGCGCAGAACGTCGCCGCGATCGTCGGCGCCGACTGCTCCGGCGTCACCACCGCGATCGCCAACAACGTCGCGGTCCCGGACGGCGTCGTCATGGTCTCGCCCTCGGCGACCTCGCCGGCGCTCTCCACCATCAACGACGACGGCTACTTCTTCCGCACCGCGCCCTCCGACGCCCGCCAGGGCGAAATCATGGCCGACATCGTCAAGGAGAAGGGCATCGACGAGGTCGCGGTCACCTTCACCAACAACGACTACGGCAAGGGCCTGGCCGATTCGTTCAACAAGGCCTTCGAGGCCGGCGGCGGCAAGGTGGCGATCAGCGCCCCGCACGAGGACGGCAAGGGCGACTACTCCGCCGAGGTCGCCGCGCTCCAGGCCTCGGGCGCCAAGCACCTGATGGTCTTCGGCTACGTCGACCAGGGCGGCGCCGGCATCGTCCAGGCCGCGCTCGACACCGGCGCCTTCGACAGCTTCTTCTTCGGCGACGGCATGTACGGGCAGAGCCTGATCGACAAGATCGGCGACGAGATCAACGGCAAGGTGATCGGCACCCTGCCCGGCACCGAGGGCGAGGCCGCCGACAAGTTCGCCGCGCTCGCCAAGGCCGCCGGGATGGATCCGACCGGCACCTACGTCCCCGAGAGCTACGACGCCGCCGCGCTGATCGCGCTCTCGATCGCCGCCAGCGGCAAGGTCGACCGCACCGCGATCCGCGACCACATGCTCGACGTCGCCAACGCGCCCGGCGAGAAGATCTACGCCGGCGAGCTGGCCAAGGGGATCGAGCTCGCCGCCGCCGGCACCGACATCGACTACGTGGGCGGCACCGGCGTCGAGCTGATCGGCCCCGGCGAGGCCCAGGGCTCGTACCGGGTCTACGAGATCAAGGACAACAAGGCCTCGACGATCGGCTTCCGCTGATCCCGCGCCACGACGCGGCCGGCCCCGCCTGGCGCCGGGCCGGCCGCAGCAACAGGAGCGCCGCATGATCCGGGTCGAGGATCTCCACATGCACTTCGGCGGCATCAGCGCCGTCGACGGCGCCTCGATCCGCATCGAAGACGGCTCGATCACCGGGCTGATCGGCCCGAACGGCGCCGGCAAGTCCACGCTCTTCAACGTGATCGCCGGCCTCTTCAAGCCGACCTCGGGCAAGGTCTGGCTCGACGACGAGGACATCACCGGCCTCAGCCCGCACGAGCTGTTCCACAAGGGCCTGCTGCGCACCTTCCAGATCGCCCACGAGTTCTCCACCCTGACCGTGCGCGAGAACCTGATGATGGTGCCGGCCGAGCAGCCCGGCGAGACGCTCTGGGACACCTGGTTCCACCCCGGCAGGGTGCGCGCCCGCGAGGCGGAGGTCCGGGCCAAGGCCGACGAGGTCATCGCCTTCCTGGAAATCTCCCACGTCGCGGACGAGCTCGCCGGCAACCTCTCCGGCGGCCAGAAGAAGCTGCTCGAGCTCGGCCGCACCATGATGGTCGACGCCAAGATCGTCTTCCTCGACGAGGTCGGCGCCGGGGTGAACCGCACCCTGCTCAACACCGTCGGCGACGCCATCCTCCGGCTCAACCGCGAGCGCGGCTACACCTTCTGCCTGGTCGAGCACGACATGGACTTCATCGGCCGGCTCTGCCAGGGCACCCGGTCATCGTCATGGCCGAGGGCAAGGTGCTCGCCGATCGGCGATCCGGACGAGGTGATGAAGAACGAGGCGGTGATCGAGGCCTATCTCGGCCGCGGCCTCAAGAACAAGCCGCGCCCGCGCCGGAGCCCGGCCGTGAGCTACCTGATCGGCGAGGCGATGACCGGCGGCTACGGCGGCGCCGACATCCTGCACGACTGCACCATCGCCGTCGACCAGGGCGAGATCGCGGTGATCGTCGGCCCGAACGGCGCCGGCAAGTCGACGGCGATGAAGGCGGTCTTCGGCATGCTGAACCTGCGCTCCGGCCAGGTCCGCCTCGACGGCCGCGACATCACCAGGCTCTCGCCGCAGGAGCGGGTGCACGCCGGCATGGGCTTCGTGCCGCAGACCTCGAACGTCTTCGTCTCGCATGACCGTCGAGGAGAACCTCGAGATGGGCGCCTACATCCGCGACGACGACATCTCCGGCACCATGGAGCAGGTCTTCACGCTGTTCCCGATCCTGAAGCAGAAGCGCCGCCAGCCGGCGGGCGAGCTCTCCGGCGGCCAGCGCCAGCAGGTCGCGGTCGGCCGGGCGCTGATGACCCGGCCCAAGGTGCTGATGCTCGACGAGCCCACCGCCGGCGTCTCGCCGATCGTGATGGACGAGCTCTTCGACAAGATCCTCGAGGTCGCCGCCACCGGGCTGGCGATCCTGATGGTCGAGCAGAACGCCCGCCAGGCGCTCAACATCGCCGACCGCGGCTACGTGCTGGTCCAGGGCGCCAACCGCTTCACCGACACCGGCGAGGCACTCCTGGCCGACCCCGAGGTCCGCCGCTCGTTCCTGGGGGGCTGAGAGCCGTGGAGAACTTCCTCAACGCCATCGTGCTGCTCGCCAACTTCGTGCTCATCCCCGCGATCACCTACGGCTCGCAGCTCGCGCTCGGCGCGCTCGGCGTCACCCTGATCTACGCCGTGCTGCGCTTCTCGAACTTCGCCCACGGCGACATGATGGCGCTCGGGACCATGGTGGTGATCCTCTTCACCTGGTGGCTGCAGTCGCTCGGGGTCTCGCTCGGGCCGCTGCCGACCGCGCTGCTGGCGCTGCCGGTCGGCATCCTCGCCACCGCGATCCTGGCGCTGGTCACCGACCGCTGGGTCTACCGCTTCTACCGCGCCCGCCGCAGCGACGCCGGTGGTGTTCGTGATCGCCTCGGTCGGCGTGATGTTCATCTACAACGCGCTGACCCGCTTCGTGATCGGCACCGAGGACCAGCGCTTCGAGGACGGCGCCCGCTTCGTGCTGCGCGTCCCCGACTTCAAGGCGATGACCGGCCTCGACGAGGGCCTGGCGCTGCGCACCTCCCAGGTCCTGACCGTCGTGGTGATGCTCGTCACCGTGGCCGTGGTGTTCTGGTTCCTGCAGAAGACCCGCACCGGCAAGGCGATGCGCGCCTATTCCGACAACGAGGATCTGGCGCTGCTCTCCGGCATCGACCCCGACCGGGTGGTGATGATCACCTGGATCATCGTCGCGGCGCTCGCCACCATCGCCGGCACGCTCTACGGCCTCGACAAGTCGTTCCGCCCCTTCACCTATTTCCAGCTGCTGCTGCCGATCTTCGCCGCGGCCATCGTCGGCGGCATCGGCCAGCCGCTCGGCGCCATCGCCGGCGGCTTCATCATCGCCTTCTCCGAGGTGATGGTGACCTATGCCTACAAGGGCTTTCTCACCTACCTGCTGCCCGAACGCTGGGCGCCCGAGGGGCTGCTGCAGATGCTCTCCACCGAATACAAGTTCGCCGTCTCCTTCATCATCCTGGTCGTGGTG
Source organism: uncultured Alphaproteobacteria bacterium (assembly GCA_963847795.1). Taxonomy (GTDB): domain Bacteria; phylum Pseudomonadota; class Alphaproteobacteria; order Rhodobacterales; family Rhodobacteraceae; genus Amaricoccus. The sequence continues at coordinate 151,852 of CAWKBH010000010.1, forward strand.
CTGCTGATCCGGCCCACCGGCATCTTCCGCGGGCGCGTGATATGACGAGCCCGCGCCCGCGCCGTCCTGCTCTACCTGGTGATGGCGGCGCTGATCGTCGGCGTCGGCTTCCTGCAGAGCTGGACCGTGGCGCTCTCGATCCTCAACCTCTGCCTGATCTCGGCGATCATGGCGCTCGGCGTCAACATCCAGTGGGGCTACGCCGGCCTCTTCAACGCCGGCATCATGGGCTTCGCGGCGCTCGGCGGCGCCGCGGTGATCCTGGTCTCGATGCCGCCGGTGCCGGGCGCGCTGGCCGCCGGCGGTGCCAACCTCGGCCTCGCCGCCCTGGCGATCATCGCCACCCTCGCCGCCGCGCTCTTCGTCCGCGAGCGCGTCCCGGGCTACCTGCGCGGCCCGGCCGGGCCTCCTGACCGTGGCCGTCGGCTACTTCGTGATGCGGATCTTCCTCGACCCGGCCTCGCGCGCCATCGAGGCGATCAACCCCTCCGCCGCCGGCTATCTCGGCGGGCTCGGGCTGCCGGTCCTGATCTCCTGGGCGGTCGGCGGCCTCTTCGCCGCCGGCGCCGCCTACCTCGTCGGCAAGATCGCCCTCGGCCTGCGCTCGGACTACCTCGCCATCGCCACCCTCGGCATCTCCGAGATCATCCTCGCGATCCTGAAGAACGAGAACTGGCTGACCCGCGGCGTCAAGAACGTCACCGGCCTGCCGCGCCCGGTGCCCGACGAGCGCGTGCTGCAGGCCGCCCCCTGGGTCTCCGACCTCGCCGCCCGCTTCGGCACCGACACCAACACCGCGGCCTCGGTCGTGGTGCGGCTCGGCTACGCCCTGCTCTTCGCCGCGGTGCTGATCGTGATCCTCTGGCTCGCCGAGCGGGCGCTGCACTCGCCCTGGGGCCGGATGATGCGGGCGATCCGCGACAACCGCGACGCCGCCGAGGCCATGGGCAAGGACGTCACCCGCCGCCACCTGCAGGTCTTCGTGCTCGGCTCGGCGGTGGTCGGCATCGCCGGCGCCATGCTGGTCACCCAGGACGGCCAGTTCACGCCGGCCTCCTACAACCCGCTGCGCTACACCTTCCTGATCTGGGTGATGGTGATCGTCGGCGGCTCGGGCAACAACTGGGGCGCCGTGCTCGGCGGCTTCCTGATCTGGTACGTCTGGATCATGGCCGAGCCCGCCGGCAGCTGGCTGATGTCGACGCTCACCGCCGGCATGTCCCCCGGCAGCTTCTGGCAGACCCACCTGCTCGCCGCCGCGCCGCACCTGCGGCTGTTCCTGATGGGCCTGATCCTCTTGCTGGTGCTCCGCTTCGCCCCCCGCGGCCTGATCCCCGAGCGCAGCGCCCGCCGGGTGTAGTTCGATCGGGACGTTCGCGCCCCGGCCGCGATCGGCGGATGGCAAGCGCGCGATTCGATGTCATAGTGGCTGCCATTCGGCGTTGGTCCGGTTCTGGGGGCGACGATGGCAAAACTGGATGGTTTTGGCTTAATACCGGAATTTGCAGCCCGGCTCTCCGAAGTACTCGATGCGTGCCGCGCCAACGGATACGAATTCCGGGTGCGGCAAGGGCTCCGAACACCCCAAAAGCAAGCGGAGTATTATTGCAGATGGGCGAGGAGAAAACCCTCTGACATCGACAAGCTTGCCAGGAAGTTGAAGAAGGGCGGCGCCCCATGGCTCGCCTCGGTGCTGCTCACCTATCGCGACATGCCCCGGCAAAAGGACTGGCTGACGAGCGCGTTGCCCGGGGCCGGCTGGCATCAATGGGGCGAGGCCGCCGACTGCTACTGCTACCGGAACGGCGAGATGGTCTCCGACGGCAGCGATCCCTGCTACCGATTCTACGCCGACGCGGCCAGATCCAGGGGCCTGACCGCGGGATACTATTTCACCGAGCAGGACTCCGGTCACCTGCAACTCCGGCCCAGGAGCACCGCCTCGGACGTCTACGTCTGGGGATACATCGACGAGGTGATGCAGGAGCGCTTCGGCGACAAGACCCTGGTCGCGCTGTCGGCCGGCGTCAGCCAGACCACGCTGCCCAGGGGTCCGATGACGTCGTTCGGCCCGACGCTGTCCGCGCGCGCAGCCGCGAGCACGTTCTACAAGGACGATCCCGCGCTGATCGGAGCCGGGCTCAAGCCGGCGAGCGCGCTGGTGACGACCGGGACCTCGGGCGTGTTGCGGGCGCTTGCAGGCATCTACAACCGGGTCGGCGGACTGCTCGAAACCTTCGGGGATCTGGCAGGTCTCGACCCGGTCGCGGCGCTGGCGGTCTGGTACGTCGAAAGCGGCGGGCGCGACTTTACCCCGGGACTGCCGGTGCTCCGGCTCGAGAACCACGTCCTCTTCGATCAATGGGGCAAGGATCACGCGGCGCTGTTCGACCAGCACTACAGGTTCGGAGGCCGCAAAGGCGTCTCGGGCAAGCGCTGGCAGAACCACCAGTATCGCGTCGATACCAAAGGCGCGTTCAGAAAATCCCATGTCGACCAGCAAGCCGTGGAGTACGAGGCCTTTCGCCTCGCCGAAAGCCTCGGCCGACCGCGACGCCGCCTGTCGCGCGTCGAGTTGGGGCGGAACCCAGATCATGGGCTTCAACTGCGCCAGCTGCGGCTATGGCTCCGCGGCGGAAATGGTGGACGCCTTCGCTTCCGACGAACGCTGGCAGGTCCTCGGCTTCGCCGACTTCTGCCGGACCAGGAAGCTGATCGACGCAATTCAGCACCAGGACTGGTCCGGCTTCGGCAAGCTCTACAACGGCGACGGCGCGGTCTACGGGCCCAAGATCAAGGCGGCTTACGATCTGAAAGAAAGGCTGCTGAAGCTTCCCCGGGTTCCCGGCGACGGGGTCGCCCCGGGCCTGGCCTCGTCGGGCCTGCCGTCCCCCAACGTCGTCCAACTCGAAACCGCACTGGAGGCAATCGCGTAGGAAGCGAGGATATGGTGCCCCAGGACGGGCTCGAACCGCCGACCTACTATTTACGAAACAGTTGCTCTACCAGCTGAGCTACTGGGGCCTTCGCACGCGGCGGCACTCATAGCCTCCGGCGCGTCGCCGCGCAAGCGCAACCGCAGAACCGCCCTAGCCCGGCGCCTCCAGGAAGGCCGAGACGGCGTCGAGGAACGGCCCCGGCGCCTCGGCGTGCAGCCAGTGGCCGGCCCCAGGAATGGCGTGCCGCTCGGCGGCGGGAAAGAGCGCGCGAATCCGCGCCCAGTGCGCCGGGCGCACGTAGTCCGAGGTGGCGCCGGTCAGGAACAGCGTCGGGCCGGCAAACTGCCCCTCGACCTCGGGAAAGCCCATGATCCGCGGCATCTCATCGGCCAGCGCGTCGAGGTCGAGCTTCCAGGCCGCGCGCCCGTCCTCGAAGGCGAGGCTCTGCAGCAGGAAGGCGCGCAGCGCCGGCTCGGGCACCCGCGCCTTCAGCGCCGCGTCCGCCTCCGAGCGCCGGCCGAGCCCGGCCAGATCCAGCGCCTGCATCGCCCGCACGTAGGGCAGCTGGCTGTGCGCGTAGGTGACCGGCGCCATGTCGGCGACGATCAGCCGGCGTATCCGCACCGGCGCGGTCAGGGCGAGCAGCATCGCAGCCTTGCCGCCCATCGAGTGCCCGAGCACGTCGGCCCGGCCGCCGTGGGCGGCGATGGTCTCGGCGAGATCGCCCGCCATCGCGGCGTAGCCGTGGTCCGGGCTGCGGGGGCTGTCGCCGTGGTTGCGCATGTCGACCGCGATCACCTGGCGGTGCAGCGCCAGCCGCTTGGCGATGGCGCCCCAGTTCCGCGCCGAGCCGAACAGGCCGTGGGCGATCACCAGCGGCGGGCGGGAGGTGGCGGGACCGTGGACGGTGGCGGCGAGCTGCATGGGCTCGCACAGCTCCTGCTGGATCCTCGCCATAAGAGCCGAAACCCGGCGGAGATAAAGCCCGGCCGCGCCGTGGCGCGCTCCCGGGCTCGCCTCGCCCCCCGGCTGTGCCATGCTGGCGCAACCCCGACGCGACTCGAGGAGACCCGCCATGACCGGCCCACCCCCCGCCTGACCCGCCGCCGCTTTCTCGGCACCTCGGCCGCGCTCGGAGGCCTCGTCATGCTGCATCCGTTCTCGGCGCGGGCAGCAGGCCGGCCAGGCGCACCTGCGGATCCTCTCCACCACCGACCTGCACTGCCACGTGCAGCCCTACGACTACTACGCCGACAAGCCGTCCGACACCGTCGGCCTCGCCCGCACCGCGACCATCATCGAGGGCGTGCGCGCCGAGGCCACCAACACGCTGCTGGTCGACAACGGCGACTACCTGCAGGGCAACCCGATGGGCGACTACATCGCCTACAAGCGCGGCATGAAGGGCGGCGACCTGCACCCGGTGATCGCCGGCATGAACACGCTCGCCTACGAGGCCGGGACCCTCGGCAACCACGAATTCAACTACGGCGTGGAGTTCCTCGACATGGTGAACGCCGGCGCGACCTTCCCCATCGTCTGCGCCAATTTCGCCTCCCGGCTCGGCGCCGGCCCGCGCGACGACGCGCTGCACCTCAAGCCCTACGTCATCCTGCCCCGCACCATCACCGACGGCGCCGGCGCGCCGCGGGCGATCAGCGTCGGCGTCATCGGCTTCGTGCCGCCGCAGATCATGCTCTGGGACCGCGACCACCTCGAAGGCAGCTTCCAGACCCGCGACATCCTCGAGGCGGCCCGGGCCTGGGTGCCCGAGCTGCGCGAGGCCGGCGCCGACATCGTGGTGGCGCTCAGCCATTCCGGCATCGATGCGAGGCCCGAGGAAGCGATGATGGAGAACGCCTCGCTGCAGCTCGCCGCGATCGACGGCATCGACGCCGTCGTCACCGGCCACCAGCACCGGGTCTGGCCCTCCGAGGACTTCTCCGGCGACGGCATCGACCTCGCGGCCGGCACCCTCGCCGGCAAGCCCGCGACCATGGGCGGCTTCTGGGGCTCGCACATGGGGCTGATCGACCTGATGCTGCAGGAGGACGGCGGCAGCTGGAAGGTCGCGGCCGCCGAAGCGAGCGTACGCCCGATCTACCGGCGCAACGAGGACCGCAGCGTCACCGCGCTGGTCGCCGACTACGCCCCGGCGATCGCGGCCACCGCGGCGGTGCACGCGGCGACGCTCGACTACGTCCGCGCCGAGGTCGGGGAATCGACCGCGCCGCTGCAGTCCTACTTCGCCGTGGTCAGCGACGATCCCTCGGTGCAGCTCGTCAGCCAGGCCCAGACCTGGTACCTGACCGACCTGCTCAAGGGCACCGAGTGGGAAGGCCTGCCGGTGCTCTCGGCGGCGGCCCCCTTCAAGTCCGGCGGCCGCGGCGGCCCGGACTACTACACCGACGTGCCCGCGGGCCCCATCGCCATCAAGAACGTGGCCGACGTCTACCTCTATCCCAACACCCTGCAGGCGGTGGCGATCACCGGGGCGGAGGTCAAGGACTGGCTGGAACGCTCGGCCGGCATCTTCAGGCGGATCACCCCCGGCGTCCCCGACCAGGCGCTGATCGACCCCGACTTCCCCGCCTACAACTTCGACACCATCGACGGCGTCAGCTACGCCATCGACGTGACCCAGCCCTCGAAGTACGACGTCGACGGCAAGCCGCTCAATCCCAGCTGCAGCCGCATCGTCGACCTCCGCTTCGACGGCAAGCCGATCGACCCGGCGGCGCGCTTCGTGGTCGCGACCAACAACTACCGCGCCGGCGGCGGCGGCAGCTTTCCCGGCGCCGACGGCAGCACGGTGATCCTGGCCGCGCCCGACACCAACCGCGACGTCATCGTCCGCTTCATCGTCGCCGAGGGCACGATCTCGCCGGCCTCCGACAACAACTGGAAGCTGGCCCCGGCCGGCGGCGCCACCGTCACCTACGACACCGGCCCCGGCTCGCAAGCCTACCTCGCCGACGTCCGCGCCCGCGGCCTCGCCATCGAGCCCGCCGGCCCCGCCCCCGACGGCTTCGCGCGCTACCGCATCACGCTTTAGCGGGTGGAAAGATTGGATCGGGCCGCGCGACGGTGAGGCGATCGGCCCGAAGCGGACCTGCAGGGCCTCGGGCGTTGCTCCGGCCTGACGCAAGGCGCGAGGAGCCATTCGCAGCGGCGCCGATCGCCTGCGCCGAACCGCGCCGCTTTCCCGCGCGATTTGTCCGTCGACAAATCGCGCCGCGCACGCCCCCCCAAGGGCGTGCGCGTTGCCGCGCCCGCCGGGGCATGCGCGCCCCGAGTACGCGCGTCGGTTCAGGCTGCACCCCTCTCGCCCTCCGCAAGCTTGCTCCGGGCGACGGACCGGGCGGCGCGCCACCGGCGCGCCGCTGATCCGGTCCGGGCACCCCTCCGGCGGCGTCCGGTCGGAGTCGGCCCATAGTGACGGCATTCGGCCCAAAGCAGACGCCGGAACGACCCGAGTACCACGGCATGATTTTAGGCGCGCTGGACGACGGCGCCGCACCGGGCGGACCGGTCCCGCTCTTCTTGTTATTTTTGCGCCCGGCTCCTGGCATCAAACAACTCGCGCTTAAACGTTTCATCCATGTCGCGGAGAGACTGTTCTTGGCGCAGGATTTCGTGACGTACCATCGTGAGCGTACTTAAGCGTCTCGGCATATCAAGGACGGGAAGAGAGAACAACGCGGTCAGGCGCTTTATGTGTCGCTCTATAAACGGCAACACTTCATCGGCATATCGTTTCCGTCTATTCAATTCGCTCACATAGGTGTTGTGGATAGTTGATCCCGTCATTCCATTGAGCACAAATACCGCATCAACTGTCGGCGCGACTTCATAGTATAGCTCAAGACAGGATTTTGCGCTGGCACAGATCTCGGCCGCGAGTCTCACTGCCTCAAGCCGCCATTCGGTCCTCTGCAGCCTCCAACTCCTCCAGAGGCTTAGAGCCTGCCCGAAAAGAAGTTGAGCGATATCAGGGTTTTGTGATTCTCCGTCTTTGTCGTCGAGAAGATGGAGGGGACCAAGTGCCTTGGACTGATACCGCTCGTGTCGAGCATAGACGGGAGGCCGTGCGCTATCCAAGCGATTTGACGTGTCGCGAATGGGCGCTGATCGCGCCGTTGCTGCCGGCAGCCAAACGAGGTGGCCGGCCGCGAACCACCGATCTCCGTGCGGTTGCGGATGCGATCCTCTACATTGCGTCGAGCGGTTGCCAGTGGCGCATGCTGCCGAAGGACTTCCCGCCGGTCTCCACGGTTCAGGGCTATTTCTACGCGTGGCGCGACAGTGGCCTGTGGCAGGGCATCAACCACCTGCTGATCGTGAGCACGCGTGAGCTCGAAGGCCGCGAAGCCAGTCCCACGGCGGGCGTGATCGACAGCCAGAGCGTCAAGACCACCAAAAGCGGCGGGATTTCGGGCTATGATGCGGGCAAGAAGGTCAAGGGGCGCAAGCGACACATCATGACCGACACCCTCGGCCTGATGCTGTTCGTCGTCGTCCATTCGGCGGGCATTCAGGACCGGGACGGCGCGCCCGACGTGTTCAAGGCTATCCGGCACCGGTTCCCCTGGCTGCGTCACGTGTTCGCGGATGGCGGCTATGCCGGGGACAAACTGAGGTCCGCCCTCAGCGGCCACGGCGACTGGACCATCGAGATCATCAAACGATCCGACACCGCAAGCGGGTTTGAGGTTCTGCCCCGCCGATGGGTCGTCGAGCGCACCTTCGCATGGCTCGGCAGATGCCGTCGCCTCGCGAAGGACTGGGAGAAATCGCTGGAAAGCTCAACCGCCTGGACCTTGATCGCAAGCATCAGGCTCATGACCAGACGCCTCGCAAGATACTGCTACGTCGCATGAACTTTTGAATCAGGCTCTTACTATCGAAATCATCAACGCGAGCACGGCCGTAGGGACCGCGGGCAACTGGCTCGCTGTAGCCGCCCACCAAGAAATCGCGTGATCAATCATTCGCGTTTGAGAGGCGGTTTATTCTCGACGCGGGGCGACATGTGGCGGGGCATGGTTTGGGTCGAGCATCCGCGATGCATTATGAGAACCGTCGGACTGCCGCAAGGTGCAACTCTGCCAACCTGTCCCAAAACCAGCGCGTGTGCGGAAGGTGCGCTCATGGCGCAAAGCGGACCCCGGCGCCCTTGCGAGCACAAGCCCCAGCCGCCCGCGGCTTCACTTGCCGGTGACAAACCCGCAGCCCGCCGTTGCAACCGGCAAGCTTTTCCGTCATTGGGGCGTCCAGATCGATACTGCCGCAGCGCCGCCGGCGCGAAATCCCGATCGTTACCGACCGAAGTTGGACGCCCGTGTTCGTATCGTTCTTCCCCGCTCCACGGATCTTCTTCTGGTCGGCGATCGCCTGGGCGGTGTTCTGCGTGGCCGGGTGGTACGCCGGCGGCAACGGCCTCGGCGACGCGCTCGGGCTCGCCGGCCCCGAGGACGGGATGCTGCCGATCGGCGTCTCGCGCTTCTGGTCGGGGCCGTTCCTGTGGTTCTATCTCTACTTCGCCGCGGCGGTGGGCCTGTTCGCCTTCGCCTGGCGGGCGCTGTCGCCGCATCCCTGGTGGCGCTGGTCGATCCTCGGCTCGGCGCTGATCCTCTTCACCACCTACTTCCAGGTCGAGGTCAGCGTCGCGATCAACGACTGGTACGGGCCGTTCTACGACCTGATCCAGGCGGCCCTCGGCAAGACCCGGGTGGTGACGCTGGAGGAATACTTCGGCTCGATCGTCGATTTCCTCGGCATCGCCCTGGTGGCGGTGGTGGTGAGCGTGCTGACGCGCTTCTTCGTCAGCCACTACGTCTTCCGCTGGCGCAACGCGATGAACGACTACTTCATGGCCTACTGGCCGCTGCTGCGCGGCATCGAGGGCGCGTCCCAGCGCGTGCAGGACGACACCATGCGGTTCTCCAGCACCACCGAGGACCTGGGCGTCAGCCTGCTGGATTCGATAATGACGCTGATCGCCTTCCTGCCGGTGCTGGTGCGGCTCTCGGCGGGCATCACCAGCGTGCCGCTGCTCGGCGAGATCCCCCACCCGCTGGTGGTGGCCGCGGTGCTCTGGTCGGCCTTCGGCACCGCGTTCCTCGCCATCGTCGGCATCAAGCTGCCGGGCCTGAACTTCCGCAACCAGCGGGTCGAGGCCACTTACCGCAAGGAGCTGGTCTACGGCGAGGACGACCCGACCCGCGCCGACCCGGTGACCGCCAAGGTGCTGTTCGACAACGTCCGGCGCAACTACTTCCGCCTCTACTTCCACTACATGTACTTCAACGTGGCGCGGATCTTCTACATCCAGGTCGACAACGTGTTCGGCTACGTGATCCTGGCGCCGAGCATCATCATCGGCGCCATCACCCTCGGCCTGATGAACCAGATCCTGAACGCGCTCGACCAGGTGCGCAGCTCGTTCCAGTACCTGGTGAACTCCTGGACCACGGTGGTGGAGCTGCTGTCGATCTACAAGCGCCTGCGCGCCTTCGAATCCACCATCCAGGGCGAGCCGCTGCCCGAGATCGACCGCGAATACCTCTCCCGACACCGCGACGGCGGCGGGCCGGTCTACGACGCCTGATCGATGCCGCGGAGGCGCCGCAGCAGCGCCGACACCGCCAGCGGATAGCCATCGGCGCCGAGCCCGGCGATGACCGCGGTCGCGACCTTCGAGACGTAGGAGTGGTGATAGATCGGCTCCCGGCGGTGGATGTTGGTGATGTGCAGTTCCAGGATCGGCCCGGGGAACATCTTCAGCGCATCGAGGATGGCCATCGAGGTGAAGCTCAGCGCCGCCGGGTTGATTATGATGCCGCAGCCCTCGTCGGTCGCCTCATGAATCCAGCCGACGATCTCCCCTTCGAAATTGGACTGGCGGAACACCACCGGATGCGCCCCGGCCGCCTCCCGGCAGAGCGCTTCGATCTCCGCCAGCGTGGTCCGGCCGTAGATCTCGGGCTCGCGCTTGCCAAGCCGGTTCAGGTTCGGCCCGTTCAGGATGAAGATCGGTCTGGTCATCGATGATCCCTCGTCCCGTGCCGCGCCCTACCCCTGATAGCCGAACAGCCGCGGCAGCCAGAGCACCAGGCCGGGCGTCAGCGTGATCAGCAGCAGGGTGGCGAGCATCGCCACCAGGAACGGCAGCACCTCGCGCACCAGCGCGCGCAGCGGCACGCCGGCAATGTTGGTCATGATGAACAGGAGTAGCCCGTAGGGCGGCGTGATCAGCCCGATCATGATGTTGACCACCACGACGATGCCGAAATGCACCATGTCGATGCCGAGCGCCTGCGCCGTCGGCACCAGCACCGGCACCACGATCAGCAGGATCGTTGTGCCCTCCAGAATGCAGCCGAGCACCAGCAGGATGGCATTGACCATCAACAGGAACCCCAGCGGCGACAGCTGGTACCCTTCGAGAAACACCCGGAGCGCGTTCGGGATGTCCTCGACCGTGACCACGTAGTTGAACACCAGCGCGCCGGCGATCAGCATCCCGATCGAGGCCGTGGTGCGCGCACTCGACACCAGCGAGGCGTAGATGCTGCCGAGGCCGACGCTGCGATAGAAAAACACCGAGATCAGCAGCGCGTATAGCGCCGCCACCGCCGCCGCCTCGGTCGGCGTCGTGGCGCCGCCATAGATGCCACCGAGCAGCACCACCGGCATCATCAGCGCCGGAAACGCCCGCAAGGTCACGCCCGGGATCGCGCGCAGGGGCACCGGCGGCTCGACCGGGAAGTTGCGGCGCCGCGCGCCGACCACGATCACGCTCATCTGCGCCAGCCCCATGATCAGGCCAGGGATCACGCCCGCGAGGAACAGGTAGCCGATGGATGCATCCGAGACGAGCGCGTAGACCACCATCGGGATCGACGGCGGGATGATCGGCCCGATCACCGCCGAGGAGGCGGTGAGCGCCGCGGCGAAGGCAGGCGGATAGCGGCCGCCCTCGGTCATCATCTTCTGCATCATCTTGCCGGTTCCGGCGGCGTCGGCGATGGCCGAGCCCGACATGCCGGCGAAGATGATGCTCTGCACCACGTTCACCAGCGCCAGGCCGCCGCGGAACCGGCCCACCAGCGCGTTGCAGAAGCCGAGCAGGCGCACGGTCATGTTGCCGGCGTTCATCAGCTCGGCGGCGAGGATGAACAGCGGCACCGCGATCAGGATATAGCTGGTGTAGAGCCCGTTCAGCAGCTGCTCCGCGGCCGTGCCCATGTCGAGGCCGGCGCTGAACAGATAGAGGATCGAGGCCGCGATCATCGCATGCCCGATCGGCAGCCCCAGCACGCCCAGGACCACTATAGCGAGGATCGACTGGGTGAAGGGATCGGCCAGGTTCACGGCTCGCCCTCGCCGGTCCAGGGCTCGGGCTCGGGATCGACCCCGCGCAGCGAGGCGATCAGGATCCAGACGTAGCGCACCAGCACCGCGACGGCGAACACCACGTAGATCGAATAGAGCAGGTCGTAGCGGATGCCGAGATAGGCGGTGCGCTCCACCTTCATGAAGGTGACATAGCTCCAGACCGCCGGCAGCGAGCCGCCGTAGAGCACGATCACCGCCAGCGCCGTCAGCACCGCCATGCCGCGCCGCACCCGCGGGTTGACCGAGCCGTAGATGATGTCGAACCGGATTTCCTCGCGCTCGCGGACCACGAACGCCGCGCCCCAGAGCACCACCCAGAGCCAGCAGATCACCGTCACCTCCGACGACCAGCCGATCGGCAGGTTCAACAGGTAGCGAAACACGATCTGCAGGATGAAGGAGGCGAACATGACGGCGAGAAGGATCGCCGCCACCGCCTCGGCCCAGCGCAGCAGCCGGGGGCCGAGACGCCACCGCCCTCGCCCAGGCGCGCTTCCGGCCATGCCCCGGGCCTCCCCGTCACCCGCGCCGCAGGGCGCCGCTCAGAGCGCGTTGATGCGGTCGAGCATGCCCGCGGGCCAGTCCTTGGCCAGCGAGGAGTCGAGGTACTTCTTCTGGGCATAGGCGCGGAAGGCGTCCACGTCGGGGGTGTAGACCTCGAGCCCCTTCTCCTTGAAGAACGCCGCCAGCTCGCCCTCGCGCTTCACGTGCTCCGCCGTGCTCCAGGCGATCGCGTCGTCGGCGGCCTTGTCGAACGCCTGCTGCTCCTCCGGCGACATCGCGTCCCAGACCTTGGACGACACCACCAGCAGGTCGAACCCCACCAGGTGCGAGGTCAGCACGATCTGCGACATCACCTCGTAGAACTTCATGTTCTCCACGTTCGGCAGCGGATTGTCCTGGCCGTCGATCGCGCCGGTCTGCAACCCGGTATAGACCTCCGCATAGGCCATCGGCGTCGGGTTGGCCCCGAGCGCCTCGCCGAGGAACTGCCACGCCTCGCCGCCCGGCATGCGCAGCTTGATCCCGGCCATGTCGGCGGGGGTGTTGATCTTCTTCTTCGGTACCAGCCCGACCTGCCGGGTGCCGAAATAGGTCGGGCCGAGAATGTGGATGCCAAGCTGCTTCTCGGCCATGGCCTTCATCTCGGTGCCGGCGTCGCTGGCGAAGAACTTCCGGAGGTGGTCGGCGTCGCGGAACAGGTAGGCCGAGGTCAGGATCGACCAGGCCGGGACCTGGTTCGAGATGTCCTGCGGCGCGATGTTGCCCATCTCGAGGTTGCCGCGCTGCAGCGCCACCAGCTCGGTCCCCTGCTTGAACAGCGTGCCGCCGTAATAGGGCTTGAGCGTGTATTCGCCGGCGATGGCCTCGCCGAACTTCTGCATCATCTGCGCCCGGATGTCCTGCTCGGAGAACACCGCGGAAAACCGCAGCACCGGCTTGTCCTGGGCAAACCCGGGCAACCCGGCCAGGCTTGCCAGCGCGGCTGCCGCCAGAACGCTGCGGCGATTGAAGGTGATGGTCATTGCTTCCCTCCCGAGGGTCATTCCAGGCCCGGGTCTGCGCCCGCCGACGGAATCCATCGCATGGGAGGAAGCAGCCATCAAGTGTTAGATCTGATAACATCGGATATTTTCCGATATGCCAGATACGCGGGATACTTGCCTGACGCCGAAGGATCAGGCAGAAGCAGGATCGTGATGCAGGTTGCCGAAATCATTTCCTTGACCCCCGGCGAGACCGCCTACCGGCGGATCCGGTCGGACATCATCTTCGGCCGCATCGCGCCGGGGATGAAACTGCGGCTCGATGTGATGAAGTCCGCCTACGGGGTCGGCATCAGCACGCTCCGCGAGATCCTCAGCCGGCTCGCCGCCGAGGGGCTGGTGCTCGCCGAGGGCCAGCGCGGCTTCGAGGTGCCGCCGGTGACCGCGCAGGACCTGCGCGAGCTGGCCGGGCTGCGCCTGTTGCTGGAAGGCCATGCCCTGACGCTGTCCTTCGCCTCCGGGGACATGGACTGGGAAGGCCGGATCGTCGCCGCGCACCACAAGCTCGAGGCGACCGAGCGGCGCATGCTGGCCGGAGACCGCCGCGACGCCGAGATCTGGAAGCGCTACGACTGGGAGTTCCACCAGGCGCTGATCTCGGCCTGCGGCTCGCGCGAGCTGATGGCGTCCCACGCCACCGCCTTCGACAAGTACCTGCGCTACCAGATGATCGCGTTCTGCTTCCGCGGCGAGGTCGCCGCCGGCGAACACCGCGCGCTGCGCGACTGCGCGCTCGCCCGCAACGCCCCGGGCGCCATCGCGGTGCTGCAGGAGCACATCGACGGCTGCGTCGCGTTCACGCTGGAAACCGGCGCCATCCCCTGACCCATCCCCCGCCAGCAGCAAGCCATATGTGCGCCGATGGTGCATGTCCGGTGCATACTCTGTGCATGCCCTGTGCATGCCTTGCCGCCGCCCGGAAAACCCCCTAGACGGCATTCCGAGCCGCAGCGACGGAGGCCCGAATGTCGTCCCCGAACAAGGTCGTTCTCGCCTATTCCGGCGGCCTCGACACCTCGATCATCCTGAAATGGCTGCAGACCGAATACGGCTGCGAGGTCGTCACCTTCACCGCCGACCTCGGCCAGGGCGAGGAGCTGGAGCCTGCGAGGAAAAAGGCGGAACTCCTTGGCATAAAACCGGAAAATATCTTCATCGAGGACTTGCGCGAGCCCTTCGTGCGCGACTTCGTCTTCCCGATGTTCCGCGCCAACACCCTCTACGAGGGCCAGTACCTGCTCGGCACCTCGATCGCCCGCCCGCTGATCGCCCAGCGCCTGGTCGAGATCGCCGCCGCCACCGGCGCCGACGCCATCGCCCACGGCGCCACCGGCAAGGGCAACGACCAGGTCCGCTTCGAGCTTTCGGCTTACGCCTTGAATCCAAACATAAAAGTCATAGCCCCCTGGCGCGAGTGGACCCTCACTTCGCGCACCACGCTGATCGCATTCGCCGAGGCCCACCAGATCCCGATCGCCAGGGACAAGCGCGGCGAGGCCCCGTTCTCGGTCGACGCGAACCTCCTGCACACCTCCTCCGAGGGCAAGGTGCTGGAGGACCCCGCCGAAGAGGCGCCGCCTTACGTCTACCAGCGCACCGTCGCCCCCGAGGAGGCGCCGAACGAACCGCAATACCTCGAGATCGGCTTCGAGAAGGGCGACCCGGTCAGCGTCGACGGCGTCGCGCTTTCACCCGCCAACCTCCTGACCAAGCTCAACGAAATCGGCGGCCGCCACGGCGTCGGCCGGCTCGATCTGGTCGAGAACCGCTTCGTCGGCATGAAGTCGCGCGGCATCTACGAGACCCCCGGCGGCACCGTGCTGCTCGCCGCCCACCGCGGCATCGAACAGATCACGCTCGACCGCGGCGCGGCGCATCTCAAGGACGAGCTGATGCCGAAATACGCCGAGCTCATCTACAACGGCTTCTGGTTCAGCCCCGAGCGCGAGATGCTCCAGGCCCTGATCGACCGCAGCCAGGAGCGGGTCACCGGCAGCGTGCGCCTGAAGCTCTACAAGGGCTCCGCCGCCGTCGTCGGCCGCGCCTCGCCCCAGTCGCTCTATTCGGAGGCCCACGTCACCTTCGAGGAGGACGCCGGCGCCTACGACCAGAAGGACGCCGCAGGCTTCATCAAGATCAACGCCCTCCGCCTCCGCCTCCTCGCCGCCCGCGACCGGCGCTGAACCGGGTCATCTGGCGGCCGCGATCGCCGGCCGGATCCGCTTCTCGATCACGTCGGGGCTCAGCGGCCCGGGAAAGCGCGACACGATGGTGCCGTCCGAGCCGACCACGAAGGTTTCCGGCACGCCGTAGATCCCCCAGTCGAGCCCGGTCCGCCCGGTGGTGTCCGCCCCGATCTTGGCATAGGGGTCGCCGAGCTGCGCCAGGTACCCCAGCGCCTGGTCCGGCGCGTCCTTGTAGTTCACCCCGATCACCGGGATCCCCTCCGCCGCCAGCCCGCTCAGCACCGGGTGCTCGGCCCGGCAGGGTCCGCACCAGCTCGCCCAGAAGTTGACGAGCTTCACCCCCGGCGCCCGCAGGTCGGCATCGGTCGGCGCCGGGTCGGACCGGAGCGCCACCGTCCGCGCCAGTTCCGGCGCCGGCTTGCCGACCAGCGCGCTCGGCAGCTCGCTCGGGTTCTCGCGCCGCAGACCGACCCAGGCCACCGCGGCGAAGACCAGGAACAGGAGCGGCGGCACCGCCAGCAGCAGATTGCGCCTAGGCCCCGCCATCGCTCCTCCTCCGCCGCGCCTCGAGCTGCGCCAGCCGGCGCCGCACCTTGACCGCCCGCCACCAGCTGACCGCCACGATCAGCGCCAGGAGGCCCAGCGTCACGCCGTAGGCGCCGAGTACGGTGCCGGCGTAGCGGTCGAGGTCCGGCATCATGCCCGCGCCTCGGCCTCCTGCAATGCGCGCAGTCGCCGCAGCCGGATCTCGGTGCGGGTCCGCACCAGCACCAGGCTGACGAAGAGCAGCACGAACCCGGCGATCGACACCAGCAGCGGCACGTAAAAGGCGTTGTCGACGTTCTCGCGGGCGTCCAGCGACAGCGACGGCCCCTGGTGCAGGCCCTGGCTCCAGAAGAACACCGCATAGCGCGACAGCAGCGCGAAGACCGAGCCGACCAGGCAGAGGATCGCCGTCAGGTCCGCCGCCTTGTCCGGCTCGTCCACCGCCGCCCAGAGCGCCATGTAGCCGACATAGAACAGGAACAGGATGAAGAACGAGGTCAGCCGCGGGTCCCAGGCCCACCAGGTCCCCCACATCGGCTCGCCCCAGATCGCCCCGGTCAGCAGCGCGATCACCGTCATCACAGCCCCCACCGGCGCCGCCGCCCGCGCCGCCAGCGCCGAGACGTGGTGGCGCCGGATGAACCAGATCAGCGACGCCACCAGCATCATCAGCCAGGCGTTGATCGCCATCAGCGCCGCGGGCACGTGGATGAACAGGATCTTGACCGTCGCCCCCTGCTGGTAGTCGTCCGGGGTCAGGAAGAACCCCCAGGCCAGGCCGATCCCGAGGCAGAGCCCGGTCAGCGTCCAGAGCACCGGCAGCACCGGCGCGGAGACGCGCATGAACTCGGCCGGGTTGGAATATCTCCACAGCGACATGCGCGGGTTGTAGTGGCCGCGGCCCGGCGGCGCAATCGGCCACCCCGGCGGCCGGCGCTGCGGCCGATCAGCAATCCGCGAGCACCGGCGGCAGCGGCGGGCCTCCGACGATCGCCCTGCGATATCTTGTGGAGTCTTGGCGCGGCGACCCGAGATATGTTAACAATCCGCTTGAAGCCGACACCGCGATCGGCCACAGGCAGTGAAACCGAGCACAAAGGAGCCGTCCATGACCCCCTGGACCCGCCGCAGCTTTCTGGCGTTCGCCGGCTGCGGCCTTGCAGCCTGCACCTCGTCCCCGCCGGCGGAGACCAGCGCCCGCACCAAGATCGACCAGGACGTCGACTCCGCGCTGAACGAACTCTACGCGACCGTGCCGGGCGCCGACGAGCTCGGCCGCCGCGCCCAGGGCATCCTGGTGATCCCGAAGATCCGCAAGGTCGGCTTCTTCGCCTCGGGCGCCTACGGCGAGGGCGCGCTGGTGATCGGCCCGGCCAAGGTCGACTACTACTCGCTGTCGACGGTCGGCATCGGGCTGACCTTCGGCGCCACCGAGTTCAACCAGGCGCTGTTCTTCATGACCCAGCAGGCGCTGCAGGACTTCCGCGTCGCCGACGGCTGGGAACTCGGCGCCGACGCCGCCGTGGTGGTGCAGAAGAACGGCGCCGCGGCCGGCCTCACCTCGACCCAGATCAACCGGCCGATCCAGGAGGTGGTCTTCGGCCAGCGCGGCCTGATCGCCGACGCCAGCCTCGCCGGCGCCAAGTACAGCCGCATCATCCGCTGACCGGCTCGACCGGCGCAACCGGCGCCGCGGGCCGCAGCCGCGTCACCCCGACCGCGCCGGCGCGGGCCTGCTCGGGGTCGAGCGACATCGGGATGTATTCCGCGCGCCGCCAGATCGCGGCCAGGTCGTCGTAGTGGCGCGACAGCAGGTGCCCGCTCTCGCCCGTGGCGATGATGAAGACGCTCGAATCCGGGTCGGAGAAGTCATAGACGGCGCGGAACCCGGCGGCGTGGACGTTGAGGTAGGGCTCGGGCCCCTCGCCGGTGTAGGAGCCGCGCAGCAGCGTGTTGTCGCCGCCCGGAGGTGCTCTGGCGGATGTTCACCAGGTACTTCAGCAGCGGCACGTTGCCCAGCGTCTGGTGCCGGTGCAGCGCCTGGTGCGCGTCGCCCCAGCGCCAGCTCTCCAGCCGCGTCGCCGTAGGTCTCCGACAGCTCGATGCAGCGCGTCGTCGAGCGCCATCCGCGCCATGTCGGTGCAGGTCTCCTTCGCGCGTGGTCTGCTTGACGTCGCACCAGGCCGCGGCGCCGTCGACGTTGCGGTAGACCCGCTCGATCAGCAGCGGCTCCGAGCTCGGGACCAGGTCGACCAGCGGCCCGAGCTCGTCCTGGGTCAGCCGCCGCTTCAGCGCCCGGAGCCAGGCGGCGTAGATCAGCGGCTCGGGCGTGTGCTCGCTCATCTCGCCGTTCCAGGCCGCCAGCCGCTCCAGCGCCACCTGCCGCCGGCGCTCGCTGCTGTCCGAGGCCGCCGGCTCGCCCGAATACCACAGGTCGCGCGCGATCAGCGGCAGCAGCACCCGCGCCGCCTCCGACACCGTGTCGGTCTGGATCTCGATGAAGCTGTCGAGCGTATGGTAGCGCCGCTCGCCCGAGCAGCCGGCCGGCCCGCAGGATGCGATAGGTGTCGCCCCAGTCGAAGCTCAGGTGGTCGGGAAAGCCGGCGTCGGTGATCCGGTTGTTGGTGTTGACGACGATGCCGCTCGGCGGATCGAGCACCCAGGGGTTCTCGTCGAAGTCGCGCAGCCCCTGCCAGTCGTTGACCGCGAGCCAGCCCGGCGCCGGGATCCGGCCCTGGCTGGTGTTGCCCGGCCTGGCGCCGCGGCGCCGCGCCGGCCATCTGCAGCGCGATCGAAGTCGTGGTCGGCCATGCGTGACGTTCTGCGACGGCGCCAGCAGGTCGCGGGTCGCCTCGCGCGCCGCCGCGGATCGAATGCGCGCGTGCATCAGCTCGATCGCCGCGCCCACCGAGCGGTCCTCGGCGGTCAGCGCCGTCCAGGCGAGGCTCGCGACGTGGCCGGGCGGGGTGATCGCGGCCGACCCCGAAGTTGTCGCCGGGGATCACCGGGCCGTGCCGGGTCCAGCGCAGCTGACAGTGCACCGGCTCGGCGCCCGCGCACCGCGATCACCGCGTCGCGGGTCTCGAACTTGGCGAAGCCCTGCGGCGTCAGGTACTCGTCCGGGTCGTCCGGGTTCAGCTTCTCGATGTAGAGGTCCTGGTCGTCGAGGTAGCTCGAGGTCAGGCCCCAGCCGAGGTCGGCGTTGCGGCCGATCAGCACCGCCGGCAGGCCGGGGATGGTGCGCGCCCATCACCGGCCCGTCGGCGAGGTCGAGCCGCGCCAGCATCCAGATCGACGGCGCGGTCAGCGCCGAGGTGCGGGTCGGTGGCGAGCAGCGGCGCGCCGCCGGTGGTGCGCCGGCCCATCGCCGCGAAGGCGTTCGAGGCGCCGGCCAGCCCGGGCGCGCGGCACCGGGTCGAGCGGGTTGCGCGCCGCCACCCTGACCGGCGCCGCCGGCAGGTCCGGGAAAGGTCTGCGAGAACTCGGGCAGGCCCATGACCGGCGCGTTCGGCGAGTCGGGCAGGATGTCGCGCAGCCGCTCGGGCGGCAGCACCAGCGACAGCCGCGCCCGCAGCGTCTCCATCGCGGCCTTGTCGGTCAGCTGCAGCGCCATCAGCTTCTGGATCGCGATCGAATCGGCCGGCGTCCAGGGCGCGATGTCCGGCGAGAACAGGAAGAACTCCGGCGCGCCGCGGCCCAGCGCCAGGTTCTGCACCACCCTGAGCCGGGCGTTGACCCCGTCGGCATAGGCCTCGAGCGCCGCCTTGGTCGCGTCGGTCTGCCGGCCACCGCCTGCCGGGCATAGCCGTAGAGGTCGAGCGCGCGCATCAGCGTGTCGATCTCCAGCGTCTCGGGGCCGAAGATCTCGCTCAGCCGCCCCTGCACGGTGCGGCGCAGCAGCGTCATCTGCCACAGCCGGTCCTGGGCGTGCACGTAGCCGAGGCCGAAAAAGGCGTCGTGGTCGGTCTTCGACAGGATGTGCGGCACCGCGTAGCGGTCGCGCACGATCTCGATCTCCTGCTCGGGACCGTCGAGCGTCAGGGTCCGGTCATAATCGGGAAGCGATTGTCCGGCGAGATAGTACGCCAGCGCCGACACCGCGCGGCGCAGAGGATGACCAGGGCGAGGAACGCCCGCATCAGCCACCGGAACAGAAACGCCATGCGAGCCGGGTCCTTTCGCTGTCGCCTTGACCCCGCCCGGATAGCAGGCCACTAGGGGCGATACAACGCACGAACGGTTAACGGGGGATCACCATGGCGCGCGTCGCTTTCATCGGCCTCGGGGTGATGGGCTATCCGATGGCGGGCCACCTCGCCGCCAAGGGCCACGACGGTCACCGTCTACAACCGCACGGCGAGCCGGGCCGAGGCCTGGGTGGCCGCAGCACGGCACATGCCAGCGCCGCGACCCCGGCCGCGGCCGCCGCCGGGGCCGAGATCGTCTTCGCCTGCGTCGGCAACGACGACGACCTGCGCGGCGTCACCACCGGCGCCGGACGGCGCCTTCGAGACGCTGGCGGCGGGCGCGGTCTTCGTCGACCACACCACCGCCTCGGCCGCGGTGGCGCGCGAGCTCGCCGCCGCGGCGGCGGCCCGCGGCGCCGGCTTCGTCGACGCGCCGGTCTCCGGCGGCCAGGCCGGCGCCGAGAACGGCGCGCTCACGGTGATGTGCGGCGGCGACGCCGGCGGCCTTCGCCCGGGTCGAGCCGGTGATCGCCGCCTACGCCCGCGCCTGCCGGCTGATGGGCCCGGCCGGCGCCGGCCAGCTCACCAAGATGGTCAACCAGATCTGCATCGCGGGCCTGCTCCAGGGCCTCTCCGAGGGGCTGGCCTTCGCCCGGAAGGCCGGGCTCGACGGCCAGGCGGTGCTCGACGTGATCGGCAAGGGCGCGGCCGGCTCCTGGCAGATGGAGAACCGCGGCCCGACCATGCTGGCCGACAAGTTCGACTTCGGCTTCGCGGTCGACTGGATGCGCAAGGATCTCGCGCATCTGCCTCGCCGAGGCCGAGACGCAACGGCGCCGCCCTGCCCGCGACCGCGCTGATCGACCAGTTCTACAAGGACGTCCAGCGCCTGGGCGGCGGCCGCTGGGACACCTCGAGCCTGATCCGGCGGCTGACATGACCGCGCCCGCCTTCTCGCGCGCGCCGAAGATCGCGCCGTCGATCCTGTCGGCCGACTTCGCCCGGCTCGGCGAGGAGGTCGCGCGCGATCGAGGCCGCGGGCGCGGACTGGGTGCACGTCGACGTGATGGACGGCCATTTCGTGCCGAACCTCACCCTCGGCCCCGGCGTGGTCGCGGCGCTCCGGCCGCACGTCAGCACGCTGATGGACGTGCACCTGATGATCGCCCCGGCCGATCCCTATCCTCGAGGCCTTCGTCGCAGGCCGGCGCCGACATCGTCACCATCCACGCCGAGGCCGGCCCGCACCTCGACCGCAGCCTCGCCCGCATCCGCGAGCTCGGCGCCCGCGCCGGGGTGTCGCTCACGCCCTCGACCCCGCCCGCCGCGGTCGAATACGTGCTCGACCGCTGCGACCTGATCCTGGTGATGACCGTCAATCCCGGCTTCGGCGGCCAGTCGTTCCTCCCGGCGCAGCTCGACAAGATCCGCGACCTTGCGCGCGATGATCGGCGACCGCCCGATCTGGCTCGAGGTCGACGGCGGCATCACCCCCGAGACCGCGCGGCTCTGCCGGGAGGCCGGCGCCGACGCCTTCGTCGCCGGCTCCGCCATCTTCGCGGCAGCGGCGCCGAGGCCTACGCCGCCAACATCGCCGCGCTCCGCGGCGCGCCTGCGGCTCGATATGGGACTCCGGTCGATTCCGTGTGACATCGAACCGAGGCTCGACTCCCTCGAGGCCGCGCGCGACGACGGCACGTTCCCCGAACCCGCAACAGCGAGGCACTGCCTCGCGCGGGTTCGTCGGCCGAAGCGCGTGAGCGCGCAGGCCGAGGGGCGCGCAGCCGGGCGCACGAGCCGCCTCGCAATAGGCGAACGAAATGCATGTTCCTGGCGCCGGCAGAATCAGCCTGCCGACGAGGGCAGTCTTCGCTGCGAAGCGCCCTTCGCGCCGGTTCGAGCTGCCCCGGCGCTCCGCTGCGGAGCAAGGGCGCGCCGCAGCGACCCAGTCGCGCCGATCACGAGCGACGGTTCGCTGCCGATGGACCTGACCCAGGATGCCGTCACGACTGGCTCGGCAAGCGTTCGCGCCGACGGTGTCGATGGCCGGCATCGTCGCGGGCGCTGGCGCTGATCGCCGAGGCCATCGCCGTCTCGATGATCGGCCGGCGTCGACCGGCCAGGGTGGCGCTCGACGCCTCCTTCGTCGATTGCCGTGCTGATCGCCTTCACCGCGCGAGCCGCCCCGGCATGATCTCGGCCGCGACGGCCGCCACCGCCGTCCTGATGGTCACGCTGGTCCGCGACCACGGCCTCCAATGATCTCCGTGGCCGCGAGCCGTGCTTGAGGCCGGCCTCCTGCAGATGCCTTCCGGGCGCGCCGGCCTGGCGCGGCCTGAACGCGCTTCAGTCTCGCGCTCGGTGATGACCGGCTTCGTGCAACGCGCTGGCCATCCTGATCGTCAGGGCCGCAGCTCGCGCCGACAGGCCGTCACGCCAGCGTCGAGGCCGACCGCTCGACCTACGTCATCGTCGCCGCCGGCCTCGCCTTCATCTACCTGCGCCCGCTGGTCTTCCGCGACTCCAGCCTCGCCGCTCGGCGCGGGCCTGCTGTTCATGCTCCGCGCGCTCCGGCGACTGGGTGAAGCAGATCCCGATGGCGGCGCTGGGCGTCGCAGCCGTTCGAGCGCGTCCTGCGCAGGGCCAGCAGCCCGGTGCTGGTCGCCAGCCGCGCCTCCCAGCCGATCGCACGCTACCTGATCGCCTTCGACGGCGGCCCCGGCGTGCGCAAGGCCATCGACGAGATCGCCCGCGGCCGGCTCCTCGCCGGCCTCTCATGCCGCCTGCTCCACGTCGGCACGCGACCACCCGCGAGATGCGCGCCCGCCTCGACAGCCGCCGTCCAGCCAGTGCTTGCGACCTGCCGCCGCCGACGGTCGGCACTCAACATCTCGGTCTCCGCCTGGTCTTGTCATACGAACCTCGCGAACAGGCTATCCGCTCGAGGTCAGTCGATCGGACGGAAGGCGACCAGACCTGCCTCGGTCCTCGGCGCCCAAGGCAGGCGACGGTCCGTCATCCGCCGTTGCCTGGTGCATCGGCATCGACAACGGCCGCCTGCCCTGAGGGGCCGGGAAAACCATAAGCAAGGCAGGCGCGGGCGGATTTGTCTCCGCCAAATCCGCCAAGTGAATGCGGCGCGGTTGCGCGGCCCGGCAACGGTCGGAAGGGATCAACCGGATCGCGGCTGACGCCTTCAACCGAGCCGGGCGGTCCCGGTCTCGGCGAGCTTGGCCGACGCCGCCTCCAGCCCCTCGCGCAGCCCGCCGTCCAGCACCCGCCGCGACGCCGCGCTGAAGACGCTCGCCACGATCACCAAGTCGGCCGGCCCGATCTCGTCGACCAGCCAGTTCGGCCGCGGCCAAGGCCACGGCCACGGGATCCGGCCGTTGCCGCAGAAGTCGTCGGCGAGCTCGACCACGTAGCGCCCCGCCCCACCCTCGCTTCCGGTTGCCCGGCCGAGGTCGGCGATCAGCTCGGCCCGCTGCGCCGCCGCCGCTGCCAGCGCGGCCATGAAGGCCCAGCGCGGCGGCAGAGGCTGCGGGTTCAGCGCAACCTCGTCGATCCGCCGGCCCCAGCCGCCGACCACCTCCCAGATCTCGGGGTGCTGGCGCGCGATGATCGCGATGATCGCCCGGCGCCAGGGCTCGGGCTGCGGCCCGAAGACCTCACCGAGCGACATCCGCTCCGACGCGGCAGAGGCGGCAAACGCGGCTCGCCATGGGTCGGGGGACGGGCCCATGGCGGCCCCGAACCGAAGCCAGTGGTCCGGCCCCGGCCCGAAGATGTGCGGGTGGGCCAGCAGAGCGCGGATCACCGGATCCCAGGGTCCCGGCGGCAGCGGGCTGTCGTCGCTCGGCATCGACTGGCCGAGAAAGCCCTGGACGATGTCGAAGGCGCGGTCCGTGGCGAGGGCGCCCGGGTGGTCGGAAGGTGCAGTATCCATGAAGATCACTCCTTGAGGTGACAGCACGAAATCCCGCGGCGCCCACGCAAAGCCGTGCACGCCGCAACGGGCCATCCGTCGGCCCTGAACACGAGGATCCCCCGAGAAGACCGGGGTCAGATCCGCCCCCTCGATCATCCGGGGCGGCAGCTTATTGTTTGAAATGGTCTTGCCGTCGTAATCCGCGCATTGTGCCACGAATCGCGAGCGCCGCATAGCGGCGTTCCGCCGCATCACACCGGCGGCCGCGGCACCTGAAGCCGAAAACGCCCATATGGGTTCCATATGCGTTCCATAGCGGAGTCCATACGCAGAAAACTAGGGCATTTCAGTGCCTTGCAGGCGTCATGCCGCCGGACGTCCGCGGCCTTGGAACAGTCAGGAAAAGAGCTCGTGACAGGTCTCGAGCGCGTCCACCAGCAGGTCGACCTCGTCGCTGGTGTTGTAGAGCCCGAACGAGGCCCGGCAGGTCGCGGTCAGGCCCAGGTGCGTCATCAGCGGCTGGGCGCAGTGATGCCCGGCCCGGACCGCCACGCCCTTGCGGTCGACCACGGTCGAGACGTCGTGGGCGTGCGCGGGCCCCTGCAGCGTGAAGGAGAAGATCGCTCCCTTGTCGCGGGCTTTTCCCTGCACGTTCAGCCAGTTCAGCCCCTGGAACCGGGCGCTGGCATAGTCGCGCAGGCCGCGCTCGTGCGCGGCGATGTCCTCCAGCCCCAGCGCGGTCATGTAGTCGAGCGCCGCCCCGAGGCCGATCGTCTGCACGATCCCCGGCGTGCCCGCCTCCATCCGGAGCGGCGGGTCGGCATAGCTGATCGCGTCCTTGCTCACCTCGCGGATCATGTCGCCGCCGCCGTGGAACGGCCGCATCTCCGCCAGCCGCTCGCGCCGCGCGTAGAGCGCCCCCGACCCGGTCGGCCCGTAGAGCTTGTGCCCGGTGATCACGTAGAAATCGCAGCCGATATCAACGACATCCACCGGCAGATGCACCGCCGCTTGGCTGCCGTCGACCAGCACCGGCACCCCCATCGCCCGCGCCGCGGTGCAGATCGTCTTCACGTCCACCACCGTTCCCAGCACGTTCGACATGTGCGTGACCGCGATCAGCCGGGTCCGCGGCCCCACCGCCTCCAGCACCTTCTGCGGATCGAGCGAGCCGTCCGGCTCGATCTCGACCCACTTCAGCACCACCCCCTGCCGCTCGCGCAGGAAGTGCCAGGGCACGATGTTGGCGTGGTGCTCCATCACGCTCAGCACGATCTCGTCGCCCGGCTCGAAGCGCGGCGCCGCCCAGGCGTAGCTCACCATGTTGATGCCCATGGTCGAGCCGGTGGTGAAGACGATCTCGTCCTCGATGCCGCGCCCCGAGGAAGCGCTGCACGATGCCGCGGGTCGCCTCGTAGTGCTCGGTGGCCACCGTCGAAAGGTAGTGCAGCCCGCGGTGCACGTTGGCGTAGTCCTGTGCGTACGCCCGGGTCACCGCGTCGATCACCGCCTGCGGCTTCTGCGCCGAGGCGCCGTTGTCGAGATAGACCAGCGGCCGGCCATGCACCTCGCGCCCGAGAATCGGGAAGTCCCGCCGCACCGCCTCGACGTCGTACATCACGAGGTCTCCTGCGGGGTGATCCCGAGGATCGCCAGCAGCATCGCCGTGCCGAAGAACAGCACGATCGCGGTCAGGATCACCGCGCCAAGCACGATGAACGGGTTCTGGAAGCCGTGCAGTTCGGCCACGAAGTTGGCGTAGGCCCAGAGCGCCCAGAAGATCGTCGCCACCGCCAGCAGCGCCGCCAGCAGCGGCAGGATCGCCAGGGCCACCAGCTGGCCGGCCTGGATCAGCACCATCATCATGTTCAGCCACACCACCAGCGCCAGGGCCCCCCAGATGCCGCCGCTGCCGCCGAAGAGCCGCCCGATCCGCACCGTCAGCACCACGATCACCGCCATCACCGCCAGCTGCACCAGCGCGCCGAGGAACGGATTGCCCAGCACGGCCGCGGAAACCACGTCGATCGCATCGGGGCTCATCTGCAGCGCGATGTAGCCGAGCACCACCCCGAGGCAGGTCACCATCACCGCGCCCTGCAGCAGCTCGACCTGGGGCAGTCCGGCCGCCAGGACCTGTCGCGCCGCCAGCCGCGGCCGAAGCAGGGTGTCGATGACCAGCTTACGCCACATCTCAGGTTCCGCCGCTCCCCGATTCCGTCCGGCATCGTCCATCGCCGGTCACGCCACCGCGCCGCCGGCGACCAGCGCCAGCAGCCCGGCGATCCCGGCGAAGCCCGCGACGACCACCGCCGCCACCCGTCCGGTCGCGGCAAAACCCTCGGCCTCGGCCAGGCTCGCCGCGAACAGCCACAGCCAGAACGCCAGCCCGCCATAGCCCAGCCAGGCGAGCCAAGGCAACAGCGCCGGCCGCGCGACGACCTCGGCCGCCACCCCGGCCAGCGCCAGCGCCAGCGCGATCGGCGCGCCGAGCAGCGCCGACCAGAAGAGCGCCGCCCGCGCCGCGAGGAAGCCGCCGCGACCGCCGAAGGCCCGCGCCGCCAGGTGCACCGGCACCGCCAGCCCGTAGGCCAGCAGCGGCGCCAGCGCAACGTAGCCGAAGAGATGCGCCGCGACCGCCCCCTCGACGGGGTCGCCGATCGCCAGCCCCTGCGCCTCGCGCAGCGCGTTCGGCAGGCTGGCGACGAAGAAGAGCAGGCAGGCCCCGAGAAGCTGCGCCATGGCCCGCGGCTCGCTCAGGCCGCGGGCCACCTCGCGGGCCATCGCGCCGCGCGGGTCGCCGTAGGCCGCCCAGATCGCATCGACCACCCCCCGCCGCATCGCCTCAGCGCCGCCGCCGCGCCAGCCAGCCGGCCAGCCGGGCGCGCAACTCGTCCGCCAGCCGCCCGTCCTCGACCTCGGCGATCGCCTCGTCGAGGAAGGCCAGCACCAGCAGCTCCTCGGCCGTCCGCCGCGGAATCCCGCGCGAGGTCAGGTAGAACAGCGCCGTCTCGTCCACCGCGCCCGAGGTCGAGCCATGGCTGCAGGCCACGTCGTCGGCGTAGATCTCGAGCTCCGGCTTGGCCAGGAACTGGCTCGCCTCGTCCAGCAGCAGCCCCTGGCTGATCTGGTAGCCGTCGGTCTTCTGCGCCCCCGGCCGGACCAGGATCTTGCCCTGGAACACCCCGACGGCGCCCCCGCGCAGCACCTTCTTGAACACCTGCCGGCTCTCGCAGCCCACCGCGTCGTGGGTGATGAAGACGGTATCGTCGTGGTGGAAGTCGCCGTCGCCGACGCAGGCGCCGGCGACATGCGCCACGGCCTCGTCGCCGACAAACTCGACGATGCTCTCGTTGCGGGTCAGCCGGCCGTTGACCGTCAGGGTGAACGAGCGGAAGCGGCTCGCGCGCCCCAGTCGTGCGAACAGCGCCGTCGCCGCTCGCCGCTCGTGGTCGCGGCCCTGGGTGCGCAGGTGGTGGAAGGCGGCGCCGTCGGCCACCTCGACCTCGAGCACCGTGTTCAGCCGCGCCGCACCCGGCCCGCTCTCGAGCAACGTCAGGTCCGCGCCCGGCTCCAGCCGGATCAGGTGGTGCAGCATCGCCTCGGCTTCCGGCGCCTCGCGCAGATAGACCAGGCTCACCGGCCGCATCGCGCGCCCGGTCACCCGGATCGCCACGCCTTCGCCGGCGCGGGCGGTGTTGAGCGCGGCCAGCGGCCGGTCCACCGGCTGCTGTCCGCGCGCCTCCAGCACTCCGAAGACCTCGCGCGCCCAGTGGATGTCGGTCCGCAACACCTCGCGCAGCGGCCGGATTTCCACGCCCGCAAGCTCCGCCGCATCCGAACGCTCCGGCGCGAACACCCCGTCGACGAAGACCAGCCGCAGCGCCTCCACCGCGCCGAAGGAGCCCTCTTCGTCGTCCGGCAGCACCGCCGCCGGCGCCGCCGGCAGCGCGGTCAGCCCGGTCGGGTCAGTGAACTTCCAGTATTCGTCGCGTCGGACCGGCGCGCCGCGCTCGGCCAGCCGCCGCGCCGCACGCGCCCGCGCGGCCCGTGCCCAGCCGGCTTCGCCCGCCGGCTCCGGCCAGGCCGCCAGCAGCACCCGGCCGCCGTCGAGCTTGACGGCCGGGACCGCGCGGGCCACCCGCTTCGCGTCATCGATGACAGGCATTCTCTCTCCCGCAAGCCGGGCGCCGGCCGTCAGGCCAGCACCGTCGCCTCGACGATCCGGCGCACGAACGGCGCCATGCCGTCGGGGCCCGAGCTACGCTCCTTCAGGTGGATCGGGATATCCGGCCGCCGCTGCGCGATCACCCCGATCAGCTCGCC
Organism: uncultured Alphaproteobacteria bacterium; assembly: GCA_963847795.1. Classification (GTDB taxonomy): domain Bacteria; phylum Pseudomonadota; class Alphaproteobacteria; order Rhodobacterales; family Rhodobacteraceae; genus Amaricoccus. The sequence goes on from CAWKBH010000010.1 coordinate 179,911, forward strand.
CCGGATGCCGTCGTCCAGCCCCGCGCCCATCAGCACGCAGGCGATCCTCGGCTCGGCCTCGAGCTGGCGGATCACCTCGTCGCGATCGTGCGCGCCGAGCCATTCGACAGGCACGTCCTCGAGCTTGCGGGCGATGCTGCCGACCACGCCGGGCAGGCGCCCCACGAGCAACACGACCGGTCTCATCTGTCCCTCCCCTCCGGCAACGATCCGAGCATCATGCCACCGACTTCAGCAGGTCCGCGTAGCCGTTGCGCTCGACCTCGAGCGCCAGCTCCGGCCCGCCCGACTGCACGATCCGCCCGTCGGCCATGATATGCACCACGTCCGGGGTGATGTGGTCGAGCAGCCGCTGGTAGTGGGTGATCACCAGGAACGCCCGGTCTGGCGCGCGCAGCCCGTTCACCCCGTCGGCCACCAGCTTCATCGCATCGACGTCCAGCCCCGAATCGGTCTCGTCGAGGATGCACATCCTGGGCTCGAGCACCGCCATCTGCATGATCTCGTTGCGCTTCTTCTCGCCGCCGGAAAAGCCGACATTCACCGGCCGCTTCAGCATCTCGGCGTCGATGTTCAGGATCCTGGCCTTCTCGCGCACCAGCCGCAGGAAGTCCGCCGCGTTCAGCTCCCCCTCGCCGCGCGCCTTGCGCTGCGCGTTCAGCGCGGTGCGCAGGAAGGTCATGTTGCCGACCCCGGGGATCTCGACCGGATACTGGAAGGCCAGGAACAGCCCCAGCGCCGCCCGCTCCTCGGGCTCGATCGCCAGCAGGTCGACGCCGTCCAGCGTCGCCGTGCCGGCGGTGACCGCATAGCCCTCGCGCCCCGCCAGCACATAGCTCAGCGTCGACTTGCCCGAGCCGTTCGGCCCCATCACCGCGTGCACCTCGCCGGCGTTCACCTCGAGATCGACGCCCTTGAGGATGACCTTGTCCTCCTCCTCGAGCTTCACGTGCAGATCCTTGACCGTCAGCATCCCTCATCCCTTCGGCGCCCGCCCCCCAGGGGCATCGGCCAGTCAAACTCTGCTTCAGCTGCTCGTCCGCGCCCGCCAGCCCGCGTTCCAGAACATGCCGAACCCCTGCACCAGCCCGGCCAGCACCACGTTCACCAGATCCGGCAGCCCGAACATCTGATCGACGAGGATCACCGCGGCGAAGGTAAAGGGCAGCATCACCAGCGCCGCGATCACGATGTCCTCCAGCGACGAGCGCCAGCCGCGCACGAAGTCGGCCACCGCCACCGACAGGATCCAGCCTCCGTCCGTCATCATCCCACCGAGCCCTCCAGGCTGATCGCCACCAGCTTCTGCGCCTCCATGGCGAACTCCATCGGCAGCGCCTGCAGCACCTCGCGGCAGAAGCCGTTCACCACCAGCGCCACCGCCTCCTCGGGGTCCATGCCCCGCGAGCGGCAGTAGAAAAGCTGGTCCTCGTCCACCTTCGACGTCGTCGCCTCGTGCTCCACCCGGCTCGAGTTGTTCTTGCACTCGATATAAGGCACCGTGTGCGCGCCGCAGGTCGAGCCGATCAGCAGGCTGTCGCACTGGGTGAAGTTGCGGCTGCCGGTGGCCTTGGGATGCATCGACACCAGCCCGCGATAGGTGTTCTGCGCGAACCCGGCGCTGATCCCCTTCGACACGATCCGGCTGCGGGTGTTCTTGCCCAGGTGGTGCATCTTGGTGCCGGTGTCGGCCTGCTGGTGGTTGTTGGCGATGGCGATCGAGTAGAACTCGCCCTGCGATCCCTCGCCGCGCAGGATGCACGAGGGATACTTCCAGGTGATCGCCGAGCCGGTCTCTACCTGCGTCCACATCACCTTGGCCCGCGCCTCGCGGCAGTCGGCCCGCTTGGTGACGAAGTTGTAGATGCCGCCCCGGCCCTCCTCGTCGCCGGGGAACCAGTTCTGCACCGTCGAATACTTCACCTCGGCGTCCTCGAGCGCCACGATCTCCACCACCGCCGCGTGCAGCTGGTTCTCGTCGCGCTTCGGCGCCGTGCAGCCCTCCAGATAGCTGACATAACTGCCCTTGTCGGCGATGATCAGCGTCCGCTCGAACTGCCCGGTGTTCTCGGCATTGATCCGGAAATACGTGCTCAGCTCCATCGGGCAGCGCACCCCCGGCGGCACGTAGACGAACGAGCCGTCCGAGAACACGGCCGAGTTCAGCGTCGCATAGAAGTTGTCGCTGTAAGGCACGACGGTCCCGAGGTATTTCTGCACCAGCTCCGGATGCTCCCGCACCGCCTCGGAGATCGGGCAGAAGATCACCCCCGCCTTGGCCAGCTCGGCCTTGAAGGTCGTGCCCAGCGAGACCGAATCGAACACCGCGTCCACCGCCACCCGCCGGCCCTCCGCCGGCGCGGCCTCGGCAGCCCTCCACCCCGGCCAGGATCATCTGCTCCTTCAGCGGGATGCCGAGCTTCTCGTAGGTGGCCAGCAGCTCCGGCGCCACCTCGTCCAGCGACTTCGGCCGCACCGCCATGCTCTTGGGCCGCGCGAAGTAGTACTGCGCCTGGAAGTCGATCTCCGGGTAGCGGATCATCGCCCAGCCCGGCTCCTCCATCTGCAGCCAGCGCCGGTACGACTTCAGCCGCCACTCGGTCAGCCACTCCGGCTCGGCGTTCTTCGCCGAGATCAGCCGCACGATGTCTTCGTTGAGCCCCTTCGGCGCGAACTCGGTGTCGATGTCGCTGGAGAATCCGTACTTGTAGCGCTCGCCCACCGAGCGCACCGCGTCCACGGTCTCGCGGTCGACCCCCTCGCGCACGCTGATCTCGTCGAATGCGGCCATCTCGTACCTCTCTTCCGCTCAGGCGGCCTTCGCCCGGAACCGGCGGTAGTGTCTCTCCCAGGCCCCGGCGAAGGCCAGCACCTCGTCGCGCGTCGTCGTCGGGCCGATCGAGACCCGGATCGCGCTCGCCGCGGTCTCCGGGTCCAGCCCCATCGCCGGCAGCACCCGGCTGGCCCGGACCTTGCCGCTGGAACAGGCCGAGCCGGCGGACACCGCGAAGCCCGGCGAGGTCCATCTGCATCACCTGGGTCTCGCCCTTCCAGCCCGGCACCGCCAGGCAGCTCGTGTTCGGCAGCCGGCGCGGCGCCTTTCCCGACAAAAATAGTCGTCGATGCCGCGGATGCCAGTGCATCCTCCAGAATATTCCTGACCTCGCCGACAGCCTCCCAGACCCCCGCCGCCGACCTCAGCCGCCGCCGCCTCGATCGCCGCCCCGAACCCGGCGATCCCGACCAGGTTCTCGGTCCCGGCGCGCCGGCCCGTCTCCTGCCCGCCGCCGCGCAGCAGCGGCGCGGTCTCCGCGCCCGGCGCCAGCAGCAGCGCGCCCACGCCCTTCGGCCCGCCCAGCTTGTGCGCCGAGACGATCGCCGCCCGCGCCCCGGTCCAGTCGAAGGCGAACGGCAACCTTGCCCACCACCTGCGCCGCGTCGACGCAGGCGAGGCCCGCGCGGCAGCTCCTGCAGGACGCCGGTCTCCGAGTTCGCCGCCTGCAGCGCGCTCCGCGCCGGCTCGGCCACCGTCACCCGCCCGTCGCCGTCCACCGGCAGGCTCGCCTCGGTCCAGGCCGCGACGCAGTCGTGCTCGACCGCCGCCGCCGGCCAGCTCCGCGCCCGGCCAGCGCCAGCGCCGCCGCCTCGGTCGCGCCCGAGGTGAACACCACCTCGCCCGGCGCGGCAGCCGGTGGCGGCGGCCACCTGCGCCCGCGCCCGCTCGACGATCGCCCGCGCCGCCCGGCCCTCGGCGTGCACCGAGGACGGGTTGCCGAGCGCGTCCATCGCCGCCGCCATCGCCGCCCGCGCCTCGGCCGGAGCGGCGCCGTGGCGTTCCAGTCGAGATAGACCCGCCCGCCCATCACGCCGGCTGGCCTCCTCGTCGACCACCGCCACGAAGGCCGGCACCGCCGGGCAGGGCGCCAGCTGGTTCTTCACCACGTCGCCCAGCCGGGTCTGGTGCAGCATCACGTAGACGTTGGCCGAGAGCTGCTCCCAGAGCTTGTCGGCCAGCACCTGCTCGCGGGTGCCGCCCGAGCCGCCGCTCGCCCCGGCGCCGCGGGCCAGCGCGTCCATGGTCTCGTCCACCGCCGCCAGGATCTCCGAGATGCGGATCTGCTCGATCGGCCGCGCCAGCCGATAGCCGCCGCCCGGTCCCCGCACCGAATTCGACGATCTCGGCCCGGCGCAGCTTGACGAACAGCTGCTCCAGATAGGCGAGGCTGATGTCCTGGCGCTCGGCGATCTCGCTCAGCGAGACCAGCCGGTCCGGGCCCTGCGCCGCGAGATCGGTCAGCGCGATCATCGCATAGCGGCCCTTGGTGCTCAGTTTCATCGGGCGCCTCCGCGCGGAGCCATCTCGGAGTTGACGCAAACCCTTCGAGCCCTTAACTGCGGGTGGCTCCGGGGTCGCCGCAAACCGAACTTTAGAATCCTTCTAGAATGGGTGAGCGATTCCGTCAAGTTCGCGTGGTTCGCGGTTTCAGGAGGTCGCCACTCTATGCCCGAGGTGATTTTCCCCGGCCCCGACGGGCGGCTGGAGGGCCGCTACCATCCGCAGAAGTCCAAGGACGCCCCGATCGCGATCATCCTGCACCCGCACCCGCTCTACGGCGGCACGATGAACAACAAGGTGGTCTACAACCTCCATTACGCCTTCCACCGCATCGGCTTCACCTGCCTGCGCTTCAACTTCCGCGGCGTCGGCCGCAGCCAGGGCGAGTATGACCAGGGCATCGGCGAGCTCAGCGACGCCGCAGCGGCGCTCGACTACCTGCAGACGCTGAACGCCAACGCCAAGAACTGCTGGGTCGCCGGCTTCTCCTTCGGCGCCTGGATCGGCATGCAGCTCCTGATGCGCCGCCCCGAGATCGCGGGCTTCGTCTCGGTGGCCCCGCCCGCCAACCAGTACGACTTCTCCTTCCTCGCCCCCTGCCCCTCGTCCGGCCTGATCATCGGCGGCTCCGCCGACCGCGTGGTGCCGCCGGCCGACGTGGCCTCGCTCGCCGACAAGCTCAAGCAGCAGAAGGGCATCACCATCACCCACAAGACCATCGAGGGCGCCAGCCACTTCTTCGACCCCGGCATGGAGGAGATGATCGCCACCGTCGACGCCTACGTCCGCCGCCGCATGGGCGAGACCAGCCGCTAGCAGGAGGCCGCTACGCCATGCTCCCCGAGCCCGCCGTCCTCGTCCCCTTCGCGCTGGCGGTGGTCGTGCTGGCCCTGACCCCCGGCCCGGACATGGCCTTCTTCCTCGGCCGGGCGATCTCCCAGGGCCGCGCCGCCGGCCTCGCGGCGCTGGCCGGCGCCTCCAGCGGCATTCTGGTCCACACCATGCTGGTGGCCTTCGGCCTCTCCGCCCTGATTGTCGCCGCCCCGACCGCCTTCCTGGTGCTCAAGGTCGCCGGCGCGCTCTACCTCGCCTGGCTCGCATTCCAGGCCATCCGCCGCGGTTCGGCCCTCACCCTGCCCAGACGCCCGCCCGCCAACGCCGGCCTTGCCTCCACCTGGGCCTCCGGCGTCGCGATCAACCTCCTGAACCCCAAGATCGTGCTCTTCTTCATGACCTTCCTGCCGCAGTTCGTCGCTACGAACGACCCGCACGCCGCGGCCCGGCTCGTCACCCTCGGCCTGCTCTTCATCGCCATCGCCCTCTGTGTCACCGTGCCGATGATCCTCGCCGCCGACCGGGTCGCCGCCACCCTGCGCGGCCGCCCCCGCGTCGGCCGCATCCTCGACTGGCTCTTCGCCAGCGTCTTCGCCGCCTTCGCCGCCCACCTTCTGCTCGGCCGCAGCCGCTAGAGGCGGTCTTCCTTCCCGTGCGCCGCCGCCAGGCGCTCGCGGTGCGCCGCCACCCCCGCCTCCACGTCGGACCGCTCCTGTCCGGTCAGCTCCCGCGGCGGGCGATTGAGCCGCGCCGCCAGGTCGGCGTCGAGCCGGACGGTCGCGATCATCGGGAAGTGGTCCGAGCCCACATGCGGCCCGCGGCGGAAGCCGACCATCGCCACGTTCTGCGTCACGAAGATCTGGTCGATCGGGCAGCGGATCAGCCAGTGGTTGGCGTTGAAGCTGGCATAGAGCCCGCGCCCGATCCGCGGGTCGAGATAGCCGCCCACATGCTTGAAGCGCTGCGAGGTGTCCGACCACGCCACGTCGTTGAAATCGCCCATGGTCACCAGCGGCATCCCGGACTGCCGGGCGAAGCGCGCCGCGTAGAGCACCTGCGCGTCGCGCTCGTCGGTGTCCTCGCCCGGCACCGGCGGCCGCGGGTGCAAGCCGATGAAGCGGAACGCCGTGACCCCGTCCGGCGCCGTCAGCTGGGCGAGGAGCGACGGGGTGTCGTCGGTGCTGAGCCTCAGCGTCCGCGCCTCGGCGGCCGCTAGGCGTGTGGCGAAGATCAGGCCGTAGTAGTCGTCCCGCGGCGCGCGCACGACCGTCGAATAGCGCGCCAGCACCGGTTCCATCGCCTCGACCCAGACACCGTCCGTCTCCATCAGAAACAGGACGTCCGGATCGACCTCGTCGATCAGCGCCCGCAGCCGCGCGTGATCCTCGTTCTCCATCAGGACGTTCGCCGCCAGCAGCGTGACGTCGTGCGGGGTTTTCGATCCCGCGGCGAACTGCATCTCGGGCCGGACCAGCGGCGTGTAGGGCCGGATGCGCCAGGCCTGGTAGGCCAGGACAGCCGCCAGCACCGGCAACAGCGCCCAGGCGAGCGGCCCGGGAAGCGCCAGCAGCATCGCCACCGGCACCGCCGCCGCGATCTGCAGGCGCGGGAAGTCCCACATCCGCACCCACCAGGCCTTGCTGCCCGACAGCGGCAACAGCGTCACCGCGGCCAGGGCGATGGTCAGGATCACCGCAAGAACCGTCACAGCCGCCACCACAGGCTCAGCGCTCCGCCGCCGGCCGGCTGATCCGCCCGCCCGACACCGGCAGCCGCACGCCCGTCGTGCCGGGCGCCGAGGTCGGCAGGCCGCGCAGCACCCGTACCGCCAGGTAAGCGAAGGCCTGCGCCTCCAGCATGTCGCCGTCGAGCCCGACCGCCTCCACCGCCTCCACCGGCGCGTTGGACCGGGCCGCCAGCATCCCCATCAGCGTCCGGTTCCGCCGCCCGCCGCCGCAGACCAGCCACCGGGTCGCCGGCTCCGGAAAGTGCCGCGCCGCCTCGGCCACGCAGGCGACCGTCAGCGCCGCCAGCGTCGCCGCCCCGTCCTCGGTCGAAAGTCCGGCCACCCGGTCGAGAAAGCCGTGGAAATCCTGCCTGTCCAGCGACTTCGGCGGCGTCCTTGCCAGGTACGGATGCGCCGCCAGCCCCGCCAGCACGGCCTCATCCACCCGCCCTGCCGCCGCGACCGCGCCGCCGTCGTCGAACGCCCGCCCCAGCCGCAGCGCCAGGAAATCGTCGATCAGCGCGTTCCCCGGCCCGGTATCGAACGCGACCAGCGCCCCCGCCGCCTCCGGCCCCGCCGCCCGCGGATCGACCCAGGTCACGTTGCCGACCCCGCCGAGGTTGAGGAACGCCAGCGGCGCCTCCGCCCCGATCCGCCGCGCGCAGGCGAAGTGAAAGAACGGCACCAGCGGCGCCCCCTCGCCGCCGCTCGCGACGTCCGCGGTCCGGAAGTCCCAGACCACCGGCACGCCGACATCCCGCGCCAGCCAGTCCCCCCGCCCCACCTGATGGGTCCCGCGTCCCCGCGGCTCGTGCGCCAGCGTCTGCCCGTGGAACCCCACCACCTCCAGCCCCTCGAATGCCGCCACCGCCGCCGCATGCGCCGCCCGCACCCGCGCCTCGACCGCCTCCAGCCCCGCATCCCCCGGCCAGCGCCCGAGCGCGGCGCGCAGCAGCGCCCGGTCCTCCGCGCCGTAGGCCCGGAACGCGCTCGGCCCGAACGCCGCGATCGTCTCGCCGTCGGTGTCGAGCACCGCGGCGTCGACCCCGTCCATCGAGGTGCCCGACATCAGCCCCAGTGCGCGCATCTCCGCCCTTCCGTCCTGCCCGACGCCGCTATAGAACGGCGCGGTTCCGCGCGAAAGGACCCAGGCCCATGACCAACCGCCCGAAGAGCGACTTCCTCGACGTCATGGTCGCGCGCGGCTACCTGCAGGACTGCACCGACCTCGCCGGCCTCGATGACCGCCTCCGCGCCGGCGCGGTGCCGGCCTACATCGGCTACGACGCCACCGCCCGCTCGCTGCATGTCGGGAACCTGCTCAGCATCATGATGCTGCGCTGGCTGCAGAAGACCGGCCACCGGCCGATCACGCTGATGGGCGGCGGCACCACCAAGGTCGGCGACCCCTCGTTCCGCTCCGACGAACGGCCGCTGCTGACGCCCGAGCAGATCGCCGGCAACATCGCCACCATCCGCGGCGTCTTCGCCAAGTACCTCGCCTACGGCGACGCTCCGGGCGACGCGATCATGCTCGACAACGCCGAATGGCTGGACCGGCTGAACTACCTCGAATTCCTGCGCGACATCGGCCGGCACTTCTCGGTCAACCGGATGCTCTCCTTCGAAAGCGTGAAGAGCCGGCTCGACCGCGACCAGTCGCTGTAGCTTCCTCGAGTTCAACTACATGATCCTGCAGGCCTACGACTTCCTGGAGCTCCACCGCCGCGAAGGTTGCCTGCTGCAGATGGGCGGCTCGGACCAGTGGGGCAACATCGTCAACGGCATCGACCTGACCCGTCGCGTCGCCGGCGCGGAGGTCTTCGGCCTGACCTCGCCGCTGATCACCACCCCGGACGGAGCCAAGATGGGCAAGACCGCCGGCGGCGCGGTCTGGCTGAACGCCGAGATGCTGCCGCCCTACGACTTCTGGCAGTTCTGGCGCAACACCGCCGATTCCGACGTCGGCCGCTTCCTCAAGCTCTACACCGAGCTGCCGGTCGCCGAGTGCGACCGCCTCGGCGCGCTCGGCGGCGCCGAGATCAACGCCGCCAAGATCACGCTCGCCAACGAGGCCACCGCGCTCTGCCACGGCCCCGAGGCCGCCGCCGCCGCCGAGGCCACCGCCCGCGCGGTCTTCGAGCAGGGCGGCACCGGCGACGAGCTGCCGACGCTGACGCTGGCGCCCGGCGACATCCCCGCCGGCGGCATCTCGGTGCTGCAGCTCCTGGTGCGCGCCGGCCTCGCCGGCTCCGGCAAGGACGCCCGCCGCCTGATCGCCGAGGGCGGCGCCCGCCTCGACGACAAGGCGGTCACCGACGCCGGCCTGCACCTGGGGGCCGATGCGCTCGCCGGCACCCTGAAGCTCAGCGCCGGCCGCAAGCGCCACGCCCTCGTGCGGCTGGAGCGGCAGATCAGCGACTATTTTTAGCCGAGGCGCACCCGAGCCCGCCGCGTCAGCGCTCCATCCCGAGGTCAGGGCTTCGGAGCGCCCTTGGCGTCGAGGCGGCGCTCGGCATCGGCCAGCCGCGCCTCGATCTCGTCATAGGCAGCGTGCGCGGCGCTTTCGTCCTCGTGCGTGACTTCCTCCAGATCCTCGCCGAGGCCGGTCAGCAGGTCGCCGATCTCGAGATCCTCGAAGTCGCTGTGCGCGGCGTGCCGCGCCCGCGCCGCCGCGATCTTCTGATCGAGGCTCCGCAGCCGCTCGTGCAGGTCGACCGGGTTGCTTGGCATTCGCTCCTCCTTCGCTCGCGGGGCCGGGGCCGCTCAGCCGTCGCCCTTCACCCGCACCTTGGCCATCCAGTCCGGCTCGGACACCTCGCCGTTCGGTCCGTCGCCGCGCCGGATCGCATCGACCACGTCCTGCCCGGCGATCACCTTGCCGACCACGGTGTACTGGCCGTTCAGGCTCGGCGCCGGCGCGAACATGATGAAGAACTGACTGTTCGCCGAGTTCGGATCCGCCGAGCGCGCCATGCCGACCGTGCCCGCCTCGAACGGGATCTTGGAGAACTCCGCCGGCAGGTCCGGCAGGTCCGAGCCGCCGGTCCCCGCCCGCCCCTCGGCGAAGGCCGCCTTAGTGCCGTAGCGGACGTCGCCGGTCTGCGCCATGAAGCCTTCGATCACCCGGTGGAACGCCACGCCGTCATAGGCGCCCGAGCGGGCCAGCGCCTTGATCCGCTCCACGTGCTTGGGCGCCACGTCGGGCAGGAGCTCGATCTCGACCGTGCCGTGGGCCGCGCCCTCTACGTCGATCACCAGCACGTTGCCGGGATCCTGGGCCAGCGCCGCGGTCGCCAGGCCGCCGGCCGCGACCAGCGCCAGGAACGTGCGGCGGATCATGCCTCGCCTCCGACCCGCACGCTGACCATCCGGTCGGGCGACGCGGGCGGCTCGCCGCGGACGATGGCGTCCACCTTGTCCATGCCCTTGGTCACCCGCCCCCAGAGCGTGTACTGGCCGTTCAGGAAGTGCCCGTCCTTCAGCATGATGAAGAACTGCGAGTTGGCCGAGTTCGGGTTCTGCGACCGGGCCATCCCCACCATCCCGCGGTCGAACGGCAGCTTGGAGAACTCCGCCGGCAGGTCGGGATGCGACGAGCCGCCGGTCCCGGCGCGCCGGATGTTGAAGCCCTCTTCCATGTCGCCGTGCGCCACGTCGCCGGTCTGCGCCATGAAGCCATCGATCACCCGGTGAAAGGCGACGTTGTCGTATTCCCCCGCCCGGGCCAGGGCCTTGATGCGCTCCACATGCTTCGGCGCCACGTCGGGCAGCATCTCGATCACCACCTCGCCGTCCTTCAGCGCGATGACCAGCGTGTTCTCCGGATCCTTGATCTCGGCCATGGTTGCCTCCTGAATTTTCCCGGGGCGGACCCTAGGGCGCGCGACCAGCGGCGGAAAGCCTCAAACCCGCGCCACCTGGAATTTTTCCGCGAGCGCACGCGCCACCAGGGGCGGCACGAAGACGCTGATGTCGCCGCCGAGGCGCGCGATCTCCTTGACCAGCCGCGAGGCGATCGCCTGGTAGTGCGCGTCGGCCATCAGGAACACGGTCTCGATGTCGTCGTTCAGCGCCCGGTTCATGCCCACCATCTGGAACTCGTACTCGAAGTCCGACACCGCGCGCAGGCCGCGGACGATGACGCTGGCGCCGACCTCGGCCGCGCACTGGATCAGCAGGTTCTCGAAGGGATGCGCCACGATCTCGACGCCGCTGGCCCGGGCGATCGGGGCGCATTCCGCCTCCACCATCGCCACCCTCGCCTCGAGATCGAACAGCGGCCCCTTGTCGCGGTTGATGGCGATGCCGATCACCAGCCGGTCGACCAGGCTGCAGGCGCGCCGGATGATGTCCACGTGCCCGAGCGTGACCGGATCGAAGGTTCCTGGATAGAGCCCGATGCGCATTCGCGTCCCCGCCGGCCGTTTCCGTCGTCGCGAGGCAACAGTATCGCGCGCGCCCGGTCAAGGCCGCCGGTATCGGGCCGGGAGGGCTCCTGTCATCCCTCGGCGGCAACCGGCTCGATCCGCAGGCGCCGCATTTCCAGAATCTGCGTCGCCGCGTCCATCGGCGACACGGTGCGGAAGATGTCGCCCATCATCCCGGCATCGGCCGCCAGGCCCCGGCGCAGCCCGAGTTTCGCGCTCTTGAGCGGACTGAACACGCCCGGCCAGGGCACGACGGCCAGGCGGCATCTGCGCTCGATGCAGAGGCGGTTCAACCAGACCTCGAAGCCGAAGCTCGGCAGATCCCGCAGGACGTCGAGATGCGGCGTGAGCAGGTCGCGCGGCAGCACCCTCTCGCCGGAAATATAGTCGAGCCCGATCAGCTTCCACAGCCGCGGCGCGTTTTCCCGCAGGCTGATCGAGATCTCGGCCCGTCCGTCGAGCACCGGCTGCAGCAGCGCCGTAAGGTGCCGGGCCTCGAGGCCGATCAGGTCGCTGTCGAGCAGCAGCACCAACGCGCCGGTGGCCTGGATCAGCCCGGCGTGCAGCGCCCCGGTCTTGCCCTGGTTGCGCCCGAGCGCCAAGCAGCCGCACACCCGGGCTTGCGCCGGCGATCCGCGCCGTGCCGTCGGTCGAGCCGTCGTCGACCACGATGACCTCGTCGATCATCGGATGACCGGCCGCCGCCGCGAGAACGCCCGGCGATCCGCGTCTCCTCGTTGAAGGCCGGGATCACGCAGGAAACCCGCGGTCGCACCGCTCCAAACGGCGTCATGCGCGCTGTCCCCTTCGGCGCAGCAGCCAGTAGAGCCCCGCGAGCAGGATCAGCACCAGGATCGTGAGCGAGGCGCGGAAGATGTAGGAATCGATCGCGGTGTAGGCGTATCCCAGCGTGTAGCCGATCAACAGGAAGAACAGGCTCTTCGGGAGCGTGCCGAGCAGGTTGTAGAGCAGGAACGGCCCGAAGCGCATGCGCGAGGCGCCGGCGGCCAGGAGCACCAGCATGCCGGCGGAATGCGTCAGCTTGCCGATCAGCAGGGTCCGGCCGCCGCTCTGGCGGAAGTGGTCATCCAGCATGTCCTGCCGCTTCTTGTCGAGTCCAAGCCGCGCCCGCCAGCGCTGCGGCAGCCAGCCGTGCCCGTAGCGGCCGACGACGTAGAGCACCGCGTCACCCACCAGGTCGGCCAGGACGACCACCACGAAGACCGCGACGATGTCCATGTTGCCGAGGCGCGCCAGATAGGCCGCCAGCACGGTGACGATCGGCCCCTCGACCATGGCCAGCAGGAACACCAGCACCAGCCCGTGCGCCTGAAGGAGATGGAGTGCCGCGTCCAGGCTCGGCATCCGGTCACCGCTCAGTTCATGCCGGTCCGGCTCGGGACCGGCAAGGCATCGATCGCCATTCGGTTGCCCCGCCACTGCAGGCCGCTCCCGGCCAGGGCCGTCACCCAGAGCATCGGCAGCATCAGATCGCGCAGCAGCCAGGACAGCACGCAGCGGAAGGAAGCCGGCCAGCCGGCCGCCCGCGCCAGGGCGACCTCGGCCAGGTACCAGGCGAGGCAGAGGGCGACCAGGACCGGCCCGGGCAGCACGCCCTGCCCCACCAGCCACGCCCCGCCGAGGAACGGCAGCAAGGGCCCGGTGACGATTTCGGCCGCGAAATATCCCGCGAAACCCATCTTGCGAACGCGGGCCCAGCGCAGCTGGCGCCGCCAGACCTCGGCCAGGGTCCGCGACCCCAGCGGCTGCGCGAACGGTCGGCGCACCAGCCTGACCTTCCGCCCCGCCTTGCGCACCAGCTTGGTCGCCGCCACGTCCTCGGCCATCTCGTCTCCGAGCGCCACGATCCCGCCGGCGCCCTCGAGGATGTCGCGGCGCCAGAACAGGTTCTTGCCCTGGGCGAAACCCAGGCCCAGCTGGTCGGCGGCCAGCTGCCAGCGCGCCTGGTAGGTATTGAGGAAACCGCTTTCCAGCTCGGCCCAGAATCCCTCCGGCTCCGTGCCGGCCGGCGGCGAGGACACCAGCCCGGTATCCGGGGTCCAGCGTGCGAACAGGGTCTCCAGGTAGTCGGCAGGCAGCGCCACATTGCTGTCGGCCATGACGATCCAGTCGTGGCGGGCCGCCTTCCAGCCCTTGACCAGGTTGTTGAGCTTGGGATTGCCGCTGACCGGGTTGTCGCCGACCAGCAGCCGCGCCGAGATCCCGGGATGGGCGGCGATCAGCCGCTCGACCAGCGGAATCACCGGATCGCCGGCGGAGGCCACGCAGAAGACGATCTCGTAGCACGGATGCTCGAGCGCGAAGGTCGACGCCAGGGTCTCCTCGATGTGGTTCTCGATACCGCAGACCGGCCGCAGCACGCTGACGGGCGGCAGGCCGCCGGGCAACCTCCGCCGGCCCGCGGCGGTCACCCGATACAGCACCAGCCCGCTGCTCAGCAGCTGCAGGGCGAACGCGGCGCCGCAGAACAGCGCCACCAGGACGACGTCGGGCGCCATGCGCATCTCAGACCGCCAGACCCGAGGCTTCCTCGACCTCGGGCATCGGCTCTTCCGGCACCGCCACGGCGCGGCGGGCGCGCCATTCGAGCACGCGCAAGCTGCCGTCGGCTTCCTCGGCGATCGCCGTGCAGCTCTCCAGCCAGTCGCCGCAATTGGCATAGGTGACGCCGAAGTCGTCGTGCAGCGCGACGCGGTGGAAGTGGCCGCAGACCACGCCGTCCGCGGCATGGCTGCGGGCCAGTGCGCTCAGCCGCGCCTCGAACCGGTCGCGCGAGCGGATCAGCCGGTTCACCCGCGCCAGGGCGTTCTCGATCGCCGCCCATTCGTCTCGACCGCAGGCCCGCCGGGTGCGGTTGACCCCGGCATTGAGCCCGCGGACCAGCCCGTCGAGAGCGCTCCCGAGCCGGGACAGCCAGCGCGCACGGTTGACGAACACGTCGCAGCAGTCGCCGTGCAGCACCAGGTAGCGCTTGCCGTCGGCAGCGGTGTGGAAGGTCTGCTCGACCACTTCGATGCGGTCGAAATAGATGCCGTAGTGACGGCGGAAGAACTCGTCGTGATTGCCCGGGACATAGACGATGCGGGTGCCGGCTCTCGAGCGCTCCATCAGCGTGCGCAGCACCGAATCATGCACGGGCGACCACTTCGACCGGATCCGCCGCCAGTTGTCGAAGAAATCCCCGACCAGGTAGATCACGTCGGCATCGTTGCGCTCCAGGAATTCCAGCAGCCGGTGGGCCCGACAGCCGTGCGCGCCGAGATGCACATCGGAAAGGAACAGGCTGCGAAAGTGCCGCTTCGGCGGCCAGCCCTGCACCGCTTCGCTCTTCGCGACGTCCGGAGGGGAGATGCGTTTCATATATTCAACCGCGATAGCACATCATCGAGCCTCGCACCTGCGAACTGACGTCTCGCTGACAGCCGGCGAAGTGCGGGGGCGCGAATACAGGCGTTTTCATGGCCACTGTAAATCCGGGACAGACCGGTCGACGACGCCTTCATGCGGATGTCGGCGGGCTTGTCAACATCGAGCGTGCCACCCCGCAGCCTCGGTCTTGCCTCCGGCCGGGCCTCGAACACCGCGCCGAGACCCCGCCCCGGCTCGGTTCACCAGCTGTTGGAGATCATGTCGGTCAGCGCGGAATTCTCGGCCTGAACCTCGGTGATGCGCGCCTTGACCACGTCGCCGATCGAGATGACCCCGATCATCTTGTTGGTCTCGATCACCGGCATGTGGCGAAAACGCCCGTCCGTCATCTTCTCCATCACCGAGATGGCGGTGTCCTCGGGGTGGCAGCCGATCACCTCGGCGGTCATCAGATCCTGCACCTGCTGCTCCAGGCACTCGACTCCCTGGGTGCCGAGGGCCCGCACGATGTCGCGCTCCGACAGGATGCCATCCACGATGGCGCCGTCGCGACTGACAATGACCGCGCCGATCCGGTGGCTGGCCAATACCTCGACCGCAACGCGAACCTGATCGGTGGGCTTCATGGTGATGATCTGCCGGCTCGCCTTGGAGTCGATGATATTACGGACGATCATGACGGCCCCTCCCCATATCGAGCGGATCAACGAAGTGTCCCTTTCGCCGCCGGGCCTGTCAAGCAGCGCCTGCGCCAAAGTGCCGCGTCGGGCCGTGGTCCATCCCAAGGCCGGCTGGATATGGACGGTCAGCCGCGACAACGCGGGACGGCGGCGGGACTTGAGGCCGTGCCCCGGGCGGGCTAGACAGATTGCAAGGGTCGGGCCGCTCGGGCGGAATCGGCCGACGGGGCTGTCAGGAGAAGACGCATGGCCGACGCCGCCGCGCATTCGCACGCCGACCACGGGCAACCGGGGTTCTTCACCCGCTGGTTCATGTCCACGAACCACAAGGACATCGGCATCCTCTATATCGTGACGGCGGCCACGCTCGGGCTCGTCTCGGTCGCCTTCACCATGTACATGCGGCTCGAGCTGATGTTTCCCGGCGTCCAGTACATGCTGGTCGACGGCGAGCCCAACGGGCACATCTGGAACGTGCTGGTCACCGGCCACGGCATCCTGATGATGTTCTTCGTGGTGATCCCGGCGCTGTTCGGCGGCTTCGGCAACTACTTCATGCCGCTGATGATCGGCGCCCCGGACATGGCGTTCCCGCGGCTCAACAACCTCAGCTACTGGCTCTACGTCGCGGGCTCGACGCTGGCGGTGCTGTCGATCCTGGCGCCCGGCGGCGACGGGCTGCGCGGCACCGGCGTGGGCTGGGTGCTCTACGCGCCGCTGTCGACCACCGAGAGCGGCATGTCGATGGATCTCGCGATCTTCGCGGTGCACCTCTCGCGGCGCCTCGTCGATCCTCGGCGCCATCAACATGATCACCACCTTCATGAACATGCGCGCCCCGGGCATGACGCTGCACAAGGTGCCGCTGTTCCCGTGGTCGATCATGGTCACGGCCTTCATGATCCTGCTGGCGCTGCCGGTGCTGGCGGGCGCGGTCACCATGCTGCTCACCGACCGCAACTTCGGCACCACCTTCTTCGATCCCTCCGGCGGCGGCGACCCGGTGCTCTACCAGCACATCCTGTGGTTCTTCGGCCATCCGGAGGTCTACATCATCATCGTGCCGGGCTTCGGCATCGTCAGCCACGTGATCTCGACCTTCTCGCGCAAGCCGATCTTCGGCTACCTGCCGATGGTCTACGCGATGATCGCCATCGCCGCGCTCGGCTTCGTGGTCTGGGCGCACCACATGTACACCGTCGGCCTGTCGGTGACCCAGCAGAGCTACTTCATGCTGGCCACCATGGTGATCGCGGTGCCCACGGGCGTGAAGGTCTTCTCCTGGATCGCGACGATGTGGGGCGGCTCGGTCGAGTTCAAGACGCCGATGCTCTTCGCGGTCGGCTTCCTCTTCCTCTTCACCGTCGGCGGGGTCACCGGCGTGGTGCTGAGCCAGGCGGCGATCGACCGGGCCTACCAGGACACCTACTACGTGGTGGCGCACTTCCACTACGTGATGAGCCTCGGGCGCGGTGTTCTGCATCTTCGCCGGCTGCTACTACTGGATGGCGAAGATGACCGGGCGGCAGTATCCGGAATGGGCCGGCAAGATCCATTTCTGGATGATGTTCATCGGCGCCAACCTCACCTTCTTCCCGCAGCACTTCCTCGGGCGGCAGGGCATGCCGCGGCGCTACATGGACTATCCCGAGCAGTTCGCGCTCTGGAACTTCGTCTCCTCGATGGGCGCCTTCCTGTCGGGGCTGTCGTTCCTGTTCTTCTTCTGGATCGTCTTCTACACCCTGCGCTACGGCCAGCGGGTGACCGAGCACGCCTACTGGGGACCGCAGCCCGACGCCACGCTGGAATGGACCCTGTCGAACCCGCCGCCGGCGCACACCTTCGAGACGCTGCCGACGCCCGACATGTGGGACCACCACGCGAGCCACTGACGGGCGCGATGGACGGCGACCGCGGCATCGGATCGGGGGCGGACGCAGCGGCCGCCCCCGATCCGTTCGCGCGCAGCGATCCGCCGCTCCTGGCGCTGACGCTCTGGCCGAACCGCTCGCTGACGCGCAACGGCAGCAGCTGGCTCCTCGGCCTGGTCGCGGCCGGCCTGGCCCTGCCGCTGGCCGCGGTCTCCGACGGGCGCGTGGCCTGGGGGCTGCTGCCGTTCCTGCTGGTCGCCTTCGTGGGCCTCTACCTGGCGATCCGGCGGAACTACCGCGACGGCAGGCTGAGCGAGGAGCTGCGGCTGTGGCCGGACCTGATCACCGTGGTGCGACGCGACCCGCGGGGCCGGGTGCGGCGCTGGCACGCCAATCCGTTCTGGGTGCGGCTGCGGCTGCTCGACGACGCCCGGATCGAGAAATACCTGACGCTGCAGGGCAACGGCCGCGAGATCGAGCTCGGCGCCTTTCTCAGCCCCTGGGAACGGGAAACGCTGCACGCCGACCTCAGCGCGGCGCTCGGCCGGCTGCGCGCTCCCGAGCGCTGAGGCTGCGTCAGGCCTCGGGCACGTCCAGCGTCTGCAGCTCGGCGCCGGCGCGCCGCCGATCGTGCGCAGCACCGCCTCGGCCAGGCCCATGCCGGCGCGGCGGAAGTCCTCGTGCACCACTTCGATCTCGCTGCGGAACTTGCGCATCATGTTGAAGGACTCCTTCACCGCGACGTCGAAGTCGCGCCCGATCACGAAGCCCTTGGCCTTCCGCCGCGCCGATCGCCGCGATCGCCGCCGAGGCGCTGCCGCAGACGATGCCGTCGGGACGGTTGCGCGAGGCCATCAGCCGGCCGATCTCGGCCTGGATCGCCTCGTAGCTGCTGTCGGTCGTCACCGTGCGGATCGGCACGTCGATCAGGTCGTGCCGCTCGATGGCGCGCTGGAAGCCCGCGGTCATGTGCCGGCATAGGTCAGGTGCGCCGGCGGCGCCAGCAACGCCAGCCGCTTGCGCCCCCGCCCCGCCAGCCGCTCGGCCGCCACCTCGCCGATAGCGGCCGTTGTCGAAGTCGAAATACGGATGCTCGATCTCCATCTCGGTGCGGCCGTGGGTGGCGAAGGGAAAGCCGCGCTGGTGCAGGTAGCGCACCCGCGGGTCCTGCGGCTCGGTGCGCGAGAAGATGATGCCGTCCGCCGAGCCGGTCTCGACGATGTAGCGCACCGGGTCGAGCGGGTCGCTCTGCATGTTGTAGGGCGTCACGATCAGGTGGTAGGGCGAGCCGGCCAGGAACTCCGAGATGCCGTAGACCAGATGCGAGGTCAGGCCCAGCACCTCGGTCTCCACCGACAGGATCAGGCTGATCACGTTGGTCTTGCCGGTGCGCAGGCGCACGCCGGCCCGGTTCGGCCGATAGCCGATCTGCTTGGCCACCAGCCGCACCCGCTCCTTGGTCGCCTGCCCGATGTCGGGGGCGTCGTGCAGCGCCCGCGACACGGTGGTGACCCCGAGCCCGGTCATGTAGGCGATCGTCTTCAGCGTCGGCCGCGGCGCGGTCGCGACCGACTCCGGCAGCTTGGCTTTGTTTTCCTGCACAGGACTCGATTCGGGTATCCTTGGCGGCGACCGCACCGAATCACACGATATCCCGTTCGCGGGCTCGTTCAAGCTGAAACGTTACAGTTGCGGCGAAACGTCGACGATGCCGGCACGGTCGACGTCCTGCCCGTTCAGAACGGGGAGGTCCCAACGCACAGCTGTGGCAACCGCCTCTGCTAATTCCTATGGCAAATGCGCGGCTTAAACCAGCAAGTGAAACCGCCCGCCGCATCGGATCGCGCCTTCGACGCGAAGTCGCTCGCAAAGTGCTGCCGAGGCGATTTCCGCATTGCCTTCCGCCGCCTGCTCCCTTAGCATTTTACTGCAACGATGTAGAACTGGGAGGTTCACAGATGAAATTCCAATCGCTGGCTGCGGCGCTCGCGGCGTCCGTGGTGCTGCCGATCGGTGCGGCGCATGCCACCGACCTCGAGGTCACGCACTGGTGGACGTCCGGCGGCGAGGCGGCGGCGGTCGCCGAGTTCGCCAAGGCCTTCGACGCCACCGGCAACCACTGGGTCGACGGCGCGATCGCCGGCTCCGGCGACACCGCGCGGCCGATCATGATCAGCCGCATCACCGGCGGCGACCCGATGGGCGCCACCCAGTTCAACCACGGCCGCCAGGCCGAGGAGCTGGTCGAGGCCGGGCTGATGCGCAACCTCGACGACGTGGCCGCGAAGGAGAACTGGGCAGCGGTCGTCAACCCGCCGTCGCTGCTCGAGGGCTGCATGCTCGACGGCCACCTCTACTGCGTGCCGGTCAACATCCACGCCTGGCAGTGGCTCTGGCTCTCGAACGAGGCCTTCGAGACCGCCGGCGTGCCGGTGCCGACCAACTGGGACGAGTTCGTCGCCGCCGGCGCCGGCGCTGCAGAAGGCCGGGAATCCAGCCGCTCGCCGTCGGCCAGCAGGGCTGGCAGCAAGCGGGCATCTTCGACGACCTGCTGCTCGCGATCGGCGGCAAGGACCTCTACCTGAAGGTCTACGACGAGAAGGACGCCGACGCGGCGGCCGGGCCGGAGGTGGCCAAGGTTTTCGCGGCGCTCGACGACGCCCGCAAGCTCGCCAAGGGCTCGAACGTCCAGGACTGGAACCAGGCCACCAACATGGTGATCACCGGCAAGGCCGGCGGCCAGATCATGGGCGACTGGGCGCAGGGCGAGTTCCAGGTCGCCGGCCAGGTCGCCGGCAAGGACTATCACTGCCTCGTCGACCTCGGTGCGTCCGATCCCTACATCACCACCGACGGCGACAGCTTCTACTTCCCCAAGCTCAGCGATCCGGAGAAGTCGAAGGCGCAGGAGGTGCTCGCCTCGGTGATGCTGTCGCCGGAGACCCAGGTCGCCTTCAACCTCAAGAAGGGCTCGATGCCGGTGCGCGGCGACGTCGACCTGAGCGCCGCCAACGACTGCATGAAGAAGGGTCTCGAGGTCCTGAAGACGGGCAACGTCGTCAAGAGCACCAACGAGATGATCACCCAGGACACCAACTCCCAGATCAACGACCTGATGACGCAGTTCTTCGCCACCGACATGTCGGTCGAGGACGCGCAGAAGAGCTTCGCGGAACTCATCGGCAACGCCGACTGAGCCGGCGACGCGTCCGCCGGCCCCTGCGCGGGGCCGGCGGAAACCATCGAAGACGTCCATCGGGGGAAACCGCATGGCTGCGCAGCGTCCGAGCAGGCTCTTCCGCAATCTCAGCGCCAAGATCGCCTCGATCCCGATGATCCTGACCGCGCTCGTCGTCTTCGTCGGCGGCACGATCTGGACGGTCGTCTACTCCTTCACCAGCTCGAAGCTGCTGCCGCGGCTCGACTTCGTCGGCCTCGACCAATACCGCCGGCTCTGGTCCAACTCGCGCTGGCTGGTCTCGATCGAGAACCTGGCGATCTACGGCGTCCTCGCCCTGATCTTCTCCTTCGTGATCGGCTTCATCCTGGCGGCGCTCCTCGACCAGAAGATCCGCTTCGAGGACACCTTCCGCACGATCTTCCTCTACCCGTTCGCGCTCTCCTTCATCGTCACCGGCCTGGTCTGGCAGTGGATCCTCAACCCCGACTTCGGCATCCAGCACGTGGTCCGCGGCCTCGGCTGGGAGAGCTTCACCTTCAACCCGCTCTACGACGCCGACCTCGTGCTCTACGGCCTCGTCATCGCCGGGCTCTGGCAGGGCACCGGCCTGGTGATGTGCCTGATGCTCGCGGGCCTCCGCGGCATCGACGAGGACATCTGGAAGGCCACGCGCGTCGACGGCATCCCGATGTGGAAGACCTACCTCTTCGTCGTCATCCCGATGATGCGGCCGGTCTTCATCACCACCCTCGTCATCGTGATGAGCGGCATCGTCAAGCTCTACGACCTCGTGGTCGCGATGACCGGCGGCGGCCCCGGCACCGCCTCCGAGGTGCCCGCGAAATACGTCTACCAGTACATGTTCGGGGCGCAGAACCTCGGCCAGGGCTTCGCCGCCTCGACGATGATGCTGCTGACGGTCGCGATCATCATCATCCCGTGGGCCTATCTCGAGTTCGGAGGGAAGCAGCGTGTCTAACCCCGACACCCTCGCCGGCGCAGTCGCCGCCGACACCGTCATCGAGCAGCTCGATCGGACCGAGCCGCGCGGCGCCCGACCGCGCCCCACGCTCTCGCGGCGCAACATCATCCTCTACGGCACGCTGATCGTCGTCGCCGTCTACTACCTGATGCCGCTCTACGTGATGGTGGTGACCTCGCTGAAGGGGATGCCCGAAATCCGGCTCGGCAACATCTTCTCGCCGCCGATGGAGATCACCTTCCAGCCCTGGGTCAAGGCCTGGGCCGAGGCCTGCACCGGGCTGAACTGCGACGGCCTCTGCCGCGGCTTCTGGAACTCGGTGCGCATCACCGTGCCCTCGGTGATCATCTCGATCGCCATCGCCTCGGTGAACGGCTACGCGCTGTCGAACTGGCGCTTCAAGGGCGCCAACACCTTCTTCGCCATCCTGATCTTCGGCGCCTTCATCCCCTACCAGGTGATGCTCTACCCGATCGTGATCATCCTCAGGACCATCGGCCTCTACGGCACGCTGACCGGCCTGGTCATCGTGCACTCGATCTTCGGCATGCCGATCCTGACGCTGCTCTTCCGCAACTACTTCACCTCGGTGCCGGAGGAGCTGTTCAAGGCCGCCCGCGTCGACGGCGCCGGCTTCTGGGGCATCTACTTCAAGATCATGCTGCCGATGGCGCTGCCGATCTTCGTGGTGGCGATCATCCTGCAGGTGACCGGCATCTGGAACGACTTCCTGTTCGGCGTCGTCTACACCAAGCCCGACACCTATCCGATGACGGTGCAGCTCAACAACATCGTCAACTCGGTGCAGGGCGTGAAGGAATACAACGTCAACATGGCGGCGACCATCATCACCGGCCTGGTGCCGCTCGATCGTCTATTTCGTCTCCGGCAAGCTTTTCGTGCGCGGCATCGCCGCGGGCGCGGTGAAGGGATAGATCGATGAACAACATGTCCAACGCTGAGAGCAGCATCGTGGTCAAGGACCTGACCCTGACCTACGGCTCGGTCCAGGTGCTGAAGCAGCTCAACATCGACGTCGCCGAGGGCGAGTTCATCGTGCTGCTCGGGCCCTCGGGCTGCGGCAAGTCGACGCTGCTCAACTGCATCGCCGGGCCTGCTCGACATCACCGACGGCCAGATCTGGATCAAGGGCAAGAACGTCACCTGGGAGGAGCCCAAGGACCGCGGCATCGGCATGGTGTTCCAGTCCTACGCGCTCTATCCGCAGATGACGCGTGCGCGGCAACCTGGCCTTCGGGCTGAAGAACGCGCGGCCTGCCCAAGGACGAGATCGACAAGCGCATCAAGCGCGCCTCCGAGATCCTGCAGATCGAGCCGCTGCTCGAGCGCAAGCCCGCCGCGCTCTCCGGCGGCCAGCGCCAGCGCGTCGCCATCGGCCGGGCGCTGGTGCGCGACGTCGACGTGTTCCTGTTCGACGAGCCGCTGTCGAACCTCGACGCCAAGCTGCGCTCCGAGCTGCGCGTCGAGATCAAGCGGCTGCACCAGCAGCTCGAGAACACCATGGTCTACGTCACCCACGACCAGATCGAGGCGCTGACGCTCGCCGACCGCATCGCGGTGATGCGCGGCGGCATCATCCAGCAGCTCGCCGACCCCAAGACCATCTACAACAAGCCCTCCAACCTGTTCGTCGCCGGCTTCATCGGCTCGCCGGCGATGACCTTCATCGAGGGCGCGATCACCGACGGCCCCGGCGGCAAGGCCTTCCGCAAGGAGGGCGTCACGGTCCCGCTCGCCGGCTACGACGGCGTCGTGCCGGCGGCGAACGGCCAGCCGGTGATCCTCGGCGTGCGGCCCGAGCATACCGAGATCCGCCGCGACGGCGCACCGACGGCGTCCCGGCGGTGGTGGACATCGACGAGCCGATGGGCTCGGACAGCCTGGTCTGGCTGACCATGGCCGGCCAGCCGATCTCGGTCCGCACCACCCCCGACCACGGCTTCCGCCACGGCGACAAGGTCACGCCTGGCGCTCGACATCTCCAAGGCATCGCTGTTCGACAAGCAGTCCGAACAGCGGCTCTGATCGCCCAACGCCCGTTCCCGGGGGGGAAATGCCCGACCTTGCAGGACCGTGGACGCTCGCCGACGCGGAGCGTCAGTTCACCGCGCCGATCACCCTGCCGGGCGACGTGCATTCGGCGCTCTTTGCCGCCGGGCAGATCCCCGACCCCTACCACGGCCGCAACGAATACGCGGTGCGCTGGGTGGCCGACCGCGACTGGACCCTGTCGCGCAGCTTCGAGCTGCCCGACGCCGCCGGCCCCTGGACGCTGGTCCTCGACATGCTCGACACCGTCGCCGAGGTCCGGCTGAACGGCCAGCCGGTGCTCCAGGCCGCGACCAGCTTCCGCGAGCACCGGGCCGAGGTCGCCGCGGCGCTGGTCGCCGGCGAGAACACCATCGAGATCACCCTGCGCTCCGGCCCCCGCGCCGCCAACGCCCTGCAGGCCCGCCAGCCCTTCCCGATCCCCTACAGCGTCAGCAACTGCCCGATCCCCAACGGCAACATGCTGCGCAAGCCGCAGTGCGACTTCGGCTGGGACTGGAACATCGCCCTCGCCCCGGTCGGGGTCTACGGCCGGATCGAGCTGATCGGCCCCGAGGGCGAGATCGGCGACGCCGCGGATCCGCCAGCGCCACGAGGGCGGCATCGTCTATCTCGACGTCGACTTCGAGGTGATCGACGCCGCCGAGGACGCGAGCCTGTGGACCGTGGCGCTCGGCGGCGTCGACGACCGGCGGCCGCCTCGAACCCGGCGCCTGCCGGCGTCGCCGCGACGCTGAGCCTCGACCGCCCGGCGCTCTGGTGGCCCGCCGGCAGCGGCGAGCAGCCGCTGCACGATCTCACCCTCACCGCCGGCGGCCTGACGCGGACCTGTCCGCGTCGCGCTGCGCGACATCCGCCTCGATCTCCGAGCCCGACGCGACCGGCCGCAGCTTCAAGCTCCGGGTCAACGGCCGCGACGTCTTCGCCCGCGGCGCCAACTGGATCCCCGCCGACGCCCTGCCCGGCCGCATCACCGACGCCGCCACCCGCGACCTGCTGCAATCCGCCGCCGACGCCAACATGAACATGATCCGGGTCTGGGGCGGCGGCCGCTACGAGCCCGCCTCCTTCTACGAGACCTGCGACGCGCTCGGCCTGATGGTCTGGCAGGACTTCATGTTCGCCTGCCATCTCTATCCCGCCGACCGACGAATTTCTCGCCGAGGTCGACGCGCGAGGTCGCCTTCCAGTCCCGCCGCCTCGGCCACCACGTCGCGCTCTGGTGCGGCGACAACGAGCTGCTCGGCGCGCTCACCTGGTTCGAGGAATCGCGCAAGAACCGCGACCGCTACCTCGTCGCCTACGACCGGCTGAACCGCACCATCGAGACCGCGCTCAAAGCCGCGCTGCCCGCCGCCAACTGGTGGCCGTCCAGCCCCTCGCCCGGCCCGATGTCCTTCGGCGACACCTGGCACGACGACACCTCCGGCGACATGCACTTCTGGTCGGTCTGGCACGAGGGCCGCGACTTCGAGCACTACCGCGACGTCCGCCCCCGCTTCTGCTCCGAGTTCGGCTTCCAGTCCTACACCTCGATGGACGTGATCCGCAGCTTCGCCGACCCGGCCGACCTCAACATCGCCTCGCCGGTGATGGAGAGCCACCAGAAGAACGCCGGCGGCAACGCCCGCATCGCCGAGACCATGTTCCGCTACTTCCGCTTCCCCAGGGACTTCGAGAACTTCGTCTGGCTCTCCCAGGTCCAGCAGGGCATCGCGATCAAGACCGCCGTCGAGGCCTGGCGCAGCCTCAAGCCGCACTGCATGGGCACGCTCTACTGGCAGCTCAACGACACCTGGCCGGTGGCCTCCTGGTCGAGCCTCGACTACGGCGGCGGCTGGAAGCTGCTGCACCACATGGCGCGGCGCTTCTTCCAGCCGGTCGCTGGTCGCCGCCATCCCCGCCGACGACAGCCTGCGCCTGATGGCGGTCAACGACACGCCCGAGCCGCGGCGGATCGAAGCCGAGCTCTTCGCCGTCACCCTCGACGGCGCCGACCCGCCCGCTCGCCACCGCCGGCGCGACCGTCGGCACCGACGCCGCGGCGCGAGCTGACCGCGCTGCCGACCGCCGAGCTCGAGGCCGGCGAGATCCTCGCCTTCCGCTGGCAGGCCGCGCAACGGCATGGCCGGCGGCGACGTCTTCGCGCCGGTGCGCTGGAAGCACCTCGCCTTGCGCGACCCCGGGATCGCGTTACCACCAGCGCCGACGCCGGGGTCCTGACCGCCCGGCTCGCCGCCGAAGCGGTGGCGCTCTTCGTGACGCTCGAGGCCGACCGCCCCGGCCGCTTCTCGACCAACGCCATCGCCCTCTTCCCCGGCCACGACGCCGAGATCCGCTTCACCCCCGCCGACGGCGACCCCGCCGGCATCCAGCCTCACCGTCCGCGACCTCTGCTCGAGCTTCGCCACCACCTGACCGCCAGGAGCCTGCCGATGACCGACTTTTCCTACCAGCTCTACAGCTCGCGCAACTTCCCGCCGCTCGCCGACACGCTGCGGATGCTCGCCGAGCTCGGCTACAAGCAGGTCGAGGGCTACGGCGCGCTCTACGCCGACCCCGACAAGGTCGCCGAGCTCAAGCAGCACCTCGCCGGCACCGGCCTGAAGATGCCGACCGGCCACTTCGGCCTCGACATGCTCGAGAACGAGCCCGACCGCGTGCTCGACATCGCCAAGGCCGTCGGCATCGAGACCATCTACTGCCCCTTCCTGCCCCCCGACCAGCGCCCCGACGGCGCCGCCGGCTGGCTCGATTTCGGCAAGCGGCTGCAGGCGGCCGGCGCCCCCTACCGCGACGCCGGGCTCGGCTTCGGCTGGCACAACCACGACTTCGAGTTCAAGCGGCTGCCCGACGGCTCGGTGCCGCAGCTGGCGATCTTCGAGGGCGGCCCCGACCTGGAATGGGAGGCCGACATCGCCTGGGTGATCAAGGGCGGCGGCGACCCCGCGGAGTGGATCAAGACCTTCCGCAAGCGCATCACCGCGGTCCACCTCAAGGACATCGCGCCGGCGGGCGAGAACGCTCGACGAGGACGGCTGGGCCGATCTCGGCCAGGGCACCGTCGACTGGACGAGCCTGATGGCCGCGCTGAAGGCGATGCCCGGTCAGGTACTTCGTGATGGAGCACGACAACCCCAAGGACGCGGCGCGCTTCGCCAGGCGCTCGCTCGCCGCCGCGCAGCAGCTCTGAGGGAGAAGCGACATGACCGGCACCCTCGGCATCGGCATCATCGGCTGCGGCAACATCTCCGCCGCCTATTTCCGCCTCGCGCCGCTCTTCAAGGGGCTCGAGGTGCGCGCCTGCACCGACATCAACATGGCCGCCGCCGAGGCCCGCGCCAAGGAGTTCGGCGTCAAGGCGCAGCCCATGGACATGCTGCTCGACAACCCCGACATCGACGTCGTCATCAACCTCACCATCCCCGATGCGCATTACAGCGTCAGCTCGCGCGCGCTCGAGGCCGGCAAGCACGTCTACTCCGAGAAGCCGTTCGTGCTGACGGTCGACGAGGGCCTCGAGCTCAAGCGGCTCGCCGACGCCCGCAACCTCAGGGTCGGCTCCGCGCCCGACACCTTCCTCGGCGGCGCCCACCAGCTGGCGCGCAAGCTCGTCGACGACGGCGCCGTCGGCACCGTCACCTCCGGCACCGCCCACGTGATGTCGCACGGCATGGAGAACTGGCACCCCAACCCCGACTTCTTCTTCCTGCCCGGCGCCGGGCCGGTGCTCGACGTCGGCCCCTACTACGTCGCCAACCTGATCAACCTGATCGGCCCGGTGAAGCGGGTCGCGGCGCTGACCAACGCCGCCACCCCGACCCGCACCATCGGCGGCGACGGCCCGCGCAAGGGCGAGCAGATCCCGGTGAAGACCCCGACCACCATCCACGCGCTGCTCGAATTCGCCAGCGGCGCCGCCGTCACCCTCGGCGCCAGCTGGGACGTCTGGGGCCACCGCCACCGGCCGATGGAGCTCTACGGCACCGACGGCGCGCTGTTCGTGCCCGACCCCAACTGGTTCGGCGGCACCGTCGAGACCGCCGGCAGCGACGGCAAGATCACCGAGGTCCCGCCCTGGGACCACCCGTTCTCCAAGCCCAACGACATCCGCCCCCACGCCTCCTTCGCCAACTACCGCACCGCCGGCCTCGCCGACATGGCCCAGGCCATCCTCGAGGGCCGCGAGGCGCGCTGCGGGCTGGAGCGGGCGCTGCACGGCATCGACGTGATGACCTCGATCCTGAAGTCCGGCGAGACCGGCGGCTTCGTCGACTCTGCGGACCACCTGCACCCGCCCCGAGGCGCTCGGCCCCGACGCCGCGCGCGCCCTGCTCGTCTGAGGAAATGCCGATGACCTACCCCCGCCGCGACCCGCTACGTCGACATGGTCTACCGCCGCTGCGGGGCGAGCGGGCTGATGCTGCCCGCCGTCTCGCTCGGCCTCTGGCACAACTTCGGCGGCGACAGTCCGCACGAGACCAAGCGCGCGATCTGCCGCCGCGCCTTCGATCTCGGCATCACCCATTTCGACCTCGCCAACAACTACGGGCCCGCCGCCGGGCTCGGCCGAGAGCGCCTTCGGCGAGATCCTCGCCACCGACTTCGCCGGCCACCGCGACGAGCTGATCGTCTCCACCAAGGCCGGCTACCTGATGTGGCCCGGCCCCTACGGCGAATGGGGCAGCCGCAAGTACCTCACCGCCAGCCTCGACCAGAGCCTCAAGCGCCTTGGCCTCGACTACGTCGACATCTTCTACTCCCACCGCTTCGACCCCGACACGCCGCTCGAGGAGACCATGGGCGCGCTCGACGCCGCCGTCCGCGCCGGCAAGGCGCTCTACGCCGGCATCTCCTCCTACAACTCCGAGAAGACCCGCGCCGCCGCGGCGATCCTGAAGGATCTCGGCACCCCCTGCCTGATCCACCAGCCGAGCTACAACATGATCAACCGCTGGGTCGAGCGCGACGGCCTCAAGGACACGCTCAAGGAGCTCGGCATCGGCTCCATCGCCTTCACCCCGCTCGCCCAGGGCATGCTCACCGCGAAGTACCTGCACGGCATCCCCGAAGGCAGCCGCGCCACCCAGGGCAAGTCGCTCAACCCCGCCTTCCTCAACGAGCACGCGCTGGCCAACATCCGCGCGCTGAACGCCATCGCCGAGCGCCGCGGCCAGACCCTGGCCCAGATGGCCATCGCCTGGGTGCTGCGCGGCGAGGGCATCACCACCGCCCTGATCGGCGCCTCCCGCCCCTCCCAGGTCGAGGACTGCGTCGGCGCCGTGCAGAACCTCGACTTCACCCCCGACGAGCTCACCGAGATCGACCGCTACGCCGACGAGGAGAACATCAACCTCTGGGCCCGCTCCTCCGCCCCGGAGAAGTAGCGGTGCCGGCCGCCTCCCGAACCGGCATCAGCGACGCACCGCGTCGCGCCGGTTCGTCGGCCGGAGCGCGCAAGCGCGAAGGCCGAGGGGCGTGCCGCCAGGACCATCGCTCTGCAATCCGCGCGCGCCTGCCTGGGGAGGCGCGGAATCGCGCCTGCCCGAGGGCAGGCAGGCGCGCGCGGATTTTGTCGACGGACAAATCCGCGAAGTGAATGCGGCACCGGCGCGCGCGACTCCCGGCCGGTGAGGCGAAGCGATCAAACGGATTCCGCATCAGCCGTCAGGCCACAGGCCGCTTTGCGCCACAAGCTGCCTTTCGGCTCGACGAGAGACTTAGTCGCGCTTACAATTCTCTTGCCGTCAGACGGAGTGTGTGTTCGAGCGCGGCCCTCGAGGACGCGCCGCTCTCGGAGGGCCCTGCCATAAGGATAATTCTCGTCGGTGCCTCCGGCGTGGTCGGCGGCGCGGTCAGGGCCGCGCTCGGCGCACGCCATGAGATCGTCGCTGCCAGCCGCACCGGCGGGGACGTCCAGGTCGACATCTCGGACCCGGTCTCGATCCGCGAGCTTTTCGATCGCGCCGGCCGGTTCGATGCCCTCGTCTGCACCGCGGGTGCGGTTAAGTACGCTCCCTTCCCGCAGCTCGGCGAGACGGAGTACGAGGTCGGGCTGCGCAGTAAGCTCATGGGACAGGTCAACCTCGTGACCTACGGACTCCCCCGGATCGCGGATGGCGGGTCCTTCACCCTGACCTCGGGCCTCACCAACGACGATCCCATCCGCGAAGGGACGGCCTCGTCGCTCGTGAACGGGGCGCTGGAAGGCTATATCCGCGGAGCCGCCATCGAGATGCCGCGCGGGGTGCGCATCAACCTCGTCAGCCCGACGCTGGTCGAGGAATCGGCGCCGCTCTATGGCCCCTACTTCCCGGGGACCGCAACGATGCCCGCGCGCGAGGTGGCTCTCGGCTACGTCAAGAGCGTCGAGGGCGCACAGAGCGGGCGGGTTTTCCGGATGGGCTGGTCAAGAGAGGCGATCGGCTGACAGCCGGACAGTCGCAGGGAGAAGTGGGCAAGACCGAACGGAGCGAGGCCGGAAGGAAAAGCATGGCAAAGCATGAGCAATGGCAGTTGGAGGGTGGCGCTGCTGAAATCTATCAACGATATCTTGTGCCTCTCGTCACCACATTCTGGGCGGCCGATCTGATCGAGCGGTCTGCGCCTCGCCCAGGCGAGCGCGTACTCGACGTGGCTTGTGGCACTGGTGTGGTCGCTAAACTCGCCGCCGAACGTATGGGCACGGGTCGCGTGGTCGGCTTGGATCTCAACCCGAGCATGTTGGCTGTTGCACGAACTGTCGCCCAGAACGCGGGGCCAGAGGTCGAGTGGCGCGAGGCGAGCGTGCTCCGCATGCCATTTCCGGACATGAATTTCGATGTCGTCCTCTGCCAACTGGGCTTGCAGTTCTTTCCGGACCGCGCCCAAGCCTTGGCAGAAATGTTCCGGGTCCTCACCCCGGGGGGACGACTCGCGCTCAACGTATTCACGGCGATCGAACGAACGCCTATCGCCCATGCCCTGGCTGATGCGCTGGACCGGCATCTGGGGCCCGACGCCTCATCGATCAAGCGATCCGAACACGCCCTGTCGGACCGGCGTCTGTTGGAAGATCTCGTCGCCGCCGCCGGGTTTAGTGATGTTTCTGTAACATCGGTGACCCGGACGATCCGATTCCCGTCATCACGCGACTATGTGCGCCTCCAGTTTTTGGCAACTCCTCAAGCGGGGATTGTTGCGGGTATGGACGCCAGCCGGCGAGACGCGTTGATTGATTTGATCGAAGCCGATCTCGTGCGATCATTAGAAAGAGATGCTAGCGGCGCGGGACTCGTATCTGCGCAGGAGTGCCACTTGCTCGTCGCCACCCGCTAGATATGGCTTCCATCGCCCCCCCGCTGAGCCTGATTTCCGGTCTGCTCGGGTCGCCAAGGTCGCGCGGCACTCCTCGCACGCTGGCCTCGGCATGGGACGCAACGTTCGCAATGGGCCGAAGTCGGACGCGACCGTCGGCACGTGATCGCCAGGCGCGCCCATACTTTCCGGCGCGCCCGCGTCTCCAAGGGAACGGCATGCGTCAACCGCGAGCGCGGGGTGCTCACGTCCCCACCAGGACCGGCCCGCTCAGGGCCTCGTCCCTCCGGGGAGGTGACGGCAGGGCAAGGGTCCGACCCCGAGCCGACACCGGCACGCATCCCCCGTGCATTAACCTCTCGCGCCCCCGCACGATTCATGCATATGCTTCGTGCACGGGATGTGCATGCTATGTGCATCGAAAAAACCGCCGTTAACCCTTGAAACGGCAACCAAAGTCTCGGCCAGGAAACCACCCCTCGGAGGCAGCCGATGATCCGCAACCCGACCCTCAGCGGCCTCGGCGCCGGGCCAGGACGGCGGCCCTCGGGACCCGCACCGGTGACCGGCGGCTCTAGCGCATCGGCGGGATTCTGCGGCCCCGATCCCGCCCGCTGCGCCAGCGCCTTCTTGAAGATGACGAGCGGAAGGACCAGCACCGCGATGACCCCGAAGAGCCAGACCACCAGCGTCGCGATCACCCAGGTCGAGAAGCCGCTGATCTGCAGCCCGTCGGTCAGCCAGGTCGTGACCAGCAGCCCGACGAAGGTGGTGACCAGCGCGATGCCGCCGGTGATGGCGCGGACGTACCGGAACGACAGCTTGAAGATCAGCGGCGCCAGGATGAAGCGCACGGCGGTGAAGATGACGATGACCCAGAGAAAGCCCGACGGGGTGATGACGAACCCCGGCAGCAGCCACTTGGCGACCAGCAGGCCGATGGCGTTGGCCACCAGCTCGACGACGGTCATTGCGATCAACCGGACCATGGGACACCTCTCGCGCGCCAACCTATCCGCGGGGTCGGTGGCTGACAAGCGCCGCCGGCGCCCCCCTTCGCCTTCCCTCACCGGATGCCCATACGCCTTCCTTACGCGTTCCACAGGCTTTCCATACCCGATTTCCCACGACTTTTCCGCCAGTTGCGCCAGAATCCGGCCCCGGGCGCCCCACCCGCCCGAGGCGGCCGAAAGATGATCCGCAACCCGATCCTCAAGGGCTTCAACCCCGACCCTTCGATCTGCCGCGTCGGAAACGATTACTATATCGCCACCTCGACCTTCGAGTGGTTCCCCGGCGTCCAGATCCACCACTCCCGCGACCTGGTGAACTGGCGCCTGGTCACCCGCCCGCTGACCCGCGCCGCCCAGCTCGACATGCGCGGCGACCCCGACTGCTGCGGCGTCTGGGCCCCCTGCCTCAGCCACGCCGACGGCCGGTTCTGGCTGATCTACACCGACGTCAAGCGCCTCGACGGCAACTTCAAGGACGCCCACAACTACCTTGTAACCGCACCCGAAATCACCGGCCCCTGGTCCGACCCCGTCTACCTCAACTCCTCGGGCTTCGACCCCTCGCTCTTCCACGACGACGACGGCCGCAAGTGGCTCCTCAACATGCAGTGGAACCACCTGACCGACAGCGTCGGCGGCAAGCCCAAAGGCTCCGCCTTCGACGGCATCCTCGCCCAGGAATACGACCCCGTCGCCCGCCACCTCACCGGCCCGATCCGCAACATCTTCGCGGGCTCCCCGCACGGCCTCGTCGAGGGCCCGCACCTCTTCAAGCGCGACGGCTGGTACTACCTGACCGCCGCCGAAGGCGGCACCGGCTACGCCCACGCCGTCACCATGGCCCGCTCCCGCAGCCTGCTCGGCCCCTACGAGCTCCACCCCGCAACCTTCCTCCTGACCTCGAAAAACGCCCCGGACGCCCCCCTGCAGCGCGCCGGCCACGGCCAGATCGTCGAGACCCCGGACGGCCTCACCTACCACACCCACCTCTGCGGCCGCCCGCTCCCCACGGTGCGGGCCTGCCCCCTCGGCCGCGAGACCGCGCTGCAGCTCTGCACCTGGGGCGAGGACGGCTGGCTCCGCCTCGCCCACGGCGGCCTCGTGCCGGCGCTCGAGGTGCCGGCCCCGCCCGGAGCTCCGGCGCCCGAACCCGACGGCCCGGCCGAATACCGCTTCGACGGTCCCGCCCTGCCGGCCGACTTCCAGTGGCTCCGCACCCCCTACCCCGAGCGCCTCTTCACCCTGACCGGCGAAGCCCTGCGCCTCCACGGCCGCGAATCCATCGGCAGCTGGTTCGAGCAGGCGCTGGTCGCCCGCCGCCAGCAGCACTTCCGCTACCGCGCCGAGACCCGCCTCACCGCCTTCGCGCCCGACACCTACCAGCAGGCCGCCGGCCTCACGACCTACTACAACCGCCACAAGTTCCATTTCCTCGCCGTCAGCCACGACGCCACCCTCGGCCGGGTGCTGACGCTGATGTCCTGCCCCGGCGACTGGCCCGACTCGCGCCTGAGCTTCCCGCTCGACCGCCCGGTCCCGCTGCCCGACGGCCCGGTCGATCTCGCCGTCGAGGTCAGCGACGCCACGCCAGCGCTTCCACTACCGCGCCGGCGGCACCTGGACCGCCATCGGCCCCGAGCTCGACGCCAGCGTGATCTCCGACGAAGGCGGCCGCGGCGAGCACGCCTCCTTCACCGGCGCCTTCGTCGGCATGGTCGCCTTCGACACCTCCGGCCGCGCCTGCCCCGCCGACTTCGCCAGCTTCGCCTACCGGCCGCGGTGATCGACCGCCGCCGCGTCCTCACCCTCCTCGCCGCCGGCGCCGGCCTCCCCGCCCTCGGCGCCGGCGCCGCGATCCCGGAACTCGTCGCCCGGATGACCCTGGCCGAGAAGCTCGGCCAGCTCACCATGGTCAGCGCCGGCGCCGCCGTCACCGGCCCGACCGGCGCCGCAGACCTCCCGGCGCTGATCCGGGCCGGCCGTGTCGGCAGCGTCTTCAACCTGTGGGGACGCGCCGCCGTCCACGAGGCCCAGCGCCTGGCGGTCGATGAAACCCGCCTCGGCATCCCGCTCTTCTTCGGTCTCGACGTCATCCACGGCTTTCGCACCGTCTTCCCGATCCCGCTCGCCGAGGCCGGCGCCTTCGACCCCTCGCTCTGGGAGGAAACCGCCCGCGCGGCCGCCGAGGAAGCGGCCGCCGCCGGCCTCGATCTCACCTTCGCGCCGATGCTCGACATCGCCCGCGACCCGCGCTGGGGCCGCATCGCCGAAGGCCCCGGCGAGGACCCCCATGTCGGCGCCCGCTTCGCCGCCGCCAAGGTCCGCGGCACCCAGGGCGCCGACCTCTCCGGCCTCGCCGCGACCGCCAAGCACTTCGTCGCCTACGGCGCCAGCGCCGCCGGCCGCGACTACGCCCCGGTCGATGTCTCCGACCGCGCGCTGGCCGAGATCTACCTGCCCCCCTTCCGCGCCGCGGTCGACGCCGGGGTCGCCGCCGTCATGCCGGCCTTCACCGACCTTTCCGGCGTGCCGCTCACCGCCGACCGCGCGCTCCTCACCGGGACCCTGCGCGAAGCCTGGGGCTTCGACGGCGTCGTCGTCAGCGACTACGACGCCATCGCCGAGCTGATCCGCCACGGCGTCGCCGCCGACCTCGCGGAGGCCGCCGCCCTCGCGCTGACCGCCGGCGTCGACATCGACATGATGTCCTTCGCCTACCAGAAGGGCCTCCCCGAGGCTCTCCGGCGCGGCCTCGTCGCCGAGCCCGAGATCGACGCCGCCGTCCTCCGCGTCCTGGCGCTGAAGGCCCGCCTCGGCCTGTTCGACGATCCCTATCGCCGCTGCACCGGCCCCGATCCCGATACCGCCGCCCGCCGCGCCGCCCGGCGCGCCGTCGCCCGCCGCGCGGCCGCCCGCACCCTCGTCCTGCTGCAGAACCGCGTCGACACGCTCCCCCTCCCCGACCCCCCCGGCCGGATCGCCCTCATCGGCCCCCTCGCCGACGCCGCAAGCGAGATGCTCGGCCCCTGGGCCGGCACCGGCCGCGGCGACGAGGCGGTCAGCGTGCTCGCCGGTCTCCGCGCAGCCCTCCCCGCCGCGACCCTCGACCATGCGCCCGGCGTCCGCATCGAAGGCGGTGACACCGCCGGCATCGCCGCCGCCACGGCCGTCGCCGTCCGAGCCGACCACGTCATCCTCTGCCTCGGCGAAGCCGCGAACATGAGCGGCGAGGCCGCCAGCCGCGCCCGCATCAACCTTCCCGGCTACCAGCCGGCACTGGCAACGGCGATCCTCGACACCGGCAAACCCGTGATCGTGCTCGTCTTCTCCGGCCGGCCGATCGCCATGCCGGCCGTCTTCGCCCGCGCCGCCGCCGTGGTCGCCTGCTGGTTCCCCGGCAGCGAGGCCGGCCACGCGGTCGCCGGCCTCCTGACCGGCGCCAGCCCACCCTCCGCCGGCCTGCCGGTGACCTGGCCGCGCGACGTCGGCCAGGTGCCGATCGCTTACTCCATGCGCTCCGGCGGCCGGCCCGAGAACCCGTCCGACACCTACACCAGCAAGTACCTCGACCTGCCCAGCAGCCCGCAGTTCCGCTTCGGGCACGGCCTCGCCTACACCAGCTTCGCCCTCACCGCCCCGGCCGTGACCGTCGCCGACACCGTCGGCATCGAGACCGTCGTCAGCAACACCGGCGCGCGCCCGGGCGCCACCACCGTCTTCCTCTTCATCCGCGACCCGGTGGCGCGGATCGCCCGCCCGGTGCTGGAGCTGAAGCGCTTCCGCTACCTCGAGCTCGCCGCCGGCGAGCGGCAAACGCTGCGCTTCCAGCTCACCCGCGCCGACTTCGCCTATCCCGGCGCCGACCTCGAGCCCGTGTTCGAGCCCGGGGAATTCGAAGCCCATGTCGGCTTCTCGGCCGATCCCGAAGGCCTGCGCACCAGCCGCTTCACGCTCGACTGAACCCTCGCCCGCTCGCCCTTGACGCCGGGACGCGGCTCGGCCCCAATCGGCGCACCGCCACCGGCCCGGGAGCGCCGCGATGAACCACGACACCACCGACGACCGCAGCGCCTTCGCCCGGCCCTTCGACGTCTGCATCATCGGCTCGGGCCCGGCCGGCATCGTCCTCGCCCGCCGCCTCGCCGCTGCCGGCGCCGAGGTCGCGCTCATGGAGGGCGGCGCGCTCGACATCAGCGCCGAATCGCAGGCGCTCTACGAAGGCGAGATCGTCGGCCTCGACTATTTCCCGCTCGACGTCGCCCGGCTGCGTTACTTCGGCGGCACCTCGAACCACTGGGGCGGCTGGTGCCGCACCCTGGACGCCTACGACTTCGCGCCGAAGCCGTTCAACCCGCTCAGCGGCTGGCCGATCGGCCGGATCGACCTCGATCCCTACCGCAGCGAGACCGACGACATCCTCGACGTCCCGCCCGAGAGCCTCGCCACCGACCTGCCGTTCGAGGCGAACCATTACGACTTCCGCCGCTTCCAGTTCCGCTGGAGTCCCGCCCACCCGCTTCGCCGAGAAATACGGCGCCGAGCTCGCCGCCGCGCCGCGCATCCAGATGGGCCTCGACGCCAACCTGGTCGACCTGCGCCTCGACGATGCCATGGGCACGGTCAGCTCCGCGGTCTTCCGCTCCTACCGCCCGGGCGATCCCGGCTTCGAGGTCCGCGCCCGCGCCTTCTGCCTCTGCACCGGCGGCATCGAGAACGCCCGGCTGCTGCTCAACTTCCGCAGCCAGGTCCCGGCGGGCATCGGCAACGGCGCCGACCTGGTAGGCCGCTACTTTTGCGAGCACCCGAGCTTCGAGCTGGCCGATGTGATGCTGCCGGGCGAGCCGCTGCCCGAGATGGAATTCTACTGCCCGACCGAAGAGTTCATCTTCGAGCAGCAGGTGCTGAACTTCGGCCTGCGCTTCGAGCCCGGGCCCTGGCCGCCGACCCTGCCCGCCGCCGCCGCCCGGATCGGGCTGGTCGACCCGTTCGAGCTGCGCCTGCTCGAATTCATGCGCGACGAGCAGCATCCGCCGCGCCGCGCGGTGGCCCGCGAGGACCTGCCGCTCGCGGCACGGGCCACGCTGCGCACCGCGCACGAGCAGGCGCAAAATCCCGACAGCCGGGTGCGGCTCGGCGATGAGCTCGACGCGCTGGGCCTCGCCCGTCCCGTGCTCGACTGGCGCCTGACCGAGCTCGACGTCCACACCATGCGCACCGCCGCCACCGCCTTCGGCCGGCACCTCGCCGAGCAGAACCGCGGCCGCGCCCGCCTGCACGACTGGCTGCTGGCCGATCCGGTGGTCTTCCCCGGAATCGACGTCGACGAGGTCGCCGGCAAGCACCACATGTGCACCACCCGCATGGCCGACGACCCGCGCCACGGCGTCGTCGACCGCGACTGCCGCGTGCACGGGATCGCCAATCTCTTCATCGGCGGCTCCAGCGTCTTCGCCACCCCCGGCCACGCCAACCCGACCTACACCCTGACCCAGCTCGCCCTGCGCCTCGGCGACCACCTCGAGGCTTGGCTCGCTGGATAACCGCCGGCGGCGGGCTATCTGGTCCGACAGATCCCAACCCGTTCCCGAAAGATCAGCAATGACCCTGAGCACCCGCAAACTCGGTCGCGCCGGACTGGAAGTCTCCGCGATCGGCCTCGGCTGCATGCCGATGAGCCAGTCCTACGGGCCGGCGGACGAGGCGGAGTCGATCGCCACGCTGCACCGCGCCATCGAGCTCGGCTGCACCTTCTTCGACACCGCCGAGGTCTACGGCCCCCATACCAACGAGGCGCTGCTCGGCCGGGCATTCAAAGACCGGCGCGACCGGGTCGTCATCGCCACCAAGTTCGGCTTCCGCATCGAGGACGGCAGGCAGATCGGCACCGATCGCGACAGCCGCCCGGCCACGATCCGCGCCGCCGTCGAGGGATCGCTCGGCCGCCTCGCCACCGACCACATCGACCTGCTCTACCAGCATCGCGTCGATCCGGCGGTGCCGATGGAGGACGTGGCCGGCACGGTCGCCGAGCTGGTGCAGGAAGGCAAAGTGCGCTTCTTCGGGCTGTCCGAAGCCGGCGTGGCCAATATCCGGCGCGCGCATGCCGTGCACGCGGTCTCGGCCGTGCAGAGCGAATACTCGCTCTGGGAGCGCAATCTCGAGGCGGACGTGATCCCGGCGCTGCGCGAGCTCGGAATAGGTCTGGTGCCGTTCGCTCCTCTGGGCCGCGGCTTCCTGACCGGCGCCGTCAAGCGGGCCGAGGACTATCCCCCCGGTGACTTCCGCCGCAACGACCCCCGCTACCAGGGCGCCAACTACGACGCCAACCTGCGGGCCGCGCGCGCGGTGGTCGAGATCGCCGCCGCCCGCAAGCGTCAAGCCCGGGCAGGTCGCCCTGGCCTGGCTGCTGCAGAAGGGCGACGACGTCGTCCCGATCCCGGGCACCAAACGCCGCAGCCATCTCGAGGAAAACCTGGCCGCCGCCGCGCTGCGCCTCGATCCCGCCGAGATCCGGGCGCTGGACGACGCCCTGGCGCCGGAGCGCGTCGCCGGGGCGCGCTACGCCCCGGCCCCCATGGCTACCGTCGATCGCTGACCCCGGTAGGCGCCGGGGCGGCGGCTGTCAGCCCGCCGCCGCGACCGCCCGCCCGGTCAGCACCCCGACCAGGTGGGCGCGGTACTCGGGCGTGCCGTGCAGGTCGCCGATCAGCCCCTCGGCGCTGGCCTGCAACCCCTTGACCGCATCGGCCCGGAAGTCCGCCGACAGCGCTTGCTCCGCCTCCGTCCAGCGAAAGACGCCGTTCTCCGAGGCGCCGGTGACCGCCACCCGCACCCCGTCCCGGAACTTCGCCACGAAGACACCGACCAGGGCGAAGCGCGAGGCCGGCTGGCGGAACTTCTGGTAGTTCGCCCGCTCCGGGATCGGAAAGATCACCTCGGTGATGATCTCGCCCGCCTCCAGCGCCGTGGTGAACATGCCCTGGAAGAAATCGTCGGCCTCGATCCGCCGGGTGTTGGTGACGATGGTCGCCCCCGAGGCCAGGACCGCGCTGGGATAGCAGGCCGAGGGGTCGTCGTTGGCGAGGCTGCCGCCGATGGTGCCGAGGTTGCGGACCGCCGGGTCGCCGATCCGGCTCGCCATCTCCGAAAGCGCCGGATAGGACGACCTGGTCTCGCGCATCACCACCGAATGCGGCGTGGCGGCGCCGATGCGCAGCCGCCCGGCGCGATCGACCAGCACGCCCTTGAGCTCCTCGATCCCGGTCAGCGAGACCAGCGTGCCGGGGCTCGCCAGCCGCTGCTTCAGCGTCGGGATCAGCGTCTGCCCGCCGCTCAGCGCCTGGGCGTCCTCCGCGGCCAGCGCCGCCACCGCCTCGGCGACCGTCTTCGGCTTCACGAACTCGAATGCATACATCGCCCGCCTCCCTATTGCGCGGCCGCGATCGCCGCCCAGACCCGGGCCGGCGTCAGCGGCATGTCGATATGCGCCACCGCGATGCCGCCCGCGTTCAGCGCGTCGAGCACCGCGTTCACCACCGCCGGCGGGGCGCCGATCGCGCCCGCCTCGCCGCAGCCCTTGACCCCGAGCGGGTTGTGGGTGGTGGGGGTGACGCAGGAATGATCCACCCCGATGCTCGGCAGGTCGGCCGCCCGCGGCATGGCGTAGTCCATCAGCGAGCCGCTCACCAGCTGACCGTTCGCATCGTAGACCGCGTGCTCGAGCAGCGCCTGGCCGATGCCCTGCACCACACCGCCATGCTGCTGGCCGGCGACGATCAGCGGGTTCATCACCACCCCGAAGTCATCCGCCGCCCAGAAGCCCGTCACCTCGACCCTGCCGGTGTCCGGGTCGACCTCGACCTCGCAGCCGTAGGCCCCGGCCGGGTAGACGAAGTTCGACGGGTCGTAGAACGCCGTCTCCTCCAGCCCCGGCTCCAGCGTCGCCGCCGGATAGTTGTGCGGCACATAGGCCGCCAGCGTCACCTCGGTCCAGGCCAGCGACTTGTCGGTGCCGGCGACGCTGAACCGCCCGTCCTTGACCTCGATGTCGGTCTCGGAGGCTTCCATCAGATGCGCCGCGAACTTCTTGGCCTTCTCGATCACCTTGTCGGTGGCCCGCAGCACCGCCGCACCGCCGACCGCGCCCGAGCGCGAGCCGTAGGTGCCCATGCCGAAGGGGATGCGGGCGCTGTCGCCGTGCACCACCTCGACCAGCCCCTCGTCGATGCCGAGCCGCTCGGCCACGATCTGCGCGAACACGGTCTCGTGGCCCTGGCCGTGGCTGTGGGTGCCGGTGAAGACGGTGATGCCGCCGGTCGGGTTGACCCGCACCGTCGCGGCCTCGTAGAGCCCGGCCCGGGCCCCCAGCGCGCCGATCAGCTGCGACGGCGCCAGCCCGCAGCACTCGACCCAGGTCGAGAAGCCGAAGCCGCGCAGCCGCCCCCGCTTCGCCGCCTCGGCCCGCCGGGCCGGCAGCCCGGCGTAGTCCGAGATCTCCAGGAGCTTGTCGAGCGTGGCGTGGTAGTTGCCCGAGTCGTAGACCACCGCCAGCGGCGTCTGGTACGGGAACTCCTCCGGCCTGACGAAGTTCTTGCGCCGGATCTCGGCCTGGTCGATCCCCATCTCGCGCGCCGCCTGGTCGACCAGCCGCTCCAGCTGGTAGGTGCCCTCCGGCCGCCCGGCGCCGCGATAGGCGTCGACCGGGACGGTGTTGGTGAAGACGCCCTTCACGTTCACGTAGGCCAGCGGCGTCCGGTACGGCCCGCCGGCCGCCGGCCCGTGCAGGTAGGTCGGCGTCACCGTGGCGAAGAGCCGCAGATAGGCGCCGAGGTTGGCAAGGGTCTCGGTGCGGTAGGCCAGGAACATCCCGTCCTGGTCCAGCGCCAGCTGGACCTTGGTGACGTGGTCGCGCCCCTGCGCGTCGGTGACGAAGGCCTCCGACCGGCTCGAGGTCCACTTCACCGGCCGCCCCAGCAGATGCGCCGCCCGGGTGACGAAGGCCTCCTCGCCATAGTGGTAGATCTTGGATCCGAAGGCGCCGCCGACGTCCGGCGCCACCACCCTGAGCTTGGTCTCGGGGATGTGGAGCACGAAGGCGCCCATCATCAGCCGGATCACGTGCGGGTTCTGGCTGGTGGTGAAGAGCGTGTACTCGTCGGTGCCGGAATCGTACTCGGCCACGGCCGAGCGCGGCTCCATCGCGTTCGCCACCAGCCGCTGGTTGACCAGCTCGAGCGTGGTGACGTGATGCGCCGTCGCGAAGGCGGCGTCGACCTTGGCCTTGTTGTCCTCCAGGAACCCCCAGTCGAAGCAGAGGTTCGAGCTCAGCTCCTCGTGCACCTTCGGCGCGTCGGCCGCCAGCGCCGCCCTGACGTCGACCACCGCCGGCAGCTCCTCGATCTCAAGCTCGATCGCCTCGGCGGCGTCGCGGGCCTGGGCCAGCGTCTCGGCGACCACCGCGGCGACCGCCTCGCCGACGTGGCGCACCACGCCTTCGGCCAGGATCGGGTGCCGCGGCTCCTGCTGCTTGGAGCCGTCGCGGCTGGTGACCTGCCAGGCCGTCGGCAGGCTGCCGGCGTCCTTGAAGTCGTCGCCGGTGAAGACCCGGAGCACCCCCGGCATTGCCGCCGCCTTCGCGGTGTCGAGCCTAGTGATCCGCCCGTGCGCCACGTCGGAGCGCAGGAAATACGCATAGGCCTGGCCCGGCCGGTTGATGTCGTCGGTATAGCGGCCCTTGCCGGTCAGGAACCGCACGTCCTCGCGGCGCTTCAGGCTGGCGCCTATTCCATGGTCCTTGGGCATGATGTCCTCCCCGCGCCGTCTATTGCGCCGCGACCGGGGCCGGAGCGAGGTCCGCCGCCGCGGCCTGGATCGCCTTGACGATGTTGTGATAGCCGGTACAGCGGCAGATGTTGCCTTCGAGGTACTCGCGGATCTCGGCCTCGCTCGGCGCCGGGTTCTCCTTCAGGAGCGCCGCCGTGGTCATCACCATGCCCGGGGTGCAGAAGCCGCATTGCAGGCCGTGGTGGGTCTGGAACGCCGCCTGGATCACCCCCAGCGACCCGTCCGGGTTCGCCATGCCCTCGATGGTCAGAACCTCGGCCCCCGCCGCGTCGAGCGCGAAGAGGTTGCAGGCCTTCACCAGCACCCCGTCGAGGTGCACGGTGCAGGCGCCGCACTGCGCGGTGTCGCAGCCCACATGGGTCCCGGTCAGCCGCAGGCCCTCGCGCAGGAACTCCACCAGCAGGGTCCGGCCCTCGACCTCCCCGGACACCGGGCGGCCGTTCACGGTCATCGAAACGTTCGGCATCGCATTCCTCCCCAGGTCCGCTCCTTCTCTGCGCGCCCCGGCACGACTCTCGGCGGATCCTTTGCCCGCGCAGTCTGATGCGGAAGGCCCATGGCTGCCAAGCGATTTCTGTCGGCGGACGGCGCGGCATCGCCGTGCTTGCCGGAGCGGCGGAATCGGCCTAGTCCTCCTCGGACAGCCTCGGAGCCAGACGCATGATCGGCCGCCTCAACCACGTCGCCATCGCCGTGCCCGACCTCGCCGCCGCGGCGGCGCAGTATCGCGACACCCTGGGCGCCCGGGTCGGCCCGCCGCAGGACGAGCCCGAGCACGGCGTCACCGTGGTCTTCGTCGAACTGCCCAACACCAAGGTCGAACTGATGCAGCCGCTGGGCGCCGCCTCGCCGCTCGCCGGCTTTCTCGACAAGCACCCGGGGGGCGGCATCCACCATCTCTGTTACGAGGTCGCCGACCTCGCGGCCGCGCGCGACCGGCTGCAGGCCCGAGGCGCGCGCGTCCTCGGCGACGGCAGCCCGCGGATCGGCGCCCACGGCAAGCCGGTGCTGTTCCTGCACCCCAAGGACTTCACCGGAACCCTCGTGGAGCTCGAAGAGACATGACCCTGATCCCCGCCCTCGTGCTCTTCGCGATGATCTGGGCGGTAGGCTTGCTCGTCGCCCTGCCGATCGGC
This sequence comes from uncultured Alphaproteobacteria bacterium, assembly GCA_963847795.1. Lineage (GTDB taxonomy): Bacteria > Pseudomonadota > Alphaproteobacteria > Rhodobacterales > Rhodobacteraceae > Amaricoccus. The sequence goes on from CAWKBH010000010.1 coordinate 222,699, forward strand.
CTCACCACCCAGGCCGAAAGCGGCGAGGTGGTGCCGGGCACCCCGGCCTCGGCGCCGGTCGACGCGATGATCCGCAAGAAGGTGATCTGGGTGACGGTGGGCACGCTCGCAGTCTGGCTGCCGCTCTGCGCCGTGCTGATCTGGGGCAACCTGACGGTGCACGACATCGACTTCTTCCACCGGATGTGAGCGCGGGTCCCCCCGCAGCCCCTCACACGAAATCCGCGTCGTCGGCCAGGCGGTGAAACTGGTGGGTGAAGACGGCGACCCCGACGATCGGCACCACCAGGTTCAGGAGCGGCACGCTCATCGGCACCGCCATCGCCGTGCCGGCGATCCAGATCCGCCAGAAGTGGCGCCGGCCGAGCGCCGCGGCTCCGGCCGGCCCGAGCCGGCGCATCGCCACCAGCTGGAAATACTCGCGACCGAGCAGGAAGCCGTTGACCAGCCAGAACACGAAGGGCGCCAGCGGCGGCACCGCGAAATAGATCACCAGCGCCACCAGGTTCGCTGCCACCACCAGTCCCAGGAAGCGCAGCGCGTCAACCGCCTGCTGGCCGAGGCCGAGCTCGGTGACCGGGGGCAGCGCCGGATAGTGCCGCGCCTCGACCGCCGCGGCCACGCCGTCGAGGAAGAAGCCCACCACCGCCGCGGCCGCCGGCACCATCAGCACCACCGAGAGCAGCAGCATCACCCCGACCGCCGCCCAGGAAATCAGATTGTCGAGGAACCCCACCTGCCCGAGCCATGGCAGCGAGATCGTCTCGGGCAGCAGCCAGCCGAGCCCCAGCATCACCGCCCAGAACACCAGCGCCAGCGCCAGCACCGTCAGCGCCAGCGCCCAGACCAGCACGCGGCTGAACCGCGGGTCGCCGAGCTGCGCCAGGGCGCGGCCGAGGTCGACGACGAGGCTCACGCCGCGATCCAGCTCACCAGCGCCGCCACGTCGGGCCGCGGCCGCTCCGTCGGCGGCACCCTGCAGCTGCCGATGTAGACGAAGCCGATGACCGTCTCGCCCGCTGCGAGCCCCAGCACCCCCTCGACCAGCGGCCGGTCGTAGGCGGCCCAGCCGGTCATCCAGCTCGCCCCCCACCCCGCCGCCAGCGCGGCGTTCAGCAGGCTCAGCGCCACCGCCCCGGCCGACAGCGTCTGCTCGATCGCCGGGATCTTGTCGCTCGGCTTCGGCGCGGCGATCACCGCCACCGCCAGCGGCGCCTGCTCGAAGGCGAGCGCGCCCTTGTCGGGGTCCTGGCCGGCCGCCGCCGCCCGGTCCCGAATCGCCGCCGCGAAGCGCGCCGGCCCCGCCCCCTCCAGCACCACGAAGCGCCAGGGCTCCAGCTTGCCGTGGTCGGGCACCCGCGCCGCCGCGGTCAGCAGCGCGCATCAGCTCGTCCCGCCCCGGCGCCGGCGGCGCCAGCAGCTTCGCCGGGCAGGAGCGGCGGGTCAGCAGGAAATCCAGGGCCTCGGGGCTCGCCATCGTCGCTCCTTGCGATGATCGGTCGGGATGATCGGTTCCGGGGCCGCAGATGTCCGCTGCCGGGCCCGGCGTCAAGGCCGCGTCACTCCCGGTGCAGCACCCGGTCGACCAGGAAGTCGACCGCGCCCTTGCCGCGGTACGTCGCCATCAGCGCCGCCGGGTCGTAGCGGGTCGCCACCCAGTCGCGGAACGCGATCGGCGCCGCGGCGCTGTCGGCGGCGTAGCGCTCGAGCATCACGTGCAGCACCCCGGCCGCTCCGGCCCGAAGGTGCAGGTAGCGCCAGGACAGCTGCCGCTGCGCCACGGGCGCCGGCAGGTCGCGCCGCAGCATCAGGTAGAGCGCCGCGGCGAACCCGGCCCGGTCCGCCCCCGACTTGCAGTGCATCAGGAACGGCCGCGGCAGCCGCTCGAAGATCGCGTCGAGCGCCAGGATCTCCTCCCGGCTCGGCAGCTTGCGCGAGGTGAGCTTGAAGTCGACGAGCTCGATCCCGACCGCGCGGCAGGCCTCCCGCTCCAGCAGGTACGAGCCGTACTCGGTCTCGCCGCGCAGGTTCAGGATCGCCCTGAAGCCCTGCCCCGCCAGCCGCCGGATCATCGCCGGATCGGGCTGGTTCGACCGCCAGACCCCGGCATCGATCTCGTGCTCGTTGCGCCAGGCCTTGCGCAGGAGCCCGTGGTCGAACACCAGCATGTCGATCGCCGCGTTCCGCCGCGCCCCCGGCGCATCGAGATCGCCGATCCAGCCGTCCTTCCAGCGCCGCTGCCAGCGCCGGACCGCGCCGCGCTCGCCGCTCATCGGCCGGGGTCCGACGCCACCCGGCAGGGCGCCGTCAGCGCGCCGAGCCGCCGCAGCTGCCGCCCGCCGCTCGAAGTTCGCCGGATCCAGCCAGGCCGCCCAGGCCGGCTTCAGGCAGGCCCAGTCGCCGTCGGTCATCGCGAACCAGGCGGTGTCGCGGTTGCGCCCCTTCACCACCGCCGCCTGCCGGAACACCCCCTCGAAGGAGAAGCCGAACCGCTCCGCCGCCCGCCGGCTGCGCGCGTTCAGCGCGTCGCACTTCCACTCGAAGCGCCGGTAGCCCTCGCGGAACACCCAGTCGGCGAACAGGTAGATCGTCTCGCTCGCCGCCCGGGTCCGCTGCAGCGCCGGCGCCAGGCAGATATGCCCGACCTCGATCGACCCCGCCTCGGGCGCGATCCGCATCAGGCTCGCCACGCCGCCGGGGCTCGCCGTGTCGCGGTCGATCAGCGCGAAGAACAGCGGGTCGGGCTTGCCCGCCATCCGCGTCACCCAGTCCGCATATTCGGCCTCGCCGGCGAACGGCCCGTAGGGCAGGTAGTCCCAGATGCCGTCGTCGGCGCGGTTCGCAGCGTAAAGCGCCGCCGCATGCCCGGGCGCCAGCGGCTCGAGCCGCACGTAGCGCCCCTCCAGCCGCATCGGCCCCGGCCAGGGCGGCGGCGTCCAGTCCGGCAGTTCTCGGCCCAGGTCGGCCATGCGCGCGTGCTCCCCCCAGGCCAAAAGCCTTCGCATGACCCGGGCCGGCAGGCAAGCGCAGGCATGCCGGCGCCGCGCGGATGCGGCCCGCCGCCGCGCCGCAACTTCATCCGTGTGATTTCATTGGCCATTGCGTTACAAGGGAGCGGCAACCCCGTCCCGACCGGGCACCGGGGCGCGCGCGAGAGGAAGGTGACGTGCGGCGCGTATCGCGGATCAGGTGGCTCAGACGCTCGCGCACGATGGTCAGCTCGCCCCGGTTCTGGAAGCCGCGGCTGGTGTTCTGGATCGGCGCGCTGGCGATCGGGCTGCTCAGCGCCGGCTTCGCCTGGCTCGCCGACTGCGGCGCAGGTGGTCTTCGACGACCTGACCGCCGGCGACGGCGGGCAACCGCCTGCTGCCGCTGGCGCTCACCCCGGCCGGGTTCGTGCTCTGCGCCTGGCTCGCGGACCGCTATTTCCCCGGCTCCGAGGGCAGCGGCATTCCCCAGGCCATCGCCGCCCGCCACCTGCGCGACGACGCCGACCGCAGCCGCCTGCTGTCGCTCAGGATGGTCGTGGGCAAGGTCGCGCTCACCGTCATCGGCCTCGGCACCGGCGCCTCGGTCGGCCGCGAAGGCCCGACGGTGCAGCTCGGCGCCTCGATCATGCTGCAGGCGGCGCGGCTCGGCGGCATGGCCCACGCCCGCGGCCTGATCCTCGCCGGCTCCGCCGCCGGCATCGCCGCCGCCTTCAACGCGCCGCTCGCCGGCATCGTCTTCGCCATCGAGGAGATGGGCCGCGGCTACCAGGCCCGCACCAACGGCGTGGTGCTCGCGGCCGTGATCATCGCCGGCATCGCCTCGCTCGTCGATCCTCGGCCCTTACACCTATTTCGGCGTCAGCCACGCCACCGCGGTCTTCCCCGGCGACTGGCCGCTGGTGATCGCCTGCGGCGTCGCCGGCGGCGCGCTCGGCGCCGGCTTCAGCGTCGCGACGCTGCGCCTCACCCGACGCATCCGCCGCTGGCGCGCCGTCAACCCGGCCGGCCGCCTGCTGGTGCTGGCGGCCGTCACCGGCCTCATCGTCGCCGGCGTCGGCATCGCCGCGGGCGGGCTCACCTTCGGCACCGGCTACGTCGAGGCCCGCGGCGCCATCGAGGGCGCCCCGCTGCCGCCCACCTATTTCGCCGCCAAGTTCGCCGCCAGCCTCGCCTCGACGGTCTCCGGCATCCCCGGCGGCCTGTTCGCCCCGGCGCTGTCGGTCGGCGCCGGCCTCGGCAGCACCATCGGGCTCCTGCTCGGCGCCAACATCGGCCTGGCCGCGGTCCTCGGCATGGCCGGCTACTTCTCCGGCGTGGTGCAGGCGCCGATGACCGCCTTCGTCATCATCCTGGAGATGACCGGCAACCACGACAACGTCATCCCGCTGATGACCACGGCGATGCTCGGCTACGGCACCGCCCGCCTGATCACTCCGCAGCCGCTCTATCACGCCCTCTCGCGCCTGATCATCGCCGACGCCATCCGCCGCCGCCGCGCCGAGGCGCAGCAGGCAACCGGCGACACCCCGCCCACACCTCACCCGAGCGAGAACCCCTCCGGATAGTCGTGCTTGCCGTCGAAATCCGCCTTCCCCAGCGGCGCCCCGGCCTGCTTCAGCGCCACGTGCGCCATCGCCTGGTGGAAATAGAGGTTCGGCAGCCCGAACTCGTGCACGAACGCCTCGCCCGGCAGCTCCAGCACCGCGAACCCCGCCTGCGCCCGCACCACCCGCGCCTCCGCCCCCGCGAACGCCGCCGGGCTCCAGCCCCTCCAGCAACCCCCGCGCCTCGGCGATTCGCCCGTGCAGCCCCGGCCCGTCCAGCGGCCCCCTGAGCTCCGGCAATCCGTTCCCCGGCAAGGGGACAGGCGATCCGGAGCGTGAAGCCCACCGCCGTCGCCACCTGCCGGTCGGCGCTCAGCATCCCGGCCGCCGGCCGCTGCGCCAGCGCCGCGTCGAACCCCTGGCCGAGCGCGGCCTCGGCCCGCGCCAGCGCCGCCTCGATCCGGTCGAGCACGCCCAGAAACACCGGCACCGTCGCCCGCCAGAGCGGCGGCGCCTCGCCCGCCTGCATCGCATCCTCCCGCGAAATCGCCCGAGCGTTCGCACGCCCCCCGGCCGCGCGCAACGCCGTTAACCGTCATTCCGGTTGCGGCGCCTCCTGGGTTCCTGCAATCTTCCAATTGCTCTCCGCCCCCGGATCCCGCTAGATGTTGTCGATGCAGAACGACCCAGCCCAAGACCTGACGCCGCGATCTGGCCGGCAAGCGCTTCGCCACCGTGCTGGCCGACCCGCCTTGGCGCTTCGTCAACCGCACCGGCAAGGTCGCGCCCGAGCATCGCCGGCTCAGCCGCTACCCCACGCTCACCGTCGAGGAGATCTGCGCCCTGCCGGTCGCCGGCCACCTCGCCGACCCCGCCCACTGCTACCTCTGGGTCCCGAACGCGCTGCTGCCCGAGGGCCTCGCGGTGCTCGCCGCCTGGGGCTTTTCGTACAAGTCCAACCTGATCTGGCACAAGGTCCGCAAGGACGGCGGCTCCGACGGCCGCGGCGTCGGCTTCTACTTCCGCAACGTCACCGAGATCATCCTGTTCGGCACCCGCGGCCGCAACGCCCGCACCCTGCCGCCGGGCCGCCGCCAGGTCAACATGCTCGCCACCCGCAAGCGCGAGCACTCGCGCAAGCCCGACGAGCAATACGACCTGATCGAGGCCTGCAGCCCCGGCCCGCATCTCGAGCTCTTCGGCCGCGGCACCCGCCGGAACTGGACCGTCTGGGGCAACCAGGCCAGCGACGACTACCGCCCCGACTGGGACACCTATTCCTACAACTCCGGCTCGCTCGCCGCCGAATAGCGCGAACGCCAGGCTTTCATCCAGGTTTGCTAACCTGGAGAGCAGTCGTTTTCCGCCCTCAGGCGGAAAACCGGCAAAAAACCCTGCGCGCACCGCGCGCACAATCTGGCCGCAACGGCGGCCCGCGGCGGAACGCCGCCCCTCACCCCAGCAGGTCCGGCTCCGCCGCCGCCGCCGCCGCCGCGTCGGTCACCGCCGCCGCCGGCAGCCCGATCAGCAGCAGCGGACAGGGATTGCCGACGCCGCGGCTCACCCGGTCCGCGAGCTTCGTCCAGTGCGTCGTCGCCGGCCCGAACTTGTCGGCGACGAAGGTCCGCGCGAAGGCCTCGGCGAACTCCGCCCCGCCCGCCGCCAGCCGCTCCACCGCCTGCACCTGCCGGTCGGTCCGCCGCTTCATCCCCAGCGGCAGCAGCCGCTCCGCCGCATCGATGCCGTTGGCGCGCAGATAACCCGCGATCGTCGCCGCCATCGCCGCCTGCAGCGCCGCGCCGCGGGTCACGATGATCCCGAGGCTGATCACCGACTGCGCGTGCAGCCGCTGGAAGTTCTCCAGGTCCCGGTCGAAGAACGGGTCCTTGTTGTTCCACTCGATCTCCAGCGCCAGCGTGCCCTTCGCCCCCCGCCGCACGTGGTCGATCTCGTGCGTCACCGCCTCCTTGACCCGCCCGTCGACGGTCAGCGCCAGCTCGAAGCGATGCTTCAGCCACCCCTGCTCCGCCAGCCCCCGCCGCAGCCGCTGCGTCGAACGCGCCTCGCCGCCGCCGCTGCCGATCAGCTCCGCCGTCGGGATCGCGAACGCCGTCAGCGCCGCCACCAGCTCCGCCATCTCGGCGGGAAAATCGACCGACAGGATCGCCTCGGCGTGGTTGCGCGCCAGCACGTCGAACCCCCGCTCCCTGAGCGCGCCCAGCACCTCGACCACCTCCCGCAACTTCCGGCCGGACCATGTCATACCAGCGGCCGCGGCACCTGACGCAAAGCCAAAAAAGCCCATACGGATCCCATATGCGTTCCATACGGAGTCCATACGCAGAAAACTGCGCCATTTCAGCGCCTTGCGAGCTCCTCAGTCGCCCGGGCCGTTGGTACCTATTCCGCCGCGCGCGCCATCGGGTTGTTCGGGTGCGTCGTCCAGTTGGCGTATTCCCGCTCCACCACCTTGCCGGTGCGGGCGTCGACGCTTCCCGGCTCCAGCTCCACCATGGTGATGCAGCCCTCTACCGGGCAGACGTCGACGCAGAGGTTGCAGGCGACGCACTCGTCGTCCTTCACCTCGAACACCCGCCCCGGCAGCATCGCGATCGCCTGGTGGCTGGTGTCCTCGCAGGCCGCGAAGCAGCGCCCGCACTTGATGCAGAGGTCCTGGTCGATCCGGGCCTTGGCCACGTAGTTCAGGTTCAGGTACTGCCAGTCGGTGACGTTGGGCACCGCCCGCCCCACCACGTCGCCGAGGCCCGCGTGGCCCTTCTCGTCCATCCACTGCGAGAGCCCCGCAATCATCTCCTGCACGATCCGGAACCCGTAGGTCATCGCCGCGGTGCAGACCTGCACGTTGCCGGCGCCGAGCGCCAGGAACTCCGCCGCGTCCCGCCAGGTGGTGATGCCGCCGATGCCGCTGATCGGCAGCCCCAGCGGTCTCCGGGTCCCGCGCGATCTCCGCCACCATGTTCAGCGCGATCGGCTTCACCGCCGGCCCGCAGTAGCCGCCGTGGCTGCCCTTGCCGTCGATCGTCGGCTCCGGCGCGAAGCTGTCGAGGTTCACCCCGGTGATCGAGTTGATGGTGTTGATCAGGCTGACCGCGTCCGCGCCCGCCCGCCTTCGCCGCCCGCGCCGGCTTGCGGATGTCGGTGATGTTCGGCGTCAGCTTGACGATCACCGGCATCCGGGTGTGCGCCTTGCACCAGCGCGCCACCATCTCGATGTATTCCGGCACCTGGCCCACCGCCGAGCCCATGCCGCGCTCGCTCATCCCGTGCGGGCAGCCGAAGTTGAGCTCGACCCCGTCCGCCCCGGTCTCCTCGACCTGCGCGCAGGATGCCGGCCCAGCAGGGCTCCTCGCAGGGCACCATCAGGCTGACCACCAGCGCCCGGTCCGGCCAGTCGCGCTTGACCGCCTTGATCTCGCGCAGGTTCGTCTCCAGCGGCCGATCGGTGATCAGCTCGATGTTGTTGAGGCCCAGCAGCCGCCGGTCCGCCCCCCAGATCGCGCCGTAGCGCGGCCCGTTGACGTTGACGATGGGCGGATCGAGCCCCAGCGTCTTCCAGACCACCCCGCCCCAGCCGGCCTCGAAGGCGCGCCGGACGTTGTATTCCTTGTCGGTCGGCGGCGCCGAGGCCAGCCAGAACGGGTTCGGCGACCTGATGCCGACGAAATCGCTGCGCAGATCGGCCATCGCTTCCTCCTTCAGCCCGTTCAGCCGCCGGCCAGGGCAGCATGAATGTCCATCGCCGCGTCGCGCCCCTCGGCGACCGCGGTCACCGTCAGGTCGTCGCCGCCGCTGGCGCAGTCGCCCCCGGCCCAGACCCGCTCGACGCCCGGTGCGCCCGGGTCCGCTGACCACGATCTTGCCGCCGGCGATCGTCAGCCCCTCCGGCGCGTCCCCCAGGCTCTGGCCGATCGCGCTCAGCACCTGGTCGGCCCTGATCGCGAAGCTCTCCCCGGTCTCCCGCAACCCCTCCGCCCCCTCCTCGGTATAGGCGAACTCCACCTCGCGCACCGCGCCATTGCCCTTCAGCTTCACCGGCACGGCGTTGCAGACGATCCGCACCCCGGCGCTCGTGGCCAGCTCCTGCTCGTAGCCGCTCGCCCCCATCCGCGCCCGGCCCGCGCCGGTAGACGATCGTCACCTCCTCGGCCCCGAGCTTCTTCGCCTGCACCCCGGCGTCGATCGCGGTCATGCCGCCGCCGATCACCACCACCCGCCGGCCCACCGGCAGCGCCCCGAGATCGTCGGCCTGGCGCAGCTCGGCGATGAACTCGACCGCCGGCCGCACCCCGTCCTTGCGCCGCCCCGTTCGCCTCCAGCGCCCGGACCCCGCCGAGCCCGATGCCGAGGAAGACCGCATCGAAGCCCGCCACCAGCTCCGCCAGCTCCAGGTCCCGCCCGAGCCGCCGGCCATAGGCCATCTCGATGCCGCCGATCCCGAGCAGCCACGCGAGCTCCGCCTGCGCGAAGCCTTCGACCGTCTTGTAAGCCGCAATCCCGAACTCGTTGAGCCCGCCGCCCTTTTCCCGCGCCTCGAACAGCACCACGTCGTGCCCCAGCAGCGCCAGCCGATGCGCGCAGGCGAGGCCCGCCGGACCGGCGCCCACCACCGCCACCCGCTTGCCCGTCGCTTCCGCCCGCGCGAACGGGTGCCCGCCGCGGCCCATCAGCGCATCGGTGGCGAAGCGCTGCAGCCGGCCGATCTCCACCGGCTTGCCCTCGGCGGCCTCGCGCACGCAGGCTTCCTCGCAGAGCGTCTCGGTCGGGCAGACCCGCGCGCACATGCCGCCGAGGATGTTCTGGCCGAGGATGGTCCTCGCCGCCGCCTCCGGCTGGCCGCCGGCGATCTGGCGGATGAAGAGCGGAATGTCGATCGAGGTCGGGCAGGCCGTGGTGCAGGGCGCGTCGTAGCAGAAATAGCAGCGGTCCGCCGCCACCCAGGCCTCGTGCGCCGAGAGCGCCGGCGCGATGTCGGCGAAGTTCTCCGCCAGCGCCTCGGGCGGCAGTCGCCCGGCCACGACCCCGGGCGTCTGCGGACTGGCTGCCATGGACCTCTCCCCGTCGGTTTTGCCCCGACGCTGGCACAGCGCCCATTTTTTATCAATTGGTAAAATCGGCCGCCTGCCCGCCGGCGCGCTGGACGGGTTGCTTCGACGCCGCCGGCGGGGCTTAGTCCGTCCATGCCGCTCGACCCGTCCCCGCCCCCCCTGCAGCGCGCCCGCGGCCGCGCCGAGGTGGCGGTGTCGCTGCGCGGCGGCCGCATCCGCCTCGACCGCCTGTTCCAGCAAGGCTGCGCCAAGGCGATCCTGCCCCGCACCCACGGCCCGGTGCCCGAAGCGGTGCTGATCAACACCGCCGGCGGCGTCACCGGCGGCGACCGCATCGACTGGGCGCTCGCGGCCGGCCCCGGGGCCGCGCTCACGGCCACCACCCAGGCCGCCGAGCGCGTCTACCGCTCGCTCGGCGGCGCGGCCCGGATCGAGACCCGGCTGGCCCTCGGCCCCGGTGCCGCCCTCGACTGGCTGCCGCAGGAAACCATCCTGTTCGAGGCCGGCCGGCTCGAGCGCCGCCTCGAGGTCGAGATGGCCGGCGACGCCCGCCTCACCGCGCTGGAAACCCTGGTCCTCGGCCGCGCCGCCATGGGCGAGACCGTGACCAGCGGCGCGATCTCGGACCAGTGGCGCATCCGCCGCGACGGCCGCCTCGTCCACGCCGAGGCGCTCCACGCCGCGGGCGACCTCGCCCGCGCCACGGCCGGCCCGGCGACCCTGCGCGGCGCCCGCGCGCTCGCCACCCTCGTCCACGTCGCGCCCGGCGCCGAGACCCGCCTGGACGCCGCCCGCGCGCTGCTCGCCGATCTCGACGGCGTCACCGCGGCGGCCAGCGCCAAGCCCGGCATCCTGATCCTGCGCTTCCTCGCGCCTTCGGCTCAACCCTTGCGCGCCGCGCTGATCCGCTTTCTGATGGCGTTCCGCGCCGCGCCGCTGCCGCGCGTCTGGAGCTCATGAGGTAGCCCATGAACCTGACCCCCCGCGAAAAGGACAAGCTCCTGGTCTCGCTGGCCGCCATGGTCGCCCGCGGCGCGGCTCGCCCGCGGCGTCAAGCTCAACCACCCCGAGGCGATCGCGCTGATCACCGACTACGTCGTCGAGGGCGCCCGCGACGGCCGCTCGCGTGGCCGAACTGATGGAGGCCGGCGCCCATGTCGTCGCCGCCGAGCAGTGCATGGAAGGCGTGCCCGAGATGATCCACGACGTCCAGGTCGAGGCGACCTTCCCCGACGGCACCAAGCTCGTCACCGTTCACGCCCCGATCCGCTAGCGCGCCGCCCTGCGCATCGGAGCACGGCCGGGGCTCAGCCCGCGCCGCGATCCCGCCAGGCCGCCGGCGGCATGCCGGCGATCTTCTTGAACGCCCGGCTGAACGCCGCCTCCGAGCCGTAGCCGACGGCGCCCCCGACCTCCGCCACCTTGGACGCCCCGTCCGCCAGCCGCCGCGCCGCCAGCTGGATCCGCCAGCGCGCCAGGTACTGCATCGGCGGCAGCCCGATCAGCTCGGAGAACCGCGCCGCCAGCACCGTGCGCGACATCCCGACCTCGCGCGCCAGCCGCGCCAGCGTCCACGGCTCCGCCGGCCGCGCGTGCAGCGTCCGCAGCGCCCGCCCGACCCCGGCGTCGCGCAGCCCCGCCAGCCAGCCCCGGCCGTCCTGCGGCAGCGTCTCGAGGTAGCGCCGCGCCACCTCGACGAACAGGAGCTCGCTCAGCCCCAGCCGCAGGCAGGCGCTGCCCGGGCGATCCTGCCGCGCCTCGTCGAGCGTCAGCCGGATCAGCCGGTCCAGCGTGTCCTCGCCCCCGCCCCGCGGCCGCCGCAGCAGCAGGAGCCGCGGCAGCGCCGCGAGCAGCGGATTGAACGGCCGCGCGTCGCACCCCAGAAAGCCGCAGACGAACCGCGTCCGCTCCGCGCCGCCGCCGCCCTCCTCGATCACGAACGGCAGCCGCCCGGCCGCCATGTCGCGAAAGAAGCCGATCTCCTCCTCGACGGTCAGGCTCCCGGGCTGGCCCGGGCGACACGCCATGCCGTAGCCGTCCGCGTGCGGGATCACCAGCACGTCGCCCGGCGCGAAGCGCACCGGCGCCTCGCCCGCCACCCAGGCGACCCCGCCGCCCTCCAGGATGACGTGATAGGACACCACGTGCCGCGCCCGCGGCAGGATGATCGGGGCGAACGCCGCCGCCTCCGGCACCTCGAGCCCCCAGGGCCAGCCGGCGTCGACCATGAAGAACAGCGCCCCGGTCAGCTTGACGCTGCGCAGCACGTCCGACAGCGGATCCCCCGCCTCCGCCGCGGGCGGCAGATCGGGCCGGATCGCGGACGGCGGAGCAAGCGATCCGGACGCGCTGTCATGGTCCTCGGCCATGGCCGCAGCCTACACTCTGCCACAGGCAACCCGCCACCCGACGGAGACGCGCGATGAACCTGCAAGCCGAGCCCGCGACCGCGACCCCTGCCCAGATCTACGACAGCCGCTTCGTTCCGGCCGTCTTCGCCGCCTGGGGACCGGTGGTGGCCGAAGCCGCCGGCGTGGGTCGCGGCCAGCGGGTACTCGACGTCGCCTGCGGCACCGGCGCCCTGACCCTCGCGGTCGCCGATCGCGTGGGGCCGGAGGGCGCTGTCACCGGGCTCGACCCCAACCCCGACATGCTGGCGGTGGCGCGCGCCAAGCACGCGCCCGTCGACTGGCGCTCCGGCACCGCCGAGGCGATGCCGTTCCGCGACGGCAGCTTCGATGCCGTCGTCAGCCAGTTCGGCATGATGTTCTTCACCGACGCCCCCGCCTCGGTGCGTGAGATGATGCGGGTGCTGCGGCCCGGCGGGCGCCTGGCGGTCGCGGTCTGCGACGCGGTGGAGCGCTCGCCGGGCTACGCCGCGGTCGCGGCCATGCTGGAACGCCTCTTCGGCCGCGACGTCGCCGACGCCTTCCGCGCCCCCTTCGCCCTCGGCGACCCCCAGCGCCTGCACGCGATCTTCGCCGAGGCCGGCGTGCCGGAAGCCGAGGTGGCGCGCCGGAGCGGCCCCGTCCGCTTCGCCTCGATCGACGCCCTCGTCTCCACCGAGCGCGCCTGCGTCTGGACCCTCGGCGGCCTCCTCGACGACGCCCAGTTCGCCGAACTCCGCGCCGAGGCGCAGCACGCGCTTCGCGACTTCCTCCAGCCCGACGGCACGGTCGCCTTCGAGATGCCCGCGCTGATCGCGACCGCGCGCAAGCGCTAGCGCGACCTGCCTCCTTTCCGGGTACTTGCCGCCTCGCCGCCTCAATTCCGCCCGTGCCCACTTCCCAGCGCCGCCGGCTTCGCGTTAACCTCTCCCCCGCAGACCTACCGCGGAGGGGACCGAGATGCGGCGCATACTTCCAGACGCTGACCTGCCGCACCACCCGCGCGGTCGACCCATGATCCCCGGCGAGGTCCTCGCCCGCTCCGGGCGAGATCACCCTCAACGCCGACCGCGAGGCGATGACGCTCACCGTCGCCAACACCGGCGACCGGCCGGTCCAGGTCGGCTCGCACTACCATTTCGCCGAGACCAACGGCGCGCTCGACTTCGACCGCAGCGCCGCCCGCGGCCGCCGCCTCGACATCCCGGCCGGCACCGCCGTGCGCTTCGAGCCCGGCCAGACCCGCGAGGTGCGCCTCATTCCCTACGCCGGAGCCCGCCGGGTCTTCGGTTTCAACGCTCAGGTCATGGGAGGCCTCGAATGACCGCCGAACTCTACCACGGATCCTGCCAGTGTGGCGCCGTCGCCTACGACGTCACCGTCGACATCTCGAACCCCATCGCCTGCAACTGCTCGCGCTGCCAGCGCCTCGGCTCGCTCTTCGCCTTCACCCCGCTGGAGAACTTCAAGCTGCTCCGCGGCGAGGACGCGCTCAGCGAATACACCTTCAACAAGCGCAGGATCCGCCACATGTTCTGCAAGACCTGCGGCATCGAGAGCTTCGCCTACGGCCAGATGCCCGACGGCACCGCGGTGGTGGCGGTGAACGCCAACTGCCTCGAGGGCGTCGACCCGCGCGCGCTTTCGTTCAACGTCCACGACGGCCGCGCGGCCTGAGCCCGCCGTGCCGCCTGCCGGCCGCCTCCGGACCGGCCCGCGACCGGGGATTTGGCATCGCGCCCGGCTTCGGCTAGAACCCGCGTCGGGGCCCTGCGGCCCGCGAGCCGGAGGGCCTCATGCCTGTCGCCATCGTGATCCTCGCGCTGGTCGCCTACGTCTACGTGCTGATCGCCTATCCGGAATTCCGGCTGCAGACGCTGATCGCCGGAGCGGCGATCGCGCTGGTGCTCGGCCTCTACTTCTGGCGCCAGGCCCCGGAGACCCGGCGCTCCGCCAACCGGATCGAGCCCTCCGAGGTGACGCTCGACCAGCTCGCGCTCGAGCAGACCCTGCGCGGGCGCCACCCTCACCGGCCGGGTGCTGAACGGCTCCGCCCGCTACCAGCTGCGCGACCTGACGCTCGATCTCAGGCTGCTGGACTGTCCGGCGCCGGACACCCCGCTCGACACCTGCCCGGTGATCGGCGAGGCCCAGGCCATCGCCCGCCCCGACGTGCCGCCGGGCCAGCTGCGCGGCCTCAGCGCGCATTTCGTCTTCGCCGACCTGCCGCCGGTTCAGGGCACGCTGCGCTGGGACTGGCGGATCACCGACATCCGCGCCACCGACTGAGCTCAGCTCTTGTCGGGCAGCGGCGGCAGCGTCCGCAGATAGAGGATCACCGCCTTCAGGTCGTCCGGCGTCATCTTCGCCAGCCAGGCATAGGGCATCGGCGGCAGCATCTGGCTGCCGTCCGGCCGCACCCCCTTGGTGATCATTGTCGCGATCTCGTCGTCGGTGTAGTCCTTCAGCCCGTCCTCGCTCGAGGTCAGGTTCGCCGAGACCGACTCGCCCCACGGCCCGTCGAACACGAACCCGCCCTGCCCCAGCGCCGTGTCGTACATCGGCCCCTGCGGCCCCATCGGCGTGTGGCACTCCAGGCAATGCGCGATCGGCCCGGCCATGTAGGCGCCGTATTCGACGGTCGGCCCGCGCGGAATGTCGGCGACATGCTCGACCGGCGGCCCGTAGGCGGGCGGCAGCGGGAAGTTGTAGACCGACTTCGGCACCTCGTTCGCGATCGGCGGCAGCGTCCGGAGGAACGCCACGATGGCATCGAGGTCGGTGTCCGACAGCCGCTTGTACAGGCTGAACGGCATCGGCGGCCCGATCAGGCTGCCGTCGGGCCGGATGCCCTCGCGGATCGCCTTCTTCAGCTCCGCGTCCGACCAGCCGCCGATCTCGCCCGCCGGGGTGATGTTGCGCGCATAGGCGGTCATCGTCGCGTCGTCGACGACCGGGCCGCCGCCGGCCAGCTCCTTCGACATGTCCGGCCCGTCCGGACCCTGCGGCGTGTGGCAGTTGCCGCAGCTCATCGGCCCCCGCACCAGGTACTCGCCCCGCTCGACCGGCGTCTCCGCCACGGCAATCCCGGCGAGACCGCACAGCGCGGCCGCGCAAACCCCTGCTTTCCAGATCATTTCTGTCCCCCCTGCCGCGTCGCCGCTTCGGCGTTCCGCGCGCCGGAAACGCTAGCATCGGCCGGGGTTTGCGTCAATCTTCCGCGCCGCGAAGGCTCGCCCCATGCCGGCTGATCCCGCCAGCATCGCGCCGGTGCGCAGCGATCCCGACATCGCCGCCGCCGCGCAGCTGGCCCGCGACTTCTTCGGCTACATGCGCGCCACCTATCCGGAGCGCGAGGCGGCGATCGACGCCTACCTGATCGCCCAGGACTTCGAGGGCCAGCTCGCCCGCTTCCGCGACCACTTCAACCCGCCCGCCGGCGAATGCCTGCTGGCGCGGCTCGCCGGCACCCCCGCCGGCGTGGTGATGCTCAAGCCCGCCGAGCCCGGCACCTGCGAGCTCAACCGCATGTACGTCACCCGCGCCGCCCGCGGCCACGGCATCGGCCGCCGGCTCTGCGAGGAGCTGATCGCCCGCGCCCGCGCCCTCGGCTACCGCGAGATCCGCCTCGACGCGCTGAACGCCCGCGTCGAGGCGCTGCCGCTCTACTACAAGCTCGGCTTCGGCCCCGACCCGACCCCGCCCGACTTCGCCCGCAACGAGCCCGGGGTGATCTCGCTGCGCATGCCGCTCTGACCCCGAACATCGTCCATACGTAACCCAGACGCTTTCCATACGCATTCCATACTTGAAAGGTCGCCCATGCCCGCCCGCATCTCCCGCGCCGCCTATGCCGACATGTATGGCCCCACCACCGGCGACCGCGTCCGCCTCGCCGACACCGAGCTTTTCATCGAGGTCGAGCGCGATCTCACAACCTACGGCGAGGAGGTGAAGTTCGGCGGCGGCAAGGTGATCCGCGACGGCATGGGCCAGTCCCAGGCCTCCCGCGCCCAGGGCGCCGTCGACACCGTCATCACCAACGCGCTGATCGTCGACTGGACCGGCATCTACAAGGCCGACGTCGCGCTGCACGACGGCCGCATCCACGCCATCGGCAAGGCCGGCAACCCCGACACCCAGCCCGGCGTCGACATCGTCATCGGCCCCGGCACCGAGGTCATCGCCGGCGAGGGCAAGATCCTCACCGCCGGCGGCTTCGACAGCCACATCCACTTCATCTGCCCGCAGCAGGTCGAGGACGCGCTGCACTCCGGCGTCACCACCATGCTCGGCGGCGGCACCGGCCCCGCCCACGGCACGCTCGCCACCACCTGCACCCCCGGCCCCTGGCACATCGGCCGCATGCTGCAGGCCGTCGACGCCCTGCCGATGAACATCGGCATCGCCGGCAAGGGCAACGCCAGCCAGCCCGCACGCGCTGGAGGAAATGATCCGCGCCGGCGCCTGCGCGCTGAAGCTCCACGAGGACTGGGGCACCACCCCGGCCGCCATCGACTGCTGCCTGAAGGTCGCCGACGCCCACGACGTCCAGGTGATGATCCACACCGACACCCTGAACGAATCCGGCTTCGTCGAGGACACCATCCGCGCCATCGCCGGCCGCACCATCCACGCCTTCCACACCGAAGGCGCCGGCGGCGGCCACGCCCCGGACATCATCAAGGTCTGCGGCCAGCCCAACGTCATCCCGTCCTCGACCAACCCGACCCGCCCCTACACCCGGAACACGCTCGAGGAGCACCTCGACATGCTGATGGTCTGCCACCACCTGTCGAAGTCGATCCCCGAGGACGTCGCCTTCGCCGAGTCCCGCATCCGCCGCGAGACCATCGCCGCCGAGGACATCCTGCACGACCTCGGCGCCTTCTCGATCATCGCCTCGGATAGCCAGGCGATGGGCCGCGTCGGCGAGGTGATCATCCGCACCTGGCAGACCGCCCACAAGATGAAGGTCCAGCGCGGCGCCCTGCCCGGCGAGACCGGCGACAACGACAACCTCCGCGTCCGCCGCTACATCGCCAAGTACACCATCAACCCCGCCATCGCCCACGGCGTCTCCGCCCACATCGGCTCCGTCGAGGTCGGCAAGCGCGCCGACCTCGTGCTCTGGTCCCCCGCCTTCTTCGGCGTGAAGCCCGAGATGGTGCTGATCGGCGGCTCGATCGCGGTCGCCCAGATGGGCGACCCCAACGCCTCGATCCCGACCCCGCAGCCGGTCTACTCCCGCCCGATGTTCGGCGCCCTCGGCCGCGCGCTCGAGGCCTCCTCCGTCAGCTTCGTCTCCCAGGCCGCCCAGTCCGAGGACATCCGCACCCGCCTCGGCCTCGCCAAGCACACCCTCGCCGTCCACGACACCCGCGGCGGCATCGGCAAGGCCGCGATGAAGCTCAACGACGCCACCCCGACGATCGAGGTCGACCCCGAGACCTACGAGGTCCGCGCCGACGGCGAACTCCTCACCTGCGAGCCCGCCGAGGTGCTGCCGATGGCGCAGCGGTATTTTCTGTTCTGATGGACAAGGTCGACAGGCTCCAACATAATGCGAGGTCTCATCTTAAAGCATCGCAAGTCATTTGGAATAACAATGAATATCCAGGTGATCAACTCATCGCGCCGTCACTGTTGTGTCTGGCCTACTTCTACGAGTTGCACTGCAAGGTCGTGCTCCTGCGGGCGGGGGTAGTGAAGTTCGACGCGCTCGGCAAAGAACCCTATCGCCACGACATATGGTTAATGTGGACTATGCCCGCACTTGAAGAAACAAGGGAGGATGCCGAAAGCTACGTTCAGCACTTCGCGAAGACCGAACCAGACAAATTTCCGGACGGTCAACCAGTCGAGACGTTCAACGCCATGCTGCAAAGGCTTTCGAAAATGCACACGACAGAAAGCGGTTTTGCCTTGAGATACCCCAAGCAGATCGAACAAGTGTACCCTCCTGACGTCTTGCTTGCGGTGGCGAAGGAGATCTGTTCGTGAGAGCATGAAACCCGCATCTCAACCCTGGATGTCACCGCACTTAGCAGCGACCACGCTTGATGTCGTCGTTTGCATGTCCTGCGCGCCGGCGGAGGTTCTGCCTATGGCGCAATCGTATTGGTGGGGTGGGTCATCGACCTACCGTTTTGCACGGCGGGCTGGAGCGAAGACACATGAAGACCTTCATCGCCGTCGTCCACAAGGACCCCGACAGCGCCTACGGCATCCGCTTCCCCGACGTCCCGGGCTGCTTCTCCGCCGCCGACGACTTCGACGCCGTGATCCCGAACGCCGTCGAAGCCCTGTCGCTCTACTTCGAGGACCAGCCCCTGCCGGAGCCCCGCGACCTCGACGTGCTGCGGGCAGAGCTGGCCGACAAGATCACCGAAGGTGCCGCCCTCATCGCGGTTCCCCTCGTCGTCACCACCCGCACGCCCGCCCGGGTCAACATCAGCCTCGACAAGGGCACTCTGGCCGCCATCGACGCCGCCGCCCGCGCCCGCGGCCTGACCCGCTCTGCCTTCCTCGCCCAGGCCGCGACCAACGAAATCGAGGGCCGGCATTGAGCGGGCGCAGATCGCTGCACTCCATACCATTGGTTTCAAACCGGCTAAGATTTTTTCACCGAACCTTTTGAACTCAATACCTTAGCCAAGCGTCCGCACGCGGACGCTCCGATCCGGCCGCCTCTAACCCAGCGGTACCACCTTCACCGCCCCGCCCTCGGCCGAGAGCGCGATCTCGCCCCGCTTCAGCCGCATCGCGTCGCGCCCGAACACCTCGAGCCGCCAGCCGTGCAGCGCCGGCACCTCCGCCCCTGTCCCCGCGGCGAGGGCATCGAGATCGGCGCTCGAGGCGATCAGCCGCTGCGCCACGCCCTCGGCCTCGGCCCGCGCCTTCAGCAGCACCTTCAAGCAGGTCCGCCAGCGCCTCGGCGCCCGGGCCGGCGCACCGGCTGCTCCGCCGCCGGCGGCACCTCGGCCGCCGGGATCGCCTCCGCCGCCGCGATAGCGGCGAGGATGCCGTCGGCGACCTCGCCGCGCCGCGCCTCGCGCAGCAGCAGCCGCGACTTGCCCAGCTCCTCGGCGGTCTTCGGCCGGTTCGCCGCCAGCTCCACCAGCGCGTCGTCCTTCAGGATCCGCGCCCGCGGCACGTTGCGCGCCTGCGCCATGGTCTCGCGCAGCTTCGCGAGCTCGCGCAGCGCCGCCAGGAACCGCGGCGCCGTCGAGCGGGTCTTGATCCGGGTCCAGGCCTCCTCGGGATCGCTGCGGTAGGTGGCCGGGTCGGTCAGCACCGCCAGCTCCTCCTCGACCCAGGGACCGCGGCCGGTCTCCTCCAGCCGCTTCGCCAGCACCTCGTAGATTCGCCGCAGGTAGGTCACGTCCGCCAGCGCATAGGTCATCTGCGCCGGGCTCAGCGGCCGCCGGCTCCAGTCGGTGAAGCGCGAGGACTTGTCGACCGAGGCCTTGGCGATCTGCCGCACCAGCGTGTCGTAGCCCGCCTGATCGCCGTAGCCGCAGACCATCGCCGCGACCTGGGTGTCGAAGAACGGCTCGGGCAGCACGCCCGCCTCGGTCTGGAAGATCTCCAGATCCTGCCGCGCCGCATGGAACACCTTGACCACCCGCCGGTCGCGGAAGAGCTCGTAGAGCGGCTCCAGCGACAGCCGGTCCGACAGGGTGTCGACCAGCACCGCGCCCTCGTCGCCCCGGCCGGGCCGGGCCAGCTGCACCAGGCAGAGCTGCGCGTAATAGGTGCGTTCCCGCAGGAACTCGGTGTCGACCGTCACGTAGGGATAGCCCGCCGCCTCGGCGCAGAACTCCGCGAGCGCAGCGGTCTCGGTGATCGGGTTCAAGCAGCGGCTCCGGGCGTGGCGATCATCAAAACAACCTTGCGAACTCAGTCTATTGCAACGCCACTCATCCCTCCGCGCCGGGATGGTGTCGCACATAGCTGCCGCCGAGGCAAGCCGCTTGCGGGCGGCCGAACACGCGGCCGTGCGGTCACGCCCCGAAGCGATCGCCGCACCTGGACCGCCGCAGCCGGCACGCCGGAACGCGGGTTATTCCAATGGCTAAGGCTGTCACACAACCGTCACGAAACGAGCGCATAACCATCAGGGCAGGCCCCGATGTTCTGGCCACGCCGGGCCAGGGGCCCTCGCCGCCGGGAGCGATGGAACTCCGGAAGGAAGCCGAATGAAGCCCGCCCTTTATGCCGGCGCAGCGGCGATCGTCGCCGCCGTCGCCGCGCCGGCCGCATTCGGGCGACCGCGCGACCAGATTCGGATCGTCGGGTCCTCGACGGTCTTTCCCTACACCCAGGCCGTGGCCGAGCAGTTCGCCGGCATGACCGGCATGCGGGCCCCGGTGGTGGAGTCCACGGGCACCGGCGGCGGCATGCAGATCTTCTGCGGCGGCGTCGGTCCGGATTTCCCCGACATCGAGGACGCGTCGCGACCGATGAAGCCGTCGGAGTACGAAATGTGCCGCAAGAACGGCGTCACCGACATCACCGAGGCGTTGCTCGGCTACGACGGCCTCTCGATCGCCCACTCGGTCGCCGGCCCCGATCTCGACCTGAGCAAGGCCCAGCTCTTCGAGGCGCTGGCCTCCGAGGTCGCGGTGGACGGCAAGATCGTACCGAACCCGTACCGGACCTGGGACCAGATCGACCCGGCGCTGCCGGCCACCCCGATCCAGGTGTTCGGCCCGCCGCCGACCTCGGGCACCCGCGACGCCTTCGTCGAGCTGGTGATGACCGAGGGCTGCGCCGCGTTCCCGGCGATCCTGGCGCTCGACGCCGAAAAGCAGGCCGAGGTCTGCCAGCGCATGCGCCAGGACGGTCCGTTCATCGAGGCCGGCGAGAACGACAACCTGATCGTGCAGCGTCTCGAGGCCGACCCCACGGCGCTCGGCATCTTCGGCTACTCCTTCCTCTACGAGAACACCGACCGGCTCAAGGCGGTGGCCGTGGACGGCGTCGCCCCGGACCCGGAGACCATCGCCTCGGGCGCCTACAAGCTGTCACGCCCGCTCTTCATCTACATCAAGAACGCCCATCGCGGCGCCATCCCCGGCCTCGAGCGCTTCGTCACCGAGTACGTCTCCGAGGACAGCCTCGGGCCGGACGGCTACCTGCCCGAGCGCGGCTTGATCCCGCTTCCCGACGACCAGCGCGCCGCGGTGCGCGCGGCGGTCGGGAACGCGACGCCGATGGACCGGTTCTACTGAGGCCCGGCGGAGGGGCGCGTGATCGGATATCTGTTCCTGACTATCCTCCTGCTGTCGCTGGCCGCCTACGCGGTCGGCCAGCTCACCGCGCGCGGCTTCGCCGGCTCCGGCCCCGGCACCCTGCACTCGCTGCCGAGCTACCACGGCGCCTACGTCGCGATCTGGGTCGGCGTGCCGGCGCTGGTTCTCATGCTGCTCTGGCTGCTGTTGCAGGGCAGCGTCATCGACGGACTGCTGCTGCGCAGCCTGCCGGATGCCGCGGGTGCCGACGCGGCGAGGCGCAGCCTGACGCTCGCGGAGATCCACAACGTCGCCGCCGGGCTGATCTTCTCGCAACCCACGCCCGAGATCGCCGCCGCCGCGCGGCGGCTACAGCGCTGGACCGCGCTGGCTCATGTCGCGATGTTCGTCGTCGCCGTGGCGGCGATGCTGCTCGGGCTCTTCTTCGCCCGCGCCCGGCTCGCCCCGAAGTTCCGTGCCCGCAACAGCGTCGAGCAGGCCCTTACGGCCTTCATGGTCTTCTGCTCGGCGGTGGCGATCGTCACCACCGTCGGGATCGTGCTCTCGCTCATCTCCGAGGCCTCGGCGTTCTTCCGGCTGGTGCCCCCCGCGGACTTCTTCTTCGGCCTGAAATGGGAGCCGCAGATCGCCATCCGCGCCGACCAGATCGCCGGCGCCGGCGCCTTCGGTGCGCTGCCGGTCTTCCTCGGCACCCTGGTGATCGCCAGCATCGCCATGCTGATCGCCACGCCGATCGGCATCTACACCGCGATCTACCTGGTGGAGTACGCCTCCGACCGGGTCCGGGCCTGGGTGAAGCCGCTGCTGGAGATCCTCGCCGGCGTGCCGACCGTGGTCTACGGCTTCTTCGCCGTGCTGACGGTAGCGCCGGCGATCCGCAACGCCGGCGGCCTGCTCGGCCTCGCCACCTCGCCGAACTCGGCGCTGGCCGCGGGGCTGGTGATGGGCATCATGATCATCCCCTTCATTTCCTCGCTCGCCGACGATGCGCTGCGGGCGGTGCCGCGCTCGCTTCGCGACGCCTCGCTGGCAATCGGCGCCACCCGCGCCGAGACCGTGCTGAAGGTTATGCTGCCCTCGGCGCTGCCCGGCATCATGGGCGGCGTGCTGCTCGCCCTCAGCCGCGCCATCGGCGAGACCATGATCGTGGTGATGGCGGCCGGCCTGATCGCCTCGATGACGATCAACCCGCTGGACTCCGTGACCACGGTCACGGTGCAGATCGTGACGCTGCTGATCGGCGACACCGCCTTCGACAGCCCCAAGACGCTCGCCGCCTTCGCGCTCGGCCTGGTCCTCTTCCTGGTCACCCTGGCGCTGAACGTGATCGCGCTCGGCATCGTCCGGCGCTATCGCCAGCGCTACGATTGAGGCCACAGCGATGACCGATCCCCTGCTCGATCCCGCCCCCTCCGCCGCGGTAGCCGCCGCGGCCCGCCGCCAGCGCCGCCACGCCGCGGACCGGCGGCTTCGCCTCTACGGCATCGCCGCCATTGCCTCGGCGCTCGGCCTGCTCGGCCTGCTGCTCGTGACCCTGTCGATCGGCGGCTACCCCGCCTTCACCCAGACCTACGTCCGCGTCGATTTCCCGATCTCGCGGGCGCTGGTCGACCCCGCCGATCCCGCCGCCGGCAACTGGCGCAAGGTGGCGCAGCAAGGCGCCGCCGCACTGTTCCCAGGCCCGCACGGCCGCGCCGAGTTGCGCGAGATCGCCGGCATCCTCACCAGCAGCACCCAGTTCCGGGTGCGCGACGCGGTGCTGAAGCACCCCGATCTGATCGGCGGCACCCTGACCCTCAAGGTTCCCGTCGCCGACCCCTACGACCAGCTCGACAAGGGCCTGATCGACCGCGCCACGCCCCAGGACCGGCGACGGCTGAACGACCAGGAGGTGGCGCGCTTCGATGCCCTGGTCGCGGCCGGCCGGATCTCGCGCGCCTTCAATACCGGGCTCTTCCTCGACGCCGACAGCCGCTTTCCCGAAACCGCCGGGCTCGCCGGCGCCATCGTCGGCTCGTTCTACGCGCTGCTGGTCTGCTTCGTGATCAGCTTCCCGGTCGGTGTCGCCGCCGCGATCTACCTCGAGGAATTCGCGCCGCAGAACCGCTTCACCGACCTGGTCGAGGTCAACATCAACAACCTGGCCGCGGTGCCCTCGATCGTCTTCGGCCTGCTCGGGCTCGCGGTCTTCATCCAGAGCTTCGGCCTGCCGCGCTCGGCGCCGCTGGTCGGCGGCCTGGTGCTGGCGCTGATCACGCTGCCCACCATCATCATCGTCACCCGCAACGCGCTGAAGGCGGTGCCGCCCTCGATCCGCGAGGCCGGCTTCGGCATCGGCGCCTCGCGCCACCAGGTGGTGATGCACCACGTGCTGCCGCTGGCGATGCCGGGGATCCTCACCGGCACCATCATCGGCCTCGCCCAGGCGCTCGGCGAGACCGCCCCGCTGCTGCTGATCGGCATGAACGCCTTCATCACCACCCCGCCCGGGCGGCATCCTCGACGCCTCCACGGCGCTGCCGACCCAGAATCTTCCTCTGGGCCGACAGCCCGGAGCGCGGCTTCGTCTCGCGCACCTCCGCGGCGATTTTGGTCCTGCTCGGATTTCTGATAGTGATGAACGCGGTCGCGATCTTCCTGCGCCAGCGGCTCGAACGGACCTGGTAGGCCAATGCCGAAGCCCTCACATCCCGACCGTCGTGGCTGACCCCGTTACGCTCAGGGCCGTGCCCCAGGGCCAGCCGGCGCCCCGCCACGTCAAGGTGGCCGCCCGCGACGTCTCGGTCTTCTACGGCGAGAAGCAGGCGCTCTTCGGCGTCGCCCTCGACATCCCGCAGAACCAGGTCACCGCGCTGATCGGCCCCTCGGGCTGCGGCAAGTCGACTTTCCTGCGCTGCATCAACCGGATGAACGACACCATTCCGATCGCCCGGGTCACCGGCTCGATCCGGCTCGAGGACATCGACATCTACGACCCGCGCATCGACGTGGTCGAGCTGCGCGCCCGGGTCGGCATGGTATTCCAGAAGCCGAACCCGTTCCCGAAGTCGATCTTCGAGAACGTGGCCTACGGCCCCCGGATTCACGGAATGACCCGCAGCAAGGCCGAACTCGAGGCGCTGGTGACCGGCTCGCTCAAGCGCGCCGGCCTCTGGAACGAGGTCAAGGACCGCCTGCACGAATCCGGCACCGGCCTCTCCGGCGGCCAGCAGCAGCGGCTTTGCATCGCCCGCGCCATCGCCACCCGGCCCGAGGTGCTGCTGATGGACGAGCCCGCCTCGTCGCTCGACCCGATCGCCACCGCGATCATCGAGGAGCTGATCGACGAGTTGCGCGCGAACTACACCATCGTCATCGTCACCCACTCGATGCAGCAGGCCGCCCGCGTCAGCCAGCGCACCGCCTTCTTCCACCTCGGCCGGCTGATCGAGCACGGCCCCACCGCCGACATCTTCTCCAACCCGCGCGAGAAGCAGACCGAGGACTACATCACCGGCAAGATCGGCTAGACGTCCCCGCCGCGCCGCCGTTCTGCTATGCTTCGCTGACGCGAGAGGGGGAGACCCATGCGAACCGCACTCTGCGAGCTTCTCGGCATCGACTACCCGGTCATCCAGGCCGCGATCGGCGGCGCGGCAGGCCCGGCGCTGGCTGCCGCGGTTTCCGGCGCCGGCGGGCTCGGCACACTCGGGCTGACCGGCTGGGGCGGCGACGAGGCGCGCGCACGGATCCGCCGGGTGCGGCAGCAGACCGACCGTCCCTTCGTCGCCAATGTCGTGCTGGCCTTTGACGTAGCGGCCGAGATCGAGGTGATGCTCGACGAGCGCGTCCCGATCGTCTCGATCTTCTGGGGCGATCCCGCGCCGCTCGCCGGGCCTGTGCACGACGCCGGCGCGCTCCTGATGGTCTCCGTCGGCAGCGTCGCCGAGGCCGAAGCCGCGGTCGCCGGCGGCGCCGACGTCGTCGTCGCCCAGGGCTGGGAGGCTGGCGGTCATGTCCGCGGCACCACCAGCACGCTGGCCCTGGTGCCCGCGGTCGTCGATGCCATTGCGCCGGTTCCGGTCGTCGCCGCTGGCGGCATCGCCGATGGGCGCGGCCTCGCGGCGGCCCTGGCGCTCGGCGCCGGCGCCGCCTGGATCGGCACCCGTTTCCTGGCCGCGACCGAGGCCGACGCCCACCCGCTCTACCGCGACCGGGTGCTCGCGGGCTGCGCCGCCGACACCGTCTATTCCAGGCTCTTCGACGGCGGCTGGCCCGACGCGCCGGCCCGGGTGTTGCGGACCCCGGCCGTCGCCGCCTGGGAAGAAGAAGGCCGGCCCGGCCCCGGCGGGCGACCGGGCGAAGACGAGGTCGTCGGGCACGAGCACGGCAACCCGCTGCTGCGCTACGAGGCCATCACCCCGCGTCCCGACGTCACCGGCGACATCGAGGCCATGCCGCTCTGGGCCGGGCAGGGCGTCGGCCTGGTCCGGCGCGAACAGCCGGCGGCGGAAATCGTGCGCGACCTGGTCGCCGAGGCCCGCGGCGTGATGGCCCGGAACGGAAGCCTGGCCGCCTCCTGACCCCTCAGTCCGCTCCCGCGGTCATGCCGGTGATGACGCGCTCCACCTCCTCGACCGAGGTCTTGCGCGGATCGATGTCGTCGGCCACGACTTTGCCGCGGCGCATCACCACGATGCGTTCGACCACCTGGAAGACGTGGTGGATGTTGTGGGCGATGAAGATGCAGGAGTGCCCCGAATCGCGGGCGTTGCGCACGAAGGTCAGCACCCCGTGGGTCTCGGCGACGCCGAGGTTGTTGGTCGGCTCGTCGAGGATGATCAGGTCGCTGTCGAAATGCATGGCCCGCGCGATCGCCACCGCCTGGCGCTCGCCGCCCGAGAGCGAGCCGATCGGCGTGTCCGGCGGGATCGACTTCTCGATGCCGACCTGGCGTAGCAGGTCGCGGGCGACGCTGTTCATGGTTTCCTGGTCGAGGCGGCCGAGGAAGCGCGGCCCCTTCACCGGCTCGCGGCCCAGGAACAGGTTGCGGGCGATCGAGAGCTGGGTGACCAGCGCCGAGTCCTGGTAGATCGTCTCGATGCCGTAGCCGATCGCATCGGTGGTGCTGGCGATGCTCGCCCGCTTGCCGCGGACGTAGATCTCGCCGCTGGTCACCGGCACCGCGCCCGAGAGCACCTTGATCAGCGTCGACTTGCCGGCGCCGTTGTCGCCGAGGAGCCCCACGATCTCGCGTTCACGCACGGTGAAGCTGACGTCGTCGAGCGCCAGCACGCGGCCATAGTACTTGGTGATATGCTCCATGCGGATCAGGTCGGTCATCTCAGGTCCCAGCGTGGTGCCGGCGTTCCAGCCAGGAGTGCAGCGCCATCATCCCGAGGATGATCGCGCCGATGAAGATGTTGTAGGCGAGCCCCGGCACCCCGATCAGCACGATGCCGTTGCGCATCACCCTGAGGATCAGCGTGCCGATCACGGTGCCGAGGATGGTGCCGCGGCCGCCGGTCAGCACCGTGCCGCCGATCACCACCATGGCGATGACCTCCAGCTCGTAGCCGGTGCCGCTGTTGGGATTGGCGGCGGAGGTGCGGATCGACGAGATCATGCCGGCGAAGGCCGCCATCGTCGCGGTCAGCACGAAGAGCGCGATCTTGGTGCGCTCGACCTTGACGCCGCGGGCGCGGGCGGCCTGCGCGTTGCCGCCGGAGGCCTGGATCCAGTTGCCGGCCTTGCTGCCGGTCAGCACGTAGCCGAGCACCAGCGCGGCGCCGACGAACCAGAAGAGCGAGGCGTAGATGCGGAAAGGGCCGACGTAGAAGTCGCCGACGAGGAGATCGGCGAGGAAGCGGCCCTGGGCGTTCCAGGTGCGCTGCGGGAAGCCGTCGGTGATGTAGAGCGCGGTGCCGCGCACCACCAGCAGCATGCCGAGGGTGACCAGGAACGAGGGGATCTTCAGCCGGGTGACGAAGAGGCCGCTGAAGAGCCCGATGCCGGCGGCCGCCAGCATGGCGACGAAGAACGACAGCTCCAGCGATGCCGTGCCGCTGTTGAAGAGGGTCCACATCAGCACCGGCGCGAAGCCGAAGACCGACCCGACCGAAAGGTCGAACTCGCCCGCGGTCATCAGCAGCGTCATCGCCAGCGCGATCAGGCCGAGCTCGACGGTAAAGGTGAGGGTGTTGCCGATGTTGAGCGGCGACACGAAGGTCGGGTTGATCGACCAGAACAGCGCGATCTCGACCACCAGCAGGACCAGCGGGCCGAACTCCGGCATGGCGACGAAGCGCTGCAGCAGTGAGCGTTTTTCCAAGGCGGTGAATCTCGCGGGGTGCCGGGAGGACCGCGGGGGCGCGTGCGCGCGGCCCGGATCCTCCCGTGGGATTGCGGCGCTACTTGCCCGACAGGATGTCGTCGTAGAACTGCGCCTTGTCCTTCTCGTAGAGCGCGCCGGTGATCACGTCGAAGCCCGGCGGGATGCCGCTGGCCGCCATCGCCGCGAGCGACAGCGCCACGTAGCTGGTCGCCAGCGGGTCCTGCCACTGGGCGGCGTTGACGTAGCCGTTCAGCACCTCCTGGGTGGTGTCGAGCGAGTTGCCCCAGCCGACGACCGGAATCTCGCCCGGCTTGACGCCGACCTGGTCGAAGACGCGCTTGATCGAGCCCATCACCAGGTCGCCCAGGCCGATGATCGCGTTGATCTTGCCGTGGTTCGCCGTCAGGTAGTCGGACATGCGGGTGATGATCTCGGCCTGGTCCAGGGTCGAATCGGTGACCTCGTAGGTGATGCCGAGCGGCTCGAACACGCTCTTGATCCCCTGCTCCTCCTGCACGCCGTAGGTCGCGCCGGGAACCTCGACCGGCATCCAGACGAAGTCGCCCTTCTTCACCAGGTTGTGGTCGACGAGGTACTGCGCCCAGTGCGTGCCGAAGACCACGTTGTCGCCGCCGACATAGGCGTCGAAGCTCGCGCTCGGGTCGGGGGTGTTGAAGTTGATGATCGGGATCTTGGCATCGTTCGCCTCCTTGGCGAGCTCGACCAGGCTGCCCGGGTCGGGGCTCGAGGTGACGATGCCGTCGGCGCCGGCGGCGATGGCGGAGCGCACCGCTTCCTGCTGCGAGGCGACGTCGCCGTTGTGGAACGAGGTGTTGACGGTGCTGCCGGTGTCCTTTCCCCACTTCTCGGCGCCGCTGAGGAAGTAGGTCCAGACCGGATCGGCGGGCGAGCCATGCGAGATCCAGTAGTAGGTCTTGGCGTCCGCCGCCGGGGCCGAGGCCCCCAGCCCGGCCACCAGCGCTCCGGCAAGGAGCAAGCCGGTTATGCCTCTCATTTCAGTCCTCCCTGATTTCTCTTTTGCGGTCAGGCCGCTGTGGAACCTTGCGGCGGAGCCCGACGAATTGCAACTGCCTCGGCACGAGCCGCCCGCGCGGCGCCGCGGTCGCCGATGCTTCATAGAAAGTTCACGTCTCGGCCGTTGTATCCCCTGACCGGGCCTGCGATCCTGCCTCGTCCGGCTGCAGGACCGGCGACGTGCCGGACCATCGAGGAGAGAGCTGCCCGCCGTGACGCGCGACGATCGACCGCACGGCCCGGATGTCCTCCCGCTCCAGGGTGGGACCGGGCGCCGCGCGGTGATCTTCGACGTCGGCAACGTGCTGATCCGCTGGGACGCCCGGCTCCTCTACCGCACGCTCCTGCCCGACGAGGCCGCGATCGACGCGTTCTTCGCCGAGGTGGACTTCGCCGCCTGGAACCTCGAGTTCGACCGCGGGCGCGGCTGGGAGGAAGGCGTCGCGGAGCTGGCGGCCCGGCATCCGCATCGCGCGGCGCTGCTGCGCGCCTTCCACGACCGCTGGCAGGACACCGTGCCCGGCGCGATCGACGGCTCGGTCGCCATCCTGGAAAGCCTGGCCGCCGCCGCCGTGCCGCTCTACGCCATCACCAACTTCTCCGCCGAGAAGTGGCTCGAGACCCGGGCGCGCTTTCCCTTCCTCGGCAGGTTTCGCGACGCCGTGGTCTCGGGCGACGAGGGGCTGGTCAAGCCCGACCCGGCGATCTTCCGGCTCTGCCTCGCCCGCAACGGCCTGGCGGCGGCCGATTGCATCTTCATCGACGACAGCGGGCCGAACGTGGCCGGCGCCGCCGCGCTCGGCATCGACGCCATCCGCTTCACCTCGCCCGAGGCGCTGCGCGCCGACCTCGGCCGGCGTGGCCTGCCGGCGTGACCGAACCGTGCCTGCAACGACAACAAAAGGACAGAAAACCATGATTGAGGCGATGCAACCGCAACGGTGGCAGGACGGCGCGTCCCGCGCCGGCGGCAGAGGCCGGCGCGGCACGCTGGTTCTGGTCGTCGGGCCTTCGGGGGCCGGCAAGGAGACGCTGATCGCGGCCGCGGCCGCCGCCCGGCCCGACATCTACGTGGCGCGGCAGGTGGTGACCGGGTCCCCCGGCGGGGCGAGCCGCGGGCTGAGCCCGGCCGCCTTCGAGGCGCTGCGCCGCGCCGGCCGGCTGGCGCTGGACTGGCAGGCGCAGGGACGACGCTTCGGGCTGCGGGCGGAACTCGAGCCGCGGCTGGCGGCCGGCCAGCACGTGCTGGCCCGCGCCGGGCGCAGCGCCATCCCGGCGGCACGGGCGCGCTACGCGCCCTGCCGGGTGCTGGTGGTGACCGCCCCGGCCCCGGTGCTGGAGGCCCGGCTCGCCGGCCGCGGCCGCCCGGCGCTCGCCGAAGCGCCGGCCGGTCCGCCGTTGCTAGAGGCGGTGACGGTCGAGAACGCCGGGCCGCTCGAAGCGGCGCTGGCCCGGTTCATCGCCGCGCTGCCGCCGCGCCGAGAGGATGCCGGCTGAGCAGCCGGAAGCGCCCGTCCGGAGCTTCGGCGAAGCGACAGATCTCCGTGACCGGAACCGGCGCGGCCAGGAGCGGCGCCAGCGCCGCCTCGAGCGCGGCGGCGACCGGAGCCCGGACCGCCGGCGGCAGCGGGCCGGCCAGCGTCAGGTGGAAGCGGAAGCGGTCCAGCACGTAAGGATAGCCCCAGCGCAGCAGGTTCGCCTCCTCGCCGGCGTCGAGCCCGGCGGCGCGCCGGCGGGCGACCTCGGGCGGGTCCGGGGCGGCGCGAAAGCCGTCGAGCCGGGTGACGCAGGCGGCCTCCAGCGCCGCGAGCCCCGGCGGTTCCGCCTCGGCCACCAGCGCCAGCCAGGCGCCGAGCTCGGCAACCCGGAGCCGGAGCGCGAAGCCGCGGCACTCCGCGGCCAGCCTGGCGACCGCCGCGTCGAGGCCGGCGGCATCGCGGCCGGCGGCGAGGCGGAACGGCGGCTTCAGCGTGGCGTGCAGGCCGTAGCGCGCCGGGGCGGCGACGAGCGCGGCGCGCGGCTGCGGCAGGCCCGGCAGGGTGAAGCCGTCGCGGGCCTCGCCCGCTTCCGGCTCCCAGCCGAGCCAGTCGGCGCCGAACCGCGCCAGCGCGCTGCCCGCGGGCGGCGCAAAATAGATTGCATGGCGGCGCCAGTCGCCCATGGTGGTCCCGAACCCGGCAGACAGGCCCGCCATGCCACACGACACCCGCATCGCGCAACACGAGGCCACGATCCTCGCCAACGCCCGCCTGGTGCTGCCGAGCGAAACCGTCACCGGCAGCCTGGTGCTGCGGGGCGGCCGGATCGAGGCGATCGACACCGGCGGCGGCGTGCCGCGCGGCGCGGAGGACTGCGAGGGCGCCTTCCTGGCGCCGGGGCTGATCGAGCTGCACACCGACAACCTGGAACGCCATCTCGAGCCGCGGCCGGGGGTGCGCTGGCCCGATACCGCGGCGATCCTCGCCCACGACGCCGAGCTGGCCGGCACCGGCATCACCACGGTCTTCGACGCGCTCCGGGTCGGCTCGCTGCTGGCGGGCGGCAAGTCCGGCTACCGCCGCTACGCCCGCCCGCTGGCGAGCGAGATCGTCCGCCTGCGCGAGGCCGGCAGCCTGCGGATCCGCCACCGCCTGCACCTGCGCGCCGAGACCTGCTCGGAGACGCTGGAGGAGGAGCTGGCCGAGTTCGGGCCCGAGGACCGGGTCGGCATCGTCAGCCTGATGGACCATACCCCCGGCCAGCGCCAGTTCACCGACATCTCCAAGCTGCGCGCCTACGCCACCGGCCACCGCGCCATGACCGAGGCCGAGTTCCAGGCGCACGTGGCGCTGATGACCGGGCTGGGGGACCGCCACGGCGCCCGGCACGAGGCGGCGGCGGTCGCCGCGGCCCGGCGGCTGGGTGCGACGCTGGCGAGCCACGACGACACCACCGCGGCGCACGTCGCGGCCTCGGCCGCGCACGGCGCGCGGATCGCCGAGTTTCCCACCACCCGGGCCGCCGCGGCCGCCTGCCACGGCGCACGGCATCGCGGTGATGATGGGCGCCCCGAACCTGATCCGCGGCGGCTCGCATTCGGGCAACGTCGCGGCCGAGGCGCTGGCCGAGGCGGGCCTCCTCGACATCCTGTCCTCGGACTATGCGCCGGCGAGCCTGCTCCTCGGCGCGGTCCGGCTCGGGCTGGCGGCGGGCGACATGGCGGCGGGGCTCGCCACCGTCACCGCGGCGCCGGCGCGGGCGGCAGGGCTCGGCGATCGCGGCCGGATCGCGCCGGGGCTCGTCGCCGACCTGCTGCGGTTCCGGGTCAGCGACGGGCTGCCGATCCCCGGCGCGGTCTGGGTCGGCGGCCTGCGGGTGGCCTGACGGCCGCCGCGACGATGCTCTCCTACCAGCACGGCTACCATGCCGGCAGCCCGGCCGACCTGCACAAGCACATCGTGCTGGCCGAGCTGCTGGCGCGGCTGACCGCCAAGCCGCGCGGCATCAGCTACGTCGAGACCCATGCCGGCCGCGGCCGCTACGACCTCGCCGCGCCGGAGGCGCAGAAGACCGGCGAGTCCGCGCGCGGCATCGGCCGCATCGCCCCCGATCCGGCGACGCCGTTCGGCCGGGCGCTGGCGGCGGCGCGCGCCGAGGCCGGGCCTTCGGCCTATCCGGGCTCGCCGCTGATCGCCCGCTCGCTGCTGCGCCCGCAGGACCGGCTGGCGCTGATGGAGCTGCACCCGGCCGAGCACGCGGCGCTGGTGGCGGCGCTGGCCGGCCCGGGGGTGGAGATCCAGCGCCGGGACGGCTTCGAGGCGACGCTGGCACTGGCGCCGTTCCGGCCGCGCCGCGGGCTGGTGCTGGTCGATCCTTCCTACGAGGTGAAGGCGGAATACGCCGCGACCGCGGCCTTCGTTCGCCGGCTGCTGGCGAAATGGCCCGAGGCCAGCGTGCTCGTCTGGTACCCGCTGCTGCCCGCCGGGCGCCACGGCGAGCTGCTCGCCGCGCTGGCGCCGCTGCCGGTCCGCGTCGACGAGGTCGGCTTCGATCGAGCCGCCCGCGCGCGGCATGACCGGCTCGGGCCTGGCGCTCGTCAACGGCCCGCACGGCGCGGAAGCGGCCTTCGCCGCGGCTGCGATCCAGGCCGCCCCGCTCCTCGTGCCGGCGGGCTCGGGCGGGCACGCCTCATGATGCGCGGGCGCGGCGGCACCGGCGGCACCGGCAGGCTTCCTGCGCGCGCTCTCCGCATTCACTTCACCGATTTGTCCGTCGACAAATCGGTGCGCGCCTGCCTTGTCTTATGGTTTTCCCGGGCCCCTGAGGGAATATGGGGCCGTTGCCGGTGTCACGCGCACCGGCAACGGCGGAGGACGGACCGTCGCCTGCCTTGGGCGCGAGGCCCGTGGGCAGTCTGGTCGCCTTCGTCCGATCACCGACCTGAACGGATACCCGAGCGCGAGGCTCGTATGACAAGACCAGGTGGAGACCGAGACATGAGTATGACCGTCGGCATCGACATTTCCAAGGACTGGCTGGACGTCGGCTGTTTTCCCGAGGCGCCCGGCGCGCGGTTCGCGAACACCGGCCGCGGCCATGCGGCGCTGATCGCCTGGCTCGAGGGGCCGGGCGCGTCCGCCGGGGGCGCGCCCCCGGCGGACGCGCCGCGGGTGGTGTTCGAGGCGACCGGGGCCTATCACCGGGCGCTGGCCGAGGCGCTCGAGCACGCCGGGCTGCTCTACTGCAAGGTCAACCCGCGCCAGGCCCGGCGCTTCTCCCAGGCGCTGGGGCGGCGGGCCAAGACCGACCGGATCGACGCGGCGATGCTGGCGCGGATGGGGCAGGTGCTGGAGCTGGAGCCGCAGGCGCCCCGGGGCGAAACCCAGTCCGATCTCAATGCCTTGTCGAGCGGCCGCCAGGCGCTGGTCAAGGACCGCACCGCGCTCCTGGCGCAGCGGCAGACCGCGGCGCATGCGCTCGTGCGCCGCCAGATCGAGCGGCGCCTGAAGGCGGTCGAGGCAGACATCGCCGAGCTCGACGCCGCGCTGGCCGCCCTCGTGCGGGCCGACCCGGAGCTCCGCGCCCGGGAGGCGATCCTGGTCTCGATCCCCGGCCTCGGGGCGACCTCCGCCACCACGATCCTGGCCGAGATGCCCGAGCTCGGCGGCATGGAGGGCCGGCAGGCGGCGGCGCTGGCCGGGGTCGCGCCCCTCACCCGCAGCTCCGGTCAGTGGCGCGGCCGCGCCTTCATCGGCGGCGGCCGCGCGGCCCTGCGCCGCGCCCTCTACATGCCCGCCCTCGTCGCCGCCCGCCACAACCCCGACCTGCGCACCGTCTACGAGCGCCTGGTGGCCGCCGGCAAACCGAAGAAGCTGGCGCTCGTGGCGGTGATGCGCAAGCTCCTCGTCCTCGCCAACGCCCTGCTCCGAGACCGCCGGAAATGGACCCCCCATGCCGCTTGACTCAAGACGGATACTGCCCTCGGCAGGCGCGTTCCGCGCCGCCCAGGCAGGCGCGCACCGATTACAAGGCGACGCTGATGCCCGACGCCCCTCGCCCTCCGCGCTCGCGCGCTCCGGGCGACCGGATCGCGCGGCGCGCCACCGGCGCCCCGCTGCTGCGATCCAGGGCGCATCTGCCGCGACGACGTGCCCGATCGGATCACCGTCAATGTCCCCGGTGGAGCCCCGCCGACTCGACCATCGCCTCAGGCCTGCAGCGCCGGCGGCCGCGGCCCGCCCGTCGCCCAGTCGAGCAGCTCCACGGTATGGACCACCGGCAGCGCGGTCGCCGCGCCGATCTGCATCATGCAGCCGATGTTGCCCGCCGCGATCACCGCCGGCGCCCGCTCCTCCAGCGTCGCCACCTTGCGCGCCCGGAGCTCGCCGGAGATCTCCGGCTGCAGCAGGTTGTAGGTGCCGGCCGAGCCGCAGCAGAGATGGCTGTCGCGCGGCTCCACCACCTCGAAGCCCGCGGCCTTCAGGAGCGCCTTCGGCTGCGACCGGACCTGCTGGCCGTGCTGCAGCGAGCAGGCGGCGTGATAGGCGACCCGCAGCGCCGGCGCGCTCGCCGGCTTCAGCCCCAGCTCGGCCATCAGCTCCGAGACGTCGCGCGCCAGCCCCGCCACCGTGGCCGCGTCCGCCGCCAGCGGGTCGCCCTCGAACATGTGCCCGTAGTCCTTCACCGTCGTGCCGCAGCCGGAGGTGTTGACCACCACCGCGTCCAGCCCCGCGCCCCGCGCCTCGCGCATCCAGGCCTGCACGTTCTTCGCCGCCGTCGCATGGCTCTCGCGCGCCTTGCCCATGTGGTGGGTCAGCGCCCCGCAGCAGCCCGCGCCCTCGGCGACCACCACCTCGCAGCCGTGCCGGGTCAGCAGCCGGATCGTCGCGGCGTTGATGTCGGTGTTGAGCACCCGCTGCGCGCAGCCGGTCAGCAGCGCCACCCGCTTCCGCCGCGCGCCCTCGGCGGGAAAGACCTGCGGCGCGTCCATCGGGCTCGGCGGCGGCAGCCGGCGCGGCGCGAACTCCAGCATCGCCCGCAGCTGCCGCGGCAGCAGCCCCGCGAACGGCCGCCCGAGCCCGGCGGCGCGGATCGCCAGCCGGAACCGCCCCGGATACGGCAGCACCTGCGCCAGCGCCCAGCGCAGCGCCCGCTCGAACGGCGGCCGGCGGTAGGTCCGCTCGATATATTCCCGGGCATGGTCGACCAGGTGCATGTAGTGCACCCCCGAGGGGCAGGTCGTCATGCAGGCGAGGCAGCTCAGGCAGCGGTCGATGTGCTTGACCGTCTTCGCATCCGCCGGCCGCCCGCCCTCCAGCATGTCCTTGATCAGGTAGATCCGCCCCCGCGGGCCATCCAGCTCGTCCCCCAGCAGCTGGTAGGTCGGACAGGTCGCGGTGCAGAACCCGCAATGCACGCAGGTCCGCAAAATCCTGTTCGACCGCGCCGTCGCGGGGTCGCGCAGCTGCTCGGCGGTGAAATTCGTCTGCATCGCCTACGCGGCCGCGGCGGCGCGGGCCGTCATCCGCCCCGGGTTCAGCACCCCCCGCGGATCGAACCGCGCCCGCAGCCCCGCCGCCAGCGCCGCCACCGGCGCCGGCTCGGGCTGGAACACCCCCCAGCGCGCCTTCGCCGCCTCGCTCGCCCGCACCAGCGTCGCGTGGCCGGCAATGCCGGCCAGCGCCGCGCGCACGTCCGTCTCCTCCGGCGCCAGCACCCAGACCAGCCCCCCGGCCCAGTCGTAGATCACCTCCGCCGGCGCCAGCCGCGCCCCCAGAACCGGTCCATCGACAGGCTTCACCGACACCCGCCAGACCGCACCCTCGCGCCCGGCGAAAGCCGCGGCGTCGCGGATGCCGGCCCACTCGCCCGGCCCCTCGGCGATCCGCGCCGGGCCGAAGCCGGCGAGCGCCCGCGCCAACTCCCGCGCCCGGTGCGCCACCGACCCGGCCAGGCCCTCGAGCCGCAGCAGCGTCGCCGGCCCCTCCACCCCCTGCGGCAGGTGCGCCGCGCCGCTCACGTCGTAGGGCGTGGCCAGCGCCGCGGTCATCGCCCGCCCGGCAGTCGCGGCGTCCAGCCCCTCCAGCACCAGCGTCGCGGTGGCCTCGGCGGCCGGCAACACCTTGAACGCAAGCTCGGTCAGCACCCCGAGCGTGCCGTGGCTGCCCGCCATCAGCTTGACCAGATCGAGCCCGGTGACGTTCTTCATCACCCGCCCGCCGTTCTTGACCACCGCGCCGGTGCCGTCGACGAAGCGCACCCCGATCAGGCTGTCGCGGCAGGCCCCGGCCTGGATCCGCCGCGGCCCGGAGGCGTTGACCGCGACCATGCCGCCGATCGGTCGGCACGCCGTTCGACCCGGTCAGCGGCCGGGCGTCCCAGGGCTCGAACGGCAGCCGCTGCCCCTCCGCCGCCAGCGCCGCCTCGACCTCGGCGAGCGGCGTGCCGGCCCGCACCACCAGCGTCAGCGCCCCGGGCTCGTAGAGGGTGATGCCGCTGAGGCCCCCCGTCGCCAGCCGCGCGCCCGCGACGCCATGGCCGATGCCGCGGGTACCGCCGCCCTCGATGGCCAGCCCCTCCGCGGGCGCATCGCGCACCACGGCCGCCAGTTCCTCCTCGCTCGCCGGAGCGTAGCCGCTCACGCCGCCCGCCGCCCGCGCGTCGCCGCCAGCGGGAACACCTTGGCGGGGTTGAGCAGCCAGCGCGGGTCGAAGGCGTCCTTGACCCGCAGCTGCGCCTCGAGATCCGCCGGCGCGTACTGCACGTCCATCAGGTCGCGCTTCTCGACGCCGACCCCGTGCTCGCCGGTGAGACACCCGCCGACCTCGACGCAGAGCCGCAGGATGTCGGCGCCGAGGCTCTCGGCCTTCTCCAGGTCGCCCGGCTTGTTGGCGTCGTAGAGGATCAGCGGGTGCATGTTGCCGTCGCCGGCATGAAAGACGTTCGCCACCCCCAGCCCGTAGCCCGCGGTCAGCTCGCCGATCCGCCGCAGCACGAAGGGCAGCGCGCTCACCGGGATGGTGCCGTCGAGGCAGATGTAGTCGGCAAGCTGCCCCATCGCCCCGAACGCGGCCTTGCGCCCCTTCCAGATCAGCGCCGATTCCTCGGCCGAGCCGCTCTCGCGCAGCACCTCCGGCCCGTGCCGCCGGGCGATCGCGGTGATCTTGCCGAGCTGCTCGGCGATCTCGGCCTCCGAGCCCTCGACCTCGACGATCAGCAGCGCCTCCACGTCGGGATAGCCGGCGTGCACGAACGCCTCGCAGGCGCGGATGCAGGGCCGGTCCATGAACTCGATCGCCACCGGCAGCACCCCGGCGCGGATGATGTCGGCGACGCAGGCCCCGGCGACCTCGCTCGAGCCGAAGCCCATCAGCACCGGCCGCGCCCCCTCGGGCTTTTTCAGGATCCGCAGGGTCGCTTCGGTCACCACCCCGAGCTGCCCCTCCGAGCCGCAGACGACGCCGAGCAGGTCGTAGCCGGGCGCGTCGAGATGCGCCCCGCCCAGCTCCACCACCGTGCCGTCCATCAGCACCATGGTGACGCCGAGCAGGTTGTTGGTGGTGACGCCGTACTTCAGGCAATGCGCGCCGCCGGAGTTCATCGCGATGTTGCCGGCGATGGCGCAGGCGAGCTGGCTGGAGGGGTCGGGGGCGTAGAAGAAGCCGTCGTCCTCGACCGCGGCGGTGACGCTGAGGTTGGTCCGCCCGGTCTCGACCCGGATGAAGCGGTTGTCGAAGTCGACCTCGAGCACCCGGTTCAGCCGCGCCACCCCGAGCAGCACGCAGTCCGCGGTCGGCAGCGAGCCGCCGGCGAGGCTGGTGCCGGCGCCGCGCGGCACCACCGGCACCCCCTCGGCGTGGCAGATCCGCAGCACCGCCGCCACCTCCTCGGTCGAGCCGGGCAGCACCACGGCGAGCGGCGGGCAGCGATAGGCGGTCAGCGCATCG
Organism: uncultured Alphaproteobacteria bacterium; assembly: GCA_963847795.1. Taxonomy (GTDB): domain Bacteria; phylum Pseudomonadota; class Alphaproteobacteria; order Rhodobacterales; family Rhodobacteraceae; genus Amaricoccus. The sequence goes on from CAWKBH010000010.1 coordinate 260,716, forward strand.
CACTCGTAGGCGCGCAGCTCGGCCGGGTCGTGGATCACCGCGTCAGGCGCCAGCACCGCCTGCAGCCGGCGTACGATCTCGGCCTTGCGGGCAAGGATGGCGGGATCCGGGTCGGGCATCTGCATGGGGCGGCCTCCACCGGGAATCCTAGAGCCGGCAGGCCGGAATTCCAAGGCATTCGCAGATCCCGGGCGCTGTCGCCCGCCGGCAGGGTTGCGCCGCCTACCGCCCCTCGATCCGCCAGGCGACGAAGGCGAAGCCGGCGGCGAGGATCAGGCTCAGCCAGCCGGGGGCGAGGTCGACCTGGCGGATGTCGCGCAGCTGGTAGGCGTCGCGGTCGGCGAGCCCGATCCAGCCGCGGCCGTCGGCGACCCGGCCCTCGCGGACCAGGCGGAGCTCGGGCAGGCCGTCCTCGAGCCGGCGGATGCCGCCGCGGCTGGCGGTGGCGAGCGGGGCCAGGATGTCGCCGGTCGAGACCGGGTCGGCGAATTCCTTCGGCGCCGAGGGGCCGACCACCGCCACCGCCTTCTGGTCGCCGTTCTCCAGCCGCCAGACCCCGTTCTCGGCGTCCTCGATCTTGCCCTGCCAGAGGCCGGGCGAGGTCTCGGTCAGCGTGACCTCCGTGGTCGCGCCGGAGGGGCTGGTCGCGGTCACCGGCGGCACGCTGTCGGCGAGCGTCCGGCGCTCGATCATCACCGCGCCGTCCTCGCCGGTGCCGCGCAGCACCTCCTCCTCGAGCTCGGGCTCCTTCATCAGCCAGTGCGCGAGCCGGCGCAGCAGCTCGAGCTGCGGCCCGCCGCCCTCGTAGCCGCGGCTCCAGAGCCAGGCCTCGTCGGAGCCCAGCACCGCGATCCGGCCCTCGCCCTGGCGGTCGAGCACCAGCAGCGGCTTGCCCTCGGGGCCCTCCATCACCGTCTCGCCGGACTTCGCCTCGACCTCGACCATGCGGAACCAGCGCCCCCAGCCCGGCGTGCCGTCCGGCGCGGTCGGCTTCGGCGCGTGCTCCTCGAGCCCGGCGGTCACCGGGTGGCGGTGGCCGATCTCGGAGACCTTCGGGCGGAAGCCCTCCTCGATCACCCGCGCGGTGGGCACCACCGGCAGGATCTCGCGCAGCGGCGAGCGGTAGAGGCTCTCGGCCCCGGCGAAGTCGGCGCCGGACGCGACCAGCAGCGCGCCGCCGTCGCGGACGTAGCGGGCGATGTTCTCGAAATAGGCGTTCGGCAGGATGCCGCGGCGCTTGTAGCGGTCGAAGATGATCAGGTCGAACTCGTCGACCTTCTCCATGAACAGCTCCTGCGTCGGGAAGGCGATCAGCGACAGCTCGAACACCGGCACGAAGTCCTGCTTCTCCGGCGGGCGCAGGATGGTGAAGTGCACGAGATCGACGGCGCTGTCGGACTTCAGCAGGTTGCGCCAGGTCCGCTCGCCCGGATAGGGCTCGCCCGACACCAGCAGCACCCGCAGCCGGTCGCGCACGCCGTTGATCGAGACGATCGCCTGGTTGTTGCGCGGCGTCAGCTCGCCGGTCACCTCCGGGGTGGCGATCTGCAGCACGTTGACCCCGCCGCGCTGCAGGGTCACCGGCAGGGTCACGCTGCGGTTCACCGGCACGTCGAAGCGCAGCGGCTCGGTGCCGTCGAGCGAGATCGACAGCGGCGCGAAGCCGCCGCCGCCGGGGGCGGCGCCGAGGTCCTCGACCCGCAGCACCAGGCTCACCGCCTCGCCGACGATGGCGAAGGCCGGCGCCGTCTCGACCACGACGCGGCGGTCCCAGTCCTTGGCGCTGCCGGTCAGCAGCACCTGCACCGGGCCGGGGAACGCCGCCAGCGCGGTCGGGTCGTGCACCTCGCCGTCGGTGACGAGGATCGCGCCGGCGATGCGGTCGGCGGGCAGCTCGGCGGTCGCCTCGGCCAGCGCGGTCAGGAGCAGCGTGCCGTCCTCGCCGCGGTCGGTGACGTGGATGGTCCGGACCTCGAGCTTGCCGCCCTGCCCGAGCCGGTCGAGCCGCGCCTGCAGCCCGTCGAGCGCCTGCGCCGAGCTGGGCGTCGCGGCCGGCGATGCGGTTCGAGGCGCTGTCGTCGACCACGACGATGGCGATGCTCGCCACCGGCGTGCGGTCCTCGCGGCGGAGCGACGGGCCGGCGAGCGCCGCCAGCAGCACCAGCGCCGCCAGCCCGCGCAGCCACCAGCCGGTCAGCCCGCGCCAGAGCGCCAGCGCGACCCCCACCAGCGCCAGCGCCGCCAGCGCGGCGATCAGCGGCAGCGGCAGCAGCGGCGCGAAGGTCACGGCCTGCATCTACTGGCCCAGCCGGTCGAGCAGCGCCGGCACGTGCACCTGGTCGGATTTGTAGTTCCCGGTCATCACGTACATGATCAGGTTGACGCCGAACCTCAGCGCCAGCTCGCGCTGGCGCTCGCCGGCTGATGCCGCGGCCGACCGGGAACATCGGCTGGCCGTTGTCCTGCACCGCCCAGGCCGAGGCCCAGTCGTTGCCGCCGATCACCACCGGCGTCACCCCGTCGTTGAGGTTGCGGAACGGCATGCCCTCGACCTGCTCGGCGTCCGGCGAGGCCTCGACCCAGACCGTCGAGCCGGCCCAGCGGCCGGGGAAGTCCTGCAGCAGGTAGAAGGTCCGGGTCAGCACGTGGTCGTGCGGCACCGGCTCCAGCGGCGGGATGTCGAGCTTCATGGCGATGCGCTGCAGCGCCCGGCCGTTCGGCGTGGTGGCGCCGCCCGCGCTGCCGCCGAGATCGGCGTCCTGGGTGTCGAACAGGATCATGCCGCCGAAGCGCAGGAAGTCGTTGATCTTGGCCACGGCGGCGTCGGACGGCGGGGCCTGGCTGTCGGTGACCGGCCAGTAGAGGAACGGATAGAGCGAGATGTCGTGGGTCTCGATGTCCACCGCCACCGGATCGGCCGGCTCGATCGCGGTGCGATCGAAGAGGGCCTGGCTCAGCCCCTTCAGCCCGGCCGCGCTGACCGCGTCGACCCGGGAATTGCCGGTCAGCACATAGGCGAGCACGGTCTGGTTCGCCGCGTTCAAGCGCCTCGGCGTCGGGGCCGGTCTGCGCCTGCGCCCGGCCGGCGCCGAACGCGAGCCCCGCCAGCAGCAGGACCGCCCCCGCCGCCCGCGCCGCGCCGCGCAGGCCCCGACGCAGCCGCCCGGAGACCGCGAGCGTAGCCAGCACGTCGATCGCCAAGAGCAGCAGCGCCAGCCCGATCAGCCACGGTCCCAGCCGGATCTCCTCAGGGCGGTCCAGCGTCTCCACGGTCACCCCCGAAGGCAGCGCCCCGAGCGGCGCCAGCCGGTCGCCCGTGCGCATCACGTTCAGCGCCACCCGCCGCTCGCCGCCGGCGTAGATCCCGGGCGGGGTCTCGGGCGAGGGCCGGGCCTCGGCCAGCCGCTCGCCGGGCACCCCGGCGACCAGGCTGGGCGGCGCCAGCACGCCGAAGCCGTCGAGCACCTGCAGCGGGGTCCAGACCGTGCCGGCCAGCGTCTCCGGCGCGCTGGCCAGGCCGCCGGCGCTCTGGGTCAGCCGCTCGAGCATCTGCACGAACAGCCCCGACAGCGGCAGGCTCGACCAGTCGGCGCTGGCGGTGACGTGGAAGAGCACCACCCGGCCGTCGCCGAGGCTCCGTCCGGTGACCAGCGGCGTGCCGTCCTCCAGGCTCGCCAGCACCCGGCCGGGCAGGTCCGGGTCGGGCTGCGCCATCACCTGGCTGGAGATGTCGACGTCCTGCGGCACCGGCAACCCGGCGAACGGACTGGACTCCGGGAACGGCTGCAGCCGGCGCGGCGCGCCCCAGGACATCGCCCCGCCGATCGAGCGCCCGCCGGCCCGCAGCCGCACCGGCAGCAGCGGATCCTCCTCGAGCTGGCCCGCGCCCGACTGCGCCAGCCGCGGGCCGGCGAAGCGGATCAGCAGGCCCCCCTTCTCGACCCAGGGCTGCAGCTCGGCGCGCTCGGCGTCGCTGAGCGTGCCGACATCGGCCAGGATCAGCACGTCGGGCGCGGCATTCAGCATCTCGGCGAGCGGCGCCTCGATCACCTCGGCGAAGGGCTCCAGCGCCTTGCGCAGGTAGTGCAGCGGATCGATCAGATCCTGCGCCTCGCCCTCGGGCCGCGCCGACATCAGCCCGACCTTGCGCCGGCGCACCGAATCGTCGGCCAGCACCACGCCGGCGGCCGAGCGTGCCTCGGCCAGCTGCACCCGGCCGACCCGGTTGCGCAGCTCGACCGGCATGTCGATGGCGAGGTCGAGCTTGTCCTCGCCGGCCGCGAATTCGGCCGTGGCCGAGCCGAGCACCCGCTCGATGCCGTTGGGATCGGGGCCGAGCGCGATCACCCCCACCGGCCGCGCCGCGGCGCTCCCCGCCCGCAGCACGCTGACCTTGAAGTCACCGTCCTCGAGCCGCGGCGGCGTCAGCGCCAGCGCGGTCTCGGGCGGCGCCACCAGCGTCACCGGCCCGCGGGCGAGCAGCGCCCGGGCGAGGTCCGCCTCGCCGCCGTGGCCGATGCCGTCGCTCAGCCACAGCGTCTCGAACGTCCCGCTGCGGGCGGCGAACCAGCCGGCCCAGGCGGCGCGGTCGGGCGCCCAGGCGTGCGGCGCCAGCCCGGCCAGCCGCTCGGTCCAGTCCGAGGCGGCGCGCCAGGGCAGGTCCTCGCCCGGCAGCGGCGCGTCGGTCATCGCCAGCACCGCCGCCGGCCGGCCGTCGCGCGCCGCGCCGTCCAGCGCCGCCGCGGCGCGGTCGACGCGCCGCGCCCAGTCCGGCGCGTCGCCCCAGCCGCCGTCGAGCAGCACCAGGAGCGGCGCCGACGAGCCCTCCGGCCGCGGGTTCAGCACCGGCCCGGCGAAGGCCAGGATCGCCGCCGCCAGCGCCAGCATCCGCAGCAGCAGCAGCCACCAGGGCGTGCGCTCGGGCATCTTCTCGGGATCGGTCAGCCCCAGCAGCAGCCGCACGCCGGGGAAGGCGCGCCGCCCCGGCGCCGGCGGCACGGCCCGCAGCAGCCACCACAGGATCGGCAGCGTCGCCAGCCCCACCAGCAGCCAGGGCGCGAGGAAGGCCACCGAGCCGATCATCGCGCTGTCACGCCCGCTCGCCGACCGCCATGTAGAGCCAGAGCAGCGCCGAGCGCGGGCTCATGCTCGTATGGTGGAACAGGCAGCGCCAGCCCAGATGCCGGGCCAGCTCGGTCAGCCGCGCCTTGCGCTCCCTGAGCCGCTCGCCATAGGCGTCGCGCAGCGCCCGCGCCCGCTGGGTCTCGAACTCGGTGCTGCGGCCCATGCTCTCGAAGATCATCCGGCCGTCGAAGGGAAAGACCTCCTCGGTCTCGTCCAGCACCTGGACGAAGCAGCCGCGCACCCCCTGGTCGGCGGCGTGCGCCAGCGCCGGCATCAGCACGTCGAGATCGCCGAGGAAGTCCGAGAAGAACACCGCCCGCCCGCCGCGCACCATCCGGTCCGCCGGCGGCGTGCCGTAGTCCGGCCGGTCCTCGCGGGTCGGACCGTCGCCGAGCGCCAGCGCCATCCGGTTCAGCTGCGCCCGCCCGGCGCGCGGCTGCGCGGCGTCGCTGCCCATCAGCGCCACCCGCTCGCCGGCCTTGATCAGCAGCACCGCCAGCGCCAGCGCCAGCAGCGCCGCCCGCTCGCCCTTGGAGCGGGCCGAGGGTTCTCCGGGTCGCGGTAGTCCATCGACTGGGCGTCGTCGACCCAGAGGCTGACGGTCTGCGCCGCCTCCCATTCCATCTCGCGGATGAACTGCTGGTCCGACTTGCCCGAGCGCCGCCAGTCGACCATCGAGCGGGCATCGCCCGGCACCGCCTGGCGGTACTGCCAGAAATTCTCGCCATGCCCGGCCCGGCGGCGGCCGTGAAAGCCCATCGCCACCGTCGCGGCCAGGAGCTCCGCCTGCGCCAGCAGCGGCGGCAGGGCGCCCGCGATCTTCTCGGCGTCGCGCCGCAGCCCGACCGGTCCCTGCGGCTTGTCCCGGCCGCGGGGCCGCGGCGCGATCACGCGGCGGCCTCCAGGCCCATCACGTCGCCGACCAGCCTGGCGATCAGCCCGTCGAGGGTCTGGCCCTCGGCGCGGGCCGCGAAGCCCAGCGCCATGCGGTGGATCAGCACCGGATGCGCCAGCGCCGCCACGTCGTCGAGCCCCGGCACCAGCCGGCCCTGGATCAGCGCCCGGGCCCGGATCGCCAGCATCAGCGCCTGCGCCGCCCGCGGCCCCGGCCCCCAGCTCACCGCGTCGCGCACCGCGGCGTGGGTGTCGGCGGTGCCCGGCCGCGCCGCGCGCACCAGGTCGAGGATGCGCTCCACCACCGCCTCGCCGACCGGCAGCCGGCGGATCAGCCGCTGCGCCGCGATCAGGCTGTCGGCGTCGAACACCGGCTCGGCCACCGCCTCGTCGATGCCGGTAGTGGCGAGGATGATCGCCCGCTCGGCGTCGCGGTCGGGATAGCCGACGTCGATCTGCAGCAGGAACCGGTCGAGTTGCGCCTCCGGCAGCGGATAGGTCCCCTCCTGCTCGATCGGGTTCTGGGTCGCGAGCACGTGGAACGGCCGCGGCAGGATCCGCCGCTGCCCGGCGACCGAGACCTCCTTCTCCTGCATCGCCTGCAGGAGCGCCGACTGGGTGCGCGGGCTGGCCCGGTTGATCTCGTCGGCCATCAGCAGCTGGCAGAAGATCGGCCCGTCGATGAAGCGGAAGGCGCCGCGACCCGTCCGGCCCGGTCTCCAGCACCTCGGCGCCGAGGATGTCGGCCGGCATCAGGTCGGGGGTGAACTGCACCCGGTGGGCGATCAGCCCGAGCACGGTGCCGAGCGTCTCGACCAGCCGGGTCTTGGCGAGCCCCGGCGCGCCGACCAGCAGGCCGTGGCCGCCGCAGAGGATGGCGATCAGCGTCTGCTCGACCACCTCTTCCTGGCCGATGATGCGGCGGGCGATCATCTCGCGGGCCTGCACCAGGCGCATGCCGGTCGCCTCGATCTCCGGCATCAGATCCTCGGTGTCGGTCATCCCGCTCGCCTTTCCGCCGCCGGGCCGGCGTTGCCCGCCGGTCGCCGCGCCGCTATCCTTGTGCGCGGTGAGTGTAACCTGACCGTGCCGGGCCACAATGGGCATTGACGATCACATTCCGGACAGTCCGGTGCGGATGGCGCAGCGACCGGTGCGTGAGCGATGCGCACCGAGGATTGGCAGCACGGCGATTCCGGCGTAGCGTCCGGGTCGCAATTTCAAGCGCGCGGGGGAGCCGGCCATGGGCGTGATCACCACCAAGGACGGGACGCAGATCTTCTACAAGGACTGGGGGTCGGGGCAGCCGATCGTCTTCCACCACGGCTGGCCGCTCAGCGCCGACGACTGGGACGCGCAGATGCTGTTCTTCCTCGGCAAGGGCTACCGCGTCATCGCCCACGACCGCCGCGGCCACGGCCGCTCGAGCCAGAGCGCCGGCGGCCACGAGATGGACACCTACGCCGCCGACGTGGCCGAGCTCGCCGCCGCGCTCGACCTGCGCGACGCGATCCATATCGGGCATTCGACCGGCGGCGGCGAGGCCGCGCGCTACGTCGCCCGCCACGGCAAGGGCCGGGTCGCCAGGGCGGCGCTGCTCGGCGCGGTGCCGCCGATCATGGTCCGGAGCGACAGGAACCCCGGCGGCCTGCCGATCGAGGTGTTCGACGGCCTCCGCCAGGCGCTGGCCGCCAACCGGGCGCAGTTCTACCTCGAGCTGCCGTCGGGCCCGTTCTACGGCTTCAACCGGCCCGGCGCGAAGGCCTCCGAGGGCGTGATCCGGAACTGGTGGCGCCAGGGCATGATGGGCGCCGCCAATGCCCACTATGAGTGCATCAAGGCGTTCTCCGAGACCGACTTCAGCGAGGACCTGAAGGCGATCGAGGTGCCGACGCTGCTCCTGCACGGCGAGGACGACCAGATCGTGCCGATCGACGACAGCGCCCGCCTCGGGATCAAGCTGCTCAGGCACGGCACGCTCAAGACCTACCCCGGGCTGCCGCACGGCATGGCCACCACCCATGCCGACACGATCAACGCCGACCTGCTCGCGTTCATCGCGGGCTGAGGGTCGGAGAGGCGGTGCGGTGACGCAGCCCTCGACCGACTCGCTCGCGACGGCCGCGCGCCGGGCGGCGCCCCGCGGTCCGGCGCCGGTGCACCTGTGGAACCCGCCGTTCTGCGGCGATCTCGACATGCGCATCGCCCGCGACGGCACCTGGTTCTACCTCGGCACCCCGATCGGGCGGGCGCCGCTGGTGCGGCTGTTCTCCTCGATCCTGAAGCGCGAGGGCGACCGCTACTTCCTGGTGACCCCGGTCGAGAAGGTCGGGATCAGCGTCGACGACGCCCCGTTCGTCGCCGTCGACTTCACCGCCGAGGGCGAGGGCGAAGCCCAGCGGCTCAGCTTCACCACCCAGGTCGGCGACGAGGTCGCCGCCGGCCCCGAGCACCCGATCCGGGTCGAGCGCGACCCGGCGACCGGCGAGCCCTCCCCCTACGTGATGGTCCGCCGCGGCCTCGAGGCCCTGATCGACCGCAAGAGCTTCTACCGCCTGGCCGAGCTCGGCTGCGAGCGGCCGGTCGCCGGCGTCGCCCAGTTCGGCCTCTGGTCCGACGGCGCCTTCTTCCCGCTGATCCCGGCCGCCGAGCTCGACGCCGGCTGAAGCCTCATCTGGTCGCCGCAAGGCCGAAAACGCCCAGATGCCTTCCATACGCGTTCCATACGTAGTCCATACGCACAAAACCACGCCATTTCAGCCGGTTGAATGCCCTCGGTAAACCCGGCCCCGGTTCAACCCAGATGCCCGCGGAACGCCGCCAGCACCGCGGCGTAGGTCGCGCGCTTGAACGGCACGATGCGCTCGACCAGCCCTGCCGGGTCGACCCAGGCCCATTCGCGGAATTCCGGCGTCGCGGTGGCGATGTCGATCTCGGCGTCCTCGCCGAGGAAGCGCATCAGGAACCAGCGCTGCATCTGCCCGCGATAGCGGCCCTTCCACAGCTTCGGCACCAGCGCGTGCGGCAGATCGTACGGAATCCACTCCGGCGCCTCCGCCAGCACCTCGACCGCCGTCGCCGGGATCCCGGTCTCCTCGCCCAGCTCGCGCAGCGCCGCGTCGCGCGGCGCCTCGCCCGGATCGATGCCGCCCTGCGGCATCTGCCAGGCGGGCTCCGGATTGTCGATCCGCTGCCCGGCGAAGACCAGCCCCGCCGGGTTCAGCAGCATCACCCCGACGCAGGGCCGGTAGGGCAGCGCCAGGATCTCCGCCTCGGTCACCGGCTCGCTCAGTTGCTCGTTCTCGGCGGCGAGGTAGGACATGCCGCGCAGGATGTCGATCGCATAGCTGAGCTGGTAGTCCTCGGCCCGCAGCCGCGCCGTCTCCTCCTGGTGCTTGCGGTCCGCCTCGAGGGTCTTCTTCTCGTCCTCGGTCAGCGAGTCGTTCTCCAGCGAGCCGCGCAGGTCGGCCTCGGTGCGCGTCGGCTGGTCCGGCGCGGCCGCGGCCTGGTCGGCCTCCTCCGGCGGGCGCTGCTCGACGATGATGTCGGGCGCGACGCCCAGCGCCTGGATCGAGCGGCCCGAGGGCGTGTAGTAGCGCGCCGTGGTCAGCCGGATCGCCCCCTCGCCCTGCACCGGCATGATGGTCTGCACCGAGCCCTTGCCGAAGCTCTGGGTGCCGATGATCACCGCGCGGTGGTGGTCCTTCATCGCGCCGGCGACGATCTCCGAGGCGCTGGCCGAGCCGCCGTTGATCACCACCGCCATCGGCTTGCCGTCGGCCAGATCGCCGGGCGTGGCGTTGTAGCGCTCGCTGTCGCGCGGGTCGCGGCCGCGGGTCGAGACGATCTCGCCGGAATCGAGGAAGGCGTCCACAACCGAGATCGCCTGGTTCAGCAGCCCGCCGGGGTTGTTGCGCAGGTCGATGACGACGCCCGTCACCTTGTCCATGCCGCCGGCCGCGTCGACCTCCTGCTTCAGCTGCTTCTCGAGCTCGGGATAGGTCTGCTCGTTGAAGGTGGTGAGCCGCAGCACCACCACGCCGTCCTCCAGCCGCGACTTGACCGGCGAGATGGTGATGGTCTCGCGCGTCAGCTTCACGTCGAACGGGTCGGGCGTGCCCTCGCGGCTGAGCGTCAGCGTGATGTCGCTGCCGACCGGCCCGCGCATCAGGTCCACCGCCTCGTTCAGGGTCAGGCCCATCACGCTCTCGCCGTCGACCTGGGTGATCAGGTCGCCCGGCTTTACCCCGGCCTTGTCGGCGGGCGTGCCCTCGATCGGCGAGACCACCTTGACGATGCCGTTCTCCTGGGTGACCTCGATGCCGAGGCCGCCGAACTCGCCCTTGGTCTGGACGCGCATGTCGTCGAACTCGTCCGGCGGCATGTAGCTCGAATGCGGGTCGAGGTGGCTGAGCATGCCGTTGATCGCCGCCTCGATCAGGTCCTTGTCGTTGACCGGCTCGACATACGAGGTGCGGATCCGCTCGAAGATGTCCCCGAACAGGTCGAGTTGCTCGTAAACCGATTTGTCCTTCGCGGTCTCCTGCGCCAGGATCGGGGCGGCGAACTGGGTACTCACCAGCACGCCCGCCACGGCACCGCCGATCCCTGCCATCCATATTTTGTTCATTGGGCGTCTTTCCTATCCGTTTTCGCCGGCAAACATGGGTTCCGGATCGACCGGGCCTCGTCCGTGGCGGACCTCTATATACAGCGTTTCGTCAGCGCCCGCGCCAGTCTCCGAACTCGGCTGCGATCACATCTTCTTCAACTTCGGCGGCATCCGCCTCGGCCGCGCCGCCGCCGAGCAATCCGAGCAGATCGCCGCGGTGCACCGTGCCGCCGGTCTGCACCTGCAGCCGCGCCAGCCCCGCCAGCACCAGCAGGGTCTCGGCGTCGGGCTCCAGCACCACCACGAAGCCGTATTCGAGGAACGGCCCGGCGTAGCGGACGACCGCATCGGCCGGCGCCACCACCAGCGACATCGCCGGGGCGGCGATCACGATCCCCGGCCGCTTCACCCCGGCGGCGTCGGGCTCGTCGAAATGATGCAGGATCGTCCCCGCGACCGGCCTGAGCCACCCCGCCCCCGCGGCCGCCGGCGGCGGGACCGGCGCGTCGGCCGAGGCGGCCAGCGCCGCGGTCAGCGCCGTCAGGCTCTCGCTGTCGCGCGCCATCATCGTCACCTCCGGGCTGCCCGGGTCGGACAGTCCGGCCGCGGCGGTTGCCACCGCCGCCAGCAGCGCCGCATGCGCCGCGTTGAGCGGCGCCTGTGCCGCGGCCAGGCTCGCCTGGCCCTGCGTCTGCAGCCGCCGCGCCGTCTCCAGGTCGGCCAGCTGCCCGGCGAGCGCCTGCGCCTGGCCCCGCAGCGCCGGCCTCAGCCGCGTCAGCATCGCCGAGGCCCGCGCCGCGCCCAGCGGCCCCTGCGGATGCAGCGACTGCGCCGGCTGCGGCGCGCGGCTGATCCGCTCCAGCGCCGCCAGCAGCCGCGAGATCTCGTCGTGGTGCGCGCTCAGCTCGCCCTCGACCGCCTGCGCCTGGGCGCCGGCCTCGGCCACGCCGGCGCGCAGCTCCCGCAGCGCCGTCTGGTAGCCGGCGATCGCCTGGCCGAGGCCGGCGACCCGGACCGGCGCCGCCGTCGCCGCGTCGAGGCGCTTGCCCGCCGCGGCCAGCTCCGCCTGCGCCGCCGCGATCCGCGCCGCGGGATCGCCCGCGGCGAACCCCGGCGTCGCGGCGGCGAGAAGCAGCAGCGCGACCCCGCCGCGGATCATCCGGCCGCCCGTCACGGCATCACGATCAGGCTCTGCCCGCTCATCTCCGGCGGCTGCTCCAGCCCCATCAGCGCCAGCAGGCTCGGCGCCAGGTCGGCGAGCCGGCCGTTGCGCAGCCTGGCGCCTTCCGGGCCGCCCACCAGGATCACCGGCACCGGGTTCAGCGTGTGCGCGGTGTGCGGCCCGCCGGTCACGGGGTCGATCATCACCTCGCAGTTGCCGTGGTCGGCGGTGACGATCATCGCCCCGCCCGCCTCGCGCAACGCCGCCAGCACCTCGCCGAGGCCGCGGTCGACCGCCTCGACCGCCTTGATCGCCGCCTCCAGCACCCCGGTATGCCCGACCATGTCCGGGTTGGCGTAGTTCACCACGATCAGCCCGTACTCGCCCGAGCGGATCGCCGCGACCAGGTGCTCGGTCACCTCGGCCGCCGACATCTCCGGCTTCAGGTCATAGGTGCGGACCTTCGGGCTCTGCGCCATGTAGCGCACCTCGCCCTCCGCCGGCGCCTCGACGCCGCCGTTGAGGAAGAAGGTGACGTGCGGGTACTTCTCGGTCTCCGCCAGCCGGAACTGCTTCAGCCCCTTGCCCGCCACCCAGGCGCCGAGCGTGTTGACGATGTCGGCTGAGGGAAACATCGCCGGCATCAGCGCGTCGAGCGTCTCGGAATACTCCACCATCCCGAGCAGCGCCGCCCATTTCGGCCGCCCGACCACCTCGAAGCCGTCGAACTCCGGATCGACCAGCGCCCCCAGGATCTGCCGCGCCCGGTCGGCGCGGAAATTGGCGAAGAACAGCCCGTCGCCGTCGGCGGCCCCGGCGTAGTCGCCGATCACCGTCGGGGTCACGAACTCATCGGTTTCCCCGCTCGCATAGGCTGCGGCGATCGCCGCGGCGGCGGTCGCCGCGCGCTCGCCCTCGCCGTGCAGGATCACGTCGACCGCCTTCGCCACCCGGTCCCAGCGCTTGTCGCGGTCCATGGCGTAGAAGCGCCCGGAGACCGTGGCGATCCGCGCGCCCTCCGGCAGCGCCGCCTCGAGCTCGGCGATCTGGCCGTCGGCGCTCTGCGGCGGCACGTCGCGTCCGTCGAGGAAGGCATGCACCGCCACCTGCACCCCGGCCGCCGCGATCACCTTCGCCGCGGCGGCGATGTGGCGCTGGTGCGCGTGCACGCCGCCCGGCGAGGCCAGCCCCGCCAGGTGCCCGGTGCCGCCGCTGGCCTTCACCGCGTCGACGAACTTGCCGAGCTCGGCGTTGGCCGCGAAGCTGCCGTCGGCGATGGCGTTGTCGATGCGCGGCAGGTCCATCCAGACCACCCGGCCGGCGCCGATGTTCATGTGCCCGACCTCGGAATTGCCCATCTGCCCCTCGGGCAGGCCGACGTCGGGCCCGTGCGCGGCGAGCTGCGCATGCGGGCAGCTCTCCCAGATCCGGTCGAAATTGGGCGTCTCCGCCTGCGCCACGGCGTTGCCGTCGCGGGTCGGGCTCAAGCCCCAGCCATCCAGAATGCACAGCACGACCGGCCGCATCGTCTGATCTCCCGCCTCGCCCGCGCATGAGCTTTATCCCGCCGCTCGGCGCTTGGCAAACCCGGCACGGGAGATTTCGTTGCGCGGCCTCGGGCTCGGCGCGGCAACTGCCCCGCGACCGGCCGAAAGCCGCGTCTCAGCCCAGCTTGTAGTCCCGGGTGGCCTCCGGGTCGTCAGTCGAGAACGGCAGCGCCGCGAGCTCGGCCCAGACCTCCTCGCCGATCGGCCAGGCCGCCCAGTCCAGGGTCTCCTGCACCCGCTCGGGCCGGGTCACCCCGCAGATCGTCGCGGTGATCCGCGGATCGTTGAGCGAGAACTGCAGCGCCGCCGCGCCCGGCGGCACCCCGTGCCGGGCGCAGACCGCCTCGACCTCACGGATCGGCGCCAGCATCGCCTCGGTCGCCTCCTGGTAGACATAGCGGCCGCTGGCCGCCCCCTTGGCCAGCGCCCCGCCGGCATAGGGCGCCGCGTTCATCACCGAGATCCCGCGCTCGCGGGCCAGATCCAGCATCGGCTCGGCATTGCGGTTCACCAGCGTCATCCGGTTGTGGGTGATCAGCACGTCGAAGTCGCGGTCGCGCAGCAACGGCATCATCACGTCGATCCGCCCGGCCGCCAGCCCGACCGCGTCCGCCAGCCCCTCCTCCTTGATCCGGAACAGCTCGTCCAGCGCACCGCCCCGGCCGGTGACCTGGTCCAGGTCGGCGGCGTATTCCGGGTCGTGCAGGTGCAGGATCTCCACCCGGTCGCGCCCCAGCGCCTCCAGGCTCTGCCTCGAACGACCGCCGGGCCCGGGCGGCGTCGAACCGCCCGCTCTCCGGGTCGCGGTCGAGCTTGGTCGACAGCACCCGCCCCGCCGGCCAGCCGCCGAGCTCGCGCACCACCTTGCCGATCCGCTCCTCGCTGCGGCCGAAGCCGTAGACCCGCGAGCTGTCGAGGAACCCGTCCGGCATCGCCAGCACCGCCCGCACCGTCGCCAGCGCCCGCTCCTCGCCGACGTCGTAGCCGTAGGTGTCGGGCATCCCGCCCAGCCCCGAGGTCCCGAACGCCAGCTTCGGCACCCGCAGCCCCGTCGCGCCGATCTCCCCCAGCATCCCCGCTCCCCCGCGCCGCCGTTTGTCGAAAGTCCCCCTTAGCGTCTCCCCACGCCGAACGCTACCTCCGCGGTCCCCATGCTGCGGACAGCCCGGCCGCGCCGGCGCTTGACAGCGCCCGGCCCCGGGACGAAAACTCGCCTGGTCAAGGTTCCCGCCCCCACGGACGGGATTAAAAGGGAACGCGGTCAGGGTTCAGGCCCGACGCCGCGGCTGCCCCCGCAACTGTAGGCGGCGAGCCCGCGCCTCATCAGCCACTGGGTTACCCCGGGAAGGCGAGGCGCACCGGCCCAGACCCGCGAGCCAGGAGACCTGCCCTGACACTCACCCAACCGACGCGCGGGGCGCGCGGAGGTGCGGTCTCCGCAGCGGTGACGCCTATCGCTGTCGGACGCACGGAATCTCCTTCCTGCCGACGACGCTCTGGAACCGGCCCCGCCCGCTCCCCGGGGCCACCGGCAAGGGAGGCATGACCCATGCGCCGCTCCTCGGGCCTCGCGGGACTGCTCGCGCTCGCCGCCGCCCCGGCGGCCGGCCAGACCGTCGTCTTGCCCGACATCGTCGTCTCCGCCGACCGCACCCCGACCGCGGCGGCGGCGACCGGCTCCAGCGTCTCGGTAGTAACCCGGCCGGAGATCGTCGACGACGGCCGCCCGTTCGCGCTCGACGTCCTCGCCGGCGTGCCCGGCGTCGCCGTGCAGCAGAACGGCCCCGCCGGCACCGTCTCGGGCTTCGCCGTCCGCGGCGCACCGCAGCAATACGTCCGGGTGCTGGTCGACGGCATCGAGGTCTCCGACCCCACCGGACCGCAGGTCGCCTCCTCGCTCTCGGGCATGCTGCTCGACGACGTCGGCCGAATCGAGGTGCTGCGCGGCAGCCAGTCCGCGCTCTACGGCGGCCAGGCCGTCGGCGGCGTCATCGACATCACCACGCCGCGTGCCGACCGAGAACGGCATCGAGACCACCTACCTGCTGGAAGGCGGCAGCTTCGACACCTTCCGCGGCAGCCTCGGCGTCGCCGGCCGCACCGACCGCAGCGACTTCGCCGTCAACGTCGCCCGGCTGAAGTCCGACGGCTTCTCCGCCGCCGAGGAGGCCGACGGCAATACGGAGAAGGACGGCTACGAGACCACCCGCGTCTCCGGTACCGGCACCTTCTACGCCACCGACCGGCTCTCGATCTTCGGCTCGGCGTTCCGGCAGTCCGAGAACGGCGACTTCGACGCCTTCGGCGGTCCCGGCGGCGACAGCTCCAGCACTTTCGACACCGACAGCTGGGGCGCCCGCGCCGGCTTCAACCTGACCGGGCTGGACGGCCGCCTGCAGAACCAGCTCGCGCTCAGCTACTACGACATCGACCGCGCCACGGTCGACGACTCCGGCCAGTCGCGCTTCCAGGGCAACCGCCTGCGCGCCGAATACCTCGGCCAGTACCGCCGCTCCGACGCCCTGCTCTACCAGTTCGGCGCCGACTATGCCCGCGAGCGCACCGACACCTCCGACCCGTTCAGCACCCCCGCCGGCGAGCAGCAGAACTGGATCGCCGGCATCTTCGGCCAGGCGATCTGGCAGCCGACCGAGCCGCTCACCCTCACCCTCGCGCTGCGCGAGGACCACCATTCCGCCTTCGGCGACTACCCGACCGGACGGGTCTCGGCCGCCTATGCGCTCACGTCCGGCACCATCCTGCGCGCCTCCGCCGGCACCGGCTTCCGGGCGCCCTCGAACTACGAGCTGTTCGACCCGACCAACGGCAACCCGAACCTCGAGCCCGAAACCAGCGTCAGCGCCGACCTCGGCATCCAGCAGGGCTTCGCCGGCGGCCGCGGCAGCGTCACCGCGACGCTGTTCCTGCTCGACATCACCAACCTGATCGAGTTCAGCGGCGCCTTCCCGCCCCCCGATTACAACTGCGTCGGCCCCTGCATGTACGTCCAGACCAACGGCACCGCCCGCAGCCGCGGCCTTGAGCTCTCCGCCAGCTACGCCATCAGCCCTGAGCTGACCCTCTCCGGCGCCTATACCTACACCGACGCCAGGTACGCCAACGGCGACGCGCGCCTGCGCATCCCGCGCCACGACCTCGCGGTCGCGCTCGACGGCGACGTCAGCGAGCGGGTCAGCCTCGGCCTCGGCGCCCGCTACGCCGGCGGCCTGCCCGACGAGCCCTTCGTCACCAGCGCCGGCTTCGCCTCCGACTACGTGGTGGTCAACGCCCGCATCGCCTACGCCCTGACCGACCAGGCCCAGATCTACCTGCGCGCCGACAACCTGCTCGACACCCAGTACCAGACCGCCGAGGGCTTCTCGACCGCCGACCGCTCGTTCTTCCTCGGCCTGCGCGGCACGTTCTGAGCATGCGCGCGGCCCGGCTCCTGCTGGCGATCCTGCTCCTCGCGGCCCCCGCGCTGGCGGCCCCGCCGCCGGCCCGCGTCGTCTCGATGAACCTCTGCACCGACCAGCTGGCGATGCTCCTCGCCCGGCCCGGCCAGCTCGTCGCGGTCAGCCGGGTCGCCGCCGACCCGGTCGCCTCGGCGCTCTGGCGCGAGGCCGCCGCCTACCCCGCCGTCCCCGCCGACGCCGAGGCGATCGACCTGCTCGCCCCCGACCTGGTGCTCGCCGGCACCTGGGATTCTCCCGCCACCCTGGCGCTGCTGCGCCGCCTCGGCCTCAGGGTCGAGACCTTCGACGTCGAGGCCTCCTTCGACGACATCCGCGCCCACGTCACCCGCATGGGCGCGCTGCTCGGCACCCCCGACCGCGCCGCGGCGCTGATCGCCGCGATGGATGCCGAACTCGCCCGGCCGCTGCCCCCCGGCCCCCGCCCGCGCGCCGCGCTCTACTACGCCAACGGCTACACCTCCGGCGCCGGCACCCTCGCCGACCGGATCCTCGCCGCCGCCGGGTATGCCAACATCGCCGCCGAGCGCGGCCGCGCCGGCCTCGTCCACCTGCCGCTGGAGGTGCTGGTGATGTCCGCCCCCGACCTCCTGGTCACCGGCCAGGACTACCCGAGCCCGGCGCTGGCCCAGGGCATCCTCGGCCACCCCGCCGTCCGCGCGCTCGCCGCCGGCCGGGCGCAGGTCGCCGACAACCTCTGGGTCTGCGGCACCCCGCTCGCCGCCCGCGCCGTCGCCGCCCTGCGCGCCGCCCGCCCGCGATGACCGCCCCGCGCCTGACCCTCGCCGCCCTCGCGCTGCTGGTCGCCGGCCTCTTCGCCGCCGAACTCCTCACCGGCCCCGCCGGCCTCGCTCCCGGCGCCAGCCTCGACGCGCTCTTCACCGGCCGCGGCGGCGCCGTCGTCCTGGTGATGCGCGAGATCCGCCTGCCCCGCGCCCTGCTGGCGCTCCTGATCGGCGCCGGCCTCGGCCTCTCCGGCGCCGCGCTTCAGGGCTACCTGCGCAATCCCCTCGCCGAGCCGGGCCTGCTCGGCATCTCCGGTGCCGCCGCCCTCGGCGCCGCCATCGCCCTCTACACCGGCCTCGCCGCCGCCTTCCCGCTGGCCCTGCCGCTCGCGGCGCTCGCCGGCGCCGCCGCCGCCACCCTGCTGGTGCAGGCGCTGGCCGGCGCCGGCGGCGGCTCGATCACCCTGATCCTCGCCGGCATCGCCGTCTCCAGCCTCACCGGGGCGCTGACCTCGCTGGTGCTCAACCTCTCGCCCAACCCCTTCGCCGCCTCCGAGATCGTCTACTGGCTGCTCGGCTCGCTCGCCGACCGCTCGATGACCCATGTCTGGCTCGCCGCCCCGTTCATCCTCGCCGGCATGGCGCTGCTCCTGACCCTCGGCCGCGCGCTCGACGCGCTCACCCTCGGCGAGGACGCCGCCGCCTCGATGGGCGTGACCCTCGCCCGCACCCGCCTCCTCGCCGTCACCGGCACCGCGCTGGCGGTCGGCGCCGGCGTGGCGGTGGCCGGCGCCATCGGCTTCGTCGGCCTGGTGGTGCCGCACCTGCTCCGCCCCTTCGTCGGCGCCCTGCCCTCGCGCCTGCTGCCCGCCTCCGCGCTCGGCGGCGCGGCGCTGCTCCTGGCCGCCGACCTCGCGGTCAAGCTGATCGCGCCGGACCGCGACCTCAAGCTCGGCGTCCTGACCGCGCTGGTCGGCGCCCCGTTCTTCCTCTGGCTGGTCTGGCGCAGCCGCCGGAGCCTGGCATGACGCTCCTCGCCCTCGACGCCGTCACCGTCCGCCGCGCCGGCCGCCCGGTGCTCGACGCCGTCTCGGCGCGCATCGCCGCCGGCGAGCTGGTCGGGCTGCTCGGCCCCAACGGCGCCGGCAAGACCACGCTGCTCCGCGCCGCCCTCGCCCTGCAGCCCGCCACCGGCCGCATCACCCTCGGCGACGCCCCCCTCGCCGCGCTCTCGCCCCGCGCCCGCGCGCTGCGCGCGGCCTATATCCCGCAGGACCGCACCGTCGCCTGGCCGATCAGCGTCGCCGCGCTGGTCGCGCTCGGCCGGCTGCCGCACCGCAGCGCCGCCGCCGCCGATGCCGCCGCCGTCGAGGCCGCGCTGGCGGCGATGGAGCTCGGCCCCCTGCGCGACCGCCCCGCCACCGCGCTCTCCGGCGGCGAGCGCGCCCGGGTGCTGATCGCCCGGGCGCTGGCCCAGGAGGCGCCGCTGCTCCTGGCCGACGAGCCCACCGCCGGCCTCGACCCGGCCCACGCCCTCTCGCTGATGGCGGCGTTCCGCGCCCTCGCCCGCGCTGGCCGCGGCGTCCTGGTCTCGCTGCATGACCTCGGGCTGGCCGCGCGCTGGTGCGACCGGCTGATCCTGCTCGACCGCGGCCGGGTCGTGGCCGAGGGGCCGCCGGCGCAGGTCCTGACCCCCGAGCGGCTCGCCGCGGTCTACGGCATCACCGCCCATATCGGCCGCGACGCCTCCGGCCCGATCCTGCAGCCGACCGGCCTCGCTCCCCGCTGAATCGCCGCTGCCGGATCGGCGCAGCACGCCCTCAGTACAGATAGACCGCCTGCAGCAGCGCCAGCGGCGAGCCCGTGGCATCGAGCAGTTCCAGCGTCTGGCCGTCGATCCGCCAGCTCGCGGTTTCGCTCAGCACCTGCGCCAGCTGCTTCTCCCAGACATCGAGCGGCGCCGGGCATGGCATCGGCTTCAGCGGGCCCGGCTCGAAGCCGAGCTGTTCCCCGTCCAGGGTGTAGCTGCCGCTCATCTGGTTGCAGCCGACCGTGGCGGTGAAGCGCGGCGCCCCCTCGCGCAGGATCAGGTTCGGCTCGCGCCGCCCGGCGCCGGTCGCCACCTCGGTCTGGCCCAGCCGCAGGATCTTCCAGTAGGTGTTGGTCAGGGTGGCGGCCCCCAGCGTGCGCTCGCAGGTCTCGCCCGGCCAGACCCCGACGAAGCGCTCGACCATCACCTTCGGCACCGCGCCGCCGCCCTTGTCGGGCACCTGCATGATCGCGCCGTCGAAGCTCGCCATGATCGGCCCGCCCGGCTCGGCGCCGGCCGCGAGGTAGGCGTGCTCCAGCGCATCGTAGTCGCCCGCCTTGATCAGCGGATAGTCGCGGCCGGTCAGGCATTCGGTGAAGCGCGCCTGGTCCGCGACATACGTCAGCATCCCGCGCAGCGGCAGGTGCGGCTCGAACGGCGTGAAGTCGTCGGCCGCGGCCAGGGTGTAGTTAAGCTGCGAGCCGATCGGCTTGCCGTCGCGGCCGAGCAGCCGCAGCCGGTCGGGTCCCAGGATCTGGAACTGCAGCTCCTCCTCCGCCCCGCGCAGGTCCAGCACGTGGGTGTCCGGGTCGGCCGACCAGCGCCCGATCGAATCGCGGGGCGTGTCCTTGCCCTCCCAGGTCCGGCGCAGGTGGAACACCTGGTCCGGCCACAGGTTCAGCTGGTAGCTCACCGCCTTGCAGTCTGCGCAGGGCAGGTCGCCGGTGAAGCTCGCCGGTAGCCGCAGCCCGTGCGCCCCGATCGCGACCGGGCTGTCGCTCGCCTCGGCGGTGGTGTCGCCGACCTTGATCATCCAAATATCGATCTGGTCCGGCGCGCCCTGGGTCAGCACCGGGTTCTGCGTGTCGGAGACGAAGATCAGCTTCCGCCCCACCGAGACCTGCGCCCGCACCGAATAGGTCCGGTCCTGGTCGATATCCGCGGGGTCGTAGTCGATCTGGAAATCGAACGGCGGTGTGCCCGGGTCGGGCAGCGTCACCCGGGCGATCTCCGTGGGCGGGGCGTCCGGGACGCTGACGTCCTCCAGAACCGCGTCGAAGACCGCCCCCGGAGGCAGCGCGATACGCTCGCGATAGCTGGCGGATACGCTGACGTGCGCCGTTTCCGCGACCGCCTCCTGCGCGACGACCGACAGAATCACCGCCAGAAGACAATAGACCCAACGCATACGGCCGACCCGGCTTACCCCACAACCCCGCACAATCTGACAGGAAACCCAGTCCGGGCCAATAGCGGCGAACCTATGTTAACAACTCTTCCTTCACAATTCCTTGCAGCGGTTCGGGCTAACGTGATCGCGGACCCCGCGGGCCCAAATCCGCCAATGGGTTGACGGCTTCAGAGCTGCGCCATCACCTCGTCGGAAACCTCGAAATTCGCGGTGACCGACTGCACGTCTTCGTCGTCCTCGAGCGCCTCGATCAGCTTCATCAGGCTGTGCGCCGCGTCGAGGTCGAGCTCGGTCGTGGTCTGGGGCCGCCAGACCAGCTTGGTGTGCTCCGCCTCGCCCAGCGCCGCCTCCAAGCGCCGTCGACACCTCGTTCAGCTCGGTGTCGGCGCACCAGAACACGTGCCCGTCCTCGCCGCTCTCCACGTCCTCGGCCCCGGCATCGAGCGCCGCCAGCATCACCTCGTCCTCCGAGGCGGCGTCCGCGGGGTAGACGATCTGTCCCTTGCGCTCGAACAGGAACGCCACCGACCCGGTCTCGCCCAGGTTGCCGCCGCGCTTGGTAAACGTGGAGCGGATGTTGGAGGCGGTGCGGTTGCGGTTGTCGGTCATCGCCTCGACGATGATGGCGATGCCGTTCGGCCCGTAGCCCTCGTAGCGCACCTCCTCGTAGTTCTCCGCGTCGCCGCCGCTCGCCTTCTTGATCGCCCGGTCGATGTTGTCGCGCGGCATCGAGTTGACCCGGGCCTCCTTCACCGCCAGCCGCAGCCGCGGGTTCTTGTCGGGGTCCGGGTCGCCCATGCGGGCGGCCACGGTGATCTCCTTGGAGAGCTTGGAGAACAGCTTCGAGCGGGCGGCGTCCTGCCGGCCCTTGCGGTGCTGGATATTGGCCCATTTGGAATGCCCGGCCATGGCGCGGCTCCGATCGATCGCAGAATGATCGGCGGGTAATAGCCCGGCCCGCCGGCCGCCTTCAACCCCCGCCGTCAGCCCGGGGTGAGCGGCCAGAACAGCGGGATCAGCAGGCAGGTCGCGGTGGCCAGCAGCAGGTTCATCGGAATGCCGATGCGCAGGAAATCGGAGAACTTGTAGCCGCCCGGGCCGTAGACCAGCGTGTTGGTCTGGTAGCCGATCGGCGTCGCGAAGCTCGAGGAGGCCGCGAACATCACCGCCACCACCAGCGCCCGCGGGTCGATCCCGAGGCCATGCGCCAGCCCGATCGCGATCGGGGTCATCACCACCGCCACGGCGTTGTTGGTCACCAGCTCGGTCAGGACCATGGTGATCAGGTAGATCGCCACCAGCGTCGCCCGCGGCGGCAGTTCCCTGAGCCAGGGCGTGATCGAATCGACGATCAGCTGCACCGCGCCCGAACTGTCCAGCGCCAGCCCCACCGCCAGCATCGCGAAGATCAGCACCATCAGCCGGGCGTCGACGTAGCTGAACGCCTCGTCCGAATCGAGGATGCCGGTCACCAGCACCACCGCGACGCCCAGGAGCGCCAGCACGTGGATCGGCATGATCTCGAAGGCCGACAGCACCACCACGGCCCCCAGCACCCCCAGCATCAGCGGCGCCCGCTCGCGGCGGAACGGCCGGGCGGTCGGCTCGGAGATGTCGACCAGGTCGACGTCCGAGGCCAGCCGGCGCACGTCCTCCGGCGCGCCCTCCAGCAGCAGCGTGTCGCCGACCCGCACCACCACCTCGTCGAGCTGGCGGCCGATGTTCTGGTTCCGCCGGTGCACCGCCAGCGGATAGACGCCGTAGCGCCGGCGCAGCCGGAGCGAGCCCAGCGACCGCCCGACCAGCTTGCAGTCGGGCGAGATCAGCGCCTCGACCGTCGTCGTGCTCTTGGACCCGACCCGGTCGACCAGCGTCACCGCGTTGCTGTCCTTCAGCCCCAGGAGCTCCTGCATCTCGGTCCGCAGCACCACCCGGTCGCCCTCGGCCAGCGCCACGTCGGGGAACTGCCGCCGCAGGCTCTCCTCGCCGCGCAGCACGTCGATCACCCGCATCCCCTCGCGCTTGAAGATGCCGACGTCCGCGGGCCGCGACCCGATCAGCGGCGAGCCCTCGGGCACCACCACCTCGGTGAAGAACTTCATCCGCTTGCGGGTGCCGAGCAGGTCGTTCATCGAATCGCGGTTGGGCAGCAGCGCCGGCACGAAGAGCCACAGGTAGAGGAGCCCGATCGTCGCGATGCAGATGCCGAGCGGGGTGATCTCGAACAGCGGAAACGGCGCCAGCCCCTGGGTGCGGGCAACGCCGTCGACCAGCAGGTTGGTCGAGGTTCCGATCAGGGTGCAGAGGCCACCCATGATGGTGACATAAGACAGCGGAATCAGCAGCTTGGACGGCGCAAGTCCCATGCTCTGCGCCATCTGCACCACGATCGGCAGCATCACCACGACGATCGGGGTGTTGTTCATGAACGCCGAGGACACCACGATCATCACCCCGAACAGGGCGATCACCAGGCCCGGCCGGCGGCCGCTGTGCTGGCTGATCAGCCGCGAGACGTGGTTCAGCACCCCGGTGCGGATCAGTCCGCCCGACAGGATGAACATCGCCGCGATCGTCCAGGGCGCCGAGTTGGAGAAGATCGAGAGCAGGTCTTTCGACGGGATCATGCCGGTGGCCAGCAGCACCGCCGCCGCCCCGAAGGCGGTGACCTCCGGCGGATAGGTCTCGCGCAGGAACAGCACGAACATCCCGGCGATGACCGCGAGCGTGAAGAATGCGGCGAGATGCGGCTGCGCGATCAGTTCGCTCAAGGAGACCCTCTTGCTCTGCCCCTGGTCCGCAGGCCGCCGCCCGGCCCGGGGGCCGACCCACCTGCCGCCGGACCGGCGGCCACCATGCCGCAAGGCGCAGGTACCCTCAAGGGTCCTCGGCCGGCGCAGCCGAGGGCTGGACCAGCACCATTCCGCCCAGCATCAGCACGAAGGCGCCCCAGACCGCCAGGGCATAGCTCTCGCCCAGGAGCAGCTTCGACCAGACCACGGCGAACCCGGTCACCAGGTAGGCGACCTGGCTGGCGAAGACCGACCCGGCCCGGCCGACCAGCCAGACATAGCCCGAATAGGCCAGCGCGCCCAGCAGCGACACCGCCAGCATCGCCCACTCCGCCGCGCCCCAGCGCAGCGGATAGACCATCTGGCCGGTCGCCTCGGCCAGCGGCCAGGCCAGCGCGGTCGACACCAGCGCGGCCCCGAGCAGCAGCTCGAACGGGTGCAGGCCGCTGCGGCCGCGCCAGACCAGGAAGTTGGCCTCGACCGCGTAGCTCAGCGGCGCGATCAGCGCCAGCAGCACCGGCAGCAGCGCGATCGCGGTCCCGCCGCCACCCGGCCGGGGGCCGACGATCAGCACGATCGCCGCCGCTCCGAGCGCCACCCCCAGCGCCCGCCGGGCCGCCGGCCGCTCGAAGCCGAGCGCCAGCGCCATCGGCAGCACGAACATCGGCACCAGCGCCAGGATGATCGCCCGCACCCCCGCCGGCAGCAGCGCCGCGGTCAGGAAGCTGAAATAGGCCGGCAGCACCGAGCCGAACACCGCCACCACCGCGAAGAGAGCGAGGTTCGGCCGCAGCGCCGGCCGCGGCCGGCGCATCACCAGCAGGAAGAGCGCCAGCAGCCCCGCCATGATCAGGTTCTGCCAGACGATCAGCCCCAGCGGCCGGTAGCCGGTCGAGACCGCGACCCGCATCAGCGGAATCGTCAGCCCCCAGGCCGCCCCGACGGCCAGCAGCACCCCGAGGGGAACCAGGCGCGACACCTCAGGGCCCGGCCTGCGCCAGCCGGCCCCCCACCCGCACCGGCAGCGCCCGCCGCGCCCGCCCGGTGGCGTCGTCGGTCTCCACGTAGACCCCACAGAGCGTGGCCACGCCTTCCGACGGCGTGAACCGCCCCTTGGACATGCCGGTCACGAAGCGGGTCACCGGCTCCAGCTTGTCCATGCCGATCACGCTGTCGTAGTCGCCGCACATCCCGGCGTCGGTCTGGTAGGCGGTGCCGCGCTCCAGGATCAGGGTGTCGGCGGTCGGCACGTGGGTGTGGGTGCCGACCACCAGGCTCGCCCGCCCGTCGCACCAGTGCCCCAGCGCCATCTTCTCCGAGGTCGCCTCGGCATGCACCTCGACGATCACCGCCGCCGCGGCCCCGCCCAGCGGCGCCGGCTTCAGCGCCGCGTCGATCGCCGAGAACGGATCGTCGAACGGCCGCTTCATGAAGGCCTGCCCCAGCACCTGCGCCACATAGACCCGCCGCCCGCCGGGTGCCTCGAAGAACCGCGCCCCGCGCCCCGGCGCCGCCCGGGCGTAGTTCAGCGGCCGGATCACCCGCGGTTCCTGCTCGATGAAGGCCAGCATCTCCCGCTGGTCGAAGGCATGGTCGCCGAGCGTCACGCAGTCCGCCCCGGCCTCGAGCAACAGCGTCGCGTGCGCCCCGCTCAGGCCCATGCCGCCGGTGGCGTTCTCGCCGTTGACCACCACGAAGTCCAGCGCCCACTCCCGGCGCAGCCGCGGCAGCTGCTCTGCCACCGCCGCCCGGCCCGACCGGCCCATCACGTCCCCGAGAAAGAGCAGCTTCATCCGCCCCGCTTAGTCGCGAAAATCCGCCGCGGCAAGGCGCGGCTCCGCCGCCCCCGCCCCCCCGGCCCGCAAGGCGTCGGACCAAAGTCCGTATTCAGTCCGGCCGTTCCCGGCTAAGGCTTCGCTCAGCGGATCCACCGCTGCGGAACCCGAACGTGACCAAGCTCACGCGATGGCACGACCTCCCGCTCGTCGTCCAGTTCCTGGCGGCAGGTGGCGCCGTCATGCTCGCGGCAATGCTGCTGATCGGCGGCTGGATCACCGGCCGCATCGAGGATTCGGTGGTGGCCAACACCGCTTCCGCCGGGGCGCTCTATCTCGAGAGCTTCGTCTCCCCGCTCAGCCAGGAGCTCGCCGCCAGAGACCGGCTCTCCGAGCCGGCAGTGCGGGCGCTGGACGAGGTCTTCGCCGCCACCGGAATCGGCGAACGCATCGTCTCCTTCAAGATCTGGAAGCCCGGCGGCCTGGTCGTGCATGCCTCGAACCCTGCGATCATCGGTAGCCGCTTCGAGCCCACGGCC
Source organism: uncultured Alphaproteobacteria bacterium (assembly GCA_963847795.1). Classification (GTDB taxonomy): domain Bacteria; phylum Pseudomonadota; class Alphaproteobacteria; order Rhodobacterales; family Rhodobacteraceae; genus Amaricoccus. Next base: position 286,580 of record CAWKBH010000010.1, read on the forward strand.
AAGCTCCAGAAGGCCTGGCGCGGCGAGGTCAGCGGCAGCTTCAAGGACACCAACGACCCGGAGAACGCCGCCGAGAACGCGCTGGGCGTGCCGCTCCTGGAAATCTACTCGCCGATCCACGAGGTCTGGTCGGGCAAGATCATCGCCGTCGCCGAGTTCTACGAAGTCGCGACCGACCTCGAGCGCGACCTCGCCGACGCCCGGCGGACCAGTTGGCTTCTGGTCGCCGCGGTGTTCCTGACCAGCGGCCTAGCGCTGCTCGGCATCGTGCGCGCCGGCGGGCGCACCATTGCGCGGCAGCGGGCCATGCTCGAAGGCCAGGTCACCGAGAGCCGGCGCATCGCCGCCCAGAACGTCGAGCTGCGCCAGCGGGCGATCGGCGCCTCGGCGCGCGCCACCGCCCAGGCCGAGCGCAGCCTGCGCCAGGTCAGCGCCGACCTGCACGACGGCCCGGCGCAGTACGTGGCGCTCGCCGCCATGCGGCTCGAAAGCCTGGTGCCCGACACCGCGGCGGGTCGGGCCGAAGCTGCGACGCTCCGCGATGCCCTGCGCTCGGCTCTCGCCGAGATCCGGGCGATCTCCCGCGGGCTCGCCCTGCCGGAGCTTGACCAGCTTTCGGTAGCAGAGGTCGCGCGCCGCGCGATCGCGGCGCACCTCCGTCCCGCCGGCCCCCCGGTCGAGCTGTCCTATTCCGGCACGGAAGACCCCGAAGTCGACGATTCATTCCGGATCGGTCTCTTTCGCTTCCTGCAGGAGGCGCTGTCGAACGCCACGCGGCACGCCCCAGGCGCGGGCGTCCGCGTCGAACTCGAGGTCACGGCCGAGCAGCTGACCGCGACCGTCCACGACGACGGCCCGGGCTTCGACCCGGCCGTTGCCGGGCTGCAGCGACCGGACGGGGGTCAGGGCCTCGCCGGCCTCAAGGACCGCGCCGAGAGCATCGGCGGCGACGTCCGGCTCGAGACCGCCCCCGGGGCCGGCACCACGCTGGTCCTGACATTGCCGCTCGGGAAGGAGGACACCCGATGAGCATCCGCGTCGTGCTGGCCGACGACCACCCGATCTTCCGCGACGGCCTGGTGCGCACCCTCGAGGAGAGCGGCGGCTTCAGCGTCGCCGGCGTCGCCGGCAGCGCCGACGAAGCCGTCGCACTGGTCGAGCGCCACGCGCCGGATCTGGCCCTGCTCGACATCTCCATGCCCGGCGGCGGCATCGAGGCCGCGCGCCGTATCCATCTCGCGGCGCCGCGCACCCGAATCGCCATGCTGACCGTCTCGGAGAACGAGCAGGACGTCGCCGGCGCGCTCCGGGCCGGGGCGATCGGCTACGTGCTCAAGGGCATCTCCGGCCGTGAGCTCGCCGAAATCCTCGCCGGCATCGCCCGTGGCGAGGCCCACGTCTCGCCGACACTGGCCGCCCGGATCCTCGGCGATCTCCAGGCCCGCCCGCGCCGGCCGGTCCGCCGCCCGATCGACGAGCTCACCCAGCGCGAGGAGGATATCCTGCGCCGGGTCGCCCGCGGCATGAGCAACCGCGAGGTCGCCGAGGCCCTGGACATCCAGGAAAAGACGGTCAAGCACTACATGACCTCGATCCTCGGCAAGCTCCAGGCACGCAACCGCGTCGAGGCCACCCTGATCGCCCGGGACAGCTGGAGCGATTAAGTATCGGATAATAAACTATAAATGCGAAACGCCGCGGCACGACTGCCGCGGCGCCTTGGGGATCCCGCAGTTGCCGGTCAGTTCCCGGCGAGCGCGCGCAGCCGGTTACGGTCGGCGGTCGTCGCCTGCCGCTCGACTACCGTGTTGCCGTTGGGGTCCTTCAGCTCGTAGCGGCCCGCGGCAACCTCCTCCTTCCAGCCGGTGTCGTAGACGACCTCGATCGCCTTACCCGAGACCTCGACCTTCTGCGGATGCGACCCGCCCGGGATCGCCGCCGGCGTGATCCGGGAGGCGCGGGCATTGGCGCTGATCCGGTCCAGGTCCTTCTGTGTCGCCGGCCGCTCGATGACCGTCCGCCCGGCCGGGTTCTTCAGCTCGTAGTGGCCGTTGGCGATCTCTTCCTGGATCCCGTTCGAATAGACTACGTCGACGCCGGTCGCCGTGCGCTCGATCTTAACGACCTGCAGCCCCTGGCTGCCCGCAGCGCCGGCCTTCGCCGCGCCGCCGCCTACCGCCGCGGCCGCGCCGTCGTCCGAGCCTCCGCCACTGCCGCCATGGCTGCCGCTGTCGTGACTGCCGCTGCTGCCGTCGCTGCCGCCATGGTTGCTGCTGTCGTCACTCCCGCTGCCGCCGGTGTTGCCGCCATGGTTGCCGCTGCCGTCGCTCCCGCTGCCGCCGCTACTACCGCCGCTGCCGCCATGATCGCCGCCGTTGTCGCTGCTGCCGCTGCTGCCGCTGCTGCTCCCGCTACTTCCGCCATGGCCGCCGCTATTGTCGCTGCCGCCTCCGCTCCCGCCATGATCGCCGCTATCGCCGCCGCCGTGATCGCCCCCGCCGCCGTTGTCGCCGCCGTCCTTGGCGAAGGCCTTGGCCAGGCTCACGCTGAGCCCGTGGGACGGCTGGAACCCCACGGCAAAGGGTGTCGTCGCGAGAAATGTCCCGACCGCCAGCGCGGCGACGCCCCGCAGGGCGAACTTGGGAAGTGCCATGATGTTGTCCTCCTGATCGAAGCGCCGATCCGCTCCTGACCCGAGCGAACCACGGGGCCGAGCGGCGCACATCGGACCTAGGTCCGGCAACTTGTCGGACCGAGGATCCCCCGCGGACGAAGCCGCGTCGCTAGATTCCTGAAAATCAACGAGCGCAGGCCCTCACCCGGCCGCCAGCCAGACGATTCCCTGCTCAGTCACGATCGCGTCCAGCCGCATGTCGGTGTCGCCGTCCGGCACCGCCGGCACCTCCTGCGCGGCGTAGGCCAGGCCCAGCGCCCACACCCGCCGGCGCGCCCGCAGCGCCGCGATCGTGCGGTCGTAGAAGCCGCCGCCGTAGCCCAGCCGGTGACCGCGGGCGTCGAACGCCAGCATCGGCACCAGCAGCACCTCGGGCTCCGCCGGCTCGCCCGCCACCGGGATCTCGACGCCGAAGGGTCCGCGCATCGTCGCCGCCCCGGCGCTCCAGCTGCGGAACGCCAGCGGCCGGTCGGGTGCCTCGATCACCGGCACGCAGATCCGGTAGCCGAGCCCCGCCAGCGCCAGCATCGCCGGCCGCGGGTCGAGCTCGCTGCGGATCGGCAGGTAGCCCGCGACGGTCTCCACCCCCCGCAGCGTCGCGATCGCCTCCAGCGCATACCCGGCCGCCAGCCGTGCCGCGCCGGGGCCTGCCGCGTGCAGCGCCGCCCGCGCGATCAGCGCCGCGGCCCGCGCGGCGGTCTTGGAATGGTCGAGGGAACTCACCCGCCGGAAGCGGCGCGGTGTCGGCGAGCGGCGGGCCCGGCGCGACCGTGGAGGCGTGCAATCCTCGAGAGCCTGGCTAACCAGGTGGGCACCAGATGCGATAGGCCAGGGCCAGTCACAGAGCCGGCTCCCTCAAGAATGTTTACGGCCACTAGGATATTGGCCCCTCACGGGAAGGCCAGAACCCGCCGCGCAAGCAATGTAGTCCCTCGCGCCCGCGATTTGAAGCCCTACCGCACCCGGGCCGCGCGCGCCGAGCCATCGGTTCAGGCGGCGTGGACATGCCCGCAGGCCCGGCTGATCTCGCCCACGTGGCGGTGGTCTGTGCCGCCGCAGCCCCCGAGCACCCGGAGGCAGGGCAGCAGCCGCATCAGCGCCAGGCTGGTCTCCCTACCGACCTCGCTCAGGAACAGCCTCTCGCCCAGCTGCGGCAGCGCCTTCGCCTGCATTTCGGTCTTCTCCTCCGATCCGGTCGCGACGCAGGGGTGCCGCAATCGGGCTGGCCGGAAAAGCGGGATTGCGGTACAGTCACGGGAACGTCGGAATGATGAAACAGATCAAGCATTTGCTCTGGCGCGCCGCGGCAGCGCGTCCGGGCGGGGCCGGGAAACCACACCATGGGTACAGTCATCGAGACCGCACGGCCAACCGCCCGAGGCAACGAGACCCGGCAGCGCATCCTCGCCAAGGCGCTGGGCGAGCCGCAAGTCCCGGCCTCGCAGGTCCTGCTGATGCGCTCCTACGCCAAGCTCCTGTTCGCGCCCGCGGCCTGATGCCCGGCCCGCTGCCGATCCTCTGTGCCGGCGCCGCGCACTGGGACCTCATCGGCAAAGCCACGGCGCCGCTGCCGCCCGGCGCCGACGTGCCGGGCCGGATCGTCCGGCGGCCCGGCGGCGTGGCGCTGAACGTCGCCCTGGCGCTGGCCGCGCTCGGCCGGCCGGTGGCGCTGCTGGCGGCGCTTGGCCGCGACCGGCCCGGCGACGAGCTGGCGGCGCAGCTCGCCGATGCCGGGATCGATTGCGCCGGGCTCTGCCGCCACGACGGGTCGACCGACTGCTACCTCGCCATCGAGACCATCACCGGCGACGTGCACGCCGCGGTGGCCGACTGCACCGGGCTCGAGCGCGCCGGCCTCGCGCTCCTGGACCCGCTCGCCGACGGCCGGCTGGCCACGCCCCGCCGCCCCTGGCCCGGCCAGATCGTTCTCGACGGCAACCTGCCCGACCCGGTGCTGGCCCGGCTGCTCGACGCCGGCGCCACCGCCGCCGCGGCGCCCGTCGTGGTGCCCGCGAGCCCGGAGAAGGCGGCGCGGCTGGCGCTGGTCCTGGCCGCGCGCCCGCTGCGGCTCTACCTCAATCGCCGCGAGGCCGAGGCCATCTGCGGCCGCCATTTCCCCGACACCCGAACCGCGGCCGAGGCGCTCCGCGCCCGCGGCGCCGCCGAGGCGGTGGTAACCGACGGCGCGGCCCCGGCCACCGCCGCGAGCGCCGGCCGCACCCTCAGCCTCGCCCCGCCGCCGGTGGCGCCGCTGAGCCTGACCGGAGCCGGTGACGCCTTCGTCGCCGCGCACCTTGCTGCCCGCGCCGACGGCCTCGACCCCGAAGCCGCGCTCCACGCCGCCCTCGGCGCCGCCGCCCGCCACATCAGCTGCGAGGCCCCATGACCCCACCGCTCAGCTTCGCGCCCGAGGTGGCCGAGGCCATCGCCGCCCGCCGGCCGCTGGTCGCCCTCGAATCGACCATAATCACCCACGGCATGCCCGCGCCGCAGAACCACGAAACCGCCCGCGCCGTCGAGGCCGCGGTCCGCGCCGGGGGCGCCGTTCCCGCGACCATCGCGATCATGGACGGGCTGATCCATATCGGCCTCGAACCGGACCGCCTGGCCGCGCTCTCCACCGCGCCCGAGGTCCGCAAGCTCTCCCGCGCCGACCTCGCGGTGGCGCTGAGCCGAAGGCTGGACCGGCGCCACCACCGTCGCCGCCACCATGATCTGCGCCAGCCTCGCCGGGATCGAGGTCTTCGGCACCGGCGGCATCGGCGGCGTCCACCGCGGCGCCGAGGCCAGCTTCGACGTCTCCGCCGATCTCTACGAGCTCGCCCGCACCAAGGTGACGGTGGTGGCGAGCGGCGCCAAGGCCATCCTCGACCTGCCGAAGACCCTGGAGCTGCTCGAGACCCTCGGCGTGCCGGTGATCGCCGTCGGCCAGGACGCGCTGCCGGCCTTCTGGTCCCGCGATTCGGGGCTCCCCGCCCCCCTGCGCCTCGACGATCCCGCCGCCATCGCCCGCGCCCACCGCATGCGCGCCCGCCTCGGCCTGCCCGGCGGCCAGCTCATCGCCAACCCGATCCCCGCCGCCGCCGAGATCCCGGCAGCCGAGATGGCCCCCCACATCGCCGCCGCCCTCGCCGCCGCCGCGGCCGAAGGCGTCGCCGCCAAGGAGGTCACCCCCTACCTCCTCGCCCAAATCGGCGAACGCACGGCTGGCGCCGCGCTCGCCGCCAACATCGCGCTGGTCCTCAACAACGCCCGCCTCGCCGCCCGCATCGCCGTCGAGCTCGCGGCCCTCCCGGTCTGATATCGATCTCAGGTTTGTTGCTTCGGGCAATTGGCGCGGGTTAGGTGGCTTGCGCCCGGTCGTTAACCAATGACGCGGTTCAGTTCCGCCGTCCCGCCGGATTTGACCGTCGGCAAATCCGGCCGCGACTGCCCTCCCAGGGGCAGTCGCGCAAGCGCGACCGCCAGGGCAGCCGCGCCCGGATTGGCACGGTCCGGGACGCGGCATGCCTCTCGCCCTTCGCGCTGGCGCTCCGGGCGAGCGGACCGCGCGGGGCGCCACCGGCGCCCCGCTAATGCGGTCCGCGGCGCCTCATCCTGCGCGGCCTCCTATGCGGGCGCGGCCCGATCTGCCACGGGTCAGATCGGGCGGGATTTGTGGAGCATGCACGGCCTCATCAGGGCTGGTTGCCCGAGGCGATCATCCGCGGACCGTCTGAACCCCGGCTTCAACACATCTTGATAGCTGAAAGCGACCGCGAGCCCTTGACGGCGAGAACAGATTTTCAATAATTGTTGAATGATTGAACGAGCCTCTGCGGTGGAGATCCTCGCGGCCCTGGCGCACGAGACGCGCCTCGAGGCGTTCCGGCGCCTGGTCCGCGCCGGACCCTCCGGCCTGCCCGCCGGCCGGCTCGCGGACGACCTGGGGCTCGGCGCCACGGCGCTCTCGTTCCACCTGAACCGGATGCGACAGGCGGGACTGGTGCGGCGGCGACGGGCGGGCGCGCAATCCATCTATTCGGCGAACTTCTCGCTGATGGGTGAGCTGCGGAGCTTTCTCGACGCGGCGTGCTGCGCCGATGTCCGAGACGGCTGCGGACCCGACTGCGGCGCGGCCGAGCCGGCCCAGGCCACCGGGAAGGCACTCTGAGCCGGAAAGGAGGTCGCCCATGCGACTGCACACCCTCTCGAGCCACGACTTCATCCGAGCCGTCCTCGTCGGCATCGGCACCGCGCTGATCCTCTCGGCGGTAATGGTGCCGGCGTTCCTGGCCGGCCTGCCGCCGATGCCCAAGCCGCCCAGCCTCGCCTTCGCCGAGGAGATCCTCGGCCCGGGCCTGCCGCTGCCGGTCGGGCTGCTCTTCCACGTCGCCTACGTCACCGCCTGCTCGGTCCTCTTCGTGGCACTTTTTCGCGACCGCCCCAGCTTCTTGCGCGCGCTCGGATTCGCCCTGGTGCTCTGGATCGTGGCCCTCGCGGTGTTCTTCCCGATCAACGGCTGGGGCTTTCTCGGCCTCGGGATCGGTCCGGCGCTGATTCCGGCCGCCCTGCTGCCGCACCTTCTCTTCGCCCTGGTGCTCTGGGCGCTCTGCCGGGTCGCCTTCGGCTCCGCGAAGCCCCGCGAGGCGTGACGCGCGGACAGGAGCGCCCTGGCAGCGTCGCTCGCCGCCCGCCCCCGGCCGGCGGCCCTGCCGTAAACGAAGCGCTAAGATCTATGCATATGCTTGGTGCATGGGTTGTGCATGGGTTGTGCATGCGCCGTGCATGGCCATGCACCGCTTGTTCCCGCCCCCGGCGCAGCCTAAATACCGCGCGACAACCTGGAGCCCCGATGGCCCGCAAGCCCGTCCGCCGCACGCCGCGCGTCCCCAAGCCCTCGCTGCTGCAGCGGCTTCGCGGCGACTTCCTGACCGGCCTTGTGGTCGTGCTGCCGATGTTTCTGACCGGCTATCTGCTCTGGGCCACCATCGCCTTCGTCGACGCCAAGGTCGTGCCGCTGATCCCCGGCAACTACAACCCGGAGAACGTCTTCGGCCGCAACATCTTCGGCCTCGGCGTTCTGGTGTTCCTCGCCTTCACCACCCTGGTCGGCGCCCTGACCAAGGGCATCGTCGGCCGCCAGATTCTGCAATTCGGCGAGCGCATCGTCGAACGTACCCCGATCGTTCGCAGCGTTTACAATGGCTTGAAGCAGATCGTTGAGACGATCTTCAGCCAGTCCGCCAGCTCGTTCCAGCAGGCCTGCCTGATCGAGTACCCGCGCAAGGGCCTCTGGGCCGTCGCCTTCGTCTCCACCGACGCCCGCGGCGAGATCCCGGTCAAGGCCGGCGAGCCCGACCTGGTCAGCCTCTTCCTGCCCACCACGCCCAACCCCACCTCCGGCTTCCTGCTCTACGTCCCGCGCCGCGACATCGTCTTCCTCGATATGACCATCGAGGAGGCGGCCAAGCTTATCATCTCCGCCGGCCTCGTCTCCCCGCCGACCCCGACCACCCCCGGCACCCGCAAGGTAGCCAAGCTCGCCACCTGACCCCGCATCTATGGCGCCCCGGCGCCGAAACCGCTAGCATATGCGAGACCGGCACCCTTGTCGGAAGCCTGTCACATACGACGGCTATAGCTGCCACGCGGACAGAGGAGAGAGCCCCATGAAGATCGCGGTACTCGGCGGCGACGGCTTCGTCGGCTGGCCCACGGCGCTCCACCTCAGCGACGCCGGCCACGAGGTCCACGTCCTCGACAACCTCAGCCGCCGCTGGATCGACACCGAGCTCGGCGTGCAGTCGCTCACGCCGATGGACTCCATCCAGGAGCGCACCCGGATCTGGCACGCCGAGACCGGCCGCCGCATCCGCTTCCACCTGCTCGATCTCGCCAAGGACTACGAGATCCTGAAGTCCTGGCTGGCCCAACATCGCCCCGAGGCGATCATCCACTTCGCCGAGCAGCGCGCCGCGCCCTACTCGATGAAGTCCGACCGCCACAAGACCTACACCGTCAACAACAACGTCAGCGCCACCCATAACCTGCTGTCCGCGCTGGTGGAAACCGAGCTCGACGCCCATCTCGTCCACCTCGGCACAATGGGCGTCTACGGCTATTCCACCATCGGCGCCGCCATCCCCGAAGGCTATCTCCCTGTCGGCATCGAGACCCTGTCGGGCGAGACCCGGCGCCAGGACATCCTCTACCCGACCCGTCCCGGCTCGATCTACCACATGACCAAGAGCCTCGATCAGATCCTGTTCCAGTTCTACGCCCAGAACGACGGCCTGAGGATCACCGACCTGCACCAGGGCATCGTCTGGGGTACCCACACCAGTGAGACCCGCCGCCACGTCCAGCTGATCAACCGCTTCGACTACGACGGCGACTACGGCACCGTGCTCAACCGCTTTCTGATCCAGGCTGCCATCGGTTACCCCCTGACGGTCCACGGCACCGGTGGCCAGACCCGCGCTTTCATCCATATTCAGGACTCGGTCCGCTGCATCGAGCTCGCGCTCGCCGACGCCCCGAAGCGCGGCGAGCGGGTGAAGATCTTCAACCAGATGACCGAGACCCACCGCGTCCGCGACCTTGCCGAACTGATCGCCGAGCTGACCGGCGCCAGGATCGCCTGGTTGCCCAACCCGCGCAAGGAGGCCGCCGAGAACGACCTCGTCGTCCGCAACGACCAGTTCCTCGCCCTCGGCCTCGACCCGATCACCCTGCGCGCCGGCCTCCTCACCGAGGTGGTCGAGGTGGCCAGGAAATACGCTTACCGCGTCGACCGCAGCCGCATCCCCTGCGTCTCGGCCTGGACCAAGGAGATCGCCAAGCTTGTCGAGCGCGATCCCGAGCACCTTGGCCTGAAGTCGGCCTGATGACGGCGCGGTCCGCGCGCGCTATTCTCGCCCGAGGCAAGCGAAGGACCGCGCAATGAACCGGCACGCGACGACCGAACGGCGTCCTGCCACCTATCAGGACGTTCTCGACGCGCCCGAGCACATGGTGGCCGAGATCATCGACGGCGCGCTGCACCTGCAGCCGCGCCCGGCATTCCGGCACAGCCTCGCCGGCTCTGCGCTCGGCGTCGAGATCGGCGGCCCCTTCCACAGGGGACGCGGCGGCCCGGGCGGATGGTGGATCCTCGACGAGCCTGAGCTCCATTTCGGCCAGGACGTCCTCGTCCCCGACCTCGCCGGCTGGCGCCGCGAGCGAATGCCGGAGTTTCCCGACGCGCCCTGGTCCGAACTCCCGCCCGATTGGGTCTGCGAGGTTCTGAGCCCGAGCACGCGCCGCATAGACCTCACCGCCAAACGCCGGATCTACGGCGCCGCCGGCGTCGCTCACCTCTGGTTCGTCGACCCGATCGCCCGGACCCTCGAAGCCTTCTCCCTCAAGGACGGCGCATGGGTTCTCGCTACCGCCCTGAAGGACGACGAGGAGGTGCGCGTCCAGCCGTTCGACGCCGTTGCCTTCACACTCTCGAGCCTCTGGCCCGACTGACAGCCTCAAGATGTCGGTCGGCGCTCCGATCCTCGATCGCCCGCCGGGCAGCGCGTGCGCCTACGTCACCTTGGTGACGAACCCGGACTACCTGCCCGGCGCCGTGGCGCTCCTGAACTCGCTCACCCGCACGGGCACCCCCGCCGATCTCGTCGTGCTGCACACCGGCGGCGTCGCCGCCGAGCTCGCGCCGCTGGCCGCGCTCGGCGCCCGCCTGGCCGCCTGCGACCTGCTCCCGACTTCCGACGCCTTCAACGCCGCCCATTCCCGCACGGCCCAGCACGCCCGCGCGCCCTTCACCAAGGGCGCCAAACCCGCCTTCCACACCCCGCTCGACAACTTCGCCAAGCTTCGCCTCTGGCAGCTCCCCTACCAGCGCGTGGTGTTCATCGACGCCGACGCCGTAGTACTGCGCCCGATCGACCGCCTCTTCGACTACCCCGAATTCTCCGCCGCGCCCAATGTCTACGAAAGCCTCACCGACTTCGGCCGCCTCAACTCCGGCGTCTTCACCGCCCGGCCGTCGGAAGCGACCTTCGCCGCCATGCTGGCCGGCCTCGACGTCCCCGGCGCCTTCTGGAAGCGCACCGACCAGAGCTTCCTGCAGGCCTTCTTCCCCGACTGGCACGGCCTGCCCATCTACGACAACCTGCTGCAATACGTCTGGCTGAACCTCCCCGAGCTCTGGGACTGGTCCCACATCCGCATCCTGCACTTCCAGTACGAAAAGCCCTGGGACCCCGCCAACCCCAAGGCCGAGCGCCTGCGCCCGCTGATCGAGCTCTGGCGCGCTTACCACTCCGGCGCCGCCATCCCCGACCTCGCCACCCTGCCCTCGCCCTGATGCAGGTCCTCGTCACCGGCGCCACCGGCACCGTCGGCCGCTTCCTGGTCCCGGCGCTGGTCGCCGCCGGCCACCGCGTCACCCGCCTCGGCCGCCATCCCGGCGACACGCCCTGGGATCTCGCCGACCCGGCGCCGCGCCTGCCGCCGGCGGAAGCCCTCGTCCACGCCGCCCTCGCCCACGCTCCCGGGGCCTACCGCGGTGGCGAGGCCGACGACCCCGCCCGCTTCCGCCGCCTCAACCTCGACGGCACCCTGCGCCTGTTCGACGCGGCAGGCGACGCCCGCATCGTTTTTCTCTCCAGCCGTGCCGTCTACGGCGACCAGCGCCGCGGCGAGACCCTGCGCGAGTCGGACGAGGCCACGCCCAATTCGCTCTACGGCGAGGTGAAGCTCGCCGCCGAGCAGGCCCTGGCCGGCGCCGCGCTCCGCGCCACCGGCGTCTACGGCGGCGCGCCGCACAAATGGCAGTCGCTCTTCGCCTCCTACCTGCGCGGCGACCCGATCTCGCCACGCATCGGCACCGAAGTCCACGGCGACGATCTCGCCGCCGCTATCGTCCTGCTGCTGGCCGATCCGGCGGCGACCGGCGCCTTCAACGCCTCCGACCTCCTTCTCGACCGCCACGACCTGCTCGGACGGGTGCAGGTCCTGACCGGCTGCCCTCACCCCCCGCCACCGCCCGCCGGGGGACAGCCGCCGGGGGTCCTGGCCACCGACCGCCTGCGCGGGCGCGGCTGGAGCCCTGGCGGTCTCGCACGCCTCGAGGCCTTCCTCGCGGCGGCAATCCTTGGCTGTTAGCCAGGCGTCCGCACGCGGACGCTACTTCGGCGCCTGCCACCAGACCTCCGGCAGCCAGCCGATCCAGTCGCCGTAGACCGGCAGCCGCTCAGGATACCTCAGGTCCGCCTTGTAGGCGATATAGCTCCTGTCCGGGAACCAGAACGGGATCACGTAGCGCCCGGTGGTCAGCACCCGGTCCAGCGCCCGCACCGCGGCGGTGAACTCGTCCGGATCGCGCGTGGCCAGCATGTCGGCGATCATCGCTTCCGCCGCCGGGCTGTCGACGCCCATGTAGTTGCGCGTCCCCGGCTCTGTTACGCCCTCCGAACCCCAGTACAGCATCTGCTCGTTGCCGGGCGACAGCGACATGTTCCAGGCGTTGACGATCATGTCGTAGTCGTAGTCGCTCCGGCGCTCATTGTACTGCGCCGCGTCGATGACCTTCACCCGCGCCGTGATCCCGAGCTGGCGCAGCGCGTCGGCGAAGATGCCCGCGACCGCCTCGTCCTGCCCGGCGCTCAGCAGGATCTCGAAGGCGAAGGGCTCGCCCGCCGCGTTCCTCAGGCTGCCGTCCTGGACCGTCCAGCCCGCCTCGGCCAGCTCCTTCGCGGCGGTGCGCATGTTGGCCCGGTTCCGCGGCGAGCCGTCGGACACCGGCAGCCGGTAGGCCTCCAGCGCATCCGGCACCAGCCCGTCCGCGAACGGTGCCAAGAGCTCGCGCACCCGCCCCTCCGCCGGCCCCTCGCTCATGGCCAGCGCGGAATTCGAGAAATAGCTGGTCCGCCGCGGCAGCGCCCCGCCGTTCAGCGTCTGGTTGATGAACTCGAAGTTGAACGCGTGCAGCAGCGCGTCCCGCACCCGCCAGTCCTGAAACAACGGCCGCCGCAGGTTGAAGACGAATCCCTCCATCCCCGACGGCCGCCCATGCGGGATCTCGGCCTTCACGATCTCGCCCGACTTCACCGCCGGGAAGTCGTAGGCGGTCTGCCACTTGGCCGGGCTCGCCTCGCGATAAACCGACAGCTCCCCCGCGGTGAAGGCCTGAAACAGCACCCCGGCATCGACGAAATACTCGTAGCGGATGGTGTCGAAGTTGTTCAGCCCGCGGTTGATCGGCAGATCCCTGCCCCAGTAGTCGGGGTTGCGCTCGAAGCTGATGTAGCGACCCGGCTCGAACGCCCCGATCCGGTACGGCCCCGATCCCACCGGCACCCGCAGGCTGCTCGCCGCGAAATCCACCCCGTTCCAGTCCGCCTTCTTCAGGATCGGACGCAGCCCGATGATCAGCGGCAGCTCGCTGTCCGCCGCGTCGAAGGTGAAGCGCACCGACCGCGGGCCGGTCTGCTCCACCTTCGCCACCTTTTCCCAGGCATTCCGGTATCTTGGCAGCCCCTTTTCCGCCAGGGTCTGCATCGACCAGATCACGTCCTCGACCGTCACCGGGCTGCCGTCGGAAAACCGCGCCTCCGGCCGCAGCGTGAACTCGACCCACTCGCGATCGGGGCCGGTCTCGATCGATTCGGCCAGCAGCCCGTAGAGCCCGAACGGCTCGTCCCAGTTCCGCGCCATCAGCGTCTCGAAAACGTGCGTCTGGATGGCATAGGGCGCCCGGCCCTTCAGAATGTAGGGATTGAGCGAGTCGAAACCGCCCGTTTCGCCAAAAACGATCGTTCCACCTTTAGGTGCATCGGGGTTGGCGTACGGCAGCGACACAAAATCCGGTGGCAGCGCGGGATCACCATACATAGCTATGCCGTGGCGAGGTTCCGCTAGGGCAAGCGCCGGCAGCATCGCCGCCGTCACGATCGCCATCCGGGCTACTCGCAGGAAGCGTGTCATATCCGTCACAACCTCACGATCGATTTACCAGGAAGAGCCTAAACCATGCCCGCGAGCGGTCGCATCAAGATTTTTGGCTTGGCGATAGGCCTTTGATTTTGTATAAGGGTTCCACTGCTCGATAGGTTTCTTGCCTGTATGAAACCTGCCTCAACGACTTGACGCCCTCCTTGTGAGGGCGTCTTTTTTTTGCGCTTCCCGCGTGCCGCCGCCCCTTGCGATTGTGCAAGTGCGAAATGTATGCTTCCCACGACTGCAAGGCGCGGGGACAGCATGGCATCGCAGCGATATTTCGCCGTCATCACCGGTCCGACGCCGGCAATCGCCCGCAATCCGATGGCGGGAATCGCCGCGAAATCGTGGGCAATCGGCTGCCCCGCGCCGAGTCGGTGTCGCCGCGTGACCCGGCAGGTCGTCAACCTGGCGCTGCAGGGCGGCGGCGCGCACGGCGCCTTCACCTGGGGCGCCCTCGACCGGCTGCTGGAAGAGGACGACATCGAGATCGAGGGCATCACCGCGACCTCGGCCGGCGCGATGAATGCCGCCGCGCTCAAGCACGGCTGGGTCCTCGGCGGCAACGCCGGCGCCCGCGAGTGGCTCGACACCTTCTGGCTGCGGCTGAGCGGGCTCGACGGCGTCTTCGGCGAGGCGATCATGGACTGGCTCCGCCACGTCTCGCCGTCGCCGGCCTTCACCGCGCGCATGCTCGAGGCCAGCCCCGCGGTCCTTGCCACCGACGCCATGACCCGGGTGTTCTCGCCCTACCAGTTCAACCCGACGAACTACCACCCGCTGCGCGGCATCGTCGAGGAGATGCTCCAGACCCCCGCCGTCAGCTCGGCCAAGGGCCCGAAGCTCTTCATCAACGCCACCAACGTCCGCGACGGCAAGCCGCGGATCTTCCGCGGCGACGAGGTGACCGCCGACGCCATCCTGGCCTCGGCCTGCCTGCCGACGCTCTACCAGGCCATCGAGATCGACGACCACCGCACCGGCCGCCGCGAGGCCTACTGGGACGGCGGCTACACCGGCAACCCGGCGCTCTATCCGCTGTTCTACCGCACCAGGACGCCGGACATCGTCATCGTGCACATCAATCCGCTCTATCGCGCGGAGCTCCCGAAGACCTCGTCGGAAATCATGAGCCGCCTCAACGAGGTAAGCTTCAATGCTTCGCTGCTGCGCGAACTTCGCAACATCGAATTCGTCAACCGCCTGATCGACCGGGGCGTGATCGCCAAGGACGCGATGAAGCGGAACTACGTCCATTCGGTCAGCGACGACAAGCTGATGAACATGCTCGGCATGGTCACTAAGATGACCATCAACCGCGCCCTGCTGCTGCAGCTCAAGGATGCCGGCCGCGCCGCGATGAGCAAGTTCCTGACCGAACAGCGCCAGCACGTCGGCAAGCGCTCCTCGGTGGATCTCAAGGCAATGGTCAGCTCCGAAGGCGCCATGGTATAGGACGCGGCGCTGAGCGCGGAGGTTCGCGATGCCCGATCCAGACGTCCGCCTGACCGAGCTCGAGATCGCGCTCGCCCACCAGGAGCGGCTGGTCGAGGACCTGAGCGACCAGCTGCGGGAGCAGGCCGAGCGCCTGGATCGGCTGGAGCGCCGCGTCGCGGCCGCGGCGGCGCGGCTCACGGAGCTCGAGGCCGGCGCCGGTGGCCCGTCCCAGCCCGAAAGGCCGCCGCCGCACTGGTGACGTCCGGGGTTTGCCTTTAACCACCGGCGGAAAAATGCCGCCAACTCCGGGGGCTTCGGCATTTTTCCCCTACCCACGGGCACGCGACGGGCATAGGACTGGAGCGGAGCCCGGTTTCCACCGGGGTGCGCCCGTGCGCCTGGAGTTGGAATCGTCCGATGTATCTTCCCGAAAACGACGCCCAGATGTTCGACATCCTCTCCGAACTCCGGGTCTATGCCGCGATGAACGGGCTGCCGCGCCTGGCGGAGAAGCTGGACGACGCCCTGATGCTGCTGCTGGCGGAGGGCCACCGGCCCGCCCGCACCGCGCGGACCGCCGTTCAGGACACGGTCTAGAGCCAGCCGCGGGTCTTGAAGAACCAGTACGACACCACCGCGGACAGCACCATCAGCCCCAGCGCGAACGGGTAGCCGACGAGCCAGTGCAGCTCGGGCATCACCGCGAAGTTCATGCCGTAGATCGAGGCGATCAGCGTCGGCGGCAGGAACACCACCGCCGCCACCGAGAAGATCTTGATGATCGCGTTCTGCTCGATCGAGATCATCCCCAGCGTCGCGTCGAGCAGGAAGGTCAGCTTCTGCGTCAGCGAGTTGGCGTGGTCGTTGAGGAACCGGGTGTCGCGCCCGAGGGTCTTCAGCCGCAGCCGCGCTTCCTTGTTCGGCGGTCGCTGGCCGCTGGTCGCGGTCAGAAACACCACCAGCCGCTCCAGCGTCACCAGGCTGTCGACCACGTTCGCCACCAGATCGCCGTGCCGCCCGAGGTTCTGCAGCACCGCCTGGTAGTCCGTCCCCCGGCCCGGTCCGCCGGGCGCGGGCCGGAACACCGTCCGCGACAGCTGCTCGACGTCGCGCCCGACCTTCTCCAGGATGTCGGCCAGCCGGTCGACCACCACCTCGAGCAGCGCGATCAGCGCCGTCATCCCGTCGCTGCAGCCGAGCGCGCCCCGCTCGGCGCGCAGGGCGAAGGTGCGGAAGGCCCGCGGCTCGTGGTAGCGCAGGGTGATCAGCCGCTGGCCCGCCAGGATGAAGGTCACCGGCGCCAGCACCGGATCGTCGGTATCGACCTGCGAGGGCAGGTTCGCGGTCATGAACACGGCGCCGGGCTCGGTGTAGAGCCGGCTGGAATCCTCGATCTCCTCCATCTCCTCGCGGGTCGGCACGTCGAGGCCGAGCGCGGCCTCCAGCGCCTGCTCCTCCTCGGCGGTCGGGGCGAAGAGGTCGTACCAGACCACCCGTTCGGCGGCGTCGAGCGGCGCCTCCACCGGGCGCAGGCGGCCTTCCTCGACGGCGTATCCGCTGATCATCGGCACAACTTCCCGCGATTCGGCCCGGCGGACCGGAGACTAGCGTGTTCTCAAGAGCCCACAAGCCAAGGCGGCCTTTGTGAGCTTCGCGCCAAATTGCGACCAGCCGCTGCCGAGGGGCGCCCGGACCGGATCAGCGGCGCGCCAGTGGCGCGCCGCCCGGTCCGTCGCCCGGAGCAAGCTTGCGGAGGGCGAGGGGCGTGCGGCCTGGACCGACGCTCGTAATCGTGGCGCGCATGCCCCGGCGGGCGCGGCAACGCGCACGCCCTTGGGGGGCGTGCGCGGCACGATTTGTCGACGGACAAATCGTGCGGGAAATCGTCGCCGTCGGCAAAGATACACGGGCGTCGATGCGATCCGATCTCCGCCCCGTCTCAGCCCATCCAAACTACCGGCGGCGGCCACAGGAGCGTCGGCAATGCGCCGAGAGCGGTCATCCGACGGCGCGCGGTAACGTCCGAGATGCGGAAGCGATCATTCGCGCGAATCGGCAGATGACAGGTCGTGACCCGAAACATTCATGTAGCCCCCGGACAAACCGACGCGTGCTATGCTGAGGCGTGCTCGATGCAGTTGCCGCGGAGCGTGCCGCATGATGCGAGTGGCGGTATTCGGGAATGCCGGTGGCGGGAAATCCACCATCGCTCGACGTCTGGCGGAGTTGACGGGCTTACCACTCTACGTCGTGGACATGATGCAGTTCACGACGGGAGGCGGCGAAGTTCCCGAGCATGAGTTCTTGCAGGCGCACGCCGATCTGCTTCGCAGGGATAGGTGGATCATCGACGGTTTCGGCGGCGCGGCGCTCGCTTGGGACCGCTTCGCGGCCGCCGATACGTTGGTCTACGTCGATCTCTCCCTTTTGCTTCATTACGCTTGGGTAACCAAGCGCCTCGTCCAAGGGGTGTTCGCTGACCCAAAGGGATGGCCGGAAGGCAGTCCGTTGTGGAGGAGCACGCTCAGCAGTTATCGGGTCATTCCGCTTTGCCACCGTGATCTCACGCCCAGGTACCGTCTGCTTGTCGCGGAGGCAGCCGCTTCCAAGCGCACACACCACTTGAGGTCGGTCGCTCAAATCCAATCATTTCTGGATGCTGTACGGGAGGAGCTGAAAACGCGGACATGAACAATCCCGTGCTTCAATCTTCCAATTTCGCTTTTCGGGGCCGTGAGCGGTCATTCTGTTAGCCGCGATCGGCCAAGCAAGAGCGCGCCCTCACGGCCCCGCCGCGCCGTCCTGCCAGCGCCACGGGGATGACGAACTGCCCCAGCGTCGCGCCGACCCGGCGCCTCGTCGCGGCCGCCCGGTCCCGGCCTCAGCTCGGCGACCAGCCCGCGCCGCGGATCCTCGACCACCGCGGCCACCCGGGCCGCCGACCCCGCCGCGGCCAGCGCCGCGTCGAAGACCCGCACGATCGCCCGCCGCCGCAGGTCGGGCTTGAAGACCTTGCCGACCGCGGTCTTCGGCAGCTCGGCGAGGATCTCCAGGTGCTTCGGCACCGCCGCCGGCTCGGCGATCCGCGCCCGGGCGTGCGTGATCAGCTCCTCGACGTCGGCGCTGCTGCCGGCGACCAGCTCGACATAGGCGGCGGGCAGCTCGCCGGCACGGGCGTCCGGCTGGCCGATCGCGCCGGCAACGGCGACCGCCGGGTGCTGCAGCAGCGCATCCTCGATCAGCGCCGGGTCGATGTTGTGGCCGCCGCGGATGATCAGGTCCTTGGCCCTGCCGGTGATCCAGAGATAGCCGTCGGCGTCGATCCGCCCCAGGTCGCCGGTCCGGAGATACCCGCCCTCGGCCATCAGGCCGCGGTTGCGCGCCGGGTCGGTGTAGGTCTCGGCGTTCACCCCGGGGTTCTTCACGCAGATCTCGCCGACCTCTTCGGTCGCGCACGCCTTCAGGATCGCCCCGGCCGCGTCGCAGTGCAGGATCCGCACGTCGGTATAGGGAAACGGCAGGCCGACGCTGCCGAGCTTGCGCTCGCCATAGGGCGGGTTGATCGCGATCAGGCAGGTGGCCTCGGTCATGCCGTAGCCCTCCATGACCATGACCCCGGCCGCCGCCTCGAAGCGGTGGAAGAGCTCGGCCGGCATCGCCGCCGAGCCGCTGATCACCAGCCGGAGCGTCGAGACGTCGGCATCGACCTTGCGCTGCATCAGCGCCGCGACCGCGGTCGGCACCGTGATCAGGAAGGTCACCCGGTGCCGTTCCACCAGCTTCCAGAAATTGTCCATCACCCCCTCGCCGCGATACCCCTGCGGCGTCGGCATCACCATCTGCGCCCCGGTCATCAGGCAGGACATCAGGATCGGATAGGCGGCATAGACGTGGAACAGCGGCAGCGGGCACATCAGCACGTCCGCCTCGGTGAAGATGTAGTAGGCGCCGCACCAGCCGTTGTAGAGGATGCCGCTGGCATGGTGCTGCGCCACCTTCGGCAGGCCGGTGGTGCCGCCGGTGTGGAAATAGGCGCAGACCCGGTCGTCGAGCGTCTCGGCGAAGCCGAGCGCGCCGCCGTCCTCCGCCGCCATCGCCCGCCGCAGATCCAGGACCCGCGCCTCGTGCCCGGCCCGCAACCGCGGCCGGATCAGCGGCACGATCCAGGCCAGCGGCGGCGCCAGGTACCGCGCCAGATCGACCTCCAGCACCGTCTCGACGCCCGGCGCCAGCGCCACCGCCTCGGCGACCTTCTGCGCCACATCGCTCTTCGGAAACGGCGCCAGCGTCACCACCACCCTGGCCCGGGTGTCGCGCAGGATCGAGGCGATGTGCTCGGGCGCCAGCAGCGGGTTGATCGGGTTCGCGATCCCCGCCGTCGCCGCGGCCAACAGCACCACCGGCGCCTCGATGCCGTTCGGCAGCACGAAGGCCACCGTGTCGCCCGGCCCGACCCCGAGCCGGCGGAACAGGTTCGCCGCGCGCGTCACCTCGGCCCTGACCTCGGCCCAGCTCAGCGTCACCGCCTTGTCCCGCGGTCCCGATTTCAACTGAAAGCTCAGCGCAGGCCTGTCGGGAAATCGCCCCGCCGTCTCGACCAGTTGCTCGTAGAGCGACCGGGCGCGCCAGCGATCCCGCCAGGGCATCTCCGCCTCGACGGCTTGCTTGTCCGCCAGCGTCGCGATCTTCACCAAGCGAGCCTCCCGAGGCAGCCCTTCGCACGCCGCAGATACAGCCCCCCGGGAGGGCCGACAAGTGGCGCAAAAGCGTTTGCGAGATCGCCCGCGCTCGTGCGTCGAATGCGCGCATCGAAATAAATGTAAGCGATCTCGATGGGTTACTTTCGAGCGATCGCACTCGCGGGCGAGCGCGCGAGCCGTCCTGCCTAGCTGGCCGGAATGCGCAGGACCTGGCCCGGGTAGATCTTGTCGGGATCCTTCAGCATCGGCTTGTTGGCCTCGAAGATCTCCGGGTAGCGCGCGCCTTGCCGAGGTCTTCTCCGCGATCTTCCACAGGGTGTCGCCCTTGGCCACGGGTGTGAAAGACCGGCTTCGCCGCCGGCTCGGGGGTCTCGAGCGTCTCCTCGACCTTGGCGACCCCCGGCGATATTGCCGACCGCAAGGATGACCTTTCCTTCTCCGCCTGGCTCGCCGCCTTGCCGGTCAGCTTCACCGTGTCGCCGTCGACGCTGACGGTCAGGCCTTCGGTCTTGAGCCCCAGATCGTCGACCTCCTTCTTCAGCGCCTCCGGTGCCGGTGGCGCCTCGGCCGCCTCCGCGCCGCCGATCCCGATCGCCTTCCCGGCGTTCTTCACGAAGTCCCAGAGTCCCATGCCGTCCTCCATCTGCCCGGCCGCGCGCTACGCCGCCCCGTCGGTAAACTGCAGCCTGCGCCAGCCGGGCGTAAAGCCCGCCTTCCGCCACCAGCGCCCCGTGGGTGCCCTCGGCGACGATCCGCCCCTCCTGGAACACCACGATCCGGTCCGCGCGCTTCACCGTGGCCAGCCGGTGGGCGATGATCAGCGTGGTGCGCCCCTCGGCCAGCCGGTCCACCGCGTGCTGCACCGCGCGCTCGCTCTCGGCGTCGAGCGCGCTGGTCGCCTCGTCGAGCAGCAGCACCGGCGCGTCGCGCAGGATCGCCCGGGCGATCGCCAGCCGCTGCCGCTGCCCGCCCGACAGCATCACCCCGCGCTCGCCGACATAGGTGTCGTAGCCCTCGCGGCAGCCGCGCGATGAACTCGTGCGCCGCCGCCGCCCGCGCCGCCGCCTCGACCTCGGCGTCGCTCGCCTCCGGCCGGCCGAAGCGGATGTTCTCGCGCGCCGAGGCGGCGAAGATCACCGGGTCCTGCGGCACCAGCGCGAACTGCCGGCGCAGGTCGCGCCTCGCCATGGCGCGCAGGTCGATGCCGTCGAGCGTCACCCGGCCCTCGTCGGGGTCGAAGAACCGCATCAGCAGCTGGAAGATCGTGGTCTTGCCCGCGCCCGAGGGCCCGACCAGCGCTACGGTCTCGCCGGGGCGGATCGTGAGCTCGAGGTCGAAGAGCGCCGGGATCTCCCACCGCGCCGGATAGCGGAAGGTCACGCCGTCGAAAGCGATCTCTCCCCGCACCCGCGCCGGCAGGGCGACCGGCTGCTCCGGGTCGCGGATGGTGTCGGCGGTGTTCAGCAGCTCGACCATCCGTTCGGTCGCCCCTGCCGCGCGCAGCAGCTCGCCCCAGACCTCCGACAGCGCCGCCACCGAGCCCGCCACCATCACCGAATAGATCACGAATTGCACCAGCTCGCCCGGAGACATGCTGCCCGAACGGACGTCGTGCGCCCCGATCCAGAGCACCGCCACGATCGAGGTGAAGACCAGGAAGATCACGATCGCCGTCAGCACCGCGCGAACCGCGATCCGCCGCCGCGCGGTGTCGAAGGCCCGCTCGGTCAGCGCGCCGAAGGCGGCGCGGCTGGCCGCCTCGTGGGTATAGGCCTGCACGGTCTGCGCCGCGAGCAGGCTCTCGGAAGCCTGGGCGCTGGAATCGGCGATCCGGTCCTGGCTGGCGCGGGACAGCACCCGCAGCCGCCGGCCCAGCGTCAGGATCGGCACCACCACCAGCGGCACCCCGACCAGCACCAGCGCGCTGAGCTTGGGGCTGGTGACGAGCAGCAGCACCAGCCCGCCGGCCAGGATCAGCAGGTTGCGCAGCGCGATCGAGACCGAGGAGCTGATGACCGACAGCACCAGCGTGGTGTCGGTGGTCAGCCGCGACAGCACCTCGCCGGTCATGATCCGCTCGTAGAACGCCGGGCTCATGCCGATCACCCGGTCGTAGATCGCCTTCCGGATGTCCGCGACCACCCGCTCGCCGAGCCGCGTCACCAAGTAGAAGCGCAGCGCGGTGCCGAGCGCCAGCAGCGCCGCGATCCCGATCGCCGCGGCGAAATAGAGATCGACCATCCGCATCGCCGCGCCGAAGAAGCCGTCGACCACCCGGCGCACCGCGATCGGCAGGCTCAGCGACAGCATCGCGGTGATCGTCAGCGCCAGGAAGGCCGCCCACACATAGCCGCCATAAGGCCGCACGAACGGCCAGAGCCCCCGGATCGCCCCGACCGACCGGCCCCGCTCGCGTTCCGCGCCGTCCTGCCGCGCCATCGGCATCCCCCCGCTCCGCGGCCCGGGGATACCAAGCCGGTCGGCGGGGCACAAGCGCCCGCCAGGTCGCAGTCCCAGGTTGCCGATTAGGAATTGCCGCGATCGCGCGGCAGACCTAGTCTGGGCCGGTTCAGTCGATCCCGGCGCGAGCCGGAATGCGCGAAGATACGCGCAGCCAGGGGGAGGAAGCCTTTGAGAAACTATCTGTCCTGTGCCGCCACGACGGCGCTGATGCTGGGTGTCTCCGCGGGCCTGGCCGGCGCGCAGATGGTCGAGCCGACCATGGTTCCCGATCCGCCGAAATTCGAGGCGCAGGGAAAGATCACCTTCGTCAAGCGCAGCGACATCGAGGAATACAAGGCGCTGCCGTCCTATTCCGAGCCCGAGTGGGTGACCAAGGAATTCGTCGACACCGGCAAGCTGCCGCCGGTGGCCGAGCGCCTGCCCAAGGAGCCGCTGGTCTTCAAGACCGCGAACATGCCCGACGGCATCGGCGTCTACGGCGACGTGATGCGCCACGTGATCGGCGGCCGCCCGGAGGGCTGGAACTACAGCGCCGGCCAGAGCCAGGGCTGGGGCGGCATCGACATCGGCCTCAGCGAGTGCCTGACCCGGACCGGCCCGCTGTTCGAGGTGAACGCCGACGACCTGGTGCCGCTGCCGAATCTGGCGAAGTCCTGGGACTGGTCCGAGGATGGCAAGAGCCTCACCATCCACCTGATCGAGGGGGCGAAATGGTCGGACGGCGTGCCCTTCGGCGCCGACGACCTGATGTTCTACTGGGAGGACAACGTCCTCGACCCCAACGTCACGCCGCTGAACCCCGCGTCGCAGGAGACCTTCGGCGAGGGCTCGCAGCTCGAGAAGATCGACGACACCACGGTCAAGTTCACCTTCCAGACCGCCTTCCCGCGGCAGGTGATCTTCGCGCTCGCCTACGGCACCTTCTGCCCCGGCCCGGCGCACATGCTGAAGCCGCAGCACCCCAAGTATTCGAAGAACAGCTACGAGCAGTACCGCAACGCCTTCCCGCCCACCTACATGAACATGCCGGTGATGGGCGCCTGGGTGCCGGTGGAGTACCGTTCCGACGACATCGTGGTGATGCGGCGCAACCCCTACTACTGGAAGGTCGACGAGGAGGGCCACCAGCTCCCCTACCTCGACGAGCTGCAGTATCGCCTCTCGACCTGGGCCGACCGCGACGTGCAGGCGGTGGCCGGCACCGGCGACTTCTCGAACCTCGAGCAGCCGGAAAGCTACGTCGAGGCGCTGAAGCGCTCGGCCGACCCGTCCGCCCCGGCGCGGCTCGGCTTCGGCCCGCGCAGCATCGGCTACACGCTGTTCCCCAACCTCTCCGGCAACGGCTGGGGCGAACCGGACGCCCGCGGCCAGGCGGTGCGCGAACTCAACCGCAACCTCGACTTCCGCAAGGCCGTCACCACCGCGATCGACCGGCAGCGCCTCGGCAAATCGCTGGTCAAGGGGCCGTTCACCGCCATCTATCCCGGCGGAATCATGGACGTGACCGGCTTCTACGACAAGGATTCGACGGTCTACTATCCGTTCAGCCTGGAGACGGCCAAGAGCTACCTGGAGAAGGCCGGTCTCAAGGACACCGACGGCGACGGCATCGTGAACCTGCCGGACGGCGGCGGTGACGTCGAGATCACCCTTCTGGTCAACGGCGACTACGCCACCGACAAGAGCCTCGCCGAAGGCGTGGTCGCGATGATGGAGACCCTCGGGCTGCGGGTGATCCCCAACATCCTCTCGGGCAACGACGAGCTGTCGGCGCTGCAGGCGGGCAAGTTCGACTGGCTGCTCCGGCGCAACGACCCCGAGCTGGTCACCGTGATTCAGAACACCTCGCAGCTCGGGCCGGTCGGTCCGCAGACCTCCTGGAACCACCGCGCCAACGACGCGGGCGAGCTCGACCTGCTCGACTTCGAGAAGCAGATGGTCTCCGACATCAACGCCTTCGTCTCGACCGACGACGCGGCAAAGCGCCAGGATCTGATCAAGGACTTCCAGAAGACCTACACGGAGAACCTCTACGGCATCGGCCTGACCACCTACCCGGGCGCGCTGATCATCAACAAGCGCTTCTCGAACATCCCGCCGGGAACCCCGATCAACATGTACAACTGGGCGGAGGACAGCATCATCCGCGAGCGCGTCTTCGTCGCGGCGGACAAGCAGAAGGACTACGAGCTGTTCCCCGACACCCTGCCCGGCGAGCCGGGCGGAGCCGGCCCGGTAAAGTAGCCTGATCGCGGCGCAGGCGCGGGCCTCGCGGTCCCCGCCTGCGCCGGCAGACTGCCCGCAACTGGAGAGGACTCGGCATGCTGCGGTTCCTGTTGATGCGGATCCTGGCGTCGATCCCGGTCCTCTTCGTGATGAGCGTGATCACCTTCGCAATCATCCAGGCACCGCCGGGCGACTACGGCGACTACATCCGCAACATGATGATCACCCAGGGCCACGCGACCTCCGCCGTGGCGGATGCAGCCGCCCAGCAATACCGCGAGCAGCACGGGCTGAATGACCCGATGTACGTCCAGTACTTCCGCTGGGTCTGGGGCATGGTCAGCCGCGGCGACTTCGGCCACAGCTTCTACTACAACAAGCCCGTCGCGGAGGTGGTCGCCGAACGCCTGCCGCGCACCATCGCG
The DNA here is from genome assembly GCA_963847795.1 of uncultured Alphaproteobacteria bacterium. Lineage (GTDB taxonomy): Bacteria > Pseudomonadota > Alphaproteobacteria > Rhodobacterales > Rhodobacteraceae > Amaricoccus. The sequence goes on from CAWKBH010000010.1 coordinate 311,476, forward strand.
CTCGCGCTCACCTGCCACTTTCTCGCCACGATCTTCGGCGTGACCTTCGGCGTCATGGCCGCCACCCGGCAGTACTCCTGGGTCGACACGACGCTCTCCTTCATCTCCTTCCTCGGGATGACGATCCCGCGCTTTCTGCTGGCGCTGATCATCCTCTACATCCTGGCCTTCCGGCTGAACGTGCAGGAGATCGGCAGCTTCTTCTCGTCGAAATACGGCGGCGCGCCCTGGTCCTGGGGCAAGTTCGTCGACCTGGTCAAGCACATCTGGCCCGTGGTCGCCATCGCGACCCTCGGCGGCCTTGCCTACAACATGCGGGTGATGCGCGCGAACCTGCTCGATACGCTGAACTCGCAGTACATCGAGACCGCCCGCGCCAAGGGCCTGCGGGAGAGCGCGGTGATCTGGCGCCACGCGGTGCCGAACGCGCTGCATCCGCTCGTGGCCTACCAGGGCGTGGTGCTGCCCTACATGCTGACCGGCGAGGTGGAGGTGGCGATCGTCTTCGGGCTCGCCACCGTCGGCCCCGCCATCGTCGGTTCCATGAGCATCGGCGACGTCTACGTCACCGCGACGCTGCTCCTGGTGCTCGGCGCCACGCTGATCGTCGGCAACATCATCTCCGACATCCTGCTCGCGCTCCTCGACCCGCGCGTGCGCCTGTCGGAGGGCTGAGCCATGTCGGACGCGTTCGACCCGCAGCCGTCCGTGACCGAGGCCTTCGAGCCGGAGCTGGCGACCGCCGACCACCTCACCGAAGGGGTCGACACCCGCACTTCCACCGTCGGCAAGACCTCCCAGAGCTTCACCGCCCTGGTCTGGCGGCGCCTCCGCCGCTCGGTTCCGGGGATGCTCGGCCTCGATGCTGGTCTCCGCGCTGCTCTTCGTGTCGGTCTTCGCCTACTTCTTCGCGCCGGTAGACCCCAAGGGCGTGGACGTGGCCTTCGCGCCCCCCGACAAGATCGGCTTCTACGTGCCCGACAGCGGCTGGCAGCTTCGCCCGGTCGCCTTCCTCACCGTCGAAAGCGACGAGTTGGACCCGATCACCTTCCAGCCGTTGATCGGCCCCGACTATGCCCACCCGCGCCCGATCGGCCTTCTTCGTGAAGGGCTTCCCCTATACCCTCTTCGGCTTCATCCACCTCGACCGCCACTTCATCGGCCTCGAAGACGGCACGGCGATGCATATCCTCGGCACCGACAAGCTCGGGCGCGACATCTTCTCGCGCGGCATCGTCGGCTCGCAGATCAGCCTCTCCATCGCGCTGATCTCGATCGCGCTGATCACCATCATCGGCACCCTGGCCGGCATTGCCTCGGGCTACCTCGGCGGCTGGTTCGACGCCTGGCTGCAGCGCTTCGTCGAGGTCATCCTCGCCTTTCCGCAGCTGCCGCTCTACCTGGCGCTCACCACCCTGATCCCGGTCACGGCGCCGTCGAGCCTGTTCCTGAGCTTTGTCGTCCTCGTCATCGTCGGCCTCGGCTGGGCCCGGCTTGCGCGCGAGGTCCGCGGCAAGACCATGGCGCTGGCACGCGTCGACTACGTCCGCGCCGCGATGGCGGTGGGGGCCGGCGACTGGCGCATCATCACCCGCCACATCCTGCCGAACGTCATGAGCCACGTCATCGTCGCGATCACCCTCGGCATCCCCACGATCGTGCTCCTCGAGAGCTTCCTCGGCTTTCTCGGCTTCGCGGTGAAGCCGCCGCTGATCTCCTGGGGCCTGATGCTGCAGGACGCCGGAACCTTCTCCGTGATCGGCTCTTACCCGTGGATCCTGTCGCCGGTGGGCTTCGTCCTGCTCACGGTCTTTGCCTTCAACGCGCTCGGCGACGGCCTCCGCGACGCCATCGACCCCTATTGACGACGGGAGCAGCATGACGGCCCAGACCCGCGTTGCCGGCGAAGACCGCCTCGACCTCGGAAGCGGCGGACGCGAGGTGATCCTCGACGCCCGTACGCTCGGCGTCACCTTCAAGGTCGAGGGCGGCACCGTCGAGGCGGTGCGCGACATGAGCTTCCAGGTGCACCGCGGCGAGACCGTCGCCATCGTCGGCGAGAGCGGCTCGGGCAAATCGGTGACGGCGCGCTGCGTCATGCGGCTCCTCTCCAAGCGGGCCACGATCACCCCCGCCACCCGGATCACCCTCGCCGGCCAGGACCTGCTCGCGCTGTCGGAACGGGCGATGCGGGCCATGCGCGGCAACAAGGTCTCGATGATCTTCCAGGAGCCGATGAGCTCGCTGAACCCGGTCTACACCGTGGGCAAGCAGATCATCGAGGTGCTGCGCCTGCACAACCGCATTTCGAAGGCCGCGGCCCGCGAGCGCGCGCTGGAGCTGCTGCGCGAGGTGCAGATTCCCGATCCCGAGTCGCGCCTCCGCTCCTACCCGCACCAGCTTTCCGGCGGCCAGCGCCAGCGGGTGATGATCGCCATGGCGCTCGCGAACCGTCCCGACGTGCTGATCGCGGACGAGCCCACCACCGCGCTCGACGTGACCGTGCAGGCACAGATCCTGACGCTCCTGCGGGACCTGAAGGACAGCCACGGCATGTCCGTCGTGCTCATCACCCACGACCTCACGATCGTGCAGAAGTTCTCGGACTACGTCTACGTGATGCAGCACGGCCGGGTCTGCGAGCACGGCCCGACCGCGGATGTCTTCGCCCGGCCCCGCCACGCCTACACCCAGCGCCTGATCGCCTCCGAGCCGCGCGGCGTCGCCCCGCCCTTCGACGGCGCGACCTCCCCGATCCTCAAGGGCGACAAGGTACGGGTCGCTTTCAAGCTGAAGAAGGGCACCTTCTTCAGACCGGTCTTCACCGACCTCATCGCGGTCAACGACCTCGACATCGCCGTCCGGCGCTCCGAGACGCTGGGCATCGTCGGCGAGAGCGGCTCGGGCAAGACCACCTTCGGCCAGGCGCTGCTGCGGCTGATCCCGGCCCAGGCCGGCAGCATCAGCTTCGATGGCGCCCGCATCGACGGCCTCGACCGGCAGGGCTTGCGCCCCTTCCGCTCGCGGATGCAGATCGTCTTCCAGGATCCCTTCTCCTCGCTCAACCCCCGCCAGAGCATCCGCGGCATCCTCGAGGAAGGGCTGATCGTCAACGACATCGGCTCCGGCGCCCGCGACCGCATCACCCGGATCAGGACCGCCCTGGTCGATGCCGGCATGCCCGACAACATCCTGCAGCGCTTCCCGCACGAGTTCTCCGGCGGCCAGCGCCAGCGCATCGCCATCGCCCGCGCCATCGCGCTCGAGCCCGAGTTCATCCTGCTCGACGAGCCGACCTCGGCGCTCGATCTCTCGGTGCAGGCGCAGATCATCGAGCTCCTGCGCAAGCTGCAGCAGGAGCACCAGCTCTCCTACCTCTTCATCTCCCACGACCTGAAGGTCGTGCGCGCCCTTTGCCACCGGGTGATGGTGATGCAGAATGGCCGCATCGTGGAAGAGGGCCCGGTCGCCGACGTGCTCACCGCGCCCAGGACCGAATACACCCAGCGCCTCGTCCGCGCCGCCTTCGAAGTCGCCGCCTGATCAGGAAAACCCGCCATGCCCGCCAATCCCACCATCGCCTTCATCGGTGCCGGCTCCACCGTCTTCATGAAGAACATCGTCGGCGACGTGCTGCAGCGCCCGGCGCTCGGCTCGGCCGAGCTCCGCCTGATGGACATCAACGAGACCCGCCTCGAGGAGAGCGAGGTGGTGGCGAAGAAGCTGATCTCGACCCTCGGGGTCGGAGCGACGGTCCGAACCTTCCTCGACCAGCGCGCCGCGCTCGACGGCGCCGACTTCGTGGTCGTCGCCTTCCAGATCGGCGGCTACGAGCCCGCCACCGTCACCGACTTCGAGGTACCGAAGACATTCGGCCTGCGCCAGACCATCGCCGACACCCTCGGCATCGGCGGCATCATGCGCGGCCTCAGGACCGTGCCGCACCTGTGGAAGATCTGCGCCGACATGATGGAGGTCTGCCCCGACGCCATCCTGCTGCAATACGTGAACCCGATGGCGATCAACACCTGGGCCATCAGCGCGAAGTACCCCAAGCTCCGTCAGGTCGGCCTCTGCCACTCCGTCCAGGGCACCGCGGAGGAGCTGGCCAACGATCTCGACCTGCCGGTCGAGCGCATCCGCTACCACTGCGCCGGCATCAACCACATGGCCTTCTACCTGCGCTTCGAGGAGATCCTCGAGGACGGCTCCACCCGCGACCTCTACCCGGCGCTGCGCCGCGGCTATGCCGAGGGCCGCTTCCCGAAGCGCAACGACCACAATCCGCGCTGCCCCAACAAGGTGCGCTACGAGATGATGACCCGTCTCGGCTACTTCGTCACCGAGAGCTCCGAGCACTTCGCCGAATACGTGCCCTGGTTCATCAAGCGCGACCGCCCGGACCTGATCGAGCGCTTCGGCATCCCGCTCGACGAATACCCCAAGCGCTGCGTCGAGCAGATCGCGCGCTGGAGCGACCAGGCGAAACGCTACCGCGACTCCGACAGCATCGAGGTCGGCCAGAGCCGCGAATACGCCTCCGCCATCATGAACTCGGCCTGGACCGGCGAGCCCTCGGTGATCTACGGCAATGTCGCCAACCGCGGCCTGATCACCTCGCTTCCCGCGGGCTGCGCCGTCGAGGTGCCCTGCCTCGTCGACCGCAACGGCGTCCAGCCGACCCATGTCGGCGCCCTGCCGCCGCAGCTCGCGGCGCCTGATGCGCACCAACATCAACGTCCAGGAGCTCACCGTCGCGGCGCTGATGGAGGAGAACCCCGAGCACATCTACCACGCGGCGATGCTCGACCCGCACACCGCCGCCGAGCTGGACCTCGACCAGATCTGGCAGATGACCGACGCGCTCTCTGGCCCGGCACGGCGACTGGCTGCCGGACTGGGCGCGGCCCAAGGGCATGCCCACGGCCGCCGAGTAGGCATGGACGCTGCCCCGCCACGTCGTGGTCGGCGGCGGCACCGCCGGCTGGCTCGCCGCGCTGATGCTGCAGGAGAGCTTCCGCCGCGCCGGCCGCGCCGTGGAGATCGTCGTGATCGAATCGAGCAAGCTCGGCACCATCGGCGTCGGCGAGGGCTCGACCGCCGTCTTCCGGCAGATGCTGCGCCAGCTCGGCCTCGACGAGTTCGAGTTCCTGCGCGAGACCGCCGCCACCATCAAGTTCGGCATCCGCCACAAGGACTGGCGCCGCGTCGGCGTCAGCTACGACGGCCCGATCGACGACCCGCACCTCGTGGTCGACGGACCCCGAGGACCGGCAGCTTCCCCTATCTCGACGTCTACTCCGTCGCCTCCGGCCGGCCGGTGGCGGAAAAGCATCTGTTCCAGCACCTGATCAACCGCGGGCGCAGCCCGTTCGCCCGCCGCGCCCGACGGCAGGCTGGTCCCGGCCGGCCCCTTCCATCACGCCTATCACTTCGACCAGGCGCGGGTCGGCGCCTGGCTGCGGCGCAAGGCCCAGGGCATCGCCGACGCTCGACGCGCAGGTCGATCGGCGCCGACAGGGACCCGCGAGACCGGCAACCTCACCGCGCTCCGGCTCGACAGCGGCGACGCCGTGCCGGGCGACATCTTCTTCGACTGCACCGGCTTCCGCCGGGCGCTGATCGCGCGCGAGATGGGCGCGACCTGGCAGAGCTACGCCGACCGGATGCCGGTCAACCGCGCCATGCCGTTCTGGCTCGACATCCCCGAGGGCGCCGAGATCCCGCCCTACACCCTCGCCTGGGCCCGTGACGCCGGCTGGATGTGGTCGATCCCCACCCAGACCCGCATCGGCTGCGGCTACGTCTATTCCGACCGCTTCCTGACGCCCGAGGCGGCGCAGGCCGAGATCGAGCGCGCGCTCGGCCACCCGATCGAGCCGCGCAACGACCTCCGCTTCGACCCCGGCCGCCTCGACCGCGCCTGCATCGGCAACGTGGTGGCGCTCGGCCTCGCCTCGGCCTTCCTCGAACCGCTCGAGGCGACCTCGATCCACGGCACGGTGGTCCAGCTGATGCTGCTGACCGGATGTTCTGGCGCGCGATCCGACCCGGATCGGGGCGCGCGAGCGCGACGCCTACAATGCCGTCGTCGCCCGCCAGGTCGACGACTTTCGCGATTTCATCAATCTGCACTATGTGACCGAACGCGACGACACGCCGTTCTGGCGCCACGTCGGCGCCGACTGCATCGGCGAGCCGACCCGGGCCCGCCTCGCCGCGTGGCGGCGGAAGATGCCCGACCGCGACGACTTCCAGCCGCTGCCCGGTCGGCTCGCCCATGTGGAGGAACAGCTGCACTACCCGGTGCTCGACGGCCTGGGCCTCCTCGACCGCACGATCGCCAAGGCGCGCCTCGCCCAGGCGCCGACGCTGCGGGCGGCGGCGCGCAAGACCGTCGAGAGCCTGACCAAAGAATACCGGCTGGCGGCGGGAAAGGTCCTGCCGCACCGGGCCTTCCTGAAATCGCTGCACGAGGACCTGAACCAATGACCCCCGACTTCAAGATCGCCATCATCGGCGCCGGCAGCGTCGGCTTTACCAAGAAGCTCGTCAGCGACATCCTCAAGGTGCCGGCGTTCGCCGACATCGAGATCGCGATCACCGACATCAGCGCCCACAACCTCGACCTGATCGAGCAGATCATCCGCCGCATCGTCGAGGTGAACCGCCTGCCGACCCGGATCACCGCCACCACCGATCGCCGCGCCGCACTCGACGGCGCGCGCTACGTAATGAGCTGCGTCCGGATCGGCGGGCTCGAGGCCTTCGCCGACGACATCCGCATCCCGCTGAAATACGGCGTCGACCAATGCGTCGGCGACACCCTCTGCGCCGGCGGCATCATGTACGGCCAGCGCACCATCCCGGCGACGCTGGAATTCTGCCGCGACATCCGCGAGGTCGCCGAGCCCGGGGCGCGGCTGCTCAACTACGCCAACCCGATGGCAATGAACACCTGGGCCTGCCTCGACCACGGCGGCGTCGAGACCATCGGCCTCTGCCACGGCGTCCAGAACGGCTGGCGCCAGATTGCCCGCGCGCTCGGCATTGCACCGCACACCGATCTCGACATCTTCTGCTCCGGCATCAACCACCAGACCTGGTACATCGGCCTGAAGCACAAGGGCCGCGACATCACCCGCGACGAGCTCGTCGCCGCCTTCGAAGCGCACCCGGTGTTCTCGCAAGCAGGAAAAGGTCCGCATCGACGTGCTGAAGCGCTTCGGCGTCTATTCCACCGAGTCGAACGGCCACCTCTCCGAATACCTGCCCTGGTACCGCAAGCGCCCGGAGGAGATCGCCAACTGGATCGACATGTCCGACTGGATCCACGGCGAGACCGGCGGCTACCTGCGCTACACCACCGAGAACCGCAACTGGTTCGAGACCGACTTCCCGAAGTTCCTCGAAGACGCCGGCAAGCCGCTCGCCGACTACGAGCGCACCGACGAGCACGCCAGCCACATCATCGAGGCGCTGGAGACCGGCCGCCCCTACCGCGGCCACTTCAACGTCCGCAACGCCGGCGTCATCACCAACCTGCCCGCCGACTGCATCATCGAGAGCCCCGGCGTGGTCGACCGCTTCGGCCTCAACATGATCGCGGGCGTCACCCTGCCCGAGGCCTGCGCCGCCACCTGCATGGCGTCGGTCAACGTCCAGCGCATGTCGGTGCACGCGGCGATGACCGGCGACGTCGACCTCTTGAAGCTCGCCGTGCTCCACGATCCGCTGGTCGGCGCCATCTGCACCCCGGACGAGGTCTGGCAGATGGTGGACGAGCTCCTGGTCGCCCAGGCGCAGTGGCTGCCGCAATACGCCGATGCGATCCCGGGTGCCCGCGCCCGGCTGCAGACCCCCAGGGTCAAGACCCGCGACTGGGCCGGCGCCGCGCGGCTGACGGTACGCTCGGTCGAGGAGCTGCGCGCCGCCAAGGCCGCGAAGACCGCGGCGGCCGGCCATGACCTCGGAACCGGCGCAATCAGGTAACGCGGAGCCGCCTGGCCGCGTCCACCAAAGTTTCCGGCAGGTTAACCGTGAACGCCGAGGCTTGGAGCGGGTGATGGGAATCGAACCCACGTATTCAGCTTGGAAGGCTCGTGCGCAGCTACGCAATTTTGCTTCAAGCAATTTCAACGGCTATAGTCAACATCTGATCGGCACTTTGTAGGCAATTTGTCGGGAAGAATTTTTGGAGCGGGTAGCGGGAGTCGAACCCGCACCGTCAGCTTGGAAGGCTGAGGCGCTACCATTACACCATACCCGCGCTGATGACTTGATAATGCCGAGCGACCAGACGCGCAAGGCGGCTGGGCGAATTCCAGTGTGAGGTGCAACACCGTTGACGGATGAGATATCCGTCTGTCGCCAAACAGAGAACGGTGCTGCCATGTCAGGATATTCCCATCTCACCGCCGCTGAAAGGGATCGGATCGCCGATCTGAAGGCCGATGGCCTGTCGCTTCGGGGGATCGGTCGGGCGCTCGGTCGGGCGGCGTCGACCATCTCGCGGGAGCTCAGGCGCAATGCATTGGACAGCGGCGGCTACCGGCCGCACGTGGCGGAAGGGTCGTACCTCCTCCGTCGCCAGCGGGCTGCGGCCCTGGAGACGGACGCGAAGCTTGCGACCTATGTCACCGACCGGCTGGCCGAAGGCTGGACCCCGGAGCAGATCGCGGGGCGGCTGCGGCTCGGGATCGAGACCGGTCTGCGCGCCGTCTGCGCGGAGACGATCTACGGCTGGGTCTATCGCGCCGGCCAGAAGGCGGATCGGCTGTGGCGCTTGCTGACCCGCAGGCATGCCCGGCGCAGGCCGCGCCACGGCCGGGCGTCCCGCGACACGATCGCCCAGAAGGCCCATATTTCTCAGCGATCTGGCGACGCTGACGCCCGCGAGACGGTGGGGCACTGGGAGGCCGACCTGGTGATCTGTGGACGCCTTGGTCCGGTCCTGGTGCTGCACGAGCGCAAGACCCGGATCACCCTAATGTCGCGCCTGGCCGGCAAGACCGCCGCCGAGACGGTCGCCGCGATGATGGCTACCTTCCGGCGGCTCGACCCGAAGATGCGCGGCTCGGTCACCTTCGACAACGACACCTGTTTCGCCCGCCACATGCTGCTGCGCGGCATGCTCTCGGCCACCACGTACTTCTGCGACGCCTACGCCAGCTGGCAGAAGGGCGGGGTCGAGAACGCCAACGGCCGGATCAAAGATTGGCCCCTTCCTTTC
>CAWKBH010000011.1:0-236643 GCA_963847795.1 uncultured Alphaproteobacteria bacterium
CGGTCTTGCGGTCCTCGGGGACCAGCGCGATCCGAGCCTTGCCCGATTTCGCCGCGGCGGGCGAGCCGGGGACGCCGCGGGCGTCGCCGACGCGCACCTCGCCCTCGACGCCGCGCAGCACGCCGAAGAGCGCGAGCAGCAGCTCCTTCTGGCCCTGGCCGTCGAGGCCGCCGAGGCCGACGATCTCGCCGCGGCCGACCGCGATGTCGACGCCGTTCAGCCGGCCCTCCCAGCGCAGGCCGGCGACGCTGAGCAGCGGCTCGGGCCGCGGGCGGTCGGGCTTGGGCGGAAACTGCGCCTCGACGTCGCGGCCGATCATCAGCCGGACGATCTCGCGCGGCGGGTGGGCGCCCTTGGCGAAGGTCTCGATGTGACGGCCGTTGCGGAAGACCGAGAGGGTGTCGCAGAGCGCGTCGACCTCGTGCATCCGGTGCGAGATGAAGATCGAGGCCGTTCCCTGGGCCTTGAGGTCATGCAGCAGGCCGTAGACGGTCTCGACGTCGCGGCTGGTCAGCGCCGAGGTCGCCTCGTCGAGGATCAGCACCGAGGGCTCGCGGCCGATCGCCTTGGCGATCTCGACCATCTGCCGGCGCGACAGGCTGAGCTCGCGCACCAGCGCGTCGGGATTGACGTCCTCGCAGCGGATCCGGGCCAGCAGCGTCTCGGCGCGGCGGCGCTGGGCGCGGCGGTCGATCAGGCCGAGGCGCTTGGGGGGATCGGAGAGCGAGATGTTGTCGGCGACGGTCAGGTCCGGGATCAGCGACAGCTCCTGGAAGATGCAGACGATGCCGGCGCGCGCCGCCTCGGAGGGGTTGGCGAAGGCGACCGGGCGGCCGTCGAGGCGCATCTCGCCCGCGTCGGGCTGCAGCACCCCGGACATCACCTTGATCAGCGTCGACTTGCCGGCGCCGTTTTCGCCGAGCACGGCGTGGATGGTGCCGCGGCGGCAGGCGAAATCGACGTTCTCCAGGGCGCGGACGCCCTGGAAATACTTCGAGACGCCAGTCAGCTGGACGTGGGGCTGATCGCCGGGCATGCGGCCCGTCGCGCGGGCGGGGAGCTTCCGGCGGCCGGCGGACCGGCCGCCGGGCGGGCGGCTCAGTTCACGTCCGCTTCGGTCTGGGCCATGATCGAGGGGCCCGAGATGTTCACGCCGCAGGGCGGGAACTCGTTGACGGTGAAGAAGTTGTCCGGCAGGTCGGACCAGTAGTTCACCCCGTCCTTGAGCTGGGTGTAGTCGACCTCCGGCAGCGGCACCGAGATCAGCTGCGGCATCGGGTTGCCCTCCAGCGCCGAGATAGCGGCCTTCATCGAGATGGCGACGAGGCCCGGCGACTGGCCGATCGAGAGGCCGGTCAGGCCGTCGGCGGAATGCTCGGCGACCAGCTTGCGAAAGCCGTTCTCTGCTTCGCCCGCCACCGGGACCATCGGCTGGCCCGAGTCCATCATCGCCTGCACCACGCCGGTGGTGCCGCCCTGGACCATGAAGCCGTCGAACGCGCCGTTGACCGCGATGGCGTCGGCGGTGACCTTCTGGGCGGTGCCGTCATCCCAGTTGCCGACCACCTGGACCACGTCCCAGTCGCCGCCGGTGGCGTCGAGCACCTCGTGGATGCCGATCGAGCGGTCGCGATCGACCGAGTTGCCGGGCACGCCGCGCACCTCGAGCAGCTTGCCCGCCGGTCTTGCCCTGGGCCTTGAGCTGGTCGACGATGAAGTGCGCCCAGTCACGGCCCATCTGGTGCTGGTCCTCGTTCACCATCATCACCTTGTCGGTGTCGAGGATGTTGTCGAAGGGCACGATCACCACGTTGTTCTTGTCGGCGAGGCGGATCACCCGGTCGAAGCCGTCGGGCGAGACCGCGATGGTGACGATGGCGTCGAAGCCCTGGTTGATGAAGTCCTCCATGGCGCCGAGCTGCGCCGGCGCGTCGGTGCCGGTGGAGACGACCTTGAACTCCTTGATCTTGTCCTTGACCGCCGGGTCCTCGGCGAAGGCCTTGGCGGTCTTGATCATCTGGATGCGCCAGGTGTTGCCGACGAAGCCGTTGACCACGGCGATGCGGTAGGGGCCTTCCTTGGCCGGCCACTGCAGGTAGGCGGTCTGGTCGTCCCAGGGCTTGAAGCAGGTGGGATCGGCGCCGGGGCCTTTGACCACATCGGGTCCGGCGAACGCCGTCCCCGTCGGTCATCGCCAGCGCAGCGAGCGTGGTCAGTCCTTGGATGGTCTTCATTTTGTCCTCCCAGGTAGCGTGCCGGGTCCTCGGCACCGGTCTTGCCGGCGGGAACGTTATCGCTCCTCGTTTCGAGGATTGTCGTAGCGGTGCAGCATTCTGTCAATCCGTGCAAAGGGGATGGCTGCCCAATCGCCGGACGCACATTCAAGGCCCGATCCGGCTATGAAACAACCTGCGGCAAGCGCGGGCAGGTCCGGCGGCTCAGCTCTCGAAGCCCCAGAGAGCGGGCTCGGCGAATTCGACGGAGTTGCCGGCGGGGTCGCGGACGTAGATCGAGCGCGCGCCGTTCGGCCAGCGGAAGTCGGCTTCCACGGCGATGCCCGCCGCTTCCAGGCGCTCGCGCCAGCGCTCGAGCTCGGCCGCCGCGGCCACAAAGGCGACGTGGCCCGGGCCGCGGGCGCCGTGCGCCGGCACCGGCAAGGCCGGAGCGGCAGGCGGGCGCTGGGTTTCGGACGGGTTGAAGATCAGGAGCATCGCCGGGCCGCAGCGGAAGAAGACGTGGCGCGAGCCGGCGCGGGTTACCTCTTCCAGCCCGAGGAGATCGCCGTAGAAGCGTCCGGCCGCGTCGAGGTCGGGCGCGTAGAGGGCGGTCTCGAGGATGCGGGCGGGAGGTGTGGCCATGCGACGGGCTTAGGCGAGGCCGGCCGCGCTGCGCAAGGGCCAAGGGTCGGCGGAAAGGCGACGGCCGCCGCGGCGAGCGGCGGCCGTCCCGGACCGGCGTCTGCGACCGGTTCAGCCGTGTTGTCCGGCGTGTATTCCGGCCGGCCCTTCAGATCGTCGGGCGTCAGGCTCGTCAGCACCACGAGGTTGCCGTCGGCATCCTTGGCCACGTTGATCTCGTCCATGCCCAGCAGCACGGTGCTGTCGCCGAAGCCGAGGAAGCCGCCGAACTGGGCGACGACGTTCTTGACCTTGCCGTCGGGGGTCAGCAGCACGTCCTTGATCGACGCGACCGTGTCCTGGTCGTAGTTCTGGATGTCGGCGCCGATCAGCGTGTCGGCCGAGACGGTGGATACGTCCACCGTGGTCCAGCCTTCCTTCAGCGGCGGGGCGGCCTCCATCGGCCGCCGGGGCCTGCGCCATGCTGCCGGCAGGCTCGGGCGCGGTCGTCTCGTCCGCCGTCTTCGGGATCACGGGGGTCGCCCCCTGGTCGGCTGTCGGCGCGTTCTGGTCCATACCGGCCGCCGGCGTGTTCTGTGCCTGCGCGCCCAGCGCCAGCATCGAGGCGAGGGCGGTCGTCGCGAGAAGGGTCTTGATCATGTCGCACTCCTGTTGCTTGACTGCGAACGCGAGCGTCCCTTGCGCACGGAAGCCTGCCGCTTCCCGCGCCTCTCCGGAACGGCCCGGGCCCGCAGTGCTTGTGCAGGCGGACAACGTGGCGACGACTGCCGGGTTCCCGGGGTCCTGCAGGCGCGCCCTGGCTAGCGGGCCCGCATCGCCGCGGTCAGCGCGGTGTGGAGGGCCTCGGCCGAGTAGGGCTTCTCGACGGTCGGAACCCGGCGCAGCAGCTCCGGAAGACTGGAGCGGTCGCCGAAACCGCTGGCGAAGACCACGGGAGTGCCGCGCTCGACCAGCTCGCGGGCGAAGTCCTCGCAGCGGTGGTGGCCGATGACCAGGTCGAGCACCGCGGCGTCGATCTCCTCGCCGGCGAACAAAGCCGCCGCCTCCTCGATGGTGTGGGCGATCAGGATATGGGCGACGCCGAGCGACAGCAGCATGTCCTCGGTATCGATGGAAATCAGCGCGTCGTCCTCGAGGAGGAGGATGCGGGCGCCCTGCAAAATCGACATCTGTTCAATCACGTAAAACTGCTCCGAAGTGAGGTCGAGCGCTAACTCGGGCCGATTGCGTGTGCATGGCCGATCCGGAAACGTCCCCGGCGGGCGCCCCCAACGCGGCGGGCAGCCCCGAGACCGATCGTGCTGCGGGAGGTCTGGCACGCTGGGCCGATCCCGCATTAACATTTGTCACCGCTGCACGTTTCGCCGGTTCCAGGCGGGATTCGGCGCAGGCTGTCTCTAAAGATCCGCAGAATCGTGCTATCGTTCACACTGGCGATCGGCGCCTCGCGAACCGGCAAAAGCGACGCACGCGTCGCGCCGGGTTACGTCGACTGGAGCGCGTGAGCGCGGAGGCCGAGGGCGTGCAGCCGGGACCGTCGCGCTCCAATCCGCGCGCGCCTGCCTGGGCGGCGCGGAACGCGCCTGCCAAGGCGCAGGCAGGCGCGCGCGGATTTGTCGACGGACAAATCCGCGAAGTGAATGCGGCACTGCTGCGCCCGACGCCAGGGGTGAAACGGAGCAATCGACCGGTACGTCAGGCCGCGATCAGGCGATCTTCGGGAAACACGATCTCGCAGACCACGCCCGTGGGGCGGAAATCCAGGGTGACCGTCCCGTTCAGGGTGGCCCCGACCAGCCGCTCGAGCAGGACGCGGCCGAAGCCGCGCCGGTCGGGAGGGCTGACGGGCGGGCCGCCGCGCTCCTGCCAGAGGATGCGGACCTCGCCGCCGTCGTGCCGCCAGGTCACCGCGAGCCGGCCCTCGCCGTCCGCGAGCGCGCCGTACTTGCTGGCGTTGGTGGCGAGCTCGTGGAAGGCGAGGCCGAGGTTCTGCGCGGTGTCGGGGGCGAGCATCAGCGCCGGACCTTCCAGCCGTATCTGCTCACCGGTCGGGGTGATGGTCGGCGCGACGCTGGCGCGGATCAGCCCGCCCAGGTCGGCGCCGTTCCAGGACTCCGAGACCAGCAGGTCGTGCGCGGCGGCCATCGCACGCAGCCGCAGGCGAGAAATCGGCGACGAACTCGTCGATGTCGTCGGACATGCTGGCGGTCTTGCGCGCCATGGCCTGGATCACCGCAAGCAGGTTCTTCGAGCGGTGGGTCAGCTCCCGCATCATCAGGCGCATCCGGCGCTCGTCGCGGCGGCGCTCGGTCAGATCCAGGGCGGTGCCGATCACGCCCTCGACCTTGCCGTCGTCGCTGGTCTTGGCCTCGAGCGTCAGGTCGAAGAACCGCAGCTTGCCGGCGATCTCGACCTCCAGCTCCAGCTTCTCGCGCCCGCCGCTGGCCAGCACCCGCTGCTTCGGCGGCAGGATCCGGCGCTGCTCGGCCTCCGGGAAGATCTCGGCGTCGGTGCGGTCGATGAAGTCTTCCGGTCCGGAGCCGGGCGGCGGGTTGTAGACATAGGTGTAGCGCAGGTCGGCGTCCTGCTCGAAGACGGTGATGGCCGAATTCTCCAGCGCCAGCTCGAAGCGCTGGTAGGCGGTGCCGAGCTGTGCCGCCATCGAGGCCAGCCGCACCTCGAACAGGCGCTTTTCGGTCACGTCCACCGCGGTGCAGAGGATGCCGTCGATCTCGCCGTGCAGATCGACCGTCGGGCTGACCGTCATGTCGAGGAAGAGCCGGCCCTCGTTCCCGGTGGGAACCGCGACGGTGCCGCTGGCCGAGCGGCCGGTGTCGAGCGCCCTGCGCTTCAGCGCCAGCAACTCGTCGACCGCCTCGAAAGGCATGAGCTCCTCCGCCTTGTGCCCGAGGATCTGCGCTTCGCTCAGGCCGAGGCGGGGGTTGTGGATCCAGGTGTAGCGCAGGTCGGTGTCCTGGGTGAACACGGTGATGTTCGAGCGCGACAGCGCCTGCTCGAAGCGCTGCCTGGCGAGCTCGATCTCGTGGGTTCGCCAGGCGATCGTGGTCTCCAGCGAGGCGTTGGACTGGACCAGCGCCAGGTTGGCGCGCGCCAGGTCGCGGGGGGAAGGCAGCGCTAGGAGCCTCGGGATCTGCGGCCAGATCAGGACGGCGGTGGCGACCGCGGCGCCGGCGGTGAGCGCCTTGAACAGGCCCTGCGCGCCGAAGGCCGGGGACCAGAGCGTCACCAGCCCGGCGATATGCGACAGCGAGCCGGCGACGGTGCAGGCCATGAGCAGCCCCGCCACCAGCCGGGCGCTCGGGGCCAGATCCCTGCGGCGCGACAGGAACACCGCGATCGCTGCGGCGATCACCAGGCTCGCCAGAGCGATCAGCCCGTCCGAGATCGCGTGCAGCGCCACCAGGTCGGGACGCCACTGCATCGCGGCGCCGAGCGGGACGAGGCCGGCGGTGCCGAAGAAGTCATCCAGAAACCGGGTCATCGGTCCGCCTGCGTTTGGAAGGGCGTCAGCGTAAACGGCTGGCCATCCTGGGGGTTCCTGCACCGGCCCCTGTCCCGCGCGGTCGGGGTGCCGGGCCGAGCCCGGCCGAACGCGGCGCCGGGCTGGAACCGCCGCGCCGGACCGCACGTTGAGGGCTCGTGTCATCATTCACAACCAGAAAGGTAAGCAGGATGAACTGGGATCAGATCGAAGGCAACTGGAAGCAGTTCAAGGGCAAGGTCCAGCAGCAGTGGGGCTCGCTGACCGACGACGACCTCGACAAGATCGAGGGCAGTCAGCAGGAGCTGACCGGGGTGATCCAGGAGCGCTACGGCAAGTCGCGCGAGGAAGCCCAGAAGATGGTCGACAACTGGATGGCCAATAACTGATCGGCGATCCGGAAGCTGGGGCCCGGCAGGTTGCCGGGCCCTTTTTTGTCCGCAATCCGGCGGCGCTCAGCGCCGCGGCAGGGCGCTGCCGCGGGCGAGACGGGCCTGGGCGGCAAGCCGGATCGGGGCGTTCGCCGCGCCGAACCCGCCGTAGCCGTCGCGCTGGACGAGCTCGAAGAAGAAGCGGTCGCGGAAGGCCCGCGGTGTAGAGCTGGAAGTAGCGCCCGGCCTCGTCCTCGTCGTAGAGGATGCCGTCGGCGCGCAGCCGAACGCGTCAGCTCGGGGTCGAGGCCCAGCCGGGCCTCGAGGTCGTCGTAGTAGTTGTCGGGGATCGGCAGCAGCTCCAGCCCGGCCGCCCGGCAGGCGGCGGCGGCGGCGAAGATGTCGTCGGTGGCGAAGGCGATGTGCTGCACCCCGGCGCCGAAGAACTCGTCGAGGAAGCGCGAGCTCAGCGTCCGCTCCGAGGCGCTGGCGTTCAGGCAGACGCGGATCGCCCGGCCGGCGTCCTGCAGCGCCATGCTCTCGACGATGCCGGCGGGGTCGATGACGTCGACCTGCGGCGTGGTCTCGAAGGCGAACAGCGACAGGTACCAGAGCCGCCAGCTCAGCATCTCGTCCGGGCTCATCGACTGCGCGAGGTGGTCGATGCGGGCGAGCGGGCCGTCCGGGCGCGGCTTCCGCGGGTTCGAACTCGATCTCCCAGACCCGGCCGAGCTCGCTGGCGGCGTCGACGAAGTAGATCAGCGAGCCGCCGAGGCCGCGGATCGCCGGGATGTCGAGCTCGTCCGGTCCGACCGGCTGGCGGAACGCGGTCATGTGCAGCGCCTCGGCGCGCGCCATCGTCGCGGCCGCGTCGGCGACCCGGAGACCGATCGCCACCACCGAGGGTCCGTGCACGATCTGGTGCGAATGCGCCAGCCCGTCGGGCTCGGTGTTGATGACGAGGTTGATCGCCCCCTGCGACCAGCGCGTCGACGGCCTTGGAGCGGTGCCGGCCGGTGAGGCGGAAGCCCATGGCCGCGAAACAGCGCCGCCAGATCCGGGGCGTCGTCCTCGGAGACGGCGAACTCGATCCACTCCACCGCCTGCGGCGCGGCGCGCGGCGGAATCCGGCCGGGGTGCATGCGGTCGTCGAGCCAGATCAGCGAGCGCTCGCCGTCCTCGGCGATCCGCCGCGGCGAGGCCATGCGGAAGCGGTCGTTGAAGATCTCGTGGCTGAGCCAGCCGTCGTAGCCGGTGGCGAGCACGGCCGCCATGAACTCGTCCACGGGCAGGTCGCCCTGGCCGGGAAAGTTGCGGAAATGCCGGGACCATTGCAGCAGGTCCATGTCCATGCGCGGCGCGTCGGCGAGCTGCACGAAGCTCATCCGGTCGGCGGGGATCGAGCGGATCGGATCGCAGGGCAGGCCGCGGCTGAGCGCGTGCCAGCTGTCGAGGATCAACCCGACCGCGGGGTGGTCGGCGCGGCGCACGATCTCCCAGGCGTCGCGGTAGTCGGAGACGTGGCGGCCCCAGGCCAGCGCCTCGAAACCGACCTCGATGCCGAAGCCCCGGGCGATCTCGCCGAGCTCGCGCAGGTCCTGCGCCGCGCGGTCGATGCCGCCGAGGCTGGCGGGCGAGACGTTGGAGCAGACCAGGATGCGGTCGGCGCCGAGCTCGTTCATCAGCGCGAACTTGCGCCGGGCGCGCTCGAAGCCGCGGCTGCGCTGCGGCTCGGGCATGCCCTCGAAGTCGCGGAACGGCTGGAAAGCGATGATCTCGAGGCCGTGGTCACGGACCATCGCGCCGATCTCGGCTGGCGAGCCCTCGTGCGCCAGCACGTCGGCCTCGAAGATCTCCACGCCCTCGAAGCCGGCCGCGGCGATCGCCGCCAGCTTCTCGGCGAGCGCGCCTCCCAGCGATACGGTAGCGATCGAGAATTTCATCCGGGTGTCACCATGGGCTGCTGCGGACCGGCGCGCAAGACCGGCGAGGCGGCATCGCGGCAGGGAAAGCCTACCGCGATGCTCGAAGTCAGGCGGCCCTGACGCCGGACAGCACCTGCGCCCGCTCGCGGTCGTACTCGCGCTTGTCGACCGGGACCGCGGCGGGATTGCCGAGGTCGTTGAGGTGGATGCGGTAGGTCTCGCGGGCCGACCAGGCTGCCGCCGCGGCGATCACGGTGATACCGAAGGCCAGCGCGCCGATGGTCAGCGGGATGTTGGTCGCGCCCGGCGGCGCGACGGCGGCGAAGAGCGCGGGCAGGAGCGCGGTGATCGTGGTGCCGATGTTCTGCGAGATCGCCATCGCCGAGACCCGGCTGCGGGTGGGGAAGAGCTCGGGGTAGAAGCTGGGGAAGACAGCGTTGTAGCCCTGGTAGACGATGCCCCACATCAGCAGCGACATCACGATCGCCAGCGGCACGCTGTGGATGCTGATGGCGTAGAGATAACCGAAGGACAGCAGCCCCGAGCCGAGCGCGCCGACGATGAGCGGCGGCCGGCGGCCGATGCGGTCGGAGAGGTTGCCGACCATCGGGATCACGAAGACGGCGATGATGTTCCCGAGCACCGGGATCCAGAGGTAGACGTCCTTGTGGAAGCCGATGCCGTAGGCCGCCTGCACCGCGTAGGCGGCACCGAAGATGGTGGTGACGACCGGGATCACGTTCATCAGCGCCATGCAGACGACGCGGATCATGTCCGGCCCGCTGTTGCGGAAGGCGTCGGCGATCGGCGAGCGCGGGACCGCGTGATGCTCGCCTTCCTCGGCGAAGGCCGGCGTCTCCTCGACGTCGCGCCGGATGATGTAGCCGGCGACGATAACCACGAAGCTGAGCAGGAAAGGCACCCGCCAGCCCCAGGAATTGAAGGCGGCGTCGGGCATCAGCCGCGCCAGCGGCAGGAACACCGCGGCGGCGAGGATCTGGCCGGCCTGCACGCCCTGCAGCGTGAAGCTGGCGAAGAAGCCGCGCCGGCCGAAGGGCGCGTGCTCGAGGATCATCGAGCTCGCGCCCGAGATCTCGCCGGCCACGGCGAAGCCCTGGATCAGGCGCAGGAGCACCAGGAGCGCCGGCGCCAGCAGCCCGACCTGGGCATAGGTCGGCAGGAGCCCGACCGCCATGGTCGAGAAGCCCATCAGGAACATGCAGAGGATCAGCACCTGCTTGCGGCCGTGGGTGTCGCCCCAGTGTCCGAGGACGAAGGCGCCGATCGGGCGGGCGACGTAGCCGACGCCGTAGGTCGCCAGCGAGGCGATGATCGCGACCTTGGGGTTCTCCGACGGAAAGAAGATCTGCGGGAACACCAGCGACGCCGCGGTCGCGTAGATGAAGAAGTCGTAGTATTCGAGCGCAGAGCCGATCCAGCCGCTGGCGGCGGCCTTCTTGGACTGATGCTTGCCGTGGGGCTCGCTCTCCGAGGCGTGGGTCATTCAGGACTCCCTAAAGGGTATGACGGCTCAGGACGAAAGGCTCAGTCACGCGCTTCTCCCACGAAATGCACACGTTGCGCATTTCGCGTAAACAGTTAATTATGCTACATTAAATGGCGCGGTTTCATGCCAGTTCCGCCAGCGCGGTGCGCAGCAGCGCCTCGTCGATCGCCCGTCCGTGGAAGATCTTGAAGGCATGCAGGCCCTGGTAGAAATAGAGCTCGTAGCCGCTCATCACCGCGAGGCCCTCCGCTGTCGCATCGCGCAGAAACTGGGTGTCGACCGGGGTGTAGACGGCGTCGAAGGCCCATTCGGCGCCGGCCATCAGCGCCCGCGGCACCGGGGTGCCGTCATAGCCGACCATGCCGACCGGGGTGCAGTTGATCAGCCCCGCGGCGCCGTTCGCTCCGTCGGCGACCTCGCCGGTCACCCTGACGTCGAGCGCCGGGGCGGCGGCGCGCAGGGCGGCGGCCAGCGCCTCGGCCTTGGGCAGGTCGCGCTCGACCAGCGTAAGCCGCTCGAGGCCGAGGGCGACCAGGCCGAAGGCCACCGCCTTGCCGACGCCGCCGGCGCCGACCATGCAGACCGGTCCCGGCTTGCGGTCGCCGAGCGCGCGGGCGTAGCCGGCCATGAATCCCGACCAATCGGTGTTGTGGCCCTCGGGTCCGTCGGGGCCGAACACCACGGTGTTGACCGCGCCGAGCGCCGCGACGCGCGGGTCGGGCACCCGCAGCAACGGCACCACCCGTTCCTTGTAGGGATAGGTGATGTTGAGGCCGCGGAAACCGGCGTGCCGGGCGCCCTCGAACACCTCCTCGAAGCTCTGGCCGAGATCGCGCGGCACCAGCCGCTCGTAGCTCACCGGGATGCCGGTGAGCCGGCCGGCCAGCTCGTGCAGCTTCGGGGACTGCGAGCGGGCGATGTTGTCGCCGATCAGGCCGAGGCGGACTGTGTCGACGCCCATGGTGGTGGCAGTCGTGGTCATTATTGGCGTTCCTCCGGTGACGGGCTCAATGCGCGAGGGCGATCCGCTCGCCCGAGGCGGCGGCGCGCTTGACCGCGTCGACCACCTCAAGCGTCTTCAGGCCTTCGCGACCCGGGACGACCGGGCTTTCGCTGCCGCGAATGACGCCGCGGAAATTGGCGATCTGCCGCGCCAGCGGGTCGGCGGGCTCATAAGCCAGGCGGCTCCGCTGCAGCGGCCGCATCCAGCTCCGCTCGCCGTCCTGGTCGTAGAGATCGAGCGACGGCAGGCTCAGCGCGCCGCGGGTGCCGGCGACCAGGTAGCAGAAGGCGTCCTGCCGCGGATAGGCCGGGTTCTCGCCGGCGGTGAGCTCCCAGCTCCAGGGCGAGACCGCGGTGTCGGAGACCGTGATCGTGCCGAGCGCGCCGCTGGCGAAGCCGATGAGCACCGCGGCGCTGTCCTCGACCTCGAAGCCGCGCACCCGGTTCGCTTGCTACCGCCTGCACCGTCGCCACCTCGCCGCAAAGATAACGCAGGCAG
Source organism: uncultured Alphaproteobacteria bacterium (assembly GCA_963847795.1). Lineage (GTDB taxonomy): Bacteria > Pseudomonadota > Alphaproteobacteria > Rhodobacterales > Rhodobacteraceae > Amaricoccus. Next base: position 11,665 of record CAWKBH010000011.1, read on the forward strand.
TCGACGTCGTGGATCATGTTGATGAGCACCGGACCCGCCCCCGGCTTGCGCCGCCACTCGATATCGAAATAGCTGTCGGGCTTGAACACCCAGCACTGGGCGTGGACCGCCACCACGCTGCCGATGCGGCCCGCCTCGATGGCGGCGCGCGCCGCCCGGACCATCGGGTTGTGCCGGCGGTGATGGCCGGCCAGGATCGGCACCCCCGCCGCCGCCGCGGCCTCGACGAGCCGCCGCGCGCCGGCGACCTCGTCGGCGAGCGGCTTCTCGATCAGCGCCGGGATGCCGGCGGCGATCGCCTCGAGGCCGTTCTCGACGTGCAGCCGGTTGGGGGTGGCGACGATCACCCCCTCCGGCCGGTCGCGGGCGATCAGCGCCGCGAGCTCGCGTTCCCAGGGCACGCCGAGCTCCGCCGCCAGCGCCTCGCCTGACCGGCGAGGGATCGACCACCGCCGCCAGCTCGGCCGCCGGGTCGGCGGCGACCAGCTCGGCGTGGCGCCGGCCGATCACCCCGGCGCCGAGCACCGCCAGGCGGACCGGGGAAGCGGCGGCCATCGCTTCAGGCCCGGGTCAGCTGGCGGCGAACCCAGCCGAAGAACGGGGTCTGGCTGAGCACGATCAGCACGACCGCGGCGAGCAGGACCACCGACAAGCGGGCTCGCGAACAGCTTGGCGAAGAACTGCGGCAGCGATTCCTGCTCGGAGATGATCGCCCGGCGCCAGTTCTCGTCGATCAGCCGCGACAGGATCACGCCGAGGATCACCGGCCCGACCTGGTAGCCGTAGAGCTTCATGAAGTAGCCGAGCACGCCGAAGGCCAGCATCCAGTAGACGTCGGTGATCGAGTTGTTCACCGCGTAGGCGCCGACGACCGAGAGCAAGCAGGATCAGCGGGATCAGGATGCCCTTGGGGATCTCGACGATCCGGGTGAAGATCCGGATGCCGGTGAGGCCGAAGATCAGCAGGAAGATGTTGGCGAGCACCAGGTTGCCGACCATGAACCAGAACATCGTGCGGCTGCTCGATCATCAGCATCGGCCCGGGGTTCAGGCCGTGGATGAAGAGCGCGCCGATGAAGATCGCGGTGACCGCGTCGCCGGGGATGCCAAGCGTCAGCATCGGGATGAAGGCGCCGCCCACGGCCGCGTTGTTCGCGGTCTCCGGCGCCACCAGCCCCTCCTTGGCGCCCTTGCCGAACGGCACCTCGGGGTTGCGCACCGTGCGCTTGGCGTAGTCGTAGGCCATCAGCGCCGCGATGTCGCCGCCGACGCCGGGCAGGGCGCCGATGATCACGCCGATCGTCGAGGTCTGCAGCGACAGCGGCAGGTACTTCTTGATCACGCCGAAGGACGGGATGATCTTGTCGATCTTCTGCTTGATCGCCGGCGTGTCGAGGTGGCGGAGCTGGCCGAGCGCCTCGGAAACGCCGAAGAGACCGATCATCACCGCCACGAACGAGATGCCGCTCCAGAGGTTGACGAAGCCGAAGGTGAAGCGCTCCTGGGCGGTCAGCGGGTCGAGGCCGACGGTGCCGATCAAGAGGCCCAGGCAGCCGGCGACCACGCCCTTGGCCAGGCTCTCGCCCGAGAGCGAGCCGACCAGCAGGATGCCGAGGATCGCCAGCAGCATGTAGTCGCGCGGCTGGAAGGTCAGGGCGAAGTTGGCGATCAGCGGCGCGCCGACCGCCAGCGCCGCGATGCCGACGAAGCCGCCCAGCACCGACATCACCGTGGTGATGCCGATCGCCTCGCCCGCCTCGCCGCGTTGCGCCATCGGAAAGCCGTCCATCGCCGTGGCGATGGCCGATGGCGCGCCGGGGATGTTGAGCAGGATCGCGGTGCGCGAGCCGCCGTAGACCCCGCCCATGAAGATGCCCACCATCAGGCAGAGCGCGTCGTTGACGTCCCAGGAGAAGGTGAAGGAGATCAGGATCGAGACCGCCATGGTCACCGACAGCCCGGGGATCGCGCCGATGTAGATGCCGGAGAAGGTGCCGACCGCGATCAGGAACATCAGCCAGGGATCGACCCAGGCGATGCCGAAGTTGGAAAGTGCCTCGACCATCTTACTTGGCCCCCCCGCCGAACATGTGCTGCACCCTGGCGATCAGTTCGCCCTCGGGCACCACGCCCTCGGGCAGCACCACCTGGAAGACCAGCCGGAAGATGATGTAGACCGCCGCCAGCGACAGCACCGAGATCAGGATGGTGCGGCCCCAGCTGCGGCGATAAAGCAGCTTCATGCCGACGATCAGGAAGATCAGCGACGCCGGCAGGAAGCCGAGCGGGTCGAGGGCGATGGCGTAGACGATGACGAGGCCGGTGAAGATCGCGATCGTCCGCGGCAGGATCGGCTCGTGCCCCGCCCCGCGGGGCCTGCGGGCGTTGCCGATCACCACGATCAGCGCCGCCAGCACCATCACCGCCGCCGCCGCCAGCGGGAAGGCCCCGGGCGAGCTCAGCGCCGAGAAGCCGGCGATCAGGTAGGCCTGCCAGAACAGCACCACCGCGACGACTAGGAAGATCAGACCGAAGAGGTCCTCTCCGGCCCGCTTTTCATGGGATTCGTGCAGATCCATCGCCGGTTCCTCCCCCGAGCTTTTGTTTGAGCGGCGGCGCGGGGTCCCGCGCCGCCGTGAGCGCGTCAGGGCTTGGGGATGTCGAACTTCTCCGGCGAGGTCTTGGCGACGCCGGCATCGAACATCAGCCACGAGGTGACCGACTGCCAGCGGTCGAGGAAGGTCTTGGCCTCGTCGCCGGAGATGTTCAGCAGCTGGAAGCCGCGATCGTCCATCAGCTTCTTGAAGTCGTCCTGCGCCGCCGATTCCTGGTAGGCGGCGGTCAGCTTCTGGACCGCCTCGTCGGGCGTGCCCTTCTTGACGAAGATGCCGAAGAACGGACCCCAGGGCAGGTACTTGGAGAACCCCGGATAGTCGGTGACGATCGCCGGCACGTCCGGCAGCAGGCTGTTCGGCTCGGTGTCGACCACCACCAGCGGCTTGATCCGCCCGGCCTTGATGTTCTCGATCGCCGCCCCGAGCACCGCCGGCATCACGTCGATGGCCCCGCCCATCAGCGCGGTCAGCGCCGGGCCGTCGCCGTCGTAGGGCACCGCCGTGACCGGCAGCTCGACCTGGCTCGACATCATCGCGGTGACCACCGAGGGCAGGCCGCCCGGGCCGGTCGAGCCGATCTTGATCTCGCCCGGGTGCGCCTCGACGTACTCGACGAACTCCTTGAAGGTATTGAACGGCGCGTCGTTGTTGGCGACGAGCATCGGGATGCCGCGCGCCAGGATATCGATCGGGGTGAATTCGGAATAGTCGATGTCGCCGAGGCCCATCACCTTGTAGAGCTGCGGGTTCTCCGCGCCCATCAGCAGGGTGTAGCCGTCGGCCTTCTGGGTGTAGACGTACTTGGTGGCGATGGCGCCGACGCCGCCGGTGCGGTTCGACATCACCACGCTGGCGCCGAGCACGTCCTCGGCATGCGGGGTGACGGCGCGCATCACCACGTCCGTCGAGCCGCCGGCGCCCCACTGGATGATCCCCTGGATGTCCTTGGTCGGATACTCGGCGAACGCCGGCCCTACGGTCAGCGCCAGCGCCGCGGCGCCGATCAGCAGTCTCTTCATCTTCTTCCCTCCCGGAAATTTCTCTGGTTCGACGGCGCCAACACCGGCCCTCGCCTTCGATGACGTTACGTCAGGTCGGCGGCCAGAGCGATTACCGATTACGCCCTTGCCGTAACATGATGTTAATCCGCCGTGCCTTGGCCGGCCCAGGGCCGATGCCGCACCGCGGACCGCAATTCATCGCGAAGCCGCGCCATGGCGAAATCGGCGTAGGCCGAGAGGCTGCGGTTCTTCTTGGTGATCCCGAAGATGCGGATCTCGGTCGTCTCCTCGAGCGGGATCCGCGTCAGGCCCGGCATGTAGACCCCCGCCACCGAGAACTCGTCGATCACCGCGACGCCGAGCCCGTGCCGCACCAGGCTAACCACCGTCTGGGCGAACCGCGCCCGGATCGACAGCCGGTACTCGACCCCCGCCGGGGCGAACGGCCGGGCGAGGATCGCGCCATAGGGATCGGCCGCGCTCACCCCGATCATCGGCTCGCGCGCCAGTTCTCGCACCGAGACCCGGGCCCGGCCGGCCAGCGCGTGGCCGTCGGGTACCACCGCGACCAGCTCGCCCGCGCCCAGCTCGGCGAAATCGAGCGACGGGTGCTCGAAGGCATAGCTCATGGCCACCAGCTCGCCGCGCTCGAGCAGCAGGTAGTCCACCGTCTCCTCGATCTTCAGCACGTTGAGATCGATGTAGAGCTCGGGAAAGCGGCGGCGGATCGATACCACCGCGCGGGCGACGATGAACTGCGCCACCGACGGCGCCGAGCCGAAGGCGAGCTCGCCCAACTCGCCTGAGCTGAGGTTGGCGATCGCGGTGTCGAGCCCCTCGATCTTGCCGTAGACCTCGTTGATCTGGTCGAACACCGCGCGCGCCTCGGGCGCCGGCAGGAACACCCCGCCCTTGCGCTCGAACAGCCGCACCCGCAGCGATTCCTCGGCGTGCTTGACCAGCCGGCTGATCCCCGGCGCCGAGACGTTCAGATACTCCGCCGCCCCGGCGATCGAGCCCGTCAGCATGACGGCCCGGATCACCTCGACCTGGCGCAGAGTAAGTCCCGACATGGCGGGACTTTCCCGCCGAACCGCGCCGCTGTCCAGCAGCGGCTATGCGGCCGATCGATCTGAGCCGCGCGCCCGGGGGCGGCTTCAGGACAGCAGCCGCTCCTGGTACGAGCCCTGCGGCCGCAGCCGCCACTGCGCCTCCGGCTGGCGCTCGGCGACCGCCTCCGGCAGTTCGATCTCGTCGTAGCCGACCCGCCGGGCGGCGCGGAACTGGTCGGCGACCAGCGGCCCCGCGGCGCGCAGGCGTCCGGCGTAGCCCATGGCGCGCAGCTCGTCGGGCGATCGAGAAGCCGCGCCCGTCGGCCATCGCCGGGAAGGCGACGCGGATCAGCGCCAGCCGGTCGAGCCAGGGCGCGAGATCGGCCGGATCCCGGTCGTTGGGGAACTCGACCGCCAGCGCTTCCTCGGGCAGATCCTGCCCGCTCCAGAAGAAATCGAAAGGCAGCACCCGCCCCTCGGCCCAGTCGTCGGGGGTGAAGCCCGCCTCGGTCACCAGAACCGCCATCGCCCTCTCCTCAGCTCGCCGCGCGCAGGATGCGGCCGTCGGCGCCGAAATGGATGCCGCATTCCACCTTGTCGCTGCCGCGCCAGCGCCCTGCCCTGTCGTCCTCGCCTTCCGCCACCGGCGTCGTGCACGGCCAGCAGCCGATCGAGCGGAACCCCCTGCGCCACCAGCGGGTGCCGCGGCAGGTCGTGGGCGTCCATGTAGGCCCTGAGATCCTGCGCCGACCAGTGCGCCAGCGGGTTGACCCGCAGCCGCTCGCCGTCGGGCTCGAAGACCTCCAGCCGGGCCCGCGTCGAGGCCTGGAACCGCTTGCGGCCCGAGATCGCCACCGGCCAGCGCCGCAGCGCCCGCTCCAGCGGCACCACCTTGCGGATATCGCAGCAGGCGTCGGTGTCGCGCTGGTGCAGCGTGGCGTCCGGATCGAGCCGGGCTAGGTCCGTCGGATCGGGCCGAAGCTGCCGGACGTTGCGCAACCCCAGGTGCTGCGACAGCGTGCGCTGATAGTCGAGGGTCTCCTCGAACAGCATCAGCGAATCGATCATCAGCACCGGCAGGTCGCGGTCGATGTCGGCCACCATCTTCAGGAGCACCGCCGCCTCGGCGCCGAACGAGGAGACCATCGCCACCTCGTCGGGGAACTCGGCCAGCACCCCGGCCAGCACGTCCTCGGCCCGCGGCGCCTCGCCGTAGGTCAGCCGCAGGGCGTCGACCCGGTCGAGCGGGGTTGCCCGGAGCGCGTTGGTCTCAAGCCGCATCGGACCTCTCCTCGGCCGGATAGAGCGCCGCCCGGAACGGCTCGACGCCGACCCGGCGGAAGGCGGCGAGGAAGCTCTCGCCGGGCTCCAGGCGCAGGTCGAGATAGGCCTCGATCAGCCGTTCCACGGCCGGCACCACCTCGTCGTAGGCGAAGCCGTGCCCGGCCTTCTCGCCGATCGCCGCGGTCTCGGTGCCGTCGCCGCCGAGGGTGATCTGGTAGTTCTCCACCCCCGCCCGATCCAGCCCGAGGATGCCGATGTGCCCGACGTGGTGGTGGCCGCAGGCGTTGATGCAGCCCGAGATCTTGATCTTCAGCGGCCCGATGTCGCGCTGGCGGTCGAGATCGGCGAAGGCCTCGGCGATGCCCTGGGCCACCGGGATCGAGCGCGCCGTCGCCAGCGCACAGTAGTCCATGCCGGGGCAGGCGATGATGTCCGAGATCAGCCCGACGTTCGGGGTCGCCAGCCCCGCCGTCCTTCAGCCGCGCATAGACCGCGGGCAGGTGCCGGCGCGGCACGTGCGGCAGGATGACGTTCTGCTCGTGGCTGACCCGGAGCTCGTCGTGGCCGAACTCCTCGGCGAGGTCCGCCAGCACCCGCATCTGCGCCGCCGTCGCGTCGCCCGGCGTGCCGCCGATCGGCTTCAGCGACACCGTCACGATGCCGTAATGCGCCAGCCGGTGCCCCGCGACGTTGCTGTCGACCCAGGCGCGCAGCCCCGCCGAGACGAACGGCGGCACCGCGGCCGGGGCCTCGAATTCCGGCGGCGCGAAGGCCGCCTCGATCGCCCCCACGAGGTCCCGGTTGACCGGCCGCATCTGCGCCTTGTTGGCGAGGAACGCCGCCTCGACCCGCTCGCGCACCACCTCGAGCGTCTCCTCGTGCACCAGGATCTTCAGCCGCGCCTTGTACTTGTTGTCCCGCCGGCCGCTCAGGTTGTAGACGTGCAGGATCGCCTCGAGGTACGGCAGCAGGTCCGCCTTCGGCAGGAACTCCCGCACCACCTTGCCGATCATTGGCGTCCGTCCAAGCCCGCCGCCGATGCTGACCTCGTAGCCGGGCGCACCGTCGTCGTCGCGCAGCATCCTGAGGCCGATGTCATGCGATTTTGTGACAGCGCGGTCGTTCGGCGAGCCGGTGATGCCGATCTTGAACTTGCGCGGCAGGTAGAGAAACTCCGGATGGTCGGTCGACCATTGCCGCAGCAGCTCCGCGGTGGGGCGCGGGTCCTCGATCTCGTCGGCGGCGGCGCCGGCGAAATGGTCGGCGGTGACGTTGCGGATGCAGTTGCCGCTGGTCTGGATCGCGTGCATCTCGACCTCGGCCAGCGCCTCGAGGATGTCGGGCACGTCGCGCAGCTTCGGCCAGTTGAACTGGATGTTCTGTCGGGTGGTGAAATGCCCGTAGCCCTTGTCCCAGCGCTCGGCGATCATCGCCAGCTGGCGCAGCTTCCGGCTGTTCAGCGTGCCGTAGGGGATCGCCACCCGCAACATGTAGGCGTGGAGCTGCAGGTAGAGGCCGTTGCGCAGCCTGCAGCGGCAGGAACTCCGCCTCGGTCAGCGAGCCGTCGATCCGGCGCTCCACCTGGCCGCGGAACTCGGCCACCCGCTCGCGGACGAAGGCGCGGTCGAAATCGGTATAGTCATACATCGGAACGCTCCGCCTGCCGGCCGTGCTGGGGATAGTTGGAAGGCCCGCGGGTGCGGAAGACCTCGCGGAAATGCGCCGGCGCCGCCCGGCCGCGGTCGTCGATCGCCGCCTCGACCAGATAGACGCCGACCACCTGGTTCGGGAACGCCGAGGCCCGCGCCAGCAGGTCGTCGGCGGCCTCGGGGTTCACCGCCAGCGCGGCATCGCCGATCTCGCGCGACCACTCGCCGGCGCTGGTGAAATAGACCACGTCGCCCTCGAGCAGGTCGTTGCCGGTCGCCATCTGCGGCTGGAACTTGCGCGCCATCAGAGCGCCTCCCTCAGCTCGGTCAGGGCCAGCGCCGCCGCCCGCGGCGCCAGGCCGTAGAGGATCATCACCGGCCCCTCCGGCGCCGCGGCGGCCAGCGCCTTCGGCAGCTCGATCAGCGTCGTCGCGATCACCTTCTGGTCCGGCCGGCTGGCGTTCTCGACCGCGGTCACCGGCGTGTCGGCCGGCGCGCCGTGCATCAGCAGCCGCCCGCGCAGGAAGGTCGCGGCCTTCACGCCCATGTAGACCGCCGCGGTCGCGCCGGGCTTCGCCAGCTCGCGCCAGTCGTGCTCGGCGAAGCCGTCGACGTCGTGGCCGGTCAGGATGCGGAAGCTCGAGTTGCGGCCGCGCTTGGTCAGCGACTGGCCGATCGCCGCCGCCGCGGCGCTGGCCGAGGTCACGCCCGGCACGATGCCGTAGGCGAGCCCCGCCGCCTCCAGCGCCTCGACCTCCTCGTCGAGCCGCCCGAACACCGCCGGATCGCCGCCCTTCAGCCGCACCACCGTGGCGCCGGCCGGCGCGTGCTTCACGATCAGCGCGTTGATGTCGTCCTGCTTCCACGACGGCCCGTAGGCGGTCTTGCCGACCTCGAGCAGGATCGCCTCGCGCCGCGCCAGCTCCAGGATCGCCGGCGGCACCAGCCGGTCGTGGATCACCACGTCGGCCTCGTGCAGCAGCCGCCGCGCCTTCAGCGTCAGGAGCTCCGGGTCGCCCGGCCCGGTGCCGACCAGGTGCACCACGCCGCGCCGCGGCGCCTCGCCCTCGGCGAGCATCGCTTCCAGCGCGTCCCGCGCCGCCTCCTCGCCCGCCGCCAGCGCCAGCGGCCCGCGCTCGAAATAGAACCGGGTCCAGAACGCCCGCCGCGCCTTGCCGTCGAGCGCCTCGACCCGCGCCCGGAAGCCCTGCCCGATCCGGGTCAGCAGCCCCAGCGTCGCCGGCAGCATCGCCTCGATCTCGGCCTTGATCTTGCGCGCCAGCACCGGCGCCGCGCCCTCGGTGCCGATCGCCACCGTCACCGGATCGCGGTCGACGATCGCCGGGGTGATGAAGTCGCTGTCCTCGAGATTGTCGACGATGTTGACCAGCGCCCCGGCCGCCCGGCCGATCGCCGCCGCCCGCGCATCGGCCGCGGCGTCGCCGGTGGCGCCATAGACCAGCGCCGCGCCCGCCGCGTCGCCCGGCGCCAGCGGGCGCTCGACCAGCACCAGCCGCCCCTCCGCCGCCCAGGCCCGGACCTCGGGCACCGCGCGCGCCCCGTAGACCAGCAGCTGCGCCTCGGTCTTCAAGAGCAGCCGCAGCTTCGGCACGGCAATCTCGCCCGCGCCGGAAACGACGATGCGGCGGTCGCGAAGATCGAGAAAAACCGGGTAGTGACGCATGCTGGGCCTCGGGCAGGATCGTGCCCCCTAAGATAGGACATTTTCCCTAATTCCCTCAATGCCAGGCTTCAAATAAGGAAGCCGTTCTGCTATCCGTTGCCTGCGGGAACAGCAATCGCCGCTCGCCGGAGATCCACGGAATGGCAGCCGCGCTCGACGATCTGGACCGGAACATCCTCTCGCTCCTGCAGCAGGACGCGAGCCTGCCGCTCGACGAAATCGCCCGCCGGGTCGGGGCGTCGAAGACCCCGGTCTGGAATCGCATCCGCAAGATGCGGGCTTCCGGGCTGATCAAATCCGAGGTCGCGATCCTCGATCCCGGAGAAGCTCGGGCTCGAAAGCTGCTTCTTCGTGCTGATCCGCACCTCCCAGCACGACGCGGCCTGGCTCGACCGCTTCCTCAAGGCGGTGCAGGCGCGCCCGGAGGTCATGGAGGCGCACCGCCTGGCCGGCGACATCGACTACATCCTGAAGGTCCGGGTGCCGAACGCCCGCGCCTACGACGCCTTCTATCGCGGGCTGATCAAGGAGGTCTCGATCTTCAACGTCACCTCGTCGCTGTCGATGGAGGAGATCAAGAACACCACCGCCCTGCCGATCGGCACCCCGCCCGAGTAGCGCCAAGCCGCCCTGCTGCCCCTCCCCCGGTTCAGTTTTTCGCGGCCCGCGCTTGTAACGGCCCTGGGCGTGGCTAAGATAGTGGCAGCCCCTGAGCGGCCTTCGGTCGCGTGGACCTAGCCAAATTCGCCGAACGGAGCAAATGTCCGACATGTCCTGGACCGATGAACGAGTGGAGACCCTCAGGGCCATGTGGTCCGACGGCAAGAGCGCCAGCCAGATCGCGCGGGAACTCGGCGGGGTCACCCGCAACGCGGTGATCGGCAAGGTGCATCGGCTCGGCCTCTCCAACCGGGTCGGCGGACCCGACCGGCCCGAGGACGAGCTGGGCCAGCTCGATCCGATGATCGAGGACGAGCTGCCCGAACCGCCGGCCAGCGCGCCGGAGACGCCGGCCCCCGCCGCCGCGCCGCCGCGCCCGGCGGCCAAGGAGGTGATTCCGGCAGTGCGGCCCAAGCCCGGCGGCCAGCCGCTGCCGCCGCAGCCCTCGGCCTCCGAGATCAGCGCCGAAGCGCTGGCGAACCTCGCCGAGGTGGCGAAGAAGGCGCGCCGGCTCTCGCTGATGCAGCTGACCGAGCGCACATGCAAATGGCCGGTCGGCGATCCCGCCACCGACGACTTCTGGTTCTGCGGCCTGCCCGCGGTCCCGGGCAAGCCCTACTGCGAGACCCACGTGGCGGTCGCCTTCCAGCCGATGTCGGCCCGTCGCGACCGCCGCGCCGGCGGCCGCTGAGCCCGGCCGCACCGCCCCGCCGGCGGCCTTGCCAAGCCGCCGCCGCGGCACACCTTGCCTCGTCGTCCCCAGGCAGGGGCAGGAGAACGATGCCGAGGCAGCGCACACCCACCATCGCCCTGACCCTCGCCGCCGCGCTGGCCGCGTCCGCAGCCGGCGCCGACGACGCCTCCGGCCTCGTCGACCAGGGCGGTGACGAAGCCGCGGCCATCCAGCGGACGCTCGAACGCATCACCCTGCCCGCGGGCTTTCACATCGGCCTCTTTGCCGTGGTGCCAGGCGCCCGGCAGATCGCGGTCGGGCCGGGTGGCCGCATCATCTTCGTCGGCACCACCCGATCCGAGGTCTGGGCCGTCAGCGACGGCGACGGCGACGGTGTCGCCGACGAGGTGCGCCCGTTCGCGCCGGCCGTCGCCAAGATCGTCCCGAACGGACCCTGCTTCGCGCCCGACGGCACGCTCTACATCGCCGAAGAGAACCGGCTGACGGCCTTCCCCGACGCCGAAGCCGCCTACGACAGCCCCGATCCGGCGGCCGAGGAGATCGTGCCCCTGGGCGCGCTGGTCCCGCCCGACGAGCGGAGCTCGAGCCACAACACCCGGGTCTGCAAGGTCGGGCCGGACGACAAGCTCTACGTCTCGATCGGCCAGCCCTACAACGTCCCGCCGCCGGATAAGCTCGATCTCTACGCGAAGTGGGGCATCGGCGGCATCATCCGGATGAACCGCGACGGCAGCGGCCGCGAGGTCTATACCCGCGGCATCCGCAACTCGGTCGGCCATGCCTTCGACCCGCGGACCGGCGATCTCTGGTTCACCGACAACCAGGTGGACCGCATGGGTGATGACATCCCGCCGGGCGAGATCAACCATCAGACCGCCGCGGGCCAGAACTTCGGCTTTCCCTGGTACGGCGGCGGCCACACCCGCACCCACGAATACGCCGACAGCGAGCCTCCCGCCGACGTCGTGTTCCCGGTGGTCGAGACGGTGGCGCACGCCGCCGACCTCGGCATGATGTTCTACACCGGCGCGATGTTTCCGCCGGAATATGCGAACGCCATCTTCTCCGCCCAGCACGGCTCGTGGAACCGCACCCAGCCGGTCGGCGCCCGCGTCATCGTCACCACCTTCGCCGCGGACGGCACGCCGGACTCGCGCCCCTTCGCCGAGGGCTGGATCGATGACGATGGCGGCTACCTCGGCCGCCCGGTCGATGTCGCCCAGCTCGGCGACGGCTCGATCCTGGTCTCCGACGACAAGGCCGGCGCGCTCTACCGCATCTGGTACGAAGCCCCCGCGGACTGAGCGGCGGCGCGATCGGACTCGACAGCGCCGCTCCGCCGACGCAATCGTCTCGGAGCATGTCGATGAACACTCCCCTCGCCGGCAAGGTCGCCCTCGTCACCGGGGCCAGCTCGGGCATCGGCCGGGCGCTGGCGCTGGCCCTCGGCCGCGAGGGCGCGCGGCTGGCGCTGGCGGCGCGCTCGGCCGACCGGCTCGCGGCGACCCGCGACGCCGCCGGCGGCGAGGCGCTGATCCTGCCCGTCGATCTGTCGGTCCCGGCCGAGGTCGAGCGGATGGTGGCGAGCGTGCTCGAACGCTTCGGCCAGATCGACATCTTCCTGGCCAATGCCGGGATCTACGTGCCGGGCCAGGTCGAAGACGGCGACCCGGCGGCCTGGGAGCAGATGATCGCCGTCAACCTCTCCGGCGTCTTCCGCGCGATCCGCGCCGTCCTGCCCGGCATGATCGGCCGCCGCGCCGGCCACATCGTGGTGACGAGTTCGATCTCGGGTCACTCCGCCCTGCACTGGGAGCCGGTCTATTCCGCCACCAAGCACGGCATCCAGACCTTCGTGCACGGCCTCCGCCGCCAGGTCGCGCCCCACGGCATCCGCGTCGGCGAGATCTCGCCGGGGATCGTGCTGAACGAGCTCTGGGGCTACAGCGACCCCGAAGTTATCCGCGCCAAGGCCGCCGCCCGCGAAGGCCTGCTGTCCGAGGACATCGCCGACGCCGTCCTGTTCATGCTGACCCGCCCGGCGCACGTGACGATCCGCGACCTGGTGATCCTGCCGCAGAACCAGGACATCTGAAACCCAGCCCGAGGAACCGCGCCCATGCTCCGCAACGAGCATCGACCTGCCCAAGACCATGGCCGCCGTGGTCTGCCACGCGCCGCAGGACTACCGGATGGAGGAGTTGCCGGTGCCGGCGGCCGGCCCGGGAGAGGTGCTGGTCAAGGTGGCGTCGGTCGGCATCTGCGCCAGCGACCTCAAGTGCTACCTCGGGGCGCCGCTGTTCTGGGGCGACGCCAGCCGCCAGGGCTACTGCCAGCCGCCGATCACCCCCGGTCACGAGTTCGTCGGCGAGGTCGTGGCCCTCGGCGAAGGCGCCGGCGAGAGGTACGGGCTCGAGATCGGCGACATGGCGGTCTCCGAGCAGATCGTGCCCTGCTGGCAGTGCCGCTACTGCCTGACCGGCAAGTACTGGATGTGCGCGGTCCACGACATCTACGGCTTCCGCAAGCGCACCCCGGGCGCCATGGCCGAGTACCTGAAGTTCCCGGCCGGGGCGCTGAACCACAAGGTCCCGTCCGGCATGCCCGCGCACCACGCGGCCTTCATCGAGCCGCTCGCCTGCTCGATCCACGCGGTGCAGCGCGGCGACATCGAGTTCCAGGACGTGGTGGTGATCGCCGGCGCCGGCCCGCTCGGCCTCGGCATGATCGCCGCGGCGCGGATGAAAGCGCCGGCGCTGCTGGTTTCCGTCGACCTCAACGACGCCCGGCTCGAGATGGCGCGGCGCTGCGGCGCCGACCTCGGCCTCAACCCGACCAAGGTCGACGTGGTGGACGAAGTGCGGAAGCTCACCGACGGCTACGGCTGCGATGTCTACATCGAGGCGACCGGCCATCCGCAGGCTGTGGTCGACGGCCTGCAGATGATCCGCAAGCTCGGCACCTTCGTCGAGTTCTCGGTGATGCGCGAGCCGGTCACCGTCGACTGGACCATCATCGGCGACAGCAAGGAGCTGAACATCCACGGCGCCCATCTCAGCCCCCACACCTATCCGGTGGCCATCCGGATGCTGGAACAGGGCCTGCTGCCGATCGACGAGATCGTGACCCAGAGGATGCCGCTCGCCGACTTCCAGAAGGGCATCGACCTCGTCGCCTCCGGCGCCACCTCGATCAAGGTGACGCTCGAGCCGTGAGCGGCGCGAGACTTGACCCAGATCATTGAGGGCATCACGCTTCTGTGCCACGCTGGCCTTCGGCCAGGGAGGACGCGGCGATGGCGGTAAGCAGCGAGGACATCCGGCTGGTGCGGGAGAGCCTCCCGATGATCCGGGAGCGGCTGGTGCCGGCTTCGACCAACTTCTACGAGAACCTGTTCGCGGTCGCACCCGAGCTGCGCACCCTGTTCCGGCCCGACCTCGCTGGCCAGGGCATGCGCTTCATGACCACGCTCACGACGATCGCGGACCTGCTCGAGGATCCCGATTCGCTGGCCGACGAGCTCAACGATCTTGCCGCAGCGCATGCCAGCCTCGGGATTCGCGCCGGCGACTTCGAGCCTATGGGCTCCGCCCTCCTGGTCACGCTCGGCGAAACCCTCGGCCCCGACTTCAACGCCCGGCTGCAGCAGGCCTGGCGCGCGGCCTACGGCCATTTCGCCGAGGAAATGATCGAACGCGGCGGCTTCACCTGACGGGCCGTCCTGGACGGCAGACGCGGCCGTCCCGCGGTTGGCTGCCCCAGTGGCGGCCAAGATGAGCGGTTCGTCGATTCACGATCTCTGTTCCGGGCGGCGCCCCCACGCCGAAAAGATCGTGTGGCCAACGAACCTGAAATCCGGGTCGAGAAGCCCCGCTTCAATGATCGCCCGGTCTTCCTCCGAGCAATGACCTGGCTTCACCAAGAGAGGCAGTGACAGAAGGTGCTCCTGAGCTTCGGAGTCGGTGCCGCCCCTGATGTAGACCGAGCCTTCATTTTGCACCTCTGTCAGCCCGGCGTTCTCCATCAGGCTCCGAACCTGACACCCGCAAAATGGGTCGAACAGACCGGCACGCGCGATGTTCTCGAATGTGCGTTTCACGGCAGCAGAAAAGGCCGCGCTTAGCGGATCGCTCGGGTCCGACGCGTGGGGCGCACGCCCGCCTTGACCCCGTGCCTGTCCTGTCCTAAGAGCCCCGCAAGCTCCCGGAGAGGTCCGATCCCTCCGGTCCTGACATCTGCAGGATCGCCGTCGGTCAGCGCGTTGCGCCCACCGGCGCGATCGTCGTTTTGGGAAGGCGGCGCATGTTCGAGACCCTGTCCGACCGGCTCTCCGGCGTCTTCGGCACGCTCACCCGCCAGGGCGCGCTGACCGACGAGGACATCTCGACCGCGCTGCGCGAGGTCCGCACCGCCCTCCTCGAAGCCGACGTCTCCCTTCCCGTCGCCCGCGACTTCGTGAAAACCGTGGCCGACAAAGCCCGCGGCCAGGCGGTCACCAAGTCGGTGACGCCCGGCCAGCAGGTCGTGAAGATCGTCCACGACGCGCTGATCGACATGCTGCGCGGCGAGGGCGAACCGGGGCACCTGCGCATCAACTCGCCCCCTGCCCCGATCCTGATGGTGGGCCTGCAGGGCTCGGGCAAGACCACCACCACCGCCAAGCTCGCCCACCGCCTCAAGGAGCGCGAGGGCAAGCGCATGCTGATGGCCTCGCTCGACACCCGCCGCCCCGCGGCGATGGAGCAGCTCGCCATCCTCGGCATCCAGACCGGCGTCGACACCCTGCCGATCGTTCCCGGCCAGGACCCCGTCGCCATCGCCAAACGCGCCAAGCAGCAGGCCACCCTCGGCGGCTACGACGTGGTGATGCTCGACACCGCCGGCCGCCTGCACGTCGACGACGAGCTGATGGCCGAGGTCGCCGCCGTCCGCGACGCCACCAGACCCCACGAGACCCTGCTCGTCGTCGACGGCCTCACCGGCCAGGACGCGGTCAACGTCGCCACCGAGTTCGACGGCCGGGTCGGCGTCTCCGGCGTCATCCTCACCCGGATGGACGGCGACGGCCGCGGCGGCGCCGCGCTCTCGATGCGCGCGGTCACCGGCAAGCCGATCAAGTTCGTGGGCCTCGGCGAGAAGCTCGACGCGCTGGAGGAATTCCACCCCGACCGCATCGCCGGCCGCATCCTCGGCATGGGCGACATCGTCGCCCTGGTCGAGAAGGCCCAGGAGACGCTGGAGGCCGAGGCCGCCGAGCGGATGATGAAGCGGTTCCAGAAGGGTCAGTTCAACATGAACGACCTCAAGGGCCAGCTGCAGCAGATGCAGAAGATGGGCGGCATGCAGGGCGTGATGGGGATGCTGCCCGGCATGGGCAAGATGTCGAGGCAGATGGACGAGGCAGGCCTCGACGACAGGATGCTCCGCCGCCAGATCGCGCTCATCAACTCGATGACCAAGAGGGAGCGCCGCAGCCCCGACCTGCTGCAGGCCAGCCGCAAGCGCCGCATCGCCGCCGGCGCCGGCCTCGAGGTGCAGGAGCTGAACCGGCTGCTGAAGATGCACCGCCAGATGGCGGACGTGATGAAGAAGATGGGCGGCATGGGCAAGAAGGGCCTCATGCGCGGCGGCCTCGGCGCGCTCCTCGGCAAGGGGGCGGCGGGCATGCCCGCCGGGCCGATGGGCGGCCCCGGCGGCGGCGCACTTCCCCCCGGCATGGCCCTGCCGCCCGGCCTCAGCGGCCTCGGTCGCAAGAAATGAGCGCCACCGCCATCCTCGCCACCGGCTTCCGTCACGCCGCCCCGGAGGGCCGCCGATGACCCGCTCCGACGCCATCCGCCGTGCCGCCGACCTGCTGCACGGCCACCGCGATTCGATCGACCGGCTGGACGCGATCCTGGTCTTCACCCTGGCCGAGCGCTTCAAGCACACCCAGGCGGTCGGCGTGCTCAAGGCGCAGCACGGCCTGCCGCCGTCGGACCCGGCCCGCGAGAGCCAGCAGATCGCCCGCCTGGAACGGCTGGCCGAGGAGGCCGACCTCGATCCCGAGTTCGCCCGCAAATTCCTGACCTTCATCATCTCGGAAGTCATCAGGCACCACGAGAGCCATCTCGAAAACGGGCCCGCGCCCACCCTCACAGGAGACTGACCCATGGCCATGAAGATCCGGCTCGCCCGCGGCGGGTCCAAGAAACGTCCGCACTATTCGATCGTCGCCGCCGACAGCCGTGCCGCCCGCGACGGCCGCTTCATCGAGAAGCTCGGCACCTACGATCCGCTGCTGCCCAAGGACAACGAGGGCCGGGTGAAGATCGACCTCGAGCGCGTGCAGTACTGGCTCGGCCAGGGCGCCCAGGCCACCGACCGGGTGCAGCGCTTCCTCGAGGCCGCCGGCGTCACCGAGAAGAAGGTGCGCGCCAACCTGAAGGCCGGCGCGCCGGGCAAGGCCGCGGTCGAGCGGGCCAAGGCCCGCGCCGACAAGGCCGCCGCCCCCGCCGAGGCGGCCGCCGAATAGGCGATGGCCGGCGCCTGGGTCGCGGTGATCTCGGCCGACCACGCCGCGGCCGCGGCACGGGACGGCTTCTTCGCCTGCTCGCACGGCGACGGCCGGGCGGCGGCGCGGCCAGCGAACGGCGACCGCTTCGCCTGTTACGCCCCGCGCGAGCGGTTCGGCGAGGGCGAGCCGGTGCAGGCCTTCGTGGCGCTCGGCCGCATCCTCGACGACGCGCCGGCGCCGCGGATGATCGGCGGCTTCGAGGCGCAGGTCCGCCGCGCCGCCTACGAGGCCACCGGCCGCGCGCCGGTGCGGCCGCTGATCCCGCGGCTCGGTTTCGTCGCGACAAGGGCAGCCACTGGGGCATGGCCTTCCGCCGCGGCCTCTTCGCGGTGACGGATGCGGACTTCGCCGTCATCGCGGCGGCGCTGCGCGATGGCTGAACCCGCGGGTCACACCTGCGTCGGCGCCATCGCCGGCGGCTTCGGGGTGCAGGGCGCGGTGCGGCTGAAATCGTTCTGCGCCGACCCCGCCGCGATCGCCGCCTACGCGCCGCTCGTCACCGAGGACGGCCGCAGCTTCGGCGTCAGGCTGCTGCACCCGATCCCCGGCGCCTTCGCGGCGCGGCTCACCGGCATCGCCAGCCGGGAAGCGGCCGAGGCGCTGAAGGGCACCCGCCTCTACGCCCGCCGCGACCGCCTGCCGGCGCTGCCCGACGACGAGTTCTACCACGCCGACCTGATCGGCCTTGTCGTCGTCGACACCGGCGGCGCGCCGCTCGGCACCGTCCGCGCCGTCCTCGACCACGGCGCCGGCGACATCCTCGAGATCGCCCGCCCCGGCGCCCCCGACCTGTTGCTGCCGTTCACCCGGACCGTCGTCCCGACCGTCGACCTCGCCGCGGGGCGCCTCGTCGCCGACCCGCCCGAAGGCCTCATCGACGCCGGCCCCGCACCGGACGGCTCGCGGTCATGACCGCCCCCTGGACCGCCCGCGTCCTCACGCTTTTCCCGGAGATGTTCCCCGGCCCGCTCGGCCACTCGCTGATCGGCCGGGCGCTGGCCGACGGCCTCTGGCGGCTCGAGGTCCGCAACATCCGCGACGCCGCCAGCGACCGCCACCGCAGCGTCGACGACACCCCCGCCGGCGGCGGCGCCGGCATGGTGCTGCGCGCCGACGTCGTCGCCGCCGCGCTCGACGCCGCCGACCCCGGCCGCGACCGCGCCGCCTGGCCGGTGCTCTGCCTCTCGCCCCGCGGCCGCCGCTTCGACCAGGCCCGCGCCCGGGCGCTCGCGGCCGGCCCCGGGGTGACGCTGCTCTGCGGCCGCTTCGAGGGCATCGACGAGCGGGTGCTGCAGGCGCGCGACGTCGAGGAGATCAGCCTCGGCGACTTCATCCTGACCGGCGGCGAGATCGCGGCGCAGGCCTTGATCGACGCCTGCGTTCGGCTTATACCGCGGGTCCTCGGCAATTCCGACTCGACGGTGGAGGAATCCTTCTCCTCCGGCCTTTTGGAGTTTCCGCACTATACCCGCCCGACCGAGTGGGAAGGTCTGCGCATCCCCGAGGTTCTCCTCTCGGGTCATCACGGACGGATCGCCGCCTGGCGACGCACCCAGGCGGAGAGGCTGACCAAGGAACGTCGTCCCGACCTCTGGCGGGCCTACGTGGCGAAAGCCACGGCAGAGCGACCCGGCAGGAGTGGCAGAGCTCTCGGACGAGGACATCGCCGCGACAGGCGAGCAAGAGAAGGACGAAGGCGCATGAACCTCATCGCTGAGATCGAGGCCGAGCAGATCAAGGCCCTGGGCAAGGAGATCCCCGACTTCGCCGCCGGCGACACGGTCCGGGTCGGCTTCAAGGTCACCGAGGGCTCGCGCTCGCGGGTCCAGGCCTACGAGGGCGTCTGCATCGGCCGCAACGGCGGCTCGGGCATCGGCGCCAGCTTCACCGTGCGCAAGATCTCGTTCGGCGAAGGCGTCGAGCGCGTGTTTCCGCTGCACTCGCCGAACATCGATTCGATCACCGTGGTGCGCCGCGGCAAGGTCCGCCGCGCCAAGCTCTATTACCTGCGCGAGCGCCGCGGCAAATCCGCCCGCATCACCGAAAAGACCAACTACCGCGAAAAGACCGAGAGCTGAGGACCAGGGCCATGAAGCAGGGCATCCACCCCGACTACCATTTCATCGAGGTCAGGCTGACCGACGGCTCGACCTACCGGACGCGCTCGACCTACGGCAAGGAAGGCGACACGCTGGCGCTCGAGATCGACCCCTCGGCGCACCCGGCCTGGACCGGCGGCGCCCACAAGCTGATGGACACCGGCGGCCGGGTCTCCAAGTTCAAGAAGAAGTACGAGGGCCTCGGCTTCTGACCCTCCAGGGATTCTTCTTCCCGGAATCACTGCGATCGTCTAAATCTGGTGGCGCGCCCCGCATCGGGGCGCGCCATTTGGTTTCTGATGAGGTCCCACGCATGGCGCGACTGATCGTGATGGGCAACGAGAAGGGCGGCTCGGGCAAGTCCACCACCGCGATGCATCTGATCACCGCGCTGGTGCGCGCCGGCCACGCGGTGGGCGCTCTCGATCTCGACCTCCGGCAGAAGAGCCTGTTCCGCTACCTCGACAACCGCCAGGACTACATGGCCCGCCACGACATGGCCCTGCCGATGCCGCGGCGGATCGCGCTGGAGCCGAGCACCCTCGACAGCCGCGCCGAGGCGGAGGCCGAGGAGCAGGCGCGATTCGGCGCCGCGCTGGCCGAGCTCGCCGGCGCCGACTACATCGTCGTCGACTGCCCCGGCTCCTACAGCACCTATTCGCGCCTCGCCCACGCCGCCGCCGACACCCTGATCACCCCGATGAACGACAGCCTGGTCGACTTCGACATGCTGGCCCGGCTCGATCCGGGCAGCGGCCGGATCAAGGGACCGTCGGTCTATTCCGAGATGGTCTGGAAGGCCCGCCAGGCCCGCGCCGGCACCGGCCGCCGGCCGATGGACTGGGTGGTGCTGCGCAACCGGATCTCGACGCTGGACGCTCGCAACAAGCGCCGGGTCGCCGCGGCGCTGGACGAGCTCGCCCGCCGGATCGGCTTCCGCCTGATCCCCGGCTTCTCCGAGCGCGTGGTCTTCCGCGAGCTCTTCCTCTCCGGCCTCACGCTGCTCGACCTGCGCGAGACCGACCCGCAGGCGATGAGCATGTCGAACATCGCCGCCCGCCAGGAGGTCCGCGACCTGGTCCGCGCCCTCGACCTGCCGGCGACGGCCGCCGCCGCCTGATGCGGCTGCAGGCCTGCCTGAACGGCGGCCGCAGCCCGCGCGACCACCCCGCCGTGCCGGTGACCCCGGCGGCGCTGGCCCGCGATGCCGTCGCGGTGCGCCGGGCCGGCGCCGAGTGCCTGCACCTGCACCCGCGCGACCCGCGCGGCCGCGAATCGCTCGCCGCCGCCGACGTGGCCGCGGCGCTCGACGCGGTCCGCGCGGCGGTGCCGGGCATGCCGGTCGGGATCAGCACCGGCGCCTGGATCGCCCCCGGCGGCCCGGCGCGGCTGGCGGTGATGCGCGCCTGGACCGTGCTGCCCGACTACGTCTCGGTCAACCTGCACGAGCCGGAGGCCGAGGCCGTGGTCGCGCTGATGCAGGCCCGCGGTGTCGGGGTCGAGGCCGGCGTCTGGACACGCGTCGCCGCCACGCATTTCGTGGCGACCCGGTTGCCGCGCTACAGCCTGCGCGTGCTGGTGGAGATAACTGCGCAGGACCCGCAGGTCGCGGCGGAGGAGGCCGGCGCCGTGCTGGCGACGCTGCGGCAGGCAGGAATCGCCGTCCCGGTGCTGCTGCACGGCGAGGGCGCGGGCGTCTGGCCGATGCTGCGCCTGGCTGCGGCGCAGGGGCTGGCGACCCGCGTCGGCTTCGAGGATGGCAAGGAGCTGCCCGGCGGCGCGATCGCCGCCAGCAACGCCGCGCTGGTCGCCGCGGCGGCGCGCATCCTCGCCGGCGAGGCCTGAGTCAGCCTCCGGCCGCCACCAGCCAGTGGTGGCGCAGGCTGTCCATGGTCTCGGCGATGTCGTCCGGTCCCACCGTTACCAGGTCGGTGTGCCCGAAGCCCCTGCTGTAGTCGAGAATCGACACCACCTGGGGCCGGAGCCGAAAGAACCTCACCGTCCCCGGCGCCGCCGCTTCCATGCCGGCGACCTGGGGAAAGCGCGCGACCATCAGCCGGCCGACCTCCGCGATCTCGCCCGGTACCACGACCTCGGTAGCGACGCAGGCCATCGACAGCCCCTCGATCGACTGCCAGTCGGCGTAGGGCGCGGTCATCGCCACCGAGACCCGCGGCTCGCGCGCGATGTTCGCCGCCTTCTGCGAGCCGGCGCCACAGCCGAAATATAGCGTCACCCCGTCATGCACGAAGGAGACCACCGTCGCCTGCGGCGCGCCGTCCGGCCGCACGGTCGCGACCGTCATGTCCTGGCAGCGCGCCAGGATGCTCAGGACCTTTGCTTGCCAGGCATGCGTCATCTCGGGGACCCTCCCTGTTGGAAGCCCCCAGCCTAGCCGGTCGCCGCGGACCGCGGATTGCGCCAGGTCAAGTTCTCGGATCTCGGCGTGCCGATTCCGCGCCCCCTGCGGGAGCGGCGGTTCAGATGCCCGGTGCCAGCGGCAGGCAGTCCGCCTTGAGCTGCGCCAGCGACGCGCAGGCGCCGAGCGCGTCGGACTGGTTCAGCCCGACGAACTGCGCGCGGTAGACCGTCACGCCCTGCACCCGCGCCGCTTCGACCCGCCGCAGCCCGCCGCTCAGCTCGGGAACGTCCTTGAGCGCGGTGGTCAGGAGCTGGCGTTCGGCGTCGCCCTTGGCGCGGTAGGCGCCGAGCTGCACCCCCCAGTCGTTGCCGCCGGTGCTGCCGGCGCTCGTGGAATCGGCGACGGCGATCGGCTCGGTCTTGTCGGCCGGGAGCGTCCGCGGCTGCGCCTGCGCCACCGCGAAGGTCGAGGCCGACCCGGCCGAAGCCACCGGTTGCGGCGCCGGCGCCGACCCGGGCCGCGGCATCGGCCGCCCGGATTCCTGGGCGGCGACGTCCGGCGCGCTGCGCGTCGCCTGCGCCGCGGTCAGCTCGGCGTTCACCTCGGCGATCGCCGCGGCGATGTTGGCGCTGTTGCGGGTGATCGCGTCGTCGTCGAGCGCGCGCGGCATCGGCCGCTCGCTGGCGCCGAGCGCCAGCGAGGTGCTGGCCTCGGCCACCACCGTCGCGGTCGAGGCGCGGGTGGTTCGCGCCGGCGTCGCCGACGGCGACCATGGTGGTGCGCAGCGGCGTGGGCGGGACGATCCTGGCCCGGGCCGGCATCTTGGCGAAGCCGACGTCCATCAGCCGCTCGGCCTCGGCGTTGCGCGAGGCGGTCGACTTGCCGCCGAGCACCGCGACGATCACCCGCCGGTCGCCGCGCTGCGCCGAGGAGACCAGGTTGAACCCCGCCGCCCGGGTATAGCCGGTCTTGATCCCGTCGGCGCCGGCATAGGCCTCGAGCACCCGGCGGTTGGTGTTGCGCACCGTGGCGATGCCGGCCGAGGTCGAGGTCCGGCCGAAGATGTTGTAGTATTGCGGGAAGTCGTAGACCAGCCGCCGGCCCAGCGTCGCCATGTCGCGGGCGGTGGACATGTGGCCGGGCGTGGTCAGGCCGTTGGCGTTGCGGAAGGTGGTGTTGGTCATGCCCATGGCCCGGGCGTACTGGTTCATCAGGTTCGCGAAGGCCGGCACCGATCCGGCGACGGTCTCGCCGAGCGCGGTGGCGGCGTCGTTGGCAGACTTGATCGCCGCGGCGCGAATCAGGTAGCGCAGCTCAATCTGCTGGCCCGGCCGCAGCCCGAGCTTGGATGGCGGCTCGCTGGCGGCGTTCCTGGAGACCGTCACCTTCTGGTCGAGCGACAGCCGGCCGTGCTGGAGCTGGTCGAAGACGATGTAGAGCGTCATCATCTTGGTCAGCGAGGCCGGATGTACCCTTGTATCGGCGTTCGACGACTGGATCACCCGTCCGGTTCGGGCGTCCATGACCAGTGTGGCGAGCTGCTGTGCCTCCGCGACCACTGCGAAAAACATGAAGCCAACCGCGAGAATCATCCCGCGCGACACGGTCTGGTACATCACTGCCCTCCGGCGCGAAACCGCGCCTTTGCCTCGGGTTTGTCGCAAACGCTAGCCAGCGAATGCTTTATTTTCGGTTAAGCTAGCATGAGAGTCCGGGCTCGAAAACACATTTGTTTCAATGCGTGCCCGGCTCCGGCTCAGACGGCCGCCGAAAGTTTATGCCGCAGTGCAGCAAAATGCCTTGACGCAGTGCAGCATGGCCGCTATATCGGAGCCATCGAAAGTCAATGACACCGGAGAACCCAATGACCACCCGCACCACCGCCGCCAAGACCGATTTCGCCGACAAGACCGCCGAGGTCACCAACGTCATGCAGGAAGCCACCGCCAAGGTCGAGACCTTCGTGGCCGACACCCAGAAGACCGTCACCGAGCAGTTCGAGAAGCTGTCGAAGGGCTTCGAGGGCCTGACCAGCTTCGGCCAGGAGAACGTCGACGCGATCGTGAAGTCGTCCGAGATCGCCGCCAAGGCCGCCGAGGGCATCGGCACCGAGCTCAGCGCCTATTCCAAGAAGGCCTTCGAGGATGGCGTCGCCGCCGCCCAGGATCTGGCCTCGGCCAAGACCATGACCGAGCTGTTCGAGAAGCAGACCTCCTTCGCGCAGAGCGCCTTCGAGGGCTTCGTCAGCCAGGCCACCAAGATGAACGAGATCTACGTCGCGGCGGCGAAGGACATCACCGCCCCGCTCGGCGCCCGCATGACCGCGGCGACCGAAGCGCTGAAGTCGTTCAGCCTTTAAGCCGGTACGTCCCGGGCGGGCGCTGCTCCTCCCTGGCGGTCCGCTCCCGACGCGAGTACTGATTGCTTCCCCGGCGACCGCGTGTCGCCGGGGCTTTTTGTGTGCCGGCGGCCCGGACCGCCGGCCGCCAGCGCCGCGGGCCCCGGTGCGGCGGCCGCCCCTTTTCTAATCCCGCCGATCGAATATATTGGGACGATAGAACGAAGCCGGTTTGTGCCTTGAGCCCCAGGATGACAGCGTCGGACCCGAAAAACCCAGGTGGCAGCGCCGGCGTGCTGACCCGGACGCGCACCAAGACGCAGCGGCCGCCGCTCTACAAGGTCATGTTGCTGAACGACGATTACACGCCGATGGAATTCGTCGTCCACGTGCTCGAGCGCTTTTTCGGCATCAACCACCAGCAGGCGGTCGAGATCATGCTGACCGTGCACCGCAAGGGCCTCGCCGTGGTCGGCGTCTTCTCCTTCGAGATCGCCGAGACCAAGGTCACCCAGGTCATGGATTACGCCCGGCGCAACCAGCACCCGCTGCAGTGCACCATGGAAAAGGAGTAGGGCGCAGCGACCGCGCCCGCGCATGCCCCATCCTGATCGCCTCGCGAGCGCGTTCGCGACCGGCGCGCTGACGCTTCCGGCCGAGGGAATCGTGCTGGTGCTGCGCGCCGCGCCCTCGGCCTTCCTCGACCTGGTGCCGCCCGACCGGCTGCGCTGCGTGCAGAGCTTCCGGCCGCTGCACGACGCGCTGGCCGAACGCGGCCATGCCGTCTCCGCCCGCGCCGAGGGCCCCGCGGAAATGGTGGTCGTCAACCTGACCCGCAGCCGGCCCGAGAACCTCGGGAACATCGCCCGCGGTCTTGCGATCCTGCCGGCCGGCGGGACCCTCGTCGTCGCCGGCGCCAAGGCGGACGGCGTCGACAGCCTCGCCCGGCAGGTCGCGGCCGTGCTACCGCTCGAGGGCGCCTTCGCCAAGGCGCATGGAAGGGTGATCTGGCTGGCCCGGCCTGAGACGCTGCCCGAGGCGGTGCGGGACTGGGCGCGCGCCGCCGAGCCCGCCCCGAACGCCGAAGGCTACCTGACCGCCCCGGGCATGTTCTCGCCCGACCACGCCGACCCCGGCAGCCGGCGGCTGGCCGACGCCCTCGACGGCAACCTCGCCGGGCGGGTCGCCGATCTCGGCGCCGGCTGGGGCTGGCTCGCCGGCGCCGCGCTCGCGCGCAGCCCCGGCATCAGCGAGCTCGACCTCTACGAGGCGGAGGGCCTGGCGCTGGACGCCGCCCGGGCCAACCTGACCGATCCGCGCGCCCGCTTCCACTGGGCCGACGCCACCCGCCTCGGCGCCGGGACGCCGGCCTGCGACGCGGTGATCGCTAACCCGCCGTTCCACCAGGGCCGCGCCGCCGAGCCCGACCTCGGCGCCGCCTTCATTCTCGCGGCCGCGCGCATCCTGAAGCCGGCCGGGCGGCTGCTGATCGTGGCGAACCGGCAGCTCCCCTACGAGGCGGCACTGGCCGCCGGCTTCCGCCACTGGCAGAGCCTCGGCGAGGGCGGCGGCTACAAGCTCCTGCAGGCCGAGCGCCCGCGCCGCGACGACGGCAGGGCCGTCCACCGCCACCGCCCGTCGTGACGAAGCCTGCCGGCCGCGAGGACCCGATGCAGCAACCCGCCCCCGACCCGCTCCGGTCCGCGGCGCTGCTCCGCGCCAACCTGCGCATGGTCGCGGCGCTGCAGGCCACCATCACCTACCACGAGGCCGCCCGCGGCATCGGCCTGACCCCGCCGCACGTCATCCACAGCGTGACCCGCCTGCTGGAGACGCTGATGGAGGAGGACGCCGAGCGCGGCCGTCCCTTCATCGCCGCGATGGTGGTCAGCCGCGCCCGCGACGGCTTGCCGGCTCCGGGCTTCTTCGAGACCGCGGCCCGGCTCGGCCGCTACCACGGCGACCCCTGGAGCGCCGAGGCCATGGCCTGGCACGCCGCCGAGCTGGCGCTGGCCCACGCCTTCCACGCCGCCCCGCCCTGATGAGCGGGAAGCGCCGCCGAAGCAGAGCAAGGAGCGGCCCTTTGGCCGCAGAGTCGTTTCTCCCCGCGGATCTGGCCCGGGGGCCCCGATTCCTGCCCGATAGATTTCAAGCCAGTATGAATGCCTGCAGGGGCCGGTGGCGGAGTTCTGCACGGCGAGCCGCGATTGCCGCGCCGGACCCGGAGCGGTAAGAGAACCCATGACCGACCCGGCCGAGCTGACCGCCGCGCTGATCCGCTGTCCTTCGGTGACCCCGGAGGAGGGCGGCGCCATCGTCCTGCTCGAGCGGCTGCTGGCGGCGGCAGGGTTCCGCACCGCCCGAGCCGACCGCAACGGCGTCGCCAACCTGTTCGCCCGCTGGGGCAGCGCCGGCCCGGTGCTCGGCTTCAACGGCCACACCGACGTGGTGCCGCCGGGCGACCTCGCGGCCTGGCGCCACGACCCGTTCGCCGCGATCATCGAGGACGGCAAGCTCTACGGCCGCGGCGCCGCCGACATGAAGTCCGGGGTCGCCGCCTTCGCCGCGGCGGCCATCGACTTCGTCGCCGCCACCCCGCCGACGGGCAGCGTGGTCCTGACCGTCACCGGCGACGAGGAAGGCAGCAGCGCCGACGGCACGCTGGCGATCCTCGACTGGATGGCGGCGAACGGCGAACGCATGGACCACTGCCTCGGCGGCGAGCCCACCTGCCCGAGCCGGATGGGCGAGATGATCAAGATCGGCCGTCGCGGTTCGATGAACGCGCACCTGACCGCCTACGGCGTCCAGGGCCACACCGCCTATCCCGACCGCGCCCGCAATCCGCTGCCGGCGCTGGTACGCCTGCTCGACCGGCTGGCGGCGCGCCAACTCGACAGCGGCACCGCGCATTTCGACGCCTCGACACTGGCCCTCACTACCATCGACGTCGGCAACCCGGCCGCGAACGTGATCCCGGCCGAGGCCCGCGCCACGCTCAATATCCGCTTCAACGACGCCCATAGCTCGCAGTCGCTGTCCGACTGGATCGAGGAAGAGGCCGACCGCGCCGCCGGCGAGTTCGGCGTCGGCATCGCCGCGCGCTTCCAGATCTCGGGCGAGAGCTTCGTGACCGAGCCGGGCCGCTTCTCCGACCTCGTCGCCCGCGCGGTCGCCGCCGAGACCGGCGTGACCCCGGTGCTTTCCACCTCGGGCGGCACCTCGGACGCCCGCTTCATCAAGGATCACTGCCCGGTGGTCGAGTTCGGCCTGGTCGGCGCCACGATGCACCAGACCGACGAGCACGTGGAGATCGCCGATATCCACCAGCTCAAGGCTATCTACACCCGCATCCTCGCCGACTACTTGGCGAGCCGCTGACCCGCCGCACCGGCGTGCTAGCCTGCCGCAAAAGGGAGAGAACCCATGCCGGCCGAGTCGATCGAAGCCATCCTCGATGCCATGACCCTCGCCGAGCAGGTGTCGCTGCTCTCCGGCGAGGACTTCTGGTCGCTCCCCGCGGTGGCGCGGCTCGGCCTCGGCAAGCTGCGCGTCACCGACGGCCCGAACGGCGCCCGCGGCGGCGGCTCGCTGATCGGCGGCGTGAAGTCCGCCGCCTTCCCCGTCGGCATCGCCCTCGGCGCCAGCTGGAACCCCGAGCTGGTGCGCGAGATCGGCCGCGCCCTCGCCGAAGAAACCCGATCGAAGGGCGCCCACGTGCTGCTCGGCCCGACCATCAACATCCATCGCTCGGTCACCAACGGCCGCAACTTCGAATGCTACTCGGAGGACCCGGCGCTGACCGCCGAGCTCGGCGTCGCCTATATCGAGGGCCTGCAGTCGCAGGGTGTCGCCGCCACGCCCAAGCACTTCGCCGGCAACGAGAGCGAGATCCAGCGCACCACCATGAACTCGGAGATCGACGAGCGAGCGCTGCGCGAGATCTACCTGCCACCCTTCGAGGCTGCGGTGAAGCGCGGGCACACCTGGGCCATCATGACCTCCTACAACCGGCTGAACGGCACCTTCACCTCCGAGCACCCCTGGCTCCTGGCCGAGGTGCTCCGCGGCGACTGGGGCTACGACGGAGCGGTGATGTCCGACTGGTTCGGCTCGCACGCCACGGCGCCCACCATCAACGCCGGCCTCGACCTCGAGATGCCCGGGCCCCCGCGCGACCGCGGCGCGAAGCTGATCGCCGCGGTCGAGGCCGGCGAGATCGATGCCGCCACCGTGCGCGCCCGCGCCCGCGCGGTGCTGCGCCTGATGGAGCGCACCGACGCGCTCGACGCCCCGGTCCGGATCAGGGAGCGCGCCGACGACCGCCCCGAGCACCGGGCGCTGATCCGCCGCGCCGGCGCCGAGGCGGCGGTGCTGCTGAAGAACGACGGCATCCTGCCCCTGAACAAGGAGGGCCGCATCGCCGTCATCGGGCCCAACGCCAGGGTCGCGCAGATCATGGGCGGCGGCTCCGCCCAGCTCAACCCGCACTACCGCGTCAGCCCCTGGGACGGCCTCGTCGCCGCCGTCGGCGCGGACCGCCTCGTCTTTGCCGAGGGCTGCAGCAATCACCGCTGGGAGCCGCTGCTGACCGGCGATTTCCGCGCGGACTTCTTCGACGCACCCGACCTGACCGGTCCGGTGGCCCACAGCGAAGCGATGACCGAGGCCCAGGCCTTCTGGGTCGGCGCCCCCGGCGGCGGCAAGGTCGATCCGGCCCGCTACTCGGCCCGGCTCACCGGCCGCTTCGTCCCCGAGGCCACGGGCGCCCACCGCGTCGGCGCCTTCGCCGCCGGCCTCGTCCGGGTCTATGTCGACGGCACCCTGGTCGCCGACGCCTGGACCGGCTGGACCCCGGGCCAGACCTTCTTCGAGGAGGGCTGCGACGAGGTCGTCGGCACCGCCGACCTGATCGCCGGCCGCCCGCACGAGGTGGTCATCGAATTCGCGACCCGCCCGGCGAAGCTGATGAACTTCGCCGCCTTCCGCGTCGGCATCGGCCGTCCCCTCGGCGATGCCGAGATCGCCGCGGCCGCCGAGGCCGCCCGCGCCGCCGAGACCGCGCTGGTCTTCGTCGGCCGCAACGGCGAATGGGACACCGAGGGCAGCGACCTGCCCGGCATCGCGCTCCCGGGCCGACAGGACGAGCTTGTCGCCGCCGTCGCCGCCGCCAATCCGCGCACCGTGGTGGTGCTGCAGACCGGCGGCCCGGTCGAGATGCCCTGGATCGACGCCGTGCCGGCGGTGCTGCAGGCCTGGTACCCCGGCCAGGAAGCCGGCAACGCCATCGCCGACGTGCTCCTCGGCGCCGCCGAGCCCGGGGGCCGGCTGCCCCAGACCTTCCCGCGCGCCTGGGCCGACAACCCCACCGCCAGCCGCGATCCGGAGGTCTATCCCGGCAAGGACGGCCGCGTCCGCTACGCCGAGGGCGTCTTCGTCGGCTACCGCCACTACGATCGCGCCGGCATCGCCCCGCTCTTCGCCTTCGGCCACGGCCTGGGCTATACCAGCTTCGAGCTCGAGCATTTCGCCGCGGAGGCCACCGACGACGGCGTCGCCGTGCGCGCCATCCTGCGCAACACCGGCCAGCGCCCGGGGTCCACGGTCCTGCAGGTCTATGTCGCCGACCCCGAGGCCGCGCTGCCCCGCCCGCCCAAGGAGCTCAGGGCCTTCGCCAAGCTCACTTGCGCCGCCGGCGAGGCGCGCCCCGCCACGCTGCTGCTCAGCCACCGCGACCTCGCCTTCTACGATCCGGAGCGCGGAGCCTGGCGGGTCGAGGCCGGCCGCTTCGATATCCTCGCCGGCTTCTCCGCCGGCGATATCCGCGCCACCGCGCGGGTGGATGTCCGCGAGGACCGGAGCTTCGCGCCCTGAGGGGAGCTGCAAGATGCTGAAATGCCGAGATTTTATGCGTATGGACTCCGTATGGAACGCATATGGAATACGTATGGGCGTTTTCGGCTTTGCGTTGCCGCGGCCGCTGGCTCAGCCCTCGCCGCGCTCGGCCTCGTAGCGCGCCCGGGTCTCGGCGCTCATCGGATAGAGCCCGGGCAGCTTCTCGCCGCGGCCGACCTCGCCCATGATCCAGGCCTCCATCCGCTCCTGCTCCGGTGCGGTCGCCAGCACCTCGCCCAAGCAGCGCCTGCGGCACCAGCACCGCCCCGTCGCGGTCCGCCACGATCACGTCGTCGGGATAGACCGCCACCCCGCCGCAGCCTACCGGCTCCTGCCAGCCGACGAAGGTCAGCCCCGCCACCGACGGCGGCGCCGCCGCGCCGCGGCACCAGACCGGCAGGCCGGTCCCGAGCACGCCCTCCAGATCGCGCACGCAGCCGTCGCTGACCAGCGCCGCCACCCCGCGCCGCGCCATCCGCGCGCAGAGGATGTCGCCGAAGATCCCGGCATCCGGCACCCCCGCCGCATCGACCACCGCCACGCAGCCCTCCGGCATCGCCTCGATCGCCGCCCGGGTCGAGACCGGCGATGCCCAGGACGCCGGCGTCGCCAATCCTCCCGCGCCGGCACGAAGCGCAGCGTGAACGCCCGCCCGACCACCCGCGGCGTGTCGCGGATCGGCCGGGCGTTGCGCATCCAGACGTTGCGCAGGCCCCGTTTCAGCAGCACCGTGGTGAGCGTCGCCGTCGAGACGCAGCCCAGCGCTCGCAGGCTGTCGGCGGAGATAGGCTCGGTCATCGCCACCTCATGTGTCGGGATATGCAAGGCCCGGCCGATGTTACCCGCCCGGCCGCGGCAAAGCGACACCGTTTCGGGGGCCGAGGCTCGCGCATCTACACGAGCGTGCGAAATCCCGCCGCATAGCACTGCGGTTTATTGCGCGGACAGGGCGGAAATGCTTGCTCTCGGCGATCTCCAACCCCTGCTGAAGTCGAGAGAATAGGAAACGACCTATCATGATACCTGTCGAGCAAATACACCCGATGATCATCCACTTCCCGATCGTCTTCATCCTCTGCCTCGCCGCGTTCGACGTGATCGCCGCCGCTCGGGGCCACAGCGTGACCGGCCGCAACACGGCGGGCAACATCTCCACCGCCCTGATGGTGCTCGCTGCCCTCTCCGCCGTCGCAGCGATGATGTTCGGCGATCTCGCGCTTTCATACGCCGAGTCCAAGGGCTTCTCGAGCAACGTGGCGGAGATCCACGAGAGCCTCGGCGGCGCCGTCGCGGCCACCTTCGGGGTCTGGGCAGTGGTTCGCGCGCTGCTCTGGTGGCGCGACACGCGGGTGTCGGGCGCGATGGCCTACGCGGTGGCGCTCGTCGCGGTCGTCGGCGCCGGACTGGCGGCTACCACGGCCTATTTCGGCGGGCAGCTGGTCTACGATCTGGGCGTAAACGTCGCCAACGCGGCACCGATCGCCCAGTCGGCGTCGGAGTGAGCGCGCTCAGCCCGCGGTGTTGAACAGGAAGTGCAGGACGTCGCCGTCCTGCACCCTGTAGGTCTTGCCCTCGGCGCGCAGCCGCCCGGCCTCGCGCGCCCCGGCCTCGCCGCCCAGCGCCACGTAATCGTCGTAGGCCACGGTCTCTGCCCGGATGAAACCCTTCTCGAAGTCGCCGTGGATCACCCCGGCCGCCTGCGGCGCGGTGGCGCCCGCCGGGATCGTCCAGGCCCGTGCCTCCTTCGGCCCGGCGGTGAAGTAGGTCGAGAGGCCCAGCAGCCGGTAGCCCTCGCGGATCAGCCGGTCGAGCCCGGCCTCCTCCAGCCCCAGCTCGGCGAGGTACTCCGCCCGCTCCGCGTCGTCGAGCTGGGCGATCGCCTCCTCGATCGCCGCCGAGATCACCACGCAGCCCGCCCCCTCTGCCGCGGCCAGCTTCGCCACCGCCTCCGATTGAGCGTTGCCGGTCGCCGCCGCCGCCTCCTCGACGTTGCAGACGTAGAGCACCGGCTTGCCCGTCAGCAGCTGCAGCAGCCGCCAGGCCCGCGCGTCCTCCTCGGCCACCGCCACCGTGCGCGCCGGCCGCCCGGCCTCCAGCGCCGCCCGCGCCGCCTCCAGCAGCCGGGCCTGCACGCCGGCCTCCCGGTCGCCGCCCTTCAGCTTGCGCTGCAACCCGGCGAGCCGCTTCTCCACGCTCTCGAGATCCGCCAGCATCAGTTCGGTCTCCACCGTCTCGGCGTCGGCCAGCGGGTCGATCCGCCCCTCCACATGGGTGACGTCGGGGTCCTCGAAGCAGCGCAGCACATGCGCGATGGCGTCGCATTCGCGGATGTTCGCCAGGAACTGGTTGCCGAGGCCCTCGCCCTTGCTGGCGCCGCGCACCAGCCCTGCGATGTCGACGAAGGTCATCCGCGCCGGCACCACCTTGGCCGACTTGGCGATTGCCGCCAGCCGGTCCAGCCGGGCGTCCGGCACGTTCACCTCGCCGACGTTCGGCTCGATGGTGCAGAACGGGAAGTTCGCCGCCTGCGCCGCGGCGGTCCGGGTCAGCGCGTTGAACAGCGTCGACTTGCCGACGTTTGGCAGCCCCACGATCCCGATCTTCAACGCCATGCCCGCCGCGCGCCCCGTCTGCCGCGCGCCCCTTACGACGCCCGGCGCGCCGGGGTCAAGCGCCGGGCAGGTTGAGCGCCACCGCCGCTGCGCTCCAGCCGATCAGCCCGAGCCCCACCGGCGCGCTCAGCCGCCGGCCCCAGGGCAGGTTCTTCTCCGCCGCCATCACCAGCCCCAGCAGCAGCATCCAGCCGACGTTGCCCATGCCGACCACGAACATGATCAGCATCAGCGCCCAGCAGCAGCCGACGCAGAAGAGCCCGTGCGCCAGCCCCAGCCCCCAGGCCTCGCGCGCCGGGTTGCGGCCCCGCCAGTGCGCCATCACCTGCCCGAGCGGGCTGCGGCACCGCTCCAGGCAGCGGCGCTTGAGGTCCGAGAACTGGAAGAGCCCGGCCGTGAGCAGCACCGCCGCGCCCAGCGCCCAGCCGTTGAAGGTCAGCCAGGCCGACCGGTGCACCGCCGCGGCCAGCCCGGCGTCGGCGAGATGCGCCGCGACCCCGAACCCGGTCCAGGCCACCAGGTAGCCCGCCACCGCCAGCGCCACCAGCCGGCCGCCGTCGCGCCGCCGCGCCGTCATCCGCTGCAGGATCGCCAGCACCGGCAGCATCGTCGGCAGCATCATCGCCGCCAGCATCAGCACCCAGCCGGCGACGTGCAGGAGCAGCGGCAAGCAGCGTGCCGCCCGCCGGCAGCGCGCCGCAGATCGAGCCCATGAGCCCGATCCGCGTCCAGTCGCCGTGCGCGAGGTACCGCCCCCAGGGGCTCGCCGCCCAGACCGCCAGCAGCAGCCAGGCCAGCGCCGCCAGCGCCAGCCCGGTGGCGACGAAGACCCGGTTCTGGGCGCCGCCGGTCGATCATGCCGCCGCGGCGGCGGCCTCGTGCTCGAAGCGGAAGACGCCCTGGATCGCGTTGTGGTTCCGGAGGTCGAGGTCGATCCCGAGCTCGGGCTCCTTCAGAGCGAAGCGCTCGGCCTTGCCGACATAGGCCGGCGAGCCGGGGATGGTCGAGAAGATGCTCTCGTTCAGCGTCGTCGGTCAGTCCGGTCGGCCCGCGGTAGGGCGTCATCACCGCCTCGAGCACGCCCTCGATCCTGTAGCGTCCCTCGCCTTCCGCAGATCGTATAGGCGATCGGCACCCGTTCGACGCTCAGGGTCTCGCTCACCAGCTCGGCCATCTCGGCAAAGGGCCCGCCGCGACGGCCGAGCATCAGCTCGGTCAGCGCTTCGGCCTGTGCGTCGTCGGCACGCGCATCGATGTAGAGCTTCTGGCGCCATGTTGCCGGCCAGGACGTTGCCGGGGATCTTGACCGTCGAGGCCACGACCAGCCCGCCCACGTCGACGCCGTCGACGTCGCCCTTGCGGATTACGTAGGCGAGCGAGGCGTCGCAGGAGCCGTTGTCGGGATCCTCGCCGATCCAGCACGGGCAGAGGACGTTGCAGTTGCAGACCTCGAGCAGGTCGCCTTCCAGGACATAACCCATCGGTTCGCTCCTTCCGCGGCCAACCGCTTCCCACCCTTGCCCCCCTGGGGCCGCGGCCCGAAGCATAGCACGATTCGGCTGTCACCGGCGATCACCCCGCGCGCGCGCTTGATTCTCCGCCACCCCTGTTCCAAGAGAAGACCGGTCCGAGAGGGAGCCGGGATGACCCGCATCGAAACGAGGTTCGCGGCGCTGGCGGCCGCCCGCCGCAAGGCCTTCGTCGCCTTCGTGATGGCCGGCGACCCGGACCCCGAGACCGCGCTCGCCATCCTGCGCGGCCTGCCGGCCGCCGGGGTCGACCTGGTCGAGCTCGGCATGCCCTTCACCGACCCGATGGCCGACGGCCCGGCGATCCAGCGCGCCGGCCAACGGGCGCTCGCGGCCGGCCAGACCATGGACCGCACGCTGGCGATGGTCCGCGCCTTCCGCGACGGCGACGCCGACACGCCGGTGGTGCTGATGGGCTACTACAACCCGATCTACTCCCGCGGCGTCGAGCGCTTCCTCGACGAGGCCAAGGCCGCCGGCGTCGACGGCCTGATCATCGTCGACCTGCCCCCCGAGGAGGACGACGAGCTCTGCCTGCCCGCCCAGGCCGCGGGCCTGAACTTCATCCGCCTGGCCACGCCCACCACCGACGCCCGCCGCCTGCCGCGCGTGCTCACCAACACCTCGGGCTTCGTCTACTACGTCTCGATCACCGGCATCACCGGCGCCGCCGCCGCCAGCGCCGCCGCCGTCGCCCCCGAGGTCGCCCGCATCAAGGCCGCGACGCCGCTGCCGGTCTGCGTCGGCTTCGGCATCCGCACCCCCGAGGCCGCCGCCGAGATCGCCGGCGTCGCCGACGGCGCCGTGGTCGGCTCCGCCATCGTCGAGCGCATCGGCGCCGGCGAAGCCCCCGACACGGTGCTGGCCTTCGTGCAGGCGCTGGCCGAGGCCGCGCATCGCTGCTGACAGAGACCGTCGGCGAGTTACGAGTAGATTCGAACTCAGCTCTCGCCTTATGGTTAACGCCCATACCGGACATGATTCATGTCGATTGCGCGTCGCCTGGGCCTTGTCGGCCTCGCGATTTACATTGTTTGGCTTGCATTTCCAGAGAACGGTCCCGATGGCGGATCCGTTTCCCCTCCGGTTGCGCGGACCTCAACGCGCCAGTTGCCGCCGCCGACCCGTCCTGGGTTCATGCGGCCGCCGGTGCCCGAAAGCCCGCCACCTATTCCGCCGGCTACGCCAGACCTGGCTTCTCTGCCGTCGGTTGAGGACAAGGCAGCCATCTTTGACCACTCGGAACCCTCGCCCGACGTTGCAACTCCGGAAAAACGTGCGGCCATTGCCGAGATCCGCTACGTCACCGCCTCGAACCTGCACTTGCGAGCCGGTCCGAGCACCAGCAGTTCGATTCTCGTCTCCCTCCCCAGCGGCAGCCGCCTTTCCGTATTGTCGAGCGCCGGCCCCTGGCTGGAGGTGACGTCGCCGGAAGGCGTGCGCGGCTGGGTTTACGGGAGCTACACGTCCGGCAGCGCGCCGGTCGCTCCGACCTCGAAGCCTCAGCAGGCGACGCGTTCCGCGCGAAACGCGCCCGATATCGGGCGGATCAAGGACGAGATCATCCAGCGGAGCATTCGCGCGTACCCGGGGAACTGCCCCTGCCCCTACAACTCTGACAGCGCTGGCCGCAGGTGCGGTGGGCGCAGTGCCTATTCCAGGCCCGGGGGTCGCGATCCGATTTGTTTCCGCAACGATGTCACGGACTCGATGCTGGCGAGGTTCCGTTGAGCTGGGTTCTCAAACTCCCGCCGCCGCTCGCGCCCCGGTCCAGAAGTCGGTGAAGACCGCCGTCGGCGCGGGGCTCTCCATCAGCCGCTGGGTCAGGTGGATGCCGATCAGCCCGCTCGCCGGGTCCCAGTAGCCGCTGGTGCCGTAGCCGCCGACCCAGCCGCAGCCGACCGGCCCGCCCGGCTCGGGCCGGGTGATCACCTGCATGCCATAGCCCCAGCCGCCGGCGTCCCAGAACCCCGGCCCGAACGGCGAGCGCGCCTTGACCGCCGGCGTGATGTGATCGGCGGTCATCGCCGCCACCGAAGCCGCCGACAGGATCCGCCGCCCGCCGTGCTCGCCGCGGTTCAGCAGCATCCGCGCGAAGGCGAGGTAGTCGTCGGCGGTCGAGACCAGCCCGCCCGACGCCGAGGCGAAGGCCGGCGGCGCGGCGAACCGGCTCTCCGCCCCAGCGCCGTCGAAGCGCTCGAGGACCCCGGTGGCGTAGTTCCGCCACCAGCAGCCCGCCAGCCGGTCCAGCGCGGCCGCCGGCACGCTGAACCCGGTATCGACCATCCCCAGCGGCGCGAACAGCCGCTCCGCCATGAATGCTGCCAGCGGCCGTCCCGCCGCCCGCTCGATCAGCACCCCCAGGACGTGCACGCCGGTGTCGTAGAGCCAGTACTCGCCCGGCTGGCGCATCAAGCGGCAGCGACCCCAGCGCCGCCATGTAGCCGTCCATGCCGTCGACCTCTGGCAGCTTCGGCCCGATCCCGATCCCGCGCTCGGCCATCGCCGCGTTGATCGGGAAGCGCCGGGCGCCATGATCGCCCCGGTCCCCAGCTTCAGGGTCATCAGGTCCTCGACCAGGATCGGCCGCGCCGCCGGCACGGTCTCGTCGATCGGCCCGTCGAGCCGCGCCAGCACCCGCGGGTTCGCGAGCTCGGGCAGGAGCCGCCCCACCGGCTCGTCGAGCGCGATCCGCCCCTCCTCCACCAGGATCATCGCCGCCGCCGCGGCGACCGGCTTGCTCATCGAGGCGATGCGGAAGATGGTGTCGCGCCGCATCGGCGCCTCGTCGAAGTCCTGGCGCCCGGCCACGGTGACGTGCACCTCGCCGCCGCGGGCGACCAGCGTCACCAGCCCCGGCATCCCTTCGTCCACGTGCGCCGCCAGCGTCGCGTCCAGCTCCGCCAGCGCCGCCTCGTCCAGAGCCCTCCGCTTCGCCGCCTCCGCACCCGGCATGATTCCCTCCCCGATGACCCCCCGCAGACTGCTAGCAGGCCTGCGCCGGCCGGTCGATCCTGGGTTGACCAGCGGCGGTTTTGTCGACGTGATGGCGGCACACCATCAACCTCAGGGGGAAACGGCATGCAGGTGCTCGAGCGGATTTCCGGCTTTGCCGACGAGCTGACCGCGATTCGGCGCGATCTGCACGCGCATCCCGAGCTCGGCTTCGAGGAGGTCCGCACCTCCGGCGTCGTCGCCGACAAGCTGCGCGGCTGGGGGATCGAGGTCACGCCGGGGATCGGCAAGACCGGCGTGGTCGGCGTGGTCCGCGGCAACCGGCCGGGCCGGGCGATCGGGCTGCGCGCCGACATGGACGCGCTGCCGATCCACGAGCAGACGAACCTCCCCTATGCCTCGAAGACCCCCGGGGTGATGCACGCCTGCGGCCATGACGGCCACACCGCGATGCTGCTGGGGGCGGCGCGCTACCTGGCGGGGACGCGGGACTTCGCGGGCACCGCGGTGCTGATCTTCCAGCCCGCCGAGGAAGGCCTCGGCGGCGGCCGGGCGATGATCGCCGAGGGCCTGTTCGACCGCTTTCCCTGCGACGAGATCTACGCGCTGCACAACTCGCCCTACGACGCGCCCGGCGTGATCGGCGTCAAGCCCGGCCCGGCGATGGCGGGCGCCGCGTTCTTCGACATCCGGGTGACCGGCAAGGGCTGCCACGCCGCGATGCCCGAGGCCGGCGTCGATGCCCTCATCGTCGCCACCGGGCTGGTCCAGCAGCTGCAGACCATCGTCTCGCGCAACGTGCCGCCCACCACGCCGCTGGTGCTGTCGGTCACCCAGATCCACGCCGGTGCCGCCTACAACGTCATCCCGGAGACCGCCGAGATCCGCGGCACCATACGCTACTTCGACCAGGCGGCGGCAGATCTGGCGGGCCGGCGGATGCGCGAGCTCTGCGAGGGCTTCGGCCGCGCGCACGGCGCCGAGATCGCGCTCGATCTGCGCAACGTCTTCGAGGTGCTGGTCAACGACGAGGCCCACGCCGCGCAGATGCTCGCGGCGGCGCGCGAGCTGGTCGGCGACGACCAAGCCCGGCGCATGGAGCGGCTGGTGATGGGCTCGGAAGACTTCGCCGACATGCTGCGGCTGGTGCCGGGCGCCTACTGCACGGTCGGCCATTCCGGTGACGTGCCGCTGCACAATCCGGGCTTCGTGCTCGACGACGACATCCTGCCGCTCGGCGCCGCCCTGATGGCACGCATGGTCGAGACCCGCGGATCCGCCGACGGCTGAGCCGCCCCGTCGCCGCTTCGTTTCAGCCGACCACGAACACGTGCAGCGCCACCGGCCCGTGCGCCCCGAGCTGCAGCACCTGGCCGATGTCGGCCGAGCGCGACGGGCCGGTCACCATGTTGATGGTGCGCGGGTCGAGCCCGCGCTGCCGCCAGGCCGCCCAGAAGTCCTCGAAGCCGCCGCAGAGGTCCGCCTCGCGCGAGCACCACGAAATGGGTCTCGCCGAGGAAGGTCAGCGTCACCGGGTTGTCCGGCCCGGAGGCCAGCACCAGCGTGCCGGTCTCCGCCAGCCCGAACGCCGCCCGGCTCAGCGTCACCGGCTCCTCGAGCCGCCCCGTCCCCTGCGAGGCCGAAATCGCGCCCCAGTCGAGGCCCTGGAACGTCGGCTCGGCCCCGAAGCGGACCACCGCCGGCAGGTTGCGGTTCCTGAGCTCGTGCGCCAGCGCCTTCGGCAGCTCGCCGATCTCCGAGACCCGGCTGACCGTCGCCGCCGCCGCCTCGAGCTTGGCCATGAACTGGGTCAGCCGTGCCGGCGCCGTGGCTCTGCGCCTGCTGCGGCACCGGCCCCGGCGGATGCTCCGCCAGCCGCGCCGCCACCGCCGCCGCCCGCTCGGCTCCGCCGCCCGCGGCCGCGCTGCGCACCCGCGCCAGGATCCGCTCGCGCGCGCTCACCGCCGGCCCTGCGATTCGCCGGCCTTCCACTGGTCCATGAAGGTCCGCCCCTGGGGCGCCGGAAAGTCCCGCTCCCCGGTCCAGCCGCCTCCGAACGGCAGCTTGCGCAGCCTGCCGCGCCCGCCGGCCATCAGCCGCAGCGCCCGCGCGCCGGTGCGCGTCGCCAGCCGGTAGAGCCCCGGCCGCAGCGCCAGCCAGGCCCAGACGCCCAGCCCGCGCCGCACCGCCGCCGGCGTCAGCCGCTTCTCGAACTCGCGCTCCCGCCAGTGCCGCATCAGCCCGGGCAGCGGGATCCGGACCGGGCACACCTCCTCGCAGCGGCCGCAGAAGCTCGAGGCGTTCGGCAGCTGCCCGCCCTGCTCCACCCCGATCAGCGACGGCGTCAGCACCGCCCCCATCGGCCCGGGATAGACCCAGCCGTAGGCGTGCCCGCCCACCGCCTGGAACACCGGGCAATGGTTCATGCAGGCGCCGCAGCGGATGCAGCGCAGCATGTCCTGGAACTCGGTCCCCAGCATGTTCGACCGCCCGTTGTCGAGCAGCACCACGTGGTACTCCTGGGGCCCGTCGGGGTCCTCCGCCCGCCTGGGGCCGCGCGAGAAGGTGGTGTAGACCGTGATCTCCTGCCCGGTCGCCGACCGCGACAGCAGCCGCAGGATCGTGCTGGCGTCCTCCAGCGTCGGCACCAGCTTCTCCAGCGAGGCCATCACGATGTGCACCCGCGGCAGCGACTGCGACAGGTCGCCGTTGCCCTCGTTGGTCACGATCACCGACTGCCCGGTCTCGGCGATCAGCAGGTTGGCGCCGGTGATCCCGACCTCGGCCTGGAAGTACTTCGCGCGCAGCACCCCCCGCGCCTCGGCCTGCAGCGTCGCCCGGCTGCTCAGGTCGCGCTCCGGGGCGAGGTGGGTATGGGCCTTGCGGAAGGCGGCCTCGATCTCGGGCACCGTCACGTGCAGCGCCGGCGTGGTGATGTGCGACGGGGCCTCGCCGCGCAGCTGGATGATGTACTCTCCGAGGTCGGTCTCCACCGGGACGATGCCGTTCGCCGCCAGGTGGGCGTTGATCCCGCACTCCTCGGAGATCATCGACTTGCCCTTGTTCACCGTCGTCGCGCCGGCCTGGCGGCAGATCTCGAGCACGATCGCCCGCGCCTCCTCGGCGGTCTCGGCCCAGTGCACCACGCCGCCGCTGGCCGTGACCTGCCGCTCGTAGGCCTCCAGGTAGAGATCGAGGTTGGCCAGCGTGTGATCCCTGATGTCGCGCGCCCGGTCGCGCAGCGCGTCGAACTCCGGCAGCGCCGCGCGCGCCCTGACCCGCTGGGCGATACGGTTGCCGCGGGCGCCGCGCAGCGCGCTCTGCAGGTTCTGGTCGGCCAGCGCCGCCCTGGCGTTGGCCTTGAAGGCCGGGGTGGTCGCCTGCAGGCTCATCCGGCCTCCCCGATCGCCGGCGTGCCGAGATCGCCGGCCAGCACCTCGACCACGTGCCGCGCCCGGAATTCCCGGCCCTCGCGGCTGGCCTTGCCGGCCAGGTTCATCAGGCAGCCGAGATCGCCCGCCAGCACCATCGCCGCCCCGGTCGCCGCGATGTTCCGGGTCTTGTCCCCGGCCATCACGTTGGAAATGTCGGGATACTTGACGCAGAAGGTGCCGCCGAAGCCGCAGCAGACCTCGCGCTCGGCCATCTCGCGCAGCTCCAGCCCCTCGACGGTGGCCAGCAGCCGTCGCGGCTGCGCCTCGATCCCGAGGCTCCTGAGCCCCGAGCAGCTGTCGTGGTAGGTCACCACCGCCGCCAGCGCCTGCGCCACCCCGGTCACGCCAAGCACGTCGGTCAGGAACGCCGTGATCTCGAAGCTCCGCCCCGCCAGCCCGCGTGCCCGCTCCGCCCAGGCCGGATCGTCGGCCAGCATCTGCACGTAGTCCCGGGCGATGGTGGCGGCGCAGGACCCCGACGGCACTACGACGTAGTCGAAGCCCTCGAACGCCGCGATCACCCGCCGCGCGATCGCCTTCGCGGTCTCCCGGTCTCCGGAGTTCCACGCCGGCTGGCCGCAGCAGGTCTGCGCCG
This sequence comes from uncultured Alphaproteobacteria bacterium, assembly GCA_963847795.1. GTDB lineage: Bacteria > Pseudomonadota > Alphaproteobacteria > Rhodobacterales > Rhodobacteraceae > Amaricoccus. The sequence goes on from CAWKBH010000011.1 coordinate 52,679, forward strand.
CCGGCACCGCCACCTCGCACCCCGCGTCGCGCAGCAGCTTCACGGTCGCGAAGCCGATCGAGGGCCGGAAGAGGTCCACCAGACAGGTGACGAAGAGTGCGACCCGCGGGCCCGGCATGTCATTCCTCCTGCGCTCGCCGAGCGTTAGCGCCTCGGCCCTGGCCTGACAAGCCGGGCCGGCCTCCGCGCTCGCGGGCCTGCCCGGGCCACGCGGCGTCAGGCCGTGGCGAGCGCGGCTTCGAGGTCGCCGTAGCCGGTGAAGCGGCGCTCGTAGGCGAGGCCGAGGCGCCCGGCGCAGGCCGCGGCGGCGGCGTCGAGGGCGGGGTCGTCGGTCTGGGCGAGGTAGATCAGCCGCTCGTAGTTGCCGAACAGCATGTCGCGCAGCTCGGGGTGGCGGTCGAGGCCCATCGGCCGCCAGACGAAGGCGTCGAACTGGCGGACCAGGAAGTCGGTCAGGTAGAAGGCGCGCATCTCGGCGTCGCCGCGGGCGGCGAAGGCGTCGTTGCCGTCGAAGAAGCTGTAGCAGTGGGGACCGGCGATCATCGCGACCCCGAGCGCGGCGCAGCGGGCCTGCAGCAGCCCGCCGGTGCCGCAGTCGGCGTAGGCCACGAAGATCTCGGCGTAGCGCGGGCGGGCGGCCTTCACCGCGGCCTCGACCGCGTCGGGGATGCGGTCGGGCCAGAGGTGCAGCTTGGCCGGCAGGCAGGCGAGGTCGAGGTGGTCCCAGCGGTTCAGCGCGGTCAGCGCCAGAATCTCGCGGGCCAGCGCCCCGCAGGCGATCACCAGCACCCGGCCGGCGGCGGTCTGCGGCGCCGCCAGCCCCTGCTCGGTCAGGATGCGGTCGGCCGGCAGGGTCATGCCCGGGCGGCGAGCTGGTTGTGCTTGCGCGCCATGAACTCCTTCGCGGTCTCCACCGCCACGGCGGCGTCGCGGCAATAGGCGTCGGCGCCGATCGCCTTGCTGAACTCCTCGTTGAGCGGCGCGCCGCCGACCATGATGATGAACTGATCGCGCAGGCCGCGCTCCTTCAGGGTGTCGATGACGACCTTCATGTAGGGCATGGTGGTGGTGAGCAGCGCCGACATGCCGAGGATGTCGGCATCCTCGCGTTCCAGCGCCTCGAGGTACTTCTCGGCGGGGTTGTTGATGCCGAGGTCGACGATCTCGAAGCCGGCGCCCTCCATCATCATCCCGACCAGGTTCTTGCCGATGTCGTGGATGTCGCCCTTGACGGTGCCGATCACCATCTTGCCCAGCCGCGGCGCGCCGGTCTCGATCAGGAGCGGCTTCAGGATCGCCATGCCCGGCCTTCATGGCGTTGGCGGCCAGCAGCACCTCGGGCACGAACAGGATGCCGTCGCGGAAGTCGATGCCGACGATGCGCATGCCCTCGACCAGCGCCTTGGTCAGCACGTCGTAGGGGGTCCAGCCGCGGCCGAGCAGGATGTTGACGCCCTCGACCACCTCGTCGCGCATGCCGTCGTAGAGGTCGTCGTGCATCTGCGGCACCAGCTCGTCGTCCGGCAGCTCGCTCAGGATGATCTCGTCGTCGTCGTCGGCCATCGCATACCCCAGCGGCGCCAGCTTAGGCACCGTCATCTAGCCGCCTAATCCGAAACGGCAAACCGGCCGCCACCGGAAACGACTTGCCTGCGGTCGGCACCGACCTCGGCCCGCGACGGGCGCCTGCCGTGGCCGGGATGCACCGCTGCCAGGGCGGGCGCCCGGCGTCGGAAGCGGACTACTGCACGCGGGGGAAATGCGGGAGACTGCACCGGGGCGGGAACGTCGACCCCGGGGACAGTGGCAGAAGGACAGGGACGATGGCGAAAGACCTCAGCGGCAAGACGGCGTTCGTCACCGGATCAGGGCGCGGGCTCGGCCGGGTTATGGCCGAGCGGCTGGCCGAGCACGGCGCAGACGTCGCCGTCCACGACCTCGACCGGACGCAATCGGCGAAATACGGCGAGTTCGCGGACCTCGGCGAGGTGGTCGCGGCGGTCGGGCGCCACGGCACCAGGGTGACGGCGGTGACCGGCAACGTCGCCGACCCCGACGCGGTGGCCAGGATGAAGGCCGAGATCGACGCCGCCCTCGGCGAGGTCCACATCCTGGTCAACTGCGCCGGCGGCGACATCGGCGCCGCGGGCGGCAAGCCCAGCCCCAACACCGCGCTCGGCGTCGCGTTGGAGGATATCCGGGTGCTGACCGACAGCAACCTGATCGGTACCATGCTGGTCTGCCAGGCCTTCGTGCCGGCGATGGTGCGGGCGGGATCGGGCGCCGTCGTCAACATAGCCTCGGCGGCGGCGCATATGGGCTGCTCGCCCGAGGTGGTCTACGCCACCCTGAAGGCCGCGGTCGTGCATTACACCCGCTGCCTGGCCAGGGAGCTGATCGACGCCGGCGTTCGGGTCAATGCGGTCAGCCCCGGCGAGACCAAGAGCGCCCGCTTCCTCGCCACCCGGCCCGTCGATGCGGCGAAGATGGACAGCACGGTGCGGTCGCTGAACCGCTACGCCGAGCCCGGGGAGATCGCCGACGCCGTGGCCTTCCTCGCGGGACCGCGGGCGAAGTTCATCAACGGCCAGGTGATCCGAGTGGATGGTGGCCTGACGCTGTTCCCCGGCTGATCGCCGGCCGGTTCCGTCCCGGATGCCCCGCGTGCGCGTCGGCTACCGGGTGAGGTAGCCGCCGTCGATCACCAGCACTTCCCCGGTGACGAAGGCCGAGGCCGGCGAGCAGAGGTAGACGGCCGCCGCGCCGATGTCCTCGGGGGTGCCGATCTTCGGCATCGGGGTCATCCGCTTCCAGGTCGGTCCCCAGTCGGCGCCCTCGTAGTGGACCAGGGTCATGTCGGTGGCGATGTAGCCGGGTGCGATCGCGTTCACCCGGATGTTCTCCGCCGCATAGTCGCTGGCGAGGCTCCTGGTCAGCATGTGCACCGCCGCCTTCGAGGCGTTGTAGGCGGCCTGCGGCTGCGGGACGTTCGAGATGTAGCCCGAGATCGAGCCGATGTTCAGGATCACGCCGCTCTTCTGCGCGCGCATCGGCCCGAGCGCCGCCTGGCAGGCGTAGAAGACCGAATCGAGGTTGACGTCCATCACCCGGCGGTAGTCCTCGACGCTGAAGGAATGGGTCTCGCCGTGCTGGGCGACGCCGGCGTTGTTGACCAGGATGTCGAGGCGACCGGTGAGCGCGGCGGCGTCGGCGACGAGCTTCGCCGGGGCGCCGGGCTCGCGCATGTCGGCCTGCAGGTAGTCGACCTCGTGGCCGGCGTCCCTCAGGCCCGCGACGACCTCGGGCTTCGGGACCCGCGAGGACAGGACGACGTGCGCGCCGGCCTCGGCGAGGGCCCGGGCGATGCCGAGGCCGATGCCGCGGGTGGCGCCGGTGACGAGCGCGACCTGGCCGTCGATACGGAAGCGGTCGAGGATCATGCGTGGGCTCCTTTTGGTCCGGCCGGCTGTTCGAGCACGCGCGGCGCGTCGAGGCCGAGGATGAAGTCGGCGCAGCGGTCGCCGAGCATCATCGCCGGCGCGTTGGTGTTGCCGGCGTTGATGTTCGGAACCGCCGACATGTCGGCGACGCGCAGGTTGTCGATCCCGCGCACCCGCATCCGCGCATCGAGCACCGCCATCCGGTCGCCGTCCGCGCCCATCCGGGCCGTGCTCGCCGGGTGGTAGTTGGTCTTGACGAAGCGCCGGCAGTGCGCGTCCATGACCGCGTCGCTGAGATCGGGACCCTCGGGCGCGATCACCTTCTCGATCCGCCTGCCGAGCGGGCCGGACAGCAGCACCTCGCGGAAGAAGCGCTGCCCGGCGATCATGATCCTCATGTCGTCGGGGTCCTGCAGCAGGTGCGGCGACACCAGCGGCAGCGCATCGGGATCGGCGGAGCGCAGCTCGACGTAGCCGCGCGATCGCGGCTTCACCAGGACGGTGGTGATGGTGACGCCGTAGGTGTCGTCGAAGACCTCGAGCAGATCGCGGTCGAGATAGACGATCGGCACGCAGAACGCCTGGATCGAGGGCACGCCGTCGCGGTCGAGCGGGTTGACGAAGGCGCCGGCCTCGAAGCCGGTCGAGGTGATGCGCCCGGCCCCGAACAGCTTGAAGTGGATGCCGTTCATCAGCATCCGCCAGCCCTTGCCCTGGCGGTAGTAGCCGTAGGGGCCGTTCGCCACCGAGATCACCGGAACTTCCGGATGGTCGATGAGGTTGCGGCCGACCCCCGGCAGGTCGAGGACCACCGGCACGCCGGTGGCGCTCAGGTGTTCGGCCGGCCCGAGGCCCGAGAGCATCATGAGCTTCGGGGTGATCAGCGCGCCGGCGGCGAGCACGATGTCGGAGCGCGCGCGGGCCGTGTGCTCCCGGCCGCGCGCGTCGGCCCAGGTGACGCCCACGGCCCGGCCGTTCTCGATCACGATCTTGCGGACCCGGGCGCGCAGCCTGACGGTAAGGCGCGGATCGCCCTGCAACGGCTCGAGATAGGCGTGGGCGGCGCTGCAGCGGCGGCCGTTGCGGTTCATGAACTGGTAGAAGCCGACGCCGCGCTGGGTCGGCCCGTTGAAATCGTGCGTCAGCGGCTCGCCCATGGCCTGGACGCTCTGCACGAACCAGCGCGAGACGTCGTCGACATAGCCCGGGTCGGAGACCAGCAGCGGGCCGTCGCTGCCGTGCAGGTCGTTCAGCAGCCGGTTGTTGCCCTCGATCCGCCGGAAGTGGGCGAGCACCGTCGCCCAGTCCCAGGCGGCGCCCTCGTTGTTGCCCCGCAGGATGGCGTCCCACTCGTCGTAGTCGGACGGGCGGCCGCGCATGTAGACCTGCGCGTTCACCGAGGAGCCGCCGCCGAGCACGTTGCCCTGGGGGATGTCGTGGACCCGGCCACCCAGATGCTGCTGCGGCACCGTGTGGTGGTAGGTCATGTACTTGCTGCCGTTGATCAGCTTGAAGATCCCCGGCGGCATGTCGAGCAGCGGATGGTGGTGCGAGTACCCGGCCTCGAGCACGAGCACGCGCCGGTCGCCATCGGCGACGAGACGCGCCGCAGCGACGCAGCCGGAAGAGCCGCCGCCGATCACGATGTGGTCGTATTCCTCGGTCATCCCGGGTTCCGGGTGGCGTGCGGGGGCCAGACGACGATGGCCGGGCCCCGAAGCAGGCGAGCGTCGTCCCTGGCGCCGGCCGAGCTCAACCAAGACCGTTCCTCCCCGCTGCCGATCTGCTTCGGTCGCCCGTCGGTGCTCCATCGCGCCTCGGGACCGGCCGTCAGCTCGCCGAGACGATGGCCTCGGCCTCTATCTCGACCTCGTAGTCGCCGATCAGGTTGGAGACTTCGACCATGGTGTTGGCCGGAAGCACCTCGCCGAACACGCGGCCGTGGGCGCGGGACACCGGCTCCCACTCCGCGGCGTCGCGGAGGTAGATGCGGGTGCGGATCACGTCGTCGAGCCTGCCGCCCAGCGCCGTGATCGACGCCGCGATCTTGTCGAGGATGTAGGTGGCCTGCGCGCCGGCGTCGCCGGGGGCGACGCAGCGGTCGGCGCCGTGGGTCGCCGTGGTGCCCGACACGCAGATGCGGTCGCCGACCCGCACCGCCCGGCTGTAGCCGGCGATCGGCTCCCAGACGCTGCCGGACGACACGCGCAGCCGGCCGGGCCGGTCCGGGACCGGCTCGGCCGCATAGACGCTCGGGATCGCTTCGAGATGGTGGCTGAGATCGCCCGAGGCGGTGAGATAGGGCGGCTTGCGGTATTCGTCGCCGCAGTCGCCCGGGATCGGCGCGGTCAGCGCGAAGGCCGCGTCGAGCCGCTCCCGGTCCTCGGCGTCCAGCGCGAAGCCGAACAGCCGGGCGTTGTCGGCGCGATGCTCGCTCTCGGTGATGCGCGCGCCGATGATGGCGGCGGCGACGGCGGGATGCTCGAGGACCCAGCGGGTCGCGACGTTGGAAACCGAGACGCCGTGCTTGCGCGCCGATCTCGGCGGCCGCGGCAAGGATCGCCTGCAGCGCCTCCCAGCCGCCGGCGGCGTCGATGAAGCGCTGGTACTTGGCACGGCTCCAGTCGGACGACGCTCGCCGGTTCGGGCTTGCCGAGCCACTTGTCCGCCAGGAACCCGCCGCAGAGCGTGCCGTAGGCGAGCAGCCGGACGCCGGTCCGCGCGCAGACCTCGGCCAGCGGCCCGGCCGCCCGGCGGTCGATCAGCGAGAACGACACCTGGTTGCTGACCAGCGGGATGCCGTCGGCAACCGCGAGCGCCAGGTGGGCGGCATCGAAGTTGGTGACGCCGATCGCGCCGATCAGGCCCTCCTCGCGCAGCCGGTTCATCTCGTGCAGCGCGTCGAGCCAGGCCGGATGCTCGAAGGTCCACCAGTGCAACTGCAGCAGGTCGAGCTTCTCGACGCCGAGCCGGTCGAGCCGGGCCTGGACGCCGGCGCGCACGATCCCGGCCGTCATCGGCCCGGGCTCGGGGCACCACTTGGTGAACGCGAGCGGCCGGTGCGCCGCCGGCGTGGCGGGCGAGCAGGCGGCCGGCGATCAGCTCGGCGCTGCCGTAGTGGTCGGCCATGTCGAAGGTGTCGAAGCCGGCGCTCGGCATAGGCCGCGAGCGCGTCGGCGCCGCGGTCGAGGTCGAGCCGCTCGCCGTCCTTCTCCAGGTCGGCGACCTGCCAGAGACCGCAGATCAGGCGGCTGAGGCTGGGGCCCTCCTTCAGGGCCACGCGGTCAGGGCTGTTCGGCATGGGGCAATCCGGTGGTGAGGAGTCGGCGGACCGCGGCGCGAGGTGGCGCGAGATCGTCCGCACCTCGCCGAGGATGCCGCGCGGGCGCAGCAGCAGGATCGCGCAGAGCGCGACCCCGATCAGCACGATCTGCAGCGACGCGGCGCGGGCCTGCTGGTCTGCCGGGAACAGCGACGAGACCGCGCCGGCGGACACGGCCCAGAGGCCCCACACCACCACCGCGCCGAGGATCGCGCCGCGGTTGTTGCCGGAGCCGCCGACGATCAGCATCGCCCAGACCTGGAAGGTCAGGGTCGGCATGTAGTTGTCGGGCGCGATGAAGCCGATGAAATGCGCCTGCACCGCGCCGGCCAGGCCCATGATCGCGCCGCCGATGGCGAAGGCCTGCAGCCGGAAGCGGACGGCGCTCTTGCCGAGCGCCAGCGCGGCGGCCTCGTCCTCGCGGATGGCGCGCAGCACCCGGCCCCAGGGGCTGCGGAGCAGCCGCTCGAGGCCGAGATAGAGCAGCCCGACCACGACGACGAGCACCGCGAGGTTCAGCGTCGCGAAGAGCGCCGGGTTGCTCGGCCGTCGCGGCGAAGGGGCGCGGGATGAAGCCGATGCCGAACGGCCCGCCGGTGAGCGGCTCCAGGTTGAGCAGCGCAGAGCTGAACCGCCACCGCCACGCCGAAGGTGGCGATCGCCAGGTAGTCGGCGCGCAGCCGCACGGTCAGCGCGCCGACGAGGAAGGTGGCCAGGCCCGCCGCGAGGGCGCCGCCCGCCCAGCCGACGACGATCGGCAGGCCGAAGCCGCCGAGCCGGCCGGGCGCGTCCGGCGTGGTCAGCAGCGCCGACGCATAGGCGCCGACCGCGACGAAGCCGGCGATGCCGACGTTGAAGAGGCCGGTCTGCCCCCACTGCACGTTGAGGCCGAGGCAGATGATCGCGTAGGTCAGCGCGACCGTGAGGAAGAAGGCGCCATAGCCAAGCAGGTCAAGCATCATTCGGCCCTTCCGAACAGTCCTTGCGGACGCAGGAGCAGGATCATCACCAGGATGACGAAGGCGACGCCGGACCGCCATTCGGCGCCGACGAGCTGGACGGTCAGGGCTTCCGCGAGCCCGACGATCAGCCCGGCCAGCATGGCGCCGGGCACGCTGCCGATGCCGCCGAGGATCGCTGCCGCGAACAGCGGCAGCAGCAGGTCGAGCCCCATCTGCGGCCGGATCTGGATGATCAGCCCGGCGATGACGCCGGCCATGCAGGCGAGCGCGGCGCCGAGCGCCCAGACCGTGCGGACCACGCCGCGCACGTCGATGCCGACGACGCCGGAGAGCTGCGGGTTCTCGCTGACGGCGCGCATCGAGCGGCCGATGGCGGTGCGCGTCAGCAAGAGGTGCACCAGCACGACGAGCACGGCCGCCACGCCGAGGCTGAGCAGCTGGTCGGGGGTCGCGCGCATGCCGCCGCCGAGCGGCATCGCGATCTGCAGCTCGCTGGAGAAGTAGGCCGGCCGCGAGGTGAAGATGAACTCGAGCAGGTTGCGCAGCGTCAGCGCCGCGCCGAAGCTCGCCATGACCAGGATGATCACGGCGCTCCGCCGCGCCCGCAGCGGCCCGAACAGGATCGCGTCGACCAGGAGCGCGAGCCCGGCGGTCAGGGCCATCGCCACGACCGCGGCGATCGGCAGCGACCAGCCGAAGGAGAACGGCCCGATCGGGACGGTGAGCGCGCCGGAGAGGTAGCCGAGCGCGCTGCTGACCACGAGCGCGAGATAGGCGCCCCACGACACGAACTCGCCATGCGCGAAGTTCGCGAAGCGCAGGATCGAATAGGTCAGCGTCACGCCGATGGCGCCGAGGCCGATCATCGAGCCGGCGATCACGCCGTCGACCAGGATCTGCGCGTTCATGACGTCACCTCGCGCTTGCGGGCGCCGAGATAGAGCTCGGCGATGATCGGGTCGTCCGCCAGCGCGGCGGCCTTGCCCTCGTGCGCGATCCTGCCCTCGACCAGGATGACGGCGCGGTCGGCGATCGCCAGCGCCGCCTTGACGTTCTGCTCGACGAGCAGCGTCGTGACGCCGGTGCGGTTGATCGCCTTCAGTCGCTCGAAGACCTCGAGGACGATCTTGGGCGAGAGACCGGCCGAGGGCTCGTCGAGGATCAGCACCGAGGGCTCGACGACGAGCGCGCGGGCGACCGCCAGCATCTGCCGCTGGCCGCCGGAGAGTTGCCCGGCCCGGTGCGCCGGCCTGGCCGCCAGGTCGGGGAACATGCCGTAGAGCGCGGCGATCCGCTCGCTGCCGGCGTTGCCTGGGCAGGATGTTCGCGGCGATGAGCAGGTTCTCGTGGATCGTAAGCGTGGCGAAGATGTTGTCGGTCTGCGGCACGAAGGCCAGGCCGTGCCGCACCTTGTGGTGCGCCGGCGATCGCCGTGATGTCGGCGCCCGTCGAGCGACACCGACCCGGAATGCACCGGGACGAGGCCGGCGATGGTCTTGACCAGCGTCGACTTGCCGGCGCCGTTCGGGCCGAGAAGCACGACGAACTCGCCGGCGCCGACCGCGAGGTCCACCCCCTGCACGATCGGCAGGTCCGGCTCGTAGCCCGCGACCAGCCCGCGCGTCGCCAGGACGGCGGCTCCGCGGCCCCGGTCATGCTGCATCTCCGAGGTAGGCGCCGATGACGGCCGGGTCCCGGGCGACCGCGTCCGGAGCGCCCTGCGCCAGCAACTTGCCGGCGGCCATCACCACCACCCGGCCGCAGAGCCGCGCCACCATGTCCATGTTGTGCTCGATCAGCAGGATCGTCCGGCCCTCCGCGTTCAGCTCGAGAACACGGTCGATGATCAGCTCGAGCAGCGTCGGGTTCACCCCGGCCGCCGGCTCGTCGAGCAGGATCACCCGCGGGTCCGCCATCAGGATGCGGGCGAGTTCCAGCAGCTTGCGCTGCCCGCCCGAGAGCACCTTGCGCAGGCTCGTGCTCGAGCCGCGACAGCATCACGAAATCGAGGAGCGCCCTGCCCCGCTCCACCGCCGTCCGCTCCTGCGCCGCGACCAGGCCCGGCCGCAGGAAGTTCATCCACGCCCGCTCGCCCGCCTGCGCCTGCGCGCCGGTCAGCACGTTCTCGAGCACGGTCATCTCGGCGAAGGGGCGCGGGATCTGGAACGTCCGGCCGACACCGCGTCCGATGCGTTGCTCCGGCCGCTCGCCGGAGACGTCGACGGACCCGATCCGGATCTCGCCGGACGTTGGCCGGAGGCTGCCGGCGAGCAGGTTGAACAGCGTCGTCTTGCCCGCGCCGTTCGGGCCGATCAGCCCGACCATCTCGCCCTGCGCCAGGGCGATCGACATGCCGTCGACCGCGTGTACGCCGCCGAACCGCTTCACCAGCTGACGCGCCTCCACCAGCGGCTCCTCGCCAGGCGGCACGCTCTCGATCCGCAACGGGATGCCCTCCCTGAGAATGTCGGCGACTCGAATCTTGATCTGCGATCTTTGATCAAAGATATTGACTGTCGCTGGAGAACGCAAGTACAAATTTCGCATGTCGGCAAGCGAGGCCGAGCAAGCGAAGGGCGGCGCGGAAATGGCGATCGTTGGTGACGAGGGCGGCCGGCCGGCGACGACCGCCGGCGGCCACGCCGGGCAGCGGGCTTCGCTCGGACCCGTCGGCCGCGAAACCCTGCACGAGCGGGTCTATGCCGAGCTGCGCCGTTCGCTGATTCACGGCGTCTTCGAGGCGGGAGAGGTGCTGCGCATCGCCGATCTCGCCGCGACGCTGCAGACGAGCACGATGCCCGTGCGGGAGGCGCTCGCGCGGCTCGTGTCCGAACAGGCGCTCGAGGCGATGCCGAGCCGTTCGGTCCGCGTGCCGCTCATCACCCGCGAACGGCTGGACGACATCGCCCGGGCGCGCTGCCTCATCGAGGGCGAGATGACGGCGCTCGCCCTGCCCAACCTGGGCACGGACGACCTGGCCGAGCTCCGGCGGCTGACGCGTGCCTGCGAGGCCGCCTTCGCCAGCCACGAGCCGGACCGGGCGCAGGCAACCTCGGAGCTCAATCACGCCTTTCACTTCTGCATCTACCAGGCGGCCCGGTCGACCGTGCTGATCCCGATCGTCGAGAGCCTGTGGCTGCAGTCGGGACCCTATGTCCGTGCCGCCGCCCGCATCTACGACAAGGCCGACACCCGGCTGGCCGTGCACCACCACTGGGCGCTGATCGCGGCGCTGGAGCGGCGGGATGCCCCGGCCGCGGTCGCAGCGCTTGCCGACGACATCAGCTATTCCTTCGACCTGATCCGCGACCACCTCGATCGACTGCCAGAAGAAGGACCGCGCCATGGCTGATGCCGCGGACGACGCATTCGAGCTCCACGACCTGCGGGTCGAGGTCGTTGCGCCCGAAGGCGGGCCGATCTACTGCGGCGCCCGGGTCGGCGACTGGTTCGAGCTGCGCGGCGAGATGCTGTTCCTGCCGCCGGGGCAAGGCTTCTCGATCTACTCGCTCGCCTCGGTGCTGCCGCTGCTGGCGGCCAAGCAGCGGCCATGCCATCCCAACGACTGGATGACCACGGACGCGGAGGTGGCGTGTCCCGATCCGAACTGCTCGACCAGGCTGCGCATCACCCGCACCGGGCTGCGCCGGTTCAGCCACGCCGAGACGACGGCGGTCGATCTTCCCCGGGATTGAGGTGTCCGACATGCGACGGTTCAGACTGGCACCGGACTACGAGATCTCGCGGGTCATCCGCGGCGGCTGGCAGATGGCCGGCGGGCACGGCGCCGTCGGCTCCGCCGAGGCCGTCGAGGACATGCTCGCCTTCGCCGACGCCGGCATCACCACCTTCGACTGCGCGGACATCTATACCGGCGTCGAGGAGCTGATCGGCGCCTTCCGCGAGCGTTTCCGGGCGGCCCGGGGCGAGGCGGCGCTGGCGCGGATCAAGGTTCACACCAAGTTCGTGCCCGACCTCGAGCTGCTGCCGCGACTGACCCGCGCCGACGTGGGCGCGGTGATCGACCGCTCGCTGCGGCGTCTGCGGACCGAGCGGCTCGACCTCGTCCAGTTCCACTGGTGGGACTATGCCGTCCCCGGCTGGCTCGAGGCGGCACACTGGCTCGACGAGCTCCGCGCCTCGGGCAAGATCCACCACCTCGGCGGCACCAACTTCGACACCGCGCACCTGGCGGCGATCGTCGACGCCGGCGTGCCGCTTCGTCTCCATGCAGGTGCAGTATTCGCTGCTCGACCGCCGGCCCGCGAAGCAGATGGTCGAGGCCGCCGCCGCGCGCGGCGTGTCGCTGATCTGCTACGGCACGGTGGCGGGCGGGTTCCTCAGCGACCGCTGGCTCGGCGCGCCGGAACCGGCCGAGCCGCTGGAGAACCGCTCGCTCACCAAATACAAGCTGATCATCGACGACTTCGGCGGCTGGGAGCTGTTCCAGGCCCTGCTCGCGGCGCTGCGCCGGGTGGCCGACCGGCACGGCACCGACATCGCCACCGTCGCCAGTGCCGCGATGCTCGGCCGGCCGGGGGTGGCGGCGGTGATCGTCGGGGCGCGCAACCGCTCGCATCTCGCCTCGAACCTGGCGATCTCCGAGCTTGTCCTCGACGCGGAGGACATGGCCGGGATCGACGCGGTGCTGGGCGCGGCCCGCGCGCTCGAGGGCGACGTCTACACGCTCGAACGCGATCGCGGGGGGCGCCACGGGGCGATCATGAAGTACAACCTGAGCAAGGGCGCTGCCTGACCGGCACGGCCCCGGCGCAACCAGACCACCAGCCGGCAGGGAGCCGGCAAATTCAACAGGGGGAACTGACATGCGAAAGCTTCTATGCGGCGCGGCACTGCTCGCGATGGGCGCCGCCATGCCGGCGGCAGCCAAGGACTGCGACATCACCATCGGAATGGTGATGGAGCTGACCGGCCCGGCCGGCGCCTATGGCCAGGCCGGCGCCAAGGCCGTGGACATGGCGCTGCGCGATTTCAACGAGGCCGGCGGCGTCGGCGGCTGCGACATCGTCGCCGACACCCGCGACAGCCAGAGCCAGGGCACCGTCGCGGTCGATCAGGCCACCCAGCTCGTCAACATCAAGAAGGTGCCGGTCATCATCGGCGGCATCATTTCCTCGGTGTCGATCCCGATCCTCACCTCGGTGACGGCGCCGGCCGGCGTGGTGCAGGTCTCGCCGGCCTCCTCCTCGCCGACCCTGACCGAGCTCGCCCGCGACGGAAAGACCAACGGCGTCTTCTTCCGGACCATCACCTCGGACGCGCTGCAGGGCGTCGCAGCGGCGAAGTTCGCGATCGACCAGGGGCTGAAGAAGCTCGCGATCATCCACGTCAACAACGACTTCGGCGTCAACATGATGCGCGAGTTCACCGCCGCCTACGAGAGGCTCGGCGGCACCATCACCTCGACGACGCCCTACAACGAGAAGCAGGCGTCCTATTCGGCCGAGGTCAGCGCCGCGCTGGCGGGAGATCCCGAGGCGCTCTATCTCATCAGCTACCCGGTGGACGGGGCCACGATCGCCCGCGCCTGGATCTCCGCCGGCGGCCCGCAGAAATTCCTGCTGAACGACGGCATGAACTCCTCGGACTTCATCAAGGCCGTCGGCGCCAAGTATCTCGACGATGCCTTCGGCACCTCCTCGGGCACCAGCGAGACCGCCTCGACCAAGTATTTCTACGACAACTTCGAGGCGTTCTCCGGCGGGATCGCGCCCGACGCGCCGGCGGCCGACCGCTCCTACGATGCCGGCGCGATCGTCGCGCTGGCCATCGCGAAGGCCGGGAAGGCCGACGCCGCGGCGATCAAGGCGGCGGTGCCCCAGGTGGTGGCGGCCGACGGCGAGCCGATCCACGCCGGCAAGGACGAGTTCGCCAAGGCGCTGCAGCTGATCGCCGAGGGCAAGCCCATCCGCTACGAGGGCGTGATCGGGCCGGTGAGCTTCGACCAGTACGGCGACATCACCGGGCCGTTCCGGCTCTGGCGCATCCAGGGCGGCGAGGTCGAGACCGTCGGCGAGATGAGCGCCGACGACGTCGCCGGCATCAAGGCCGGGCTGAGCAACTAGCCGCCGGTTCGCGGCCGGCCCGGCGGCCTGCACCGCGCAGGCGGCCGGGCTCCGGCACCCCCGGCTCAGGCAGGAGCAGACGATGACCGATTTCGCAGCGACCAAGGCGCTCTTCCGGCTTCCCGCGGGGGTCGTCTACCTCGATGGCAATTCGCTCGGGCCCCTGCCCGCGGCGGTGCTCGAGCGCAGCCGGCAGGTGATCGAGGAGGAGTGGGGCGGCCAGCTGATCCGTGCCTGGAACCAGGCGCGCTGGATGGAGCAGCCGCGGCGCGTCGGCGATCGCATCGCCGGGCTGATCGGGGCAGCGCCGGGATCGGTGATGATGGGCGACACCCTGTCGCTGAAGATGTACCAGGCGCTGGCCTCGGCGCTGCAGATGCGACCGGATCGCCGGGTCGTGCTGTCGGACAGCGGCAACTTCCCGACCGACCTCTACATGGCCGACGGCCTGCTCCGGTTCCTCGACAAGGGCCACGAGCTCCGGATCGTCGAGCCCGCGGCGGTGGCCGCGGCGATCGACGAACGCGTGGCGGTGGTCATGCTGACCCAGGTCGACTACCGCACCGGCAGGCTGCACGACATGGACGCCCTGACGCGGCGCACCCACGATGCCGGCGCGGTCGCCATCTGGGACCTGGCGCACTCGGCCGGCGCCCTGCCGGTGGATCTTGCCGGCTGCGAGGCCGAGTTCGCCGCCGGCTGCACCTACAAGTACCTCAACGGCGGCCCCGGCGCGCCCGCGTTCATCTACGTCCGGCCGGACCTGATCGAGGCGGTCCGACCCGCCCTTGCCGGCTGGATGGGGCACGCAGCGCCCTTCGCCTTCGACCTCGACTACCGGCCTTCACCGGGGATCGAGCGCATGCGGGTCGGAACCCCGCCGGTCATCCAGATGAGCATCCTCGAGGCCGCGCTCGAGATCTGGGACCGCGTCGCCCTGCCGGACCTGCGCGCCCGCTCCATCGAGCTCAGCGAGCTCTTCATCGCCCGGGTGGAGCAGAGCTGTCCCGAGCTCGAACTCGCGAGTCCGCGCGACCCGGCCGGCCGCGGCTCGCAGGTCTCCTTCCGCTTCGACCAGGGCTACGCGGCGATGCAGGCGCTGATCGCCCGCGGCGTCATCGGCGATTTCCGCGCGCCCGATACCATGCGGTTCGGGTTCGCGCCGCTCTATCTCGACGAGGGCGACGTGCTCTCGGCCGTGGAAACCCTCGCTGCGATCCTGCGCGACCGCAGCCTGGGACCGCCCCGAATACCACCGACGGGAGGCGGTGACCTGACCCGCCCTGCCCTCGCCCGGAATCCGCCGACCCCGGATCAGATCTGGGTGACCGGCCCCTTCGCCACGACCGGCCCGGTCGGCTGGCCGTTGGGAGAACCACCGGCGGGCTCGTCGGTGATGGCCAGGGTGCTGCCGGGCGCCATCCGGGCCGCCTGCTCGGGCGTCAGCGGCACCCGCGCCAGCGGAACCTCGGGCAGCACCCCGAGCGAATAGGGCGTGCCGCCCTGGATCACCCACAGCTCCAGCGAGCGGCCCGGCGGCGCCTCCCCGGAGGTGCGGTTGATGTTCAGGACCGCCGCCCGCGGCTCGAAGACGGCCAGGAGCTCGACGTCGCTGTCGACCGAGGCCAGCGCGGAGATCAGCCGTGCCGGCGCCTCCCGGGGCGCCGGCGGCGGCGGCGTGAGGCTGGCGAACCAGACCGCGGCCAGCATCGCCGCAGCCGCGACGGCCCGCCAGAGCCCGACGCTGCGCCAGAGCCGCACCCTCAGCGACGGCGGCGCCCCGAAGAGCCGCGCCATCACCCGCCGCTCCAGCCCCGACGGCGGCGCCAGCTCGGCGTATTCGCCGTCGAGCGCCTCGAAATCCGCGCGCCAGGCCGCCACCAGCGCGGCGAAGGCCGGGTCGCGGGCCTCGCGCGCGGCGCAGGCGGCCGCCTCTTCGGGGTCCAGCAGACGCAGCACGTACTCCCCGGCCAGCGTCTGGTCCGGATCCTCGGGCAGGTCCTGCGGCGGAAGGTCGGTCATGGCCCGAGGCACTCCCGCAGGCTGATCAGCGCCCGCCTGAGCCAGGTCCGCATCGTGTTCAGCGGCACGTCGAAGCGGTGCGCCAGCTCCTCGTAGCTCCAGCCCTCCACATAGGCGCCGCGCACCGCCAGCGCCCGGTCGCGCGGCAGCGCGCCGAGGCAGCTCTCGATCCGCCGCCGGTCGTCGGACCCCAGCGCGGCCGCCTCCGGCGTCGGCCCGGGATCGGCGAGGTCGACCATGGCGGCGATGTCGCGGGCCGGGGCGCGGCGGCCGCGCAACTGGTCGATCGCCTGGTTGCGCACGATCGAGACTAGCCAGCCCTGGGCGCTGCCGCGACCGGCCTGGTAGCGGCCGGCGCTGTGCCAGATCTTGACGAAGGCCTCCTGCACGGCTTCCTCGGCATCGTTGCGGTTGCCCAGGATACGGACCGCAACGCCGTAGAGTTTCCCGCCCATCTGGCCATAGAGCCGCGCGAAAGCGGCCCGGTCCCCCAGGCCGCAGCGCGCCAGCAACCCCTCGATGTCGTCCTCGGCCATGCCCACCCGCCGCCTGAGCGGCCCCCAATAAAGGCCGGCCGGCGCGGATCCACAAGTCCGAAGCGACCCCGCCCCAAGTCCCGGTTCGCCCGCATCGGGCCGCCCGTCCCGATTTTTCGGTTCCCCCCCGTAAAGCTTTGGTCTAGCACTTGAGGCAAAACGGACCCATGGGGAACGGGGGTGCTTCTATGTCGGTGATCATTGACGTCGTGGGCCGCGAGATCCTCGACAGTCGCGGCAACCCGACCGTCGAGGTCGACGTGCTGCTCGAGGACGGCGCCACCGGCCGCGCCGCCGTGCCCTCGGGCGCCTCGACCGGCGCGCACGAGGCGGTGGAGCTGCGCGACAGCGACCCCGGCCGCTACGGCGGCAAGGGCGTGCGCCGGGCGGTCGAGGCGGTCAACGGCCCGATCTGCGACGCGCTCACCGGGCTCGCCGCCACCGACCAGACCCGGATCGACCGCATCCTGATCGAGCTCGACGGCACCGCCAACAAGGGCCGGCTCGGCGCCAATTCCATCCTCGGCGCCAGCCTCGCCTGTGCCAAGGCCGCCGCCGCCAGCCTCGGCACGCCCCTCTACCGCTATGTCGGCGGGGTCTCGGCGCACGTGCTGCCGGTGCCGATGATGAACATCATCAACGGCGGGGCCCATGCCGACAACCCGATCGACATCCAGGAATTCATGATCATGCCGCTGGGCGCCGAGTCGGTCGCCGACGCGGTGCGCATGGGCTCCGAAGTGTTCCATGCCCTGAAGAAGGGCCTGTCGAAGGCCGGCCACAACACCAACGTCGGCGACGAGGGCGGCTTCGCGCCAGGCCTGAGCTCCACGACGGAAGCGCTTGATTTCATCCTGAAAAGCATCGAGGCCGCGGGCTACAAGCCTGGCGACGACGTCTGCCTCGCCCTCGACTGCGCCGCAACGGAGTACTACGCCAACGGCGTCTACGACATGCAGGGCGAGCGCCGCAGGCTCAGCTCGCGCGAGAACGCCGACTATCTCGCCCGGCTGGTCGACGACTACCCGATCGTCTCGGTCGAGGACGGCATGTCCGAGGACGACTGGGAAGGCTGGAAGATCCTCACCGAGACCCTGGGCGACCGCTGCCAGCTGGTCGGCGACGACCTCTTCGTCACCAACACCGAGCGGCTCGGGCGCGGCATCGACGAGGGCATCGCCAACTCGATCCTGGTCAAGGTCAACCAGATCGGCAGCCTCACCGAGACCCTCGCCGCGGTCGAGATGGCGCACCGCGCCGGCTACACCGCGGTGATGTCGCACCGCTCGGGCGAGACCGAGGATTCCACCATCGCCGATCTCGCGGTCGCCACCAACTGCGGCCAGATCAAGACCGGCTCGCTGTCGCGCTCCGACCGGCTGGCGAAATACAACCAGCTGATCCGCATCGAGGAGGACCTCGGCGACAACGCGGTCTTCGCCGGGCGCTCGATCCTGAAGCGCTAGCCGCGCCCGATTCCGTGGCCGACGACGCCGGCACGACCCGGCTCTACCTGGTCACGCCGCCGGTCTTCGATCCCGGCCTGCCGGAACGGATGGCGGCGCTGCTCGACCGCTTCGAGATCGCCTGCCTGCGGCTGGCGCTCGCCGCCGCTTCCGAGGACGAGATCGCCCGCGCCGCCGACGCGCTGCGCCCGGTGGCCCACGCCCGCGACGTGCCGCTCGTGGTCGCCGACCATTTCCGCCTGGTCGCCCGGCTCGGCCTCGACGGCGTCCACCTCAGCGACGGCCCCCGGCAACTGCGCGCGGTGCGCAAGGCGCTCGGCGCCGACGCCATCGTCGGCGCCTTCGCCCACGCCTCGCGCCACGACGGCATGACCGCGGCCGAGATCGGCGCCGACTACGTCAGCTTCGGCCCGGTCGGCGCCAGCGAACTCGGCGACGGCAGCACCGCGCCGCTCGAGCTCTTCGAGTGGTGGTCGGAGATGATCGAGGTTCCGGTGGTGGCCGAAGGCGCCCTGACCCCCGACCTCGCCGCCGCCCTGGCCGGCAAGGCCGATTTCCTCGCCCTCGGCGCCGAGATCTGGACCCACGCCGACGGCCCGGACATCGCCCTCGCCGGCTACCTGGAGCGCATCGGGCAGACCCTGACACGCTCGCCGCGGCGCCGCGGGGCAGCCCGTGTAGTTCAGAAACTCCGCCCGCCCCAATGTCAGCCCCGAGGCTTTGAGCTATGTTTCGAGGTAGACGATTGTTGCGTCTTTGGTGTTTACCTTGCTCTCTCCGGCGTAGATCGGAATCCCAACCCCAGCCATCAGCTCCCGTGTTGTGAACATCATTTCACTGTCGAAGAGCGCCTGCAGCGTCGCTGGCTGCACATCTGCTCAGATTCAAAGATAATTTGTAGTAATCCGTTGCCGTGCCTACCGGATTCCCCTGCCTGGAAACGGCCTGCCGCTCTAGCCGGGAGCCAATCGCAAGTATTTCTTTGTTCTCTTCTCTTTTTTATCCCATTCCGGCTTAAGATTAGCAGGGTAGTTGGTCGGCAACCGGTCGCCAGCCATCCCTAGTTCGCGGTGCCAATTCGCGGCCTTGAGGCGTTTGATACGGCAGCCGACAGGAAGAAGCCTTTCCCAAACGTAACGGCGAAACCTCCGGTTGATTGATTTATCGAGCTCCTCGGTGTCCGACGGCATTTTGATTTCCTGTTGAAACCATGCGTCCACGGACATCGAATTCTGTCGGATGCGGCGACGCAGGGCGTCGATCCCGTAGCGGATCTCCAGAAAGTCCTGGGTAATGTCGGAGAAGAGTTGGGCAATGGTGATTTCCAGCCCCGCATTGCTCTCGGTTCTGGTACTGGCGGTGTCATTGAGGGATTGGGCCAGGCCAATCACCGCGTAGAATATGTTAACCTCTGGTGCGAACCCCCCCACCACCATGAAGAGCAATGAGGAGATGTCCTCAGCTCCAGGGCCCCTTCGTAGTCACTGTCCTTGTGTCTATATCGAGCTGATGGGAAATTTCGTCAATGATCGCCTGTTGTAGCGAAAATTGCTGGGACACAAAGTCGGCGGCGTCATCAAGGTACTCTTCAATGAAGCGGCGGCGATCCAGGTATGTCTGCATGACTGCAGCCACACGCCGGTGCGCTTCATCCATAGCCAACTCGCTCTGCGCACCGCTTAAATGGTGATCTTCGAGGAAATCGAGGTCTACCGGGTCGAATGTTGAAGGCGGCACGCCCATCGCGAGCCACTTCGAGACGAAGTCTTCGAAAGCCGCCTGTTGATCGGGAGGGAGCGCATCCCATGGAAAATCGTATGCCTTGCGGGGAAGTGCCCGAGGATAAGCCGCGACAGGTCGCCGGCCGCCTCTTCGAGCGGAGTGTTCTTCAGCTTGCGAGGTTGTGACGAGCGCGGTGGCTCGAACTCGAAGAGATAACGTGTCTCTTTGAGGTTGATGGCAAGGTTTGTGCGTATGTCTCCGCTGATCATCAGCGCTCCGCTGATATCGGCGTAGACCAGGTTACGCAGCTCGATCCCGTTTTCGGTTGGTTCGTAGAGAGCGAGACTGGGGTAGGCCGCGGGTTGCGCGCCCGGCGCTTGATCCTGCCCGTATGCAGTCACTTCATCGAAAAGAGCGGCATCGCGCCAGCCTGGGGAACAGAACAACTCTTCGCCATCGCGTTTGACAAAGTTGCCATTGGGACCGGCGAGGATCAGGAAGCCTTGACTGCCAATGGTGATCGCATAGATGTCCTTCCACGAAGTCCAGCAGGTCTCCGGCTGGACCGGGGACCGACCAGTATGCGCGGAGATGGTTGACGGGGTGTTCAAGTGCCGCGTCATTGATCGGCGATCGCTCTGGGGTGGAGAGGCTGGACTTTGCCCGCCCTTGCACGCCTTAAGCGCGATCAGACCGCGTCGCGGACCGCCGCGCTGGCGTGCGTCTCGCGGAAGCCGCCGAGCACCGTCGCGCCGGCCCGGTCGGCCAGCGCCTTGCGGCCGGCGAAGTCGGCGGCGTGCAGCGGCGGGTGGAAGGTCAGCTCGATCACCCCGCCGGTCGAGCGCGCCAGCACGTCGCGCAGGTGGCCGGCGAAGTCCATCTCGCCCCACCAGCCGTAGAACGACGCCGGCAGGCCGGGCCGGGCGGTAGGCGATCGTCACCGGCTGGATGGCGACGCCGTCCTCGAATTCCGGCGAGAAGAACACCCCGAACAGCGCCGACTTGAACGGCAGCACCCGCTGGCCGTCGGTGCTGGTGCCCTCGGGAAAGATCGCCATCCGGTCGCCGCGGACCAGACGGGCGTAGAGCTGGGCCTCCTGCCGCTTGGCCTCCGCCGGCCGGCGGTCGATGAACATGGTGCCGATCGCCCGCCCGATATGGCCGATCACCGGCCAGCTCCGCACCTCGGCCTTGGAGACCAGGAACGGCGCCGCCGCCCGCTGCAGCGCCACGATGTCGATCCAGCTGGAATGGTTGGCCACGAAGGCCCCGCCGCTCCGCATCGGCGCGCCGTGCCGCACCAGCCGCAGACCCAGCATCGGCAGCGCCTGCGCCGCCCAGAGCTGGACGATGCGCGGCCCGAGCGCGCTGACCGGCCGCCCGGCGACCGCGGCCAGCAGCAGGTCGAGCCCGCGCAGCGGCAGGAACACCAGGGTGAACAGCAGCACCAGCGCCAGCACCAGCCAGATCGCGCGAAGCAGCAGCCGCACCTGCTCCCACGGCCCGAGCGGCGGCAGCGCCGGGGGCTCGACCTCGTTCCAGCCCGCCCTCACCCGCGGCGCCCCCGGCTGCGCTGGTAGAAGGCCAGGTAGCGCTCGGTCATCCGCCCGGTGTCCATCACCACGCAGACGTCGATGGTGTTGAAGTCGCGGTCGATGAAGGCGCCGTCGCCGACGAAGCCGCCGACCCGGAGGTAGGCCTTGATCAGCGGCGGGATCGCCTGCAGCGCCCGCGGCGCGTCGATCGCCTCGCGCGGCATCAGGTTCATGTCGAGATAGTGCGCCGGCTGCGCCCGCACCCTCAGGTCGGGCGGCGCCAGGTGCTCGTGGTGCAGGTAGGACAGCGCCTCGGCCAAGGGCGCCGGATCGGTGCCGTGGAAGCTGGCGACGCCGAACAGGAGCTGGATCTCGCGCTCCAGCACGTAGGCGGCCAGCCCGTTCCAGAGCAGGTGCATGCCCGGCCCGCCGCGGTGCTCGAGGGCGACGCAGGAGCGGCCCAGTTCGACCGACAGCCGGCCGGAGGCGACGATCGGGGTCAGGTCGTATTCGCCGGCGCCGTAGAAGCCGCGCCCGGCCGCCGCCACCTCGCTGCGCATCAGCCGGTAGACCCCGACCACGCGGTCGAGCGGATCGGTGATCGCGGGATCGAGGCTCAAAAGGATCAGGTGATCGAAATACGGGTCGAAGTCGTCCCATTCCTGCCGCGCCGCCACCTCCTCCGGCGTGGCGTGCGCGCCCATCTCCTCGACGAAGACGCGGTAGCGCAGCCGCTGCGCCCCGGCCCGCTCGGCCTCGGTTTCGGCGAGCTTGACCCGATAGCGGCTGAGGTCGATCTGCATACCCGTCCCGGCTCGCGGACGATCCACCGCCCGCGGCATTTGCTTTAACGGCTCGCCGGGGCATAGGCAAACGCCAAGCGGCCGCGCCGGGCCGGCATCGCGGCCGCGGAGTCGGCCTTTACGCTCCTTTAACATGTCTGTGCGAATGATTAACTTTGGCCCTCGGGCGGGCCGAGCTCGGGCGCGAGACTGATCCGGGAGCCATCGATGACGACCTTTCCCGCATGTTCGAAATTCACGGTGATCCGGCCGTTGATCACCGACTGCACCTGCCCCAGCCCCCAGTCGGGCCGGTCGGGGTGGCGCACCAGCATGCCGGGCTCCAGAAAATCGTCCATGCCGCCTCCCGGCCGGCGCGGGCCGCGGCGATGACCGCGCCCGACCTCAGCGCGCTGGTCAGCGCCCGGCTCTGCCACGACCTGATAAGCCCGATGGGCGCCATCGGCAACGGGCTGGAGCTCCTGCAGCTCTCCGACGGCCCCGGCGCGGCCGAGCTGGCGCTGGTCCACGACAGCCTCGCCAACGCGCTGGCCAAGCTGCGCTTCTACCGCATCGCCTTCGGGCCGGCCGACCGCCAGGCGCGGCAGTCGCTCGACGAGGCGGCGCAGATCACCGATGCGATGTTCCACGGCCGCTTCAGCGTGGCCTGGGACGCGCGCGGCGGCGATCTGTCGCGGCCGGTGGCGCGGCTGGCCTATCTGGCGATCCTCTGCCTCGAGCGCAGCCTGCCGATGGGCGGCCGGGTCCGGGTCGCGCTGGCCGACGGCCAGCTGACGCTGGCGGTCGACGGCTGCCGGATCGCGCCGCCGGCCGAGCTCTGGGCGCATGTCACCGAGGGCGCCCCGGTGCCGGACCTGAAGCCCGACGGCGTGCAGTTCGCGCTGCTGCGCCAGGCGCTGCTCGCCACCGGCCACCGGCTGACCGCGAGCTTCGGCGAAGGCGCCGCCGAGCTCGGCATCGCCGCCGACAGCCCTATGCTGGCCGAAGTCCGGCCCTGAACCGCTGCATGTTGGCGCGGTAGCCGGCGGCCGACCGCCTCAGGCCCGCGATCTCCTCCGGCGTCAGGTTGCGCACCACCTTGCCCGGCCGGCCGACCACCAGGGTGCCGTCCGGGATCTCCTTGCCCTCGGTGACCAGCGCGCCGGCGCCGACCAGCACCCCCTGCCCGATCACCGCGCCGTTCAGCACCGTCGCGCCCATGCCGACCAGGCTGCCGTCACCGACGCTGCAGCCGTGCAGGATCGCCATGTGCCCGATGGTGCAGCCGGCGCCGATGTTGAGCGGAAACCCGAAGTCGGTGTGGCAGACGCAGCCGTCCTGCACGTTCGAGCCCGCCCCCACCACGATCGGCTCGTTGTCGCCGCGCAGCACCGCGTTGAACCAGACCGAGGCGCCGGGCTCCAGCACCACCCGTCCGATCAGCTGCGCCCCGGGCGCGATCCAGAAGTCACCGTCGGCCGGCAGCTCCGGTGCGACCCCGTCCAGCGCGTGCAGGCTCATTTCAGCCGCTCCTCGAATTCCCGGTTCAGCCGCCGCACCAGCCCGACCAGATCGGGCCGGCGGTCGCGGCGCAGCCGCTCGGCGGCGATCACCGCCCTGAGCTCGGCCTCGCACTGCGCCAGGTTGGCGTTGATCAGCACGTAGTCGTACTCCGCCCAGTGGCTGATCTCGTCGCGCGACTTCGCCATCCGCCCGGCGACGATCTCGGCGGTGTCCTGGCCGCGGGCGCGCAGCCGCTTCTCCAGCTCGGCGATCGACGGCGGCAGGATGAAGATCGAGACCACCGCGTCGCGCAGGAACGAGTTGCGGATCTGCTGGCCGCCCTGCCAGTCGACGTCGAACAGCACGTCCTGCCCGCGCGCGATCGCCGCCTCGACCGGCGCCCGCGGCGTGCCGTAGAGGTTGCCGAAGACCTCGGCGTGCTCGAGCATCTCGCCGGAGGCGGCCATCGCCTCGAACTCGCGGCGGCTCTTGAAGAAATAGTCCCGGCCCTCCTGCTCGCCCGGCCGCGGCGGCCGGGTGGTCGCGGAGATCGAGAACCGCACCTCCGGGTCGAATTCCAGCAGCCGGCGCGACAGCGTCGACTTGCCCGCGCCCGAGGGCGAGCTGAGGATGATCAGGATGCCCCGCCGCTTCGCCCGCTCGCTCATGGCCTACTCGACATTCTGCACCTGCTCGCGCATCTGGTCGATCACCACCTTCATCTCGAGCCCGATCGCGGTCAGCTCGCTCGCGCTCGCCTTGGCGCAGAGCGTGTTGGCCTCGCGGTTGAACTCCTGCATCAGGAAATCGAGCTTGCGCCCCACCGGCCCGCCGGCGCCGAGCATCTCGCGCGCCGCGGCGACATGCGCGTCCAGCCGGTCGAGCTCCTCGGTGACGTCGGCCTTGACCGCGATCAGCGCCAGCTCCTGCGCCAGCCGCGCCTCGTCGACCGGCGCCACGCTCGCCAGCACCGCCTCGAGCCGGCTCTTCAGCAGCGCCCCGCTGCGGGCGGCGCGGGCCTCGGCCGTCGCGCGCGCGGCGGTGGCCAGCGCCTCGACCCGGTCGGCCTGCGCCGTCAGCAGCGCCGCCAGCGCCGCGCCTTCCGCCGCCCGCGCCCGTGCGAGCGCGGCCAGCAGCGGTTCGATCTCCGCGGCCAGCTCCGCGAGGACCCCGGGGGTCTCGGCCGGGGCCACGTTCTCGGCCTCGAGCACGCCGCGCACCGCCATCAGGTCGGCCGCGGTCATCGGCGCGAGGTCGAGGCCCCGCCGCGAGGCGGTCTCCGCCGCCGCCAGCGCCGCCCCGACCGCCGCCTCCAGCGCCTCGGCGTTCAGCCTCGGCAGCGCCGCGGTCGCCCCGCGCCCCAGCCGCAGCGTCAGCGTGACCGAGCCGCGCGCCAGCACCCGGCCCGCCGCCGCCCGGATCGGCGGCTCCAGCGCCTCGAAGCCCTCGGGCAGGCGCAGCCGGAGGTCGAGCCCGCGCCCGTTGACGCTGCGCGCCTCCCAGTTCCAGGTGATTCCCCCGGCACCACCGGTCAGATCCGCGAAGCCCGTCATCGAGGTCAGCGACACGGCGCCCCCGCACTCGCGTCATAGGCGAATCTCTGCCGATATTTTCGCCAATTTGACGGCAAATTAAGATAATCGGTGCAAAACCCGCGACTTTGCGGCAGGGCTGGTATAGCGTATGAAGAAATCATTTACCTAAGGCCGGCCCCTGGCGCCGTCCCGAGGTAAGCAGGCAGGTCAGGCGCGGTCAAGTTTCGATATGAACGATCTCATGCTTTCCTCGCTCAAGTCCTACTGGGACCGGCTGCGCGCCGGCCGGGTCGCCCCCTACCGGGCCGAGATCGACCCGCGCCAGTTCGAATCCGCGCTCGAGAACATGTTCATCATCGAGAAGCTGGCGCCGGACAACATGCGGATCCGGCTCGCCGGCATGAAGATCTGCGAGATGATGGGCATGGAGGTGCGCGGCATGCAGCCCGGCTTCCTGATCGACGCCGCCGACCGGGTGCGGTTCGATCGCCTGCTCAACGTGGTGATGGCCGAGCCGGCGGTGGTCGAGATGAAGCTCGCGGCGCCGAACCGGGCCGGCACCTACCGCGCCACCATGCTGATGATGCCGCTCCGCAGCGACTTCGGCGACATCAACCGGGTGATCGGCTGCACCTCCGGCGACGGCGACCTCTACGCGCCGCCGCTCGCCTTCACGATCGAGGACGTGGCCGTCACCCCGATCGAGCCCAACCAGAGCGCCGAACCCAGGTCGGCGGTGCCCGGCTTCGCCGAGGTGCAGGCCGCCTTCGCGCCCGCCCCGGCGGCGCCGAAGCTGCGCACGATCGACGGCAACCCCAACGCGCCGGCCAAGCCGCGCGAAGGCACCGCGCCGCGCAAGTTCCGGGTCATCGACGGCAAGTAGCCCGCCGCCTGCGGTCGGGCGGGCTCCGGCGACGCCCCTGTCCTGCGGCGGCTTCCGCCCGATCGGTTCGCGCGATTCCGTTCCGCCCTCCCGCCGGATTTGGCCTTCGGCAAATCCGGCCGCGACTGCCCTCCCAGGGGCAGTCGCGCAAGCGCGACCGCCAGGCCAGCCGCGCCCGGATGGCACTGTCCGGGACGCGCCACGCCCCTCGCCCTCCGCGCTGGCGCTCCGGGCGAGCGGACCGCGCGGCGCGCCACCGGCGCCCCGCTCAGAGCGGTCCGCGGCGCCTCATCCTGCGCGGCCCCGAAGCGATCTGCCGGAGACAGTATGACTCCTGCCGCAAAGCCGAAAACGCCAATACGCATTCCATATGCGTTCCATGGTCGTGTCTCGGATCTGGTGGAAATTCCCTGGCGGCGTTCTCCGGGCGTTTGAAGATTGGCCGCTCAGGCGGCGAGGTCAAGGGCGATCGGGCCGAGGGGCCGCGAAAGGGTTTCCCAACCGTCAACCTTACGCATCTGGATCTGGCCGGAGGCCAGCAGCGCCCAGAGCAGCATCGGCACGGTCTCGGCGCAGGGCAGCACGGCCTGGGTCTTGATCCGCCGCCGGAACTCCTCGTTCAGGCGCTCGATGGCGTTGGTCGTCCGCGCCGATTTCCATTGCGACGGGTCGAGGCGGGTGAAGGTGAAGAGCCGATCACCGGCTTCCTCCAGGCTGTCGGCCACCGCCCTGCACTTGAGCTGCCATTTGCGCAGGAACGCCTTGCGGCGCGCATCGATTTCAGCGGCGGTCTCGGCGTAGACCATGTCGCGGTAATCCTCGGTCAGCTCGTCATGGAGGTGCTTCGGCGCATGGCCGAGCAGGTTACGGTGCTTGTGGACCGTGCACCGCTGGATCGGCAGCTCGTCGCCCCAGAGCGCCACAAGCGCGGCTTCCAGCCCGGGGGCGCCATCCACGATGACGAATTCGGGCCGCTTCAGGCCGCGAGCATCGAGATCCTGAATAAATTGGCGCCAGGCGGCCGTGCTTTCGCCGCCCATATTCTTGATGGCCAGCAAGACCTTCTGCCCGTCCCGGCGCACGCCGATGGCCGCCAGCACCGAGATGTTCGTGGCCTTCTTGTCCAGCCGCGTCCTGATGACGGTCCCGTCCAGGATCAGACGCACGATGTCCTCGTCGGCCAGGCTGCGGGCGCACCAAGCGTCCCAATCGACCTTCAGCTTGCGCCAGGCGCGGCTGACCACGTCCTTGCTGACGGCGCCCTCGAACAGACTGAACAGCGCCCGCTTCACCCGCCGCGTGTTTGTCCCGGCCAGATAGACCGCGGCGATCAGAGCCTCGGCCTTCTTCGTCAGCCGTCGATACCGCGGCAGCGCCTTGGAGCGCCATTCGGTCAGCTTGCCGTCTTCGTCCTCGAGCCGGGCGCGCGGTACCCGCACCCTTTCCGTCCCGAAGGTACCGGTGATCTGGCGGTCGCGGTGCCCGTGGCGATAGCCCTTCGCCCGGCCGTCCGCGCGGCCGTAGCGGAGCCGGCCAAGAAACTCGGCCAGTTCTTCCTCGAACATCGTCTCGATGGTGGTCCGGACCGTCGCCCGCAACCGATCCTCGATCGGGTCGTACCCCGCCTCGTTGGTCAGTAGCGAAACGACCGAGCTCTCCGTAATCTCGTTCATGGCGTAATCTCCTTGGCGGTTGGCGCCGCCGGTTGGGCGCTTCAACTCACGCCGGAGATTACGTCGCCCTCAAATTTCCACCACCTTCGCGACACAACCCGTTCCATACGGAATACGGAATCCATACGCAGAAAATCGCGTAATTTCAGCGTCTTGCGACCGCCGGTCGCGCGCCGGCTCGAATCTATTCTCGCCAGTCCGCCTCCGCGATCCCCTGCAGCGCCAGCAGCGCGCTGAGATCGGAATGCTCCAGCCGGGCGTCCGCGGCCTCGGCCAGCGCCGGCTTGGCATGGTAGGCGACGCCGAGGCCCGCGGCCCGCACCATGTCGAGGTCGTTCGCCCCGTCGCCGACCGCCAGCACCGCCGCCGGGCCGATGCCCCGCTCGGCGGCGATGCGCCGCAGCGCCGCGAGCTTGGCCTCGCGCCCCAGGATCGGCCGGGCGACCTCGCCGGTCAGCACCCCGCCGGCGATCTCGAGCCTGTTGGCCTGCTGCCGGGCGAAGCCCGCCGCCGCCGCCACCCGCTCGGTGAAGAAGCTGAAACCGCCGGAGACCAGCGCGGTCTCCGCCCCGAGCGCCGCCATCGTCCGCACCAGCACCCGGGCCCCGGGATTGAGCCGCACCCGCTCGGCGTAGCACTCGTCCAGCACCCGCGCCGGCAGACCCTTCAGCAGCGCCACGCGCGCTGTCAGCGCCGCCTCGAAGTCGAGCTCGCCCCGCATCGCCCGCTCGGTGATCGCCGCGACCTCGGCCTTGAGGCCGGCGTAATCGGCCAGCTCGTCGATGCATTCGACGCCGATGATCGTGGAGTCCATGTCCGCGATCAGGAGCCGCTTCCGCCGCCCGTCCGCCGGCACCACGTTCACGTCGCAGCCCTCGACAGCGAAGCCCTCGGGCAGCTGCCTCGAGACCTCGATCTCCACCGCGGTCGCCGCGAGCCGCCGCGCCGCCCCGCCCGCGGCTCCGGCCGCCGCCGCAGCCGCCGCGTCGCTGACGCCGGCCGCGGCGGTCAGCACCAGCACCCGGGCGCTCTGCACCTCAGACGGCGGCGCGGCGCGCCTGCAGGCGCTGGTGCAGCATCTCGGCGACCAGGAAGGCCAGCTCCAGCGCCTGCGCCGCGTTCAGCCGCGGGTCGCAGGCGGTGTGGTAGCGGTCGGAGAGGTTCTCGTCGGTCACCGCGCGCACGCCGCCGGTGCACTCGGTGACGTCCTTGCCGGTCATCTCGAAATGCACGCCGCCCGGGGATCGTGCCCTCCGCGCCGTGGATCGCGAAGAACTCCCGCACCTCGCGCAGCACCCGCTCGAAAGGCCGGGTCTTGTAGCCCGAGGAGGACTTGATGGTGTTGCCGTGCATCGGGTCGCAGGACCAGACCACCTTGCGGCCCTCGCGCTCGACGGCGCGGATCAGCCGCGGCAGGTGCTCGGCCACCTGCCCCGCCCCGAAGCGCGCGATCAGCGTCAGCCGCCCGGCCTCGTTCTTCGGGTTCAGCCGGTCGATCAGCTTCAAGAGGTCGCTCTCGGAGATCGTCGGGCCGCATTTCAGCCCGATCGGGTTCTGCACGCCGCGGGCGAACTCGACATGCGCCCCGTCGGGCTGCCGCGTGCGGTCGCCGATCCAGATCATGTGGCCCGAGCCCGCCACCGGCAGCCCGGTGGTGGAATCGATCCGGCAGAGCGCCTCCTCGTATTCGAGCAGCAGCGCCTCGTGCGAGGTGTAGAAATCGACCCGGTGCAGCGCGTCCGAGGTCTCCGGGCTGACGCCCGCCGCGCCGATGAAGTCGAGCGCGTCCGAGATGCGGTTGGCGAGCTTGTGGTACTGCTCGTAGCCGGCGGCGCCGGCGGTGAAGTCGAGGGTCCAGGAATGGATCCGGGTGATGTCGGCGTAGCCGCCCTGGCTGAAGGCGCGCAGCAGGTTCAGCGTCGCCGCCGACTGCAGGTAAGCCTGGAGCATCCGCGCCGGATCGGGCATGCGCGCCTCCGGCGTCGGCTCGAAGCCGTTGATGATGTCGCCGCGGTAGGACGGCAGCTCGACGCCGTCCACGGTCTCGGTAGGCGCCGAGCGCGGCTTGGCGAACTGGCCGGCCATCCGGCCGATCTTCACCACCGGGCACTTGGCGCCGAAGGTCAGCACCACCGCCATCTGCAGCATCACCTTGAAGGTGTCGCGGATGTTGTCGGCGGAGAACTCGGCGAAGCTCTCGGCGCAGTCGCCGCCCTGCAGCAGGAAGGCCCGGCCCTCGGCGACCTCGGCGAGCTGCGCCCTGAGCTTGCGCGCCTCGCCGGCGAAGACCAGCGGCGGATAGGAGGCGAGCTTGCGCTCGGCCGCTGCCAGCGCGGCCGCGTCGGGGTAGTCGGGCATCTGGACCCGCGGTCGCGCCCTCCACGCGGATTTGCTCCAGTCGGCGCACATGGCTTCGCTCCCCTGGCGGTCTCGGTCTCGCGCCGTTCTATAGGCGAGGCCCGCGGCCTTGACCATAGGCCAGGCCGCGGATTTGCGCTTGACCCCGCCCGCGCCGAATCGCCTAGATCGTCCATGATGCCCGCGCCTTCCGCCGCTCCGCCACCCGAAGCCTCGCGTCCCGAGAGGTTCGTCTTCCTGCTCCTGGAGAACTTCACGCTGATCGCCTTCGCCGGGGCGATCGAGCCGCTGCGGCTGGCCAACCGGATGTCCGGGCGGACCCTCTACGACTGGCAGGTGGTCAGCGCGACCGGCGGCCCGGTCACCGCGTCGAACGGCGTGGTGCTGCAGGCCGATGGCGGGCTCGACGCGCTCGGCCGCGAGGCCTCGATCCTGGTGGTGGGCGGGCTCAACGTGAAGCAGGCGATCAGCCGGCCGGTGCTGACCTGGCTGCGCCGCGAGAGCCGCAAGGGGCTGGCGATCGGCGCGCTCTGCACCGGGGCGCAGGTGATCGCCCAGGCGGGCCTGCTCGACGGGCGGCGCTGCACCATCCACTGGGAGAACCGCGACAGCTTCGAGGAGGACTTTCCCGAGATCGACCTGACCCAGAACATCTACGTGATCGACCGCGACCGCTACACCGCCGCCGGCGGCACCGCCTCGACCGACCTGATGCTGAAGCTGATCGCCCGCAAGCACGGCATCGAGCTGGCGAACCTGGTGGCCGACCAGATGATCCACACCGCGATCCGCTCGGACAAGGACGCGCAGCGGCTGTCGATCCCGACCCGGATCGGGGTGCGCCACCCCAAGCTCGCCATCGGTGATCCAGCGCATGGAGGCGCATATCGAGGAGCCGGTCTCGCCGCCGGTGCTGGCCCAGGACGTCGGCATGTCGACCCGCCAGCTCGAGCGGCTGTTCCGCCGCTACCTCAACCGCAGCCCGAAGCGCTACTACATGGAGCTGCGCCTCGCCAAGGCGCGCAACCTGCTGCTGCAGACCGACATGAGCGTGATCAACGTGGCGCTGGCCTGCGGCTTCGCCTCGCCCTCGCACTTCTCGAAGTGCTACCGGGCGCTCTACAAGACCACCCCCTACCGCGAGCGCGGAGCCTCCGAGGCCCCGGCCTGAAGGCGGCGGCGAACTCGACGCCGCCGCGGCGGTCGCGTATCGCTCGGAAACCCTCTAGGAGAGGCGCCATGCCCGATCCCGTCGTCATCGTCTCCGCCGCCCGCACGCCGCTCGGCGGGTTCCAGGGCGCGCTGGCGCCCGCGACGGCGCCGGAGCTCGGCGGCGTCGCCATCGCCGCGGCGCTCGCCCGTGCCGGCATCCCGCCCGACGCGGTCGACGAGCTGCTGATGGGCTGCGTGCTGCCGGCCGGCCAGGGCCAGGCGCCGGCGCGGCAGGCGGGCTTCGCCGCCGGGCTGCCCAAGGAGGTGCCGGCGACCACGGTGAACAAGATGTGCGGCTCGGGGATGAAGGCGGTGATGCTGGCGCACGACGCGCTCCGGGCCGGCGCCGTCGAGGTCGTGGTCGCCGGCGGCATGGAGAGCATGTCGAACGCGCCGTACCTGTTGCCGAAGATGCGGGCCGGCGCCCGGCTGGGGCACGCCAGCGCGCTCGACCACATGTTCCTCGACGGTCTGGAGGACGCCTACGACAAGGGCCGGCTGATGGGCACCTTCGCCGAGGACTGCGCCACCGAGTTCCAGTTCACCCGCGCCGACCAGGACGCCTATGCGCTGGCCTCGCTGACCCGGGCGCGCGACGCGCAGGGCTCGGGCGCCTTCGCCGCCGAGATCGCGCCGGTGACGGTGACGACCCGGGCCGGCGCGGTCGAGGTCACCGAGGACGAGCAGCCGAGGACGGCGCGGCCGGAGAAGATCCCGACGCTGAAGCCGGCGTTCCGCAAGGACGGCACGGTGACGCCGGCCAATTCCTCGTCGATCTCCGACGGCGCGGCGGCGCTGGTCCTGATGCGCGAATCCGAGGCCCGCGCCCGCGGGCTGCCGGTCCGCGCCCGGGTCCTCGGCCACGCCAGCCACGCCCAGGAGCCGGCGCGCTTCCCGACCGCGCCGGTGCCGGCGGCGCAGAAGCTGCTGCAGAAGCTGGGCTGGACCGTGGGCGACGTCGATCTCTGGGAGGTCAACGAGGCCTTCGCGGTGGTGCCGATGGCCTTCATGGCCGAGACCGGCGCGGCGCACCAGCGGCTGAACGTCTACGGCGGCGCCTGCGCGCTCGGCCACCCGATCGGCGCGTCGGGCGCGCGGATCCTGGTGACGCTCCTGAACGCGCTGGAGCGCCAGGGCGGCAGCACCGGGCTCGCCGCCATCTGCATCGGCGGCGGCGAGGGCACGGCCGTCGCCCTGGAACGGGCCTGAGATGCGGCCCGGTCCCGACACCCCGGCCGTGGTCAGCGGCGGCGCCTCGGGGCTGGGGGCGGCCACCGCCCGGGCGCTGGCGCGCCGCGGCGCCCGGGTGACGATCCTCGACCTCGACGCCGACCGCGGCGCCCAGGTCGCGGGCGAGATCCACGGGCTCTACTGCGCCGCCGACGTCACCGATCCCGGACAGGTCGCCGCCGCGCTCGACCGCGCCGCGGCGGCGCACGGCGGCACGCGGATCGCCGTCGCCTGCGCCGGGATCGCCCCGGCCGCGCGCAGCGTCGACCGCGAGGGCCGGCCGCACGACCCGGGGCTGTTCGCGCGGGTGATCGCGGTCAACCTGATCGGCACCTTCCACCTCGCGACCCTGGCCGCGGCGCAGATGGCGGCGGCGGCGCCGCTGACCGAGGACGGCGAGCGCGGGGTGATCGTGACCACCGCCTCGGTGGCGGCGTTCGAGGGCCAGATCGGCCAGCTCGCCTATGCCGCCTCGAAGGGCGCGGTGGCGGCGATGACCCTGCCGATGGCGCGCGACCTGGCCAAGGCCGGGATCCGCGTCGTCTCGATCGCGCCCGGGCTGTTCCTGACCCCGATGCTGGAGGGGCTGCCGCGCGAGGCGCAGGCGAGCCTCGGCGGGCAGGTGCCGTTCCCGGCCCGCCTGGGCAAGCCCGACGAGTTCGCGGCACTGGCGCTGCAGATCGCCGAGAACGCCATGCTGAACGGCACCGTGATCCGCCTCGACGGGGCGATCCGGATGGGGCCGCGCTGAGCGGCGGCTCAGGCCACCTGCTTGCCGGCCGGCCTGCCGCCGAGCCGGCGGTCGAGCAGCCGGGCCAGCAGGCCGGCGCCCGCCGGCTCCGCGG
This sequence comes from uncultured Alphaproteobacteria bacterium, assembly GCA_963847795.1. Lineage (GTDB taxonomy): Bacteria > Pseudomonadota > Alphaproteobacteria > Rhodobacterales > Rhodobacteraceae > Amaricoccus. The sequence continues at coordinate 85,791 of CAWKBH010000011.1, forward strand.
CGGCGCGGGCGGCGGCGGCGAGGTCGCGGTCGCCGAGCATCTCTCCCACCGAGCCGAGGAACTGGGCGCAATAGGCGACGGTCTCGGCGTCGTCGGCCGGCAGCGCCACCGCCAGCAGCGCGCGGGCCCGGCGCAGGTCTTCCTCGAGCGCCCCGCGCATCGAGGCGCGGCCGGCCAGCGCCAGTTCGCGCTCGTCGGGCCGGCGGCGCGATTCGGCGTCGGGCAGCACGCCGAGCACGCATTCCTGGAAGACGCGCAGGCTGGCGATCGGCTTTTCCAGGCAGCCGGCGGCGCCGGCGCCGAAGGCCTCGTCCTGCCAGGCGGCGCGCTCGTGGCCGCTGAGCGCGACGATGGCGTCGATCGGCGTCGAGGCCGAGGCGAGGTGGCGGATCAGCGCCATGCCGTCGCCGTCGGGCAGCCCGAGATCGACCATCACCACGTTGGGCCGGTAGATCGCGAGGTGCCGGCTGGCGGCGTGCAGGCTGTCGGCGCGGCGGACCCGCGCCCCGCTCTCGGCGGCGTAGAGGCGGATCGCCTCGGACGCGCTGCGGCTGTCCTCGACCAGGAGGATAGTGACGGCGAAGAGGCATTGCCGGCGCAGGCTTCCCAGCGCGCGGAGATCGGTCTCCGGGGACGTGGCACTCATGGACCAGGCACTCCTTCACATCGAACCGGACGATTTGAGGCCGCGAACGCTAACAAGCGCTTAAGGCTGTGACGCGGAGGTGCGCTATGCTCCGGAGACGAATCGGCCAGCTCGGGAGGTCGGCTGATGCGAATCGATCCGATGACGCCGGCCGATCTGGACCGGGTCCTGGACTGGGCGGCTGAGGAAGGATGGAACCCGGGGCTCGACGACGCCGCGGCCTTCCGCGCGGCAGATCCGGCAGGCTTTCTCATGGGCTGGGTCGGCGGGGAGCCCGCCGTGGCGATCGCGGCGGTGCGGCACAGCCCCGATTTCGGATTCCTGGGGCTCTACATCTGCGCCCCGCGATTTCGTGGGCGCGGCCACGGAATGGCGATCTGGCAGACGGGGATGGCGCATCTCGGCGAGCGCACCGTGGGGCTGGACGCGGTGGTGGCGCAGCAGGCCAACTACACCGGGTCGGGGTTCGTGCCCTCGCATCGGCTGATGCGGTTCCGGGGCGAGATCGAGCCCGCCGCGGATCCCGCGGTGGTGCCGGTGCGGCCGGAGCACCTGCCGCAGCTTCTGGCCCGCGACGCGGTCTCGAGCGGGGTCGAGCGGGGCGCGTATCTGACGGCCTGGTTCACCGACGCGGCGACCCGCCGCACCGTCGTGCTGGAGCGCGACGGCAACGTCGAGGGCTACGGCACGATCCGCGCCTGCCGCAGCGGCGCCAAGGTCGGTCCCCTGCACGCCGTCGACGCCAGCGAGGCCGCGCGGATCCTCGGAATCCTCGCCGGCCGGCTGCCGACGAAGGGCGGCCTGCTGCTCGACGTTCCCGAGCCCAACCATGTCGCCATGGCGCTCGCCCGCGACCTCGGGCTCGAGCAGGTGTTCGAGACGGCGCGGATGTACCGAGGCCCGGCCCCCGAGCAGGATCTCGGCTCGGTCTTCGGCGTGGTCAGCCTCGAGCTGGGCTGACGAAGCCGGTTCAAGCGCGGCGAGCCGATCCGCTACCGTGCCGGGGACTCACGCAACGGGAGGGTGGCGAGAATGGCTGACTGGTGGCGCGGCTCGGTGACCTATCAGATCTATCCCCGCTCGTTCCAGGACTCCAACGGCGACGGCGTCGGCGACCTCCGCGGGATCACCGAGCGCCTGCCCTACGTCGCCGATCTCGGGGTCGACGCGGTGTGGCTGTCGCCGATCTTCACCTCGCCGATGGCCGACATGGGCTACGACGTGTCGGACTACACCGACATCGACCCGATCTTCGGCACGCTGGCGGATTTCGACGCGATGGTCGAACGCGCGCACGAGCTGGGGCTGAAGCTGATCATCGACCAGGTGCTGTCGCATTCCAGCGTCGAGCACCCGTTCTTCCGCGAGAGCCGGCAGAGCCGCGACAACCCCAGGGCCGACTGGTACGTCTGGGCGGACCCCAGGCACGACGGCTCGCCGCCGAACAACTGGCTCTCGGTCTTCGGCGGCAGCGCCTGGCAGTGGGATGCCGCGGCGGCGGCAGTACTACATGCACAACTTCCTCGCCGAGCAGCCGGACTTCAACTTTCACAACCGGGACGTCCAGGACTGGCTGCTCTCGACGATGCGGTTCTGGCTCGACCGCGGCGTCGACGGCTTCCGCCTCGACACCGTCAACTTCTACTTCCATGACAAGCTGTTGCGGGACGACCCGGCCGACTTCCGCAACCCCGGCGTCCCGGATGCGAACCCCTACTACATGCAGTACCACATCTTCTCGAAGAACCAGCCGGAGAACCTGGCGTTCCTCGAGCGGATGCGGGCGCTGCTCGACGAATACGAGGCGCGGGCGATGGTCGGCGAGATGGGCGAGAGCCATCACGCGATCCGGATGATGGGCGAATACACCACCGGCAAGCGCCTGCACAAATGCTACTCGTTCGAGATGCTCGACGCCCGCTTCGACCCGGCGCACTTTCGCGGCCAGATCGAGGAGTTCTTCCGGGGCGCGCAGGGCGGCTGGCCGACCTGGGCGTTCTCGAACCACGACGTGTCGCGCCACGTCACCCGCTGGAAGAAGCACGGGATCGGCCACGTGCCGCTGGCGAAGCTGGCGGGTGCGCTGCTGCTGTCGCTCGAAGGCTCGATCTGCATCTACCAGGGCGACGAGCTCGGCCAGACCGACACCGAACTCGAGCTTCACGAGCTGACCGATCCCCAGGGAATCCGGTTCTGGCCGGAGCCGGTCGGCCGCGACGGCTGCCGGACGCCGATGACCTGGGACGCCGGCCAGCCGAACGCCGGCTTCTCCATGGGCAACGTCGGTCCCTGGCTGCCGGTGAAGGCGGCCCAGGCGGCCAACCACGTCGCCGGCCAGGCGGGGCGTGCGGATTCGGTGCTCGAGTTCTACCGGGCGATGCTGAAGCTCCGGCGCGAGACCGAGGAGCTGCGGACCGGGCGGACGGCGTTCTTCGACGTGGCCGCGCCGGTCCTCGCCTTCACCCGCGGCGGCAGCGTGCTCTGCGTCTTCAACCTCTCGCCGGAGCGGCGGCAGGTGCGGCTGTCCGGCGGCGGCGAGATGGCGATCTCGCAGGGGGTGGAGCACGCGGGCGACCTGCTGACGCTGCACCCCAACGGCTTCGCGATCATGGACGTGGTCGGGGAGGCCGTGGTCGCTGATCTCGCGGCAGATAGTCCGGAGCATGGCGCCCAGGCGGGGCGCTGAGGATCGGGCTATCCTGCCGATCGGGGCGGCGCCGTTACGCCAATGCTTCGAGACCGGAGGTGTTGCGGCGGCTGATACGCGATCCGGTTGAATCCCTCGGGTGACATCGAACCGACATCACTTCCCTCGATGCCGAGCGCGACGATGCAGGACAGGTTCCCCGAACCCGCAACAGCGAGGCACTGCCTCGCGCGGGTTCGTCGGCCGGAGCGCGTGAGCGCGGAGGCCGAGGGGCGTGCCGCCGGGACCGTCGCGCTCCAATCCGCGCGCGCCTGCCTGGGCGGCGCGGAACGCGCCTGCCAGGGGCAGGCAGGCGCGGGCGGATTTGTCTCCGCCAAATCCGCCGAGTGAATGCGGCGCGGTTGCGCGTCATGCCGGGCACCTGTCGGAAGGGATCAACCGGAGCCCGTATGACCCGCCGCAACGCCGCGGCTCAGTGCATCGGCTTGCCCTTCTCGTCGAAGCGATGCAGGTTCTGTTCGATCGGCCGGATGCCGATTTCGACGCCCCAGGGGATCGAGGTCTTGCCCTCCTGGCGAACCAGCACCGGGTTCCGGGGTGCCGATATCGACGAAGAGGAAATTGTCGGAGCCGAGGTTCTCGGCGTGCACCACCTTGCCCGACCAGACCGGGTTGTCGTTGTCGACCACGATGTGCTCGGAGCGGATGCCGAGCGTATGGCAGTTGTAGGCCTTCGAGATATCGCCGTTCAGGAAGTTCATCTGCGGCGAGCCGATGAACCCGGCGACGAAGATCGAGTTCGGTCGGTCATAGAGCTCGGTCGGCGAGCCGACCTGCATCACCAGACCGTCGCGCAGCACGCAGATCCGGTCGGCCAGCGTCATCGCCTCGACCTGGTCGTGGGTGACGTAGACCATGGTCACGTTGCCCATCGAGTGGTGCAGCTTGGCGATCTCGAGCCGGGTCGCCACCCGCAGCGCCGCATCGAGGTTGGAGAGCGGCTCGTCGAACAGGAAGACCCTGGGGTCGCGCACGATGGCCCGGCCGATCGCCACGCGCTGGCGCTGGCCGCCCGAGAGCTGCTTGGGCAGCCGGTCGAGCAGGTGGTCGATCTGCAAGCAGCTTCGCGGCGCTTCTCGACGCGCGTCTTGATGTCGTCGGCGCCGGACTTCTGCAGCTTCATGCCGAAGGCCATGTTGTCGTAGACGGTCATGTGCGGGTAGAGCGCATAGGACTGGAACACCATGGCGATGCCGCGCTTCGACGGCGTCAGGTCGTTCACCCGCTGGCCGTCGAACATCATGTCGCCGGAGGTGATGTCCTCCAGGCCCGCGACCAGCCGCAGCAGCGTCGACTTGCCGCAGCCGGACGGGCCGACGAACACCATGAACTCGCCGTCCTCGATGTCGAGGTCGACGCCCTTGATGACGTGGACCGCCCCGAAGGACTTGCGGATATCCCTAAGCTCGAGCTTGGCCATGTGCGAACTCCGAATTAGCCTTTGACACCGCCGGCGGTCAGGCCGGCCACGATCTTGCGCTGGAATATCAGCACCAGGACGATGAGCGGGACCGTCACGATGACCGAGGCCGCCATGATGATGCCCCAGGGCGTCTCGTACTGGGTCGCGCCGGAGAGCAGCGCGATCGCCACCGGCACCGTTCGGGTGGTGTTCGACGACGTGAAGGTCAGCGCGAACAGGAACTCGTTCCAGGCGCCGATGAAGGCGAGGAGCCCGGTCGTGACCAGCGCCGGCCACATCAGCGGCATGAACACCTTGGTGATGATCACCCAGGGCGTGGCGCCGTCGACGATCGCCGCCTCCTCGATCTCGATCGGCAGGTCGCGCATGAAGGTGGTCAGCACCCAGACGGTGAACGGCAGGGTAAAGATGGTGTAGCTGAGGATCAGCGCCCAGGGCGTGTTGTAGATGCCGATGAAGCGGATCAGCTCGAACAGGCCCGCGAGCACCGCGATCTGCGGGAACATCGACACCGCGAGGATGGTCAGCAGCAGCAGGGTCCGGCCGCGGAACCGCACCCGGGCCAGCGCGTAGGAGGCGGTGACGCCGAGCAGCAGCGCCAGCGCGACGGTGAGCGATGGCGACGATCACCGAGTTCAGGATGTTGCGCGGGAAGTCGCCCTGGCTGAACACGCTGACGTAGTTGTCCGAGATTGAACTCGGTCGGCAAGTAGTTGACCTCGAACAGCGCGGTCCCGGTTTTGAAGCTGGTGATGATCGCGTAGTAGAACGGGAACACCGCGACCACGACGATGACCACCACCGCGAGGTAGAAAAGGCCGTTCTTGACGAGGCTCATTGCTTCTGCCCTCCGAGGTCGACCTTGCCGAGCCAGATGTAGAGCACCACCGACAGCGCGATGATCAGGAACAGCAGCGTCGACTGCGCCGAGCCGTAGGCGAACTTGTCGAAGTCGATCAGGTTCTCGCGGCTGATCACCGACATGGTCTTGGTCGCCGAGTCGAGTTCGGCGTCAGCACGTAGATCAGGTCGAAGATCCGGAGCGCGTCGAGCACGCGGAAGATCACCGCCACCATCAGCGCCGGCTTGACCAGCGGCAGCGTGACCTTGAAGAACACCTTGACCGGGTGGATGCCGTCGATCTTCGCCGCCTCGTACATGTCGCGCGGGATCATCTGCAGGCCGGCGAGGCAGAGCAGCGCCATGAACGGCGTCGTCTTCCAGATGTCGACGATCAGCACCGCCCACATCGCGGTGTCGACGTTCGCGGTCCAGGCGATCTTGTGGTCGATCAGGCCGAGGTTCATCAGCATGTCGTTGACCATGCCGAACTGGTCGTTGAACATCCACGCCCAGAGCTTGGCCGAGACGATGGTCGGGATCGCCCAGGGGATCAGGATCGCGGCGCGCACGATCGAGCGGCCGACGAACTCGGCGTTCAGCACCAGCGCCACCATCAGCCCGAGCACGGTCTCGACCGAGACCGAGATGATGGCGAAGCGGAAGGTGTTCCAGACCGCGTTCCACCAGGCCGGATCGACCAGGGTGCCGCGCCAGATGACCTTGCCCGAAGTGAGCGTGCGCCAGGTCAGGTAGTTGTCGAAACCGATGAACTTGCCGCCCGCGAGGTTGGTCAGCGAGGTGTCGGTGAAGCTGAAGTAGATCGTCCGGAGCAGCGGCCAGGCGGCGACCAGGAACAGCGCCGTCAGCATGGGCAGCAGGAACAGCCGCGCGGCGCGGATCCGTTCGGCCTGGAGCTGGGATCGCCGGGCGGCCGGGGCTGCGATCGCCTTGCCCTGCGCGTGACTCAACCGTGGTGGTCGTCATGCTCGAACCTCCCCCTTTTCCTGGCCGGTGGCGGTGCCGCCCCGGCAGGCATCTGCCGCGGCGCCGGCTCCGCGACAGAGCGACTACCAGCCGCCGCCCTTCAGCTCCTGGAGATCGGATTCCAGGATCTCGAGGTTGTCCGCCGCGGTGCCGGTGCCCGACAGCGTGTCGTGCACCGCCGACCAGAACTTGGAGGACACCTCGTTGTAGGCTGACCTTGGTCGGCGCCGACGGCCGCGGCACCGCGTTCAGGAAGATGTCCTTCCAGCGCGGGATGATCGGCTGCTTCGCGGCGATGTCCGCATCGTCGTAGAGCGAGATGATCGTCGGCAGGTGCGAGAGCCGCAGCGCCGCCTGCTTCTGGTAACTCGGTCGAGGCCATGAACATCGCCAGACGAGATCGCCACGTCCGGGTTCGGCGAGTAGCGCGACACCGCGATGTTCCAGCCGCCGAGCGTGGCCGCCGACTTGTTGTCGCCGCCACCGGACGGCAGCGGCGCCACGTCGAACTTGCCCGTTGATCGGGCTGTCGGCGCTGTTGCCGAGCGCGTAGGCATAGGGCCAGTTGCGCATGAAGACGGCGTTGCCGGTCTGCCAGACGCCGCGCGACTCCTCCTCCGTGTAGGACAGGACGCCCGCGGGGCGAGATGGTGCCGACCCAGGCCTTGGCCATTTCCAGCGCCTTCACCGCATTGGGGTTGATTGACCGTGATCGTGCCGTCGGGCTCGATGATCTGCCCGCCGCCGTTCGACTTGATCCATTCCAGCGCGTTGCAGGTCAGGCCCTCGTAGGCGGACGCCCTGCCAGACGTAGCCCCAGAGATCGTTCGTTCCGGCGGCGCGCTCGCCGTCCTGGATCTTCTGCGCCGTGGCGGTCATCTCGTCCCAGGTGGTCGGCACCTTGTCGCCGTACTTGTCCAGCAGATCCTTGCGGTAGTAGAGCGCCGGCGCATCGGTGAAGAACGGCAGCGCCACCAGCTTGCCGTCGACGGTCTGCGATTCGACGATCGACGGGAAGTGGTCGGCATGACGTCCTCGGCCGCAGCCTTGGTCAGGTCGAGGAACTGGTCGGAGAGCTGCGGCGCCCAGATCACGTCGGTCAGGTAGACGTCGATGTCGGCGTTGCCGGCCGCCAGCCACAGCTTGTACTGGGCGAACTGGTCGGTGGTCGACGACGGCATCGGGACGAAAGTCACGGTATTGCCGGTCTTCTCCTCCCAGGGCTTGATCAGTTCCTTGCATCACGGCGATGTCGCTGCCGACCGCCCCGGAGACGAAGTTGATGTTCACCGCGCTGGCGGCCGATGGCCCAGAGCGACGCGACCACTACGCCTGCGGCGACAGCCGCTCGTCCGAGCGGCAGCCTCTCAAATCGCATTTGGTTTCCTCCCCGAAGTTGAACCCTTCTCGCCGAAAGCTTAACAACATTCGTTGGCGGTTGCGACCCCGGGAATTCAGCGTCGCGACAGAATTCTTTCAGATCAGGCCGAGACTGCGGAACGAAACTTCGGCGCCCTTGCCGATCACCACGTGGTCGTGCAGCGCGACGCCGATCGCCTGGCAGGCCAGCTCGATCTGCTCGGTCATCGCGATGTCGGCGTCGCTGGGGGTCGGATCGCCCGAGGGATGGTTGTGCACGAGGATGATCGCCGAGGCATTCAGCTCCAGCGCGCGCTTGGCCACCTCGCGCGGATAGACCGGCACGTGGTCGACCGTGCCCTTGGCCTGGGCCTCGTCGGCGATCAGCACGTTCTTGCGGTCGAGGAACAGGATGCGGAACTGCTCGGTGTCGCGGTAGGCCATCACCGTGCGGCAGTAGCTCAGCAGCGCGTCCCAGGACGAGAGCACCGAGCGCTGGATCACCCGGGCGCGGGCCATGCGGTGCGCGAAGGCCTCGACGATCCTGAGCTGCAGGTAGACCTGCGGCGTGGCGCCGGCGACCTGCAGCAGCCGGTGCTCCGAGGCGGCGACCACGCCATTCAGGTCGCCGAAGGCGGCGAGCAGCGCCTTGGCCAGGGGCTTGACGTCGATGCGGGGGATGGCGTTGAACAGCGCCAGCTCCAGCAGCTCGTATTCCGGCATCGCCGCGTGGCCGCCCTCGAGGAACCGCTTGCGCAGGCGCTCGCGGTGGCCCCAGTAGTGCGGCCGGCTGTCGGGGCCGCCGGGCTCCGACGGGCGGGCGAGCAGCGCGATCTCGGGCGGCGGCAGGCGCAGGTCGAGATCGCTGAGGCCGCGCAGGGCCTCCTCGGAAAAGCCGATCCGCTCGTGATCCCTGGCCGCCATCGCCGCCTCCGCCGCAACGGCCGCCGAGGGTGACCGGCCAGGGTTAACGGCAGGTTAGCGGCGCCGGCTCATTCGGTCGCCGCTTGATCGCCTTGCCTCACCGGCCGGAAGTCGCGCGCCGCATTCACCGCGCGGATTTGTCCGTCGACAAATCCGCACGCGCCGGCCTGCCCCCGGCAGGCGCGTTCCGCGCCGCCCAGGCAGGCGCGCGCGGATTGGAGAGCGACGGTCCTGGCGGCGCGCCCCTCGGCCTCCGCGCTCGCGCGCTCCAGCCGACGAACCGGCGCGACGCGATGCGTCGCTGATGCCGGTCCGTGGGCGAACTTTTCAGCCGGCGCCGGCTCAGAACTCCACCTCGAGCTCGATGATCTCGTCCTCCTCGGCCAGCGCGCCCTCGGTCCATTCCTGCATGAACGGCCAGGCGAAGATCGTGTCGCAATAGGCCGCGAGCCGGGCGTCTAGCTCGACCGCGTAGGTGCGGAAGCGGGTGCAGACCGGGGCGTACATCGCATCCGCCACCGTCGGCGCGCCGAACAGGTAGGGCCCGCCATAGGCCTCCAGGCACTCGGTCCAGATCGTCCTGATGCGCTCGACGTCGGGCCGGGCGCCGGAGAAGATCTTGAAGGCGGCGTGCCGCGCCTTGAGGTTCATCGGCAGCGCCGAGCGCAGGTTGTAAAAGCCCGAATGCATCTCGCCCGACACCGCCCGGCAATGGGCGCGCACCGCACGGTCGGCCGGCAGCAGCGCGGCCTGCGGCCTGATCTCGTTGAGATATTCGGCGATGGCCAGCGTGTCCCAGACCGCGACGCCGTCGTGGACCAGCCGGGGCACCAGCACCGAAGGCGAGAGCAGCAGCAGCTCCTGCCGGGCATCGGGATCGTCGAGATCCACCGGCCTTTCCTCGAAATCGAGCCCCGCCATGCGGCAGAGCAACCAGCCGCGCAGCGACCAGGACGAGTAGTTCTTCGACGAGATCGTCAGCGTCGCGCCTGCCATCCCGGCCCCGACTCCCCCTGCGGACATTGCACTGCAAACAATTCTCTCGCACCGCAAAAAGAATTGCACTAGTTTTCTCGAAAACCGGCGGGGGAGCCCTGGGCGAATGCTCTACGAGACCTACCAGTTCCACGACGACCTGTTCTCGCCGATGCGCTGGGCGGCCCGCTGGGCCGGGGCGCTGCGCCACCCCTGGTCCCCCGGATGGCGTCGCCCGGTCGACGCCACGCTGGAGATGCTCTCGCGATTCGAGCTCAGCCACGCCCGCCCCTGCTTCGACATCCGCAGCGTGCGGGTCGGCAACCGCGACGTGCCGGTGAGCGAGGAGGTGGCGCTGGACCTGCCCTTCGGCCAGCTGCTGCATTTCGCCAAGGACGTGGACACGCCGCAGCCGCGGGTGCTGGTGGCGGCTCCGCTCTCGGGCCATTTCGCCACGCTGCTGCGCGGCACGATCGAGACGCTGCTGCGCGACCACGACGTCTACGTCACCGACTGGAAGAACGCCCGCGACGTGCCGGTCGAGGCCGGGCGCTTCGGCGTCGAGGACTACGTCGGCTACCTGATCCGCTTCTTCGAGGAGATCGGCCCCGGCGCGCACGTGCTCGCGGTCTGCCAGCCCTGCGTGCAGACGCTGGCCGCGGTCGCGGTGATGTCGCAGGACCGCAACCCGGCGACGCCGCGCTCGATGACGCTGATGGCCGGGCCGATCGACACCCGCGAGAGCCCGACGGCGGTGAACGAGCTCGCGACGTCCAAGTCGCTCGCCTGGTTCGAGCGCACCCTGATCGCCAGGGTGCCCAGCCGCTTCCCCGGGCGCGGCCGCAAGGTCTATCCCGGCTTCCTGCAGCTCCTGGCCTTCATGATGATGAACATGCCCCGCCACCGCGAGGCGCACCGCAAGCTCTACCGCCACATCGCGCCGGGGCGAGGTGGAGGAGGCGGAAAAGATCAAGGCCTTCTACGACGAGTATTTCGCCGTGCTCGACCTGACCGAGGAATTCTACCTCGAGACCATCGACCGCATCTTCCAGCGCGCCGAGCTCGCCAGCGGCAGCTTCAGCTACCGCGGCCGCCAGGTCGATCCCGGCGCGATCCGCCACACCGCGCTCCTGACGGTCGAGGGCGGGCGCGACGACATCTGCGCGCTGGGCCAGACCGCCGTCGCGCACGACCTCTGCACCGCGCTGCGCCCGCACCTGAAGCGCCACCACCTGCAGGCCAATGTCGGGCACTACGGCGTCTTCAGCGGCCGCCGCTGGGAAAAGGAAATCTACCCGGTGGTGCGCAACATGATCCTGGCGGTGGAATAGAGCATGGACGAGACCGGGATCGACCGCGAGACGATGGGGCGCCTGGCGAAGGCCCTCGCCTTCATCGGCAGCCCGCAGGATCCGGTCGTGGTGGCGCTCAGACAAGCGGCGGAGACGGGTACGGAGCGCGACATCCGGCAGGCCCGGACCCTGTTCCTGAAGCTGCGGCCCGCCGATCGCAGGGCAGCCCTGGCGACCCTCACCGACTGATGCGCAAAGGCAAGAACGCCCACACGGGTTCCATATGCGTTCCATACGGAGTCCATACGCGCAAAATTACGTCATTTCAGTGCCTTGCGAGGTGGAGCCGACCGGACAAGCGCGCCAGCCGGGTCATCGGACGATCGTCGCCAGCAGCCGCTCGATCTCGGCCTCGACCGCGCGCAGGTCCTCGCCGCCCGGACATGATCGCGATCACCTCGTCGCGCGAGATCTCCGACTTGGCGTAGGTGCCCTGGCTGCGGCCGCGGTTCAGGAGCGTGAAAATGTCGCGCGACCGGATAGGCGTGGTGGATGTTGTGGCTGATGAAGATCACCGCCAGCCCGCGCATCCGCGCCTCGATCACGAGCTTCAGCACGATCGCCGCCTGGTGCACGCCGAGCGCCGAGGTCGGCTCGTCGAGGATCAGCACCTTGCGCGCCGAAATGCACCGCGCGGGCGATCGCCACCGACTGGCGCTCGCCGCCCGAAAGCGTGCCCACCGCCTGGGTCGGATCGCGCACGTCGATGCCGATATCGGCCATCGCCTGCCGCGCGACCCGGTCGGCGCGCTCCATGTCGATCCGCGACAGCGGCAGCCGCGACCGGGTCGGCTCGCGGCCGAGGAAGAAGTTGCGGGTGATCGACATCAGCGAGATCATGCCGAGGTCCTGGAACACCGTCGCCACGCCCCGCTCCTGCGCCTCGCGCGGGCTGCGGAAGCTGACCGGCGCGCCGTCGACCAGGATCTGGCCGCGGGTCGGCCGGTAGACGCCGGACAGCACCTTGATCAGCGTCGACTTGCCGGCGCCGTTGTCGCCGAGCAGGCAATGCACCTCGCCGGGATAGACCTTGATGTCGATGTCCTGCAGCGCCCGCACCGAGCCGAAGTCGACGCTGACCCCGCGCAGCTCCATCGCCGGGGTGGCGCTCATCGCCGGCTTCCCTGCCCCAGCGCCTTGCGCCGGATCCAGTTGTTGACCAGCACCGCGAGCAGGATCACCAGGCCGAGGAACACCTTGAACCAGTCGGTGTCGATGCCGGTGTAGAAGATGCCCATCTGCACCAGCCCGAAGATCAGCGCGCCGAACACCACGCCCTAGACCGTGCCGTAGCCGCCGGTCAGCAGCACCCCGCCGATCACCGCGGCGATGATCGCCTCGAATTCCTTGAGCAGGCCGCGCGTGGTGTCGGCCGAGCCCGCCTCCATCACCTGGATCGTCGCCAGCAGCGTCGCGGCGCAGGCCGTGTAGATGAAGAGGCTGATCTTCACCGCATTCACCGGCACGCCGACGTTGCGCGCCACCTCCAGATCGCCGCCGGTGGCGAAGATCCAGTTGCCGAAGCGGGTGCGGGTCAGCACATAGCCGGCGCAGGCGCTCAGGACCAGCCAGCAGACGATCGACATCGGAATGCCGGGGACGAACGGCACGCCGTCGCTGCGCATGGCGATCCAGCCCTGGTCGCCCATCCACTGGAAGAAGCCCGGTGAGCACGTGGCCGTTGAAGATCGCCGCCGTGCGCGGGTCGGGAACGTCGTCGAGGATATAGGGGATCTGGGTGCGGCCGGTGACGGCGCGGGTCACGCGCGATCGTCAGCCCGCGCAGGATGAAGAGCGAGGCCAGGGTGACGATGAAGGACGGCAGCCGGGTCTTCACCACGATCAGCCCGTTGAGATAGCCGACCAGCACCGCCACGGCGAAGGCGCAGGCGATGCCGCCCCAGAGCGGCAGGCCGAGATCGGTCACGGCGAGGCCGATCACCACGCCGGCAAAGCCGATCATCGAGCCGATCGACAGGTCGAACTCGCCGGCGATGATCAGCAGCGCCGCCGCGGTGGCGATGATCCCGAGCTCGGCCGACAGCGTCAGGACGGTCATCGAGCCCTGCAGCGAGTAGAGGTTCGCCGCCCCCGGCAGCAGCGCGAAGATCACCATCGTGGCGAGGAGCCCCGCCGCCGACCCCGCTTCCGGCCGCCGCAGCAGCCTGGGTGAGCCGGCCGGTCGCCGCCAGCCGCTCGTCGGGCGCGCCGCTCGCCTTGCGGGTCAGGCCGATGGCCGCGGCGCCTCCGCCGTCGTGCGCCTTGTCGTCCGCAGCCGTCATCGTGCTCCCCGGTCGTCGCATCGCCGCGCGGAGAGCACGCGCCCCCGCGCGGCCGGATTCGGATCAGCGAATGCCTTCCTTGGCCAGGGTCAGGATCGCCTGCGCCTTGTCGGGCGTGTCGACGAACAGCGGCCCGGTATAGGTGCTGTTCAGCGGCCAGAAGCCGTGGGTGGCGTGCTCGACCAGGTAGATCACCGGCAGGAAGCCCATCAGGTACTGCTGCGCGTCCATGCCGAAGCCCATCTCGCCGGCGACGATCGAGTCGAGCACCTCCGGGCTGATGTCGAAGGTGTAGAGCTTGAGCTTGCCGAACAGCTCCTTGTCGCGGAAGAGCTGGATCAGCGGGTTGGCCGCCGGTGGCGCCGAGCGCGAACACCGCCTGCACCTCCGGATGCGCCGAGAGATAGGCCTCGGTGCGGCGCTCGATGTCGGCCGGGTCGGGCGTCACCGCCACCACCTCGGTGCCGCCGCCCGAGGGCTTGAGCCCGTCGTTCAGGCCCTGGCAGCGCTCGTCGAGGCTGACGTTGCCGACCTCGTGGTTGATGCAGACGACCTTGAGGATGCCGTCCTTGGCCAGCCGCTCGCCGGCGCGCTTGCCGCTGTCGTATTCCGAGACGGTGCCGACATAGAGGTCGGCGCCCATCTCCGCCCCCGGCTTCTCGCCGGAATCGATCACCACCAGCGGGATCTTGGCCTCGACCGCGTGGGTCACCGAGGCGCGCATCGCGTCGGCGTCGGCGATCGACACCGCGATGCCGTCGGGCGCGGTGGCGATCGCCGCCTCCATCAGCCGCGCCTGCTCGACCACGTCGAACACCTGCGGGTTGTAGTAGTCGACCTTGGCCCCGGTCAGCTTGGCCGCGTCGTCGACGCCGCGCTTGACCACCGACCAGTAGGGGTCGGAGGCCGCGCCGTGCACCACGAAGGTGACGTGCACGTCCTTGGGCTTCTTCAGCCCCTGCGCCTGCGCCGCCGCCGGCGATCAGCGCCGCCGCCGCCAGGGCCGCGAGGGCCGGTTTCAGCAGGTTGAGCATTCTTTTTCCTCCCTGTCGTGAACCCGCCCGCTCCGGGCGGCCGTCATGCCGGCACGTGCCCCCCTGCGGGCAGCCGGGCGCGCAGCTCGTCGCGCAGCGGCCGCATGCCGATGACCTCCAGCGCCTGCGCCGCCAGGAAGGAGCGGAATCCTTCGCTGCGGAACAGCGCGTATTCCTCGCTGCGCACATGCGCCGAATCGGGCTCGATCAGCTCGAGCTCGCCCGGCGCGTTGCAGTGCAGGCAGAAGAACGTGAGCCCCGTCCCGATGCCCGCGACCAGGCGGCGATAGGCGGGCTCGGCGGGCTCGGCGCGCGGCCGGCCCCAGGTGGTCTGGATCGCGGCGTCGAAGATCGCGAAGCCGGCGGCGCGGGCCGCCTCGACCCCCGGCCGGAACGCCGCTTCGGTGACGCCCGTCAGGTTGTCGTTGGGCGCATAGGCGGCGAGGCTCGCGGTCATCAGCACCGGCAGCCGGTAGTCGCGCCCGAGCCGCAGGTAGATGGCGCAGAACTCCGGCGCCATCGCCGCGCCCATGTGCGCGTCGAGATGCGTGGCGTCGATGCCGGCCGCCAGCGCGGTGTCGATCTGCGCCCTGAGCTCGGCCTCGACCGCCTCCGGCGCGGCGCGGGCGCGCGTCGTCGCCACGTCGGGCCAGAAGAAGCCGAGCGAATCGGTCAGCCCGGCCGCCGGCGGCGGCGCGGTCAGCGGCCGCCACTTGTAGTGCCGCTTCTCGGCGTTCAGCGTCAGGTGCACGCCGAGGTCGAGCGCCGGGTCGGCGGCCGCGGCCTCGGCGATCTCGAGAAACCACGGGCAAGGCACCATCACCGCGCCGGAACTCACGACCCCGAGCGCGGCCAGCTCGCGAAAGGCGTCGTTGGCGCCCTTGCACATGCCGACGTCGTCGACGTGCAGGACCACGCGCCGGCGCGCGCCGCGGCAGCGTCATCGCCGCCCCCGACCCTGGTTGCTGAAGCCGTCGGCCACCCGTCCCCCCGCCTCCTCTGCACCGCCGACGATCAAACCCCGAAATCGTTTTGCGGGATAGTGTCTTTTCGCACAGGTGCGATGGACAAATGCGCCCATGGCGCCGCGAACGCGCCCGAGGCAGCGACCGCGCCGGCCTGCATTGGCGCTTTCAAATCCGCCGGATCCGGTGCAACGATTCGCGGCGGCGCCGACGCGGGGGCAGGCATGTACATCGCCGGAGAAGAAGAGATCGAGGCCATCGCGCGGGTGATCCGCGCCGGGACGCTGTTCCGCTACCGCGAGGGCAGCGAGTGCGAGCGCTTCGAGACCCGCTACGCCGCGCATCTCGGCGTTTCCGAGTTCGCGCTGGCCGCCAGCGGCACCTACGCGCTGGCCGCCGGGCTGATCGGCCTCGGCATCGGCCCCGGCGACGAGGTGCTGGTGCCGGCGCACACCTACATGGCGACCGCGACCGCGGTGCTGTCGGTCGGCGCGATCCCGGTGATCGTCGACATCGACGAGAGCGTCACCATCGACCCCGCCGCCCTGCGCCGACGCGATCGGCCCGCACACCCGCGCGGTGATCCCGGTGCACATGTGGGGCGCCGCCTGCGCCATGGACGCGATCATGGAGATCGCCGGCCGCCGCGACCTGAAGGTGCTCGAGGACGTCTGCCAGGGCATCGGCGGCAGCTACGAGGGGCGCAGGCTCGGCTCGATCGGCCATGCCGGCGCCTTCAGCTTCAACTTCTTCAAGAACATGACCGCGGGCGAGGGCGGCGGCCTCGCCACCTCCGACCCGGCGGTGGCCGAGCGCGCGCGCTGCGCCATCGACCCCTGCCATTTCTACTGGCAGGGCCGCAGCGACGGCGTGAAGCCCTTCGCCGGCATCGGCGCCCGCGCCTCGGAGCTGATGGGGGCGATGCTCAACGTCCAGCTCGACCGCCTCGACGGCATGATCGCGGCGATGCGCGCCGAGAAGCGGCGCATCCTCGCCGGCACCCGCCACCTCGGCAATATCGGGCTGACGCCCTCGCCGATGAACAGCCCCGACCACGACTGCGCCACCCAGGTGATGTACCTGCTGCCGACCGAGGCGGCGGCGCAGGCCTTCGCCCGCACCGTCCCGAGCATGATCGCCGGCAAGACCGGGCGGCACACCTTCCCGCAATGGGACCAGGTGCTGCAGCACGAGGGCGCGCACCACCCGGCGCTCGACCCCTACCGGCTGCCGCAGAACCAGGGCCTGCGCCGCGACTATCCGCCCGATCTCGGCCGCCGCTCGCTCGACATCCTGAACCGCACGGTGATGATCGCCACCCACCCGCTGCACAGCGACGCCGAGATCGAGGACACCATCCACAACATCGACGCCGCCGCCCGCGCTGGCGCTCGGCGACGCGGCGCCGGGCGAGGTCGAGCTGCGCGCCGCCCGGCCGGTCGACCTGCAGAAGTTCGACAGCGCCGGCGTCGACTGACCCGGAGGGGACCGCCATGAAGGACCTGCCCGACCCCGACCCGATCGCCGAGCTCGCCGACGCCGCCGCGCGCCCGTTCGAAGAGGCGCGCGCCATGCCGCCGGGGGTCTACACCTCGCCGGCGTTCCTCGAGGCCGAGCTCGAGCGCATCTTCGCCCGCGAGTGGCTCTGCCTCGGCCGGGCCGGCGCGCTGGCCGAGCCGGGCGACTACCTGACCTGGGAGATCGCCGGCCGGCCGGTGGCGGTGGTGCGCGGCCGCGATGGCACGCTCGCCGCCTTCTCCAACGTCTGCCTGCACCGGATGTCGACGCTGCTCGCCGGCCGCGGCCACGTACGCAGCATCGTCTGCCCCTACCACGCCTGGACCTACAACCTCGACGGCAGCCTGCGCGGCGCCCCGGCGATGACGCTGAACCAGGCCTTCCGCCGCGAGGACTACTGCCTGCCGCGGCTCCGCTGCGAGGAATGGCTCGGCTGGATCTTCGTGACCCTCGACCCCGACGCCGCGCCGGTGGCCGAGCGCCTCGCCGAGGTCGAGGATCTGATCGCCGACTTCGGCATGGAGAGCTACGTCGAGACCTTCTTCGAGACCCACCTCTGGGACACCAACTGGAAGGTGCTGGCCGAGAACTTCATGGAGAGCTACCACCTGCCGGTCTGCCACGCCGCCACCATCGGCGGCCTGTCGAAGCTCGACGAGATGGTCTGCCCGCCCGGCCGCCCGGCCTTCAACTTCCACACCATCCTCAAGGACGACAGCCTGAAGATCGCGCTGGCCCACCCCTCCAACACCCGGCTCCAGGGCGACCGCCGGCGCACCACCTTCCTGCTCGCGATCTACCCGAGCCTGCTGGTCACCCTGACCCCCGGCTACTTCTGGTACCTCACGCTGCACCCGCACGGCCCGGGCCAGGTCCGCATCGGCTTCGGCGGCGGCATGTCGCCCGATTTCGTGGGCGACCCCGACGCCCAGGCGCATTTCGCCGCAGTCAAGACCCTGCTCGACGAGGTCAACGTCGAGGACCGCGGCTGCACCGAGAAGGTCTACCGCGGCCTCTCATCCAGCTTCGCGCGCCCCGGCCACCTCTCGCATCTGGAGCGGCCCAACTACGACTTCGCCCGCTACCTCGCGGATCGGCTGACCGAGTAGCAGCCGTGGCGCGGCGACCGGCTATCAGTAAGTCGCCCGCCCGCCCGAGGCGTCGAAGACCGCGGCGGTGGTGAAGCCGCAGTCCTCGCTGGCCGCCCAGCTCACGATCGCCGCGATCTCGTCGACGGTGCCGAACCGGCCCATCGGGATCTTCGACAGCATGAAGTCGATGTGGCTCTGCGGGATCTGGTCGAAGATCGCGGTCCGGACCGCGGCAGGGGTCACACAGTTCACCAGCACGCCGGCGCCCGCCAGCTCCTTGCCCAGCGACTTGGTGAAGCCGATCACCGCCGCCTTCGACGCCGAATAGGCCGACGTGTTCGGATTGCCCTCCTTGCCGGCGATCGAGGCGATGTTGACGATCCGCCCGTAGCCGCCCGACTGCATCACCGGCACCACGGCCCGGCAGCAGTGAAAGACGCCGAAGACGTTGATCGCGAAGACCTCGCGGAAGGCCTCGACCGGAACCTCCACCACCGGGGCCGTCGGCCCGGCGATGCCGGCGCTGCAGACCAGCACGTCGATGCCGCCGAAAGCCGCCACCGTCGCGGCCGCCGCCGCCTCGACCGCGACCCAGTCGGTGACGTCGAGCGGTACCGCCAGCCCGGCGATCCCGTCCGCTACCGCGGCCGCCGCCGCGCCGTCGCGGTCCCAGAGCGCCACCCGCGCGCCCTCGGCGGCCAGCCGCCGGGCCACCGCCTCGCCGATCCCCGCGCCGCCGCCGGTGACGACGGCGCGCCGCCCCGCGAAACGCCCGCTCGAATATCTCACCACGCCCGTTCTCCTCCTGCCGCAGGCCCGAAGTCCTAGCCGACCGCGGCCGCGATGTGAACGCCCGCGGAACGGGCCAGCCTGCCGGGCGTTGCACAAGGCGGGCTGCGGCTGCACGATGCCTGCCGCAGCCTGCCCGGAGGTGAGACCCGATGCAGAACCGCCGGACGCCCGCCACGATCCCCTGCGAGAACTGCCCGCTGCGCGAGCGCGCCGCCTTCCGGCCGCTCAGCGACGCCGAGCTCGCCTTCATGCACCGCTTCAAGCGCGGCGAGCTGGTGGTCGAGGCCGGCGCGACCATCCTGCTCGAGGAAAGCGCCAGCCCGCACCTCTACACCATCCTCGAGGGCTGGGCCTTCCGCCACAAGGAGATCGAGGACGGCCGGCGGCAGGTGCTGAACTTCGCCCTGCCCGGCGATCTGATCGGCCTGCAGATCGCGGTGATGAACGAGATGCAGCACACGGTGACGGCACTCACCCGGACCCGGCTCTGCGTCTTCCAGCGCGACAAGGTCTGGACCGTGTTCCGCGACCACCCGGCGCTCGGATTCGCTATGACCTGGATCGCCGCGCGCGAGGAGCAGCTGCTCGACGGCCACCTGCTCAGCGTCGGCCAGCGCAACGCGATCGAGCGCACAGCCTACCTGTTCCTGCACCTCTACGACCGGGCGCAGGCGGTCGGCTGCGCCGGCAACGACGCGATGGCGGCGCCGTTCGGCCACACCCACCTCGCCGACGCCCTCGGCATCACCACGGTGCATCTCAGCCGCACCCTGAAGAAGCTGCGCGACCGCGAGCTGGTCCGCTGGCGCGACGACAGCCTGGTGATCCTGAACCGCCCCGAGCTCGAGCGCATCGCCGCCTACGAGCGCAGCGAGGGCACCGAGCGGCCGCTGATCTGACGACCTTCCCCGAACCGCACCGGCGGGAACCCGCCGCGCCCGCGCGCGTTAAGCAGGTGACCTTTGTGCCACGGAGAGACGTCATGCTCGGATGGGCCCTCACTTTCCTGATCATCGCGCTGATCGCGGCGGTCCTCGGTTTCGGCGGAATCGCCGGCACCGCGGTCTCGATCGCGAAGATCATCTTCTTCATCGCCATCGTCCTGTTCGCGATCTCGGCGATCGCCCACCTGGTGCGCGGCAGGCCCTGACCCGGTCAGGGCAGCGGGTGACCGGTGCCGAACAGCCGGCCGCGCTCGGTGACCAGCACCGCGGCCAGGCCGACCAGCCCGAAGCCGGCAAAGCCCGCCACCAGCGGGGTGACGCTGCCGTCGTAGGCCTGGCCGATCCAGAGGCCGAGCAGCGCCCCCATGCCGGTGGTCACCGCGCCGACGAAGGACGACGCGGTGCCGGCGATCCGCCCCATCGGCTCCATGGCGATCGCGTTGAAGTTCGGCATGATCAGCCCGAAGCAGAACAGGTTCAGCGCCAGCAGCAGCACGAAGGCCCAGAGCGGCGGCGCCCCGAGGCCGGCGATCAGCCCCAGGTGCAGCAGCCCGATGCCCGCGAAGCCGATCACCGCCGCATGCGACACCCGCCGCATCCCCAGCCGGCCGACGAAGCGGCTGTTGAAGAACGAGGCGAAGGCCAGCGCCACCGCGACGCAGCCGAAGATGATCGGGAACCAGGCGCCGAGCCGGTAGATCTCGACGAAGATCTGCTGCGCCGAGTTGATGTAGCCCATCAGCGAGCCGAAGAGCACGCCGGTCGCCAGCGTGTAGCCGAGGGTCTGCCGCGTCGTCGCGGCCTGGCCGAAGGCCCCGAGCAACCAGTCGACCGACAGCGGCTCGCGGCTCTCCGGCAGCCGGGTCTCGGGCAGGCGCAGCGCCATCCAGACCAGGAAGGTCAGCGAGATCACCAGCAGGGCGGCGAAGATCAGGTGCCAGCTGCCGACGATCAGGAAGGCACCGCCGACACTCGGCGCCAGCACCGGCACCACGATGAAGACCATCATCACGAACGACATCACTTCCGCCATCCGCCGCCCGCCGTAGACGTCGCGGACCACGGCGATGGCGACGATCCGCGGCGCGGCATTCGCCAGCCCCTGTACGATCCGCGCCAGCAGCAGGATCTCGAAGCTGCCGGCGACTAGGCAGCCGAACGAGGCCAGCGCATAGACCGCGAGCCCCACCAGCAGCACCGGCTTGCGCCCCAGCCGGTCGCTGAGCGGCCCGTGGAACAGCTGTCCCAGCGCGAAGCCGACCACATAGCTGGTGATCACCAGCTGCTGGCGGTTGGCGTCGGCCAGCCCGAACTCGGCGCGGATCTGCGGCAGCGCCGGCAGCATGACGTCGACCGACAGCGCGGTCAGCGCCATCAGGGCCGCCATCATCGCGACGAACTCCACAAAATGCGGCATGGGCCGCTCCAGCGCGGCGATCTGGGCCTGGGACATGCGGAAGTTCTGCCTGAGGGGTAGTGACCGCAGAAGAGTATAGCCGGCAAGTCGCGGGTTGCCAGTGCCCGCCGGCGCTTTCGGCGCTCCCGCCGACGCCGGACCTCCGGCGTCGCGCGGGTTGGCGTTCCCGATTGCAGCCTGCAGGTCGCGTGCTAAGCTTCTGGCGAAGCTTGACAGGGCAGCGGAGCGTGGCGCCGGGAACCGACGAGCCGACAGTCGCCGTCGAGGCGCGGGGGATCAGCAAGAATCTTCGGGGCGGGGCCGGACGCCTTCCGGGCGCTCGACGACGTCTCGGTGGCGATCCGCCAGAACGAGTTCTTCACCCTGCTCGGACCCTCGGGCTGCGGCAAGACCACGCTGCTGCGGCTGATCGCCGGCTTCGAGGCCCCGAGCGCCGGACACATCCTGCTCGACGGCGCCGACATCGCGCGGCTGCCGCCTTACCGCCGGCCGGTCAATACCGTGTTCCAGAACTATGCGCTCTTCCCGCACCTGACCGTCGCCGAGAATGTCGCCTTCGGCCTGCAGATGCTGCGGTCGCCCCGACGCCGAGATCGCGCGCCGGCGTCGAGCGGATGCTGGAGCTGGTGCAGCATGGACGCCGATGCGCGACCGCTGACCAGCCAGATCTCGGGCGGCCAGCAGCAGCGGGTGGCGCTCGCCCGCGCGCTGGCGCCCGCCCCGCAGGTGCTGCTGCTCGACGAGCCGCTGTCGGCGCTCGACTACAAGCTGCGCAAGGAGATGCAGATCGAGCTCAAGCGGCTGCAGCACGAGACCGGCATCACCTTCGTCTTCGTCACCCACGACCAGGAAGAGGCGCTGACCATGTCCGACCGCATCGCGGTGATGTCGGCCGGGCGCATCCTGCAGATCGGCACGCCGCACGACATCTACGACCGCCCGTCGGAGCGCTTCGTCGCCGACTTCATCGGCGAGACCAATTTCCTCGAAGGCGCCGTCGCCGCCACCATCGAACGGCCTGCTGCGGGTGGCGCTCGACTGCGGCGCCACGCTCGAGGCCGCGATGCCCGAGCCGCGGCCGCAGGGCCGCGTCACCCTGGCGGTCCGCCCCGAGCACGCCGGCCTGGTCAAGGGCGGCGCGCCGTGCGACATCGCCGGGACGCTGGAGACCGTCGTCTATGTCGGCACCGACACCCAGTTCCACGTCCGGCTCGACGACCGGCGACCGCTTCATGGTCCGCCGCCAGAACAGCCGCGGCGCAGGCCGAGCGCTTCGCCGCCGGCGAGGCGGTCGGGATCAGGCTCGAGCCCGACGCCGCCCAGGTGCTGAGGGACTGATGGCGCTGCGCGACCGACAGCCGCCGCGCGGCGCCCGCCGCGACACCCGCGGCCGCTGGCTGCTCTCCGCCCCGGCGCTCGTCATCATCTTTCTCTGTCGCCATCGGGCCGCTCTTCGTGATGCTGCTCTATTCCTTCCTGGCCGGGCGACTACGGCGGCGTCAAGTCTGGCAGTTCTCGCTCGACGGCTGGTTCAACGTCTTCTTCCAGCGCGACATCTTCGACGACACGCTCTCGCTTCGCCGACGCCCACCTCACCGATCATCTGGCGCTCGGTGAAGCTGTCGCTGCTCACCACGCTGCTCACCCTGCATCTTCGGCTTTCCCACCGCCTATTTCATCGCCACCCGCCCGCCGCGCACGCGCGAGCTCTGGCTCTTCCTGATCACCATCCCGTTCTGGACCAACCTCTGATCCGCACCTTCGCCATGCAGGAGGTGATCCGCAACGAGGGCATCATCAACACCGCGCTGCATGGCGCTCGGCATCATCGACCAGCCGATCCAGATCATGTACACCGACACCGCGATCCTGTTCGGCATGGTCTATGTCTACCTGCCGCTGATGGTGCTGCCGCTCTACGCCAGCATCGAGAAGCTCGACTTCCGCCTGGTCGAGGCCGGCTACGATCTCTACGCCAACCGGCTGCAGGTGCTGCGGCGGATCATCATGCCGCTGGTGAAGCCGGGCATCGTCGCCGGCTCGATCCTGGTCTTCATCCCCTCGCTCGGCGCCTATGTCACGCCGCGCGTGCTCGGCGGCGGCAAGAACATGATGCTCGGCAACCTGATCGAGCTGCAGTTCGGCTCGGGCCGCAACTGGCCGCTCGGCGCCGCGCTCTCGATCACGCTGATGGTGATCGTCATGGTGGCGCTGCTGTTCTACGTCCGCAACGCCGCGCGATCGGGAGCGCGGCCATGGCTAGGCAGCGCTTCGACGTCCGCGCCCAGCCCGGCTTCGCCGACGCTGGCGCTCGTCACCTTCTTCCTGCTCTACCTGCCGATCGTCACCCTGGTCGTCTATCGCCTTCAACGCCGGCAACTCGCTGGCCGATCTGGGAGGGCTTTTCGCTGCGCTGGTTCGTCTCGGCCTGGCAGAACGACGCCGTGCAGCGAGGCCGCCTGCCGCTCGCTGCTCATCGCCGTCGTCGCCGCCAGCCTCGCCACCGTCGCCGCCACCATGGCCGCGCTGGCCACCACCCGCACGCCGCCCTATCGCGGCCTCACCTTCACCTACGCCTTCATCAACCAGCCGCTGATGGTGCCCGAGATCGTCACCGCGGTGGCGCTGCTGATCGTCTTCTCGCGGCATCAAGGTCTGGACCGGCTATTCCGGCCTCGGCTACCTGATCGCCGCCCACACCGCCTTCTGCATCCCCTTCGCCTATCTGCCGATCCGCGCCCGGCTGGAAAGCATGGACCTGACGCTCGAGCGCGCCGCCGCCGACCTCTACGCCACGCCCTGGATGGCCTTCCGCCGCGTGACGCTGCCGCTGCTGTGGCCCGGCATCCTCGCCGGCTTCATGCTGGCCTTCGTGATCTCGCTCGACGACGTGGTGATCACCGAGTTCGTGAAATCCGGCGGCCAGGAGACCCTGCCCACCTACATGCTCGGCCAGCTGCGCCGCGCGGTCACGCCCGAGATCAACGCCATCTCCACCGTCTTCCTCGCGTTCTCGGTGCTGATCGTCACCGCGTTCTTCTTCGATCAACCGCAAGAAGGGATGAACCGAACACCAATGGAGACGGACATGCACTGGAACCTCACCGCCGCGCTCGCCGCGGCCGCGCTCGCTGGCGAGCGCCGGCGCCGCCCAGGCCGCGGGCGAGCTCAACATCTACAACTGGGGCAACTACACCAGCCCCGAGCTGATCAAGAAGTTCGAGAAGGCCTACGACGTCAAGGTCACCCTCACCGACTACGATTCCAACGACACCGCGCTGGCCAAGGTCCGCGCCGGCGGCAGCGGCTTCGACATCGTGGTGCCCTCGGCCAACTACGTGCCGATCTGGATCAAGCGAAGGGCTGCTGCTCGAGGCCCGCCCCGACCAGATGGAGAACTTCAAGAACGTCGACCCGCGCTGGGTCGACGTGCCCTGGGATCCGGGCCGGCACTACACCGTGCCCTGGCAGTGGGGCCTGACCGGCATCGGCGTCAACACCTCGCTCTATAACGGCGACATCAACACCTCGGCGATCTTCCTCGACCCGCCGGACGAGCTGGCCGGCAAGATCAACGTCGAGCCCGAGATGAACGACGTGCTCTACGCCACCATCAAGCTACGTCGGCGGCGACTGGTGCACCGCCGACAAGGACCGTGCTGAAGAAGGTGCGCGACACCCTGCTCGCGGCCAAGCCGAAGTGGATCGCCATGGACTACGGCACCGTCGAGAAGCTCGCCAGCCGCGACTACGGCGCCGCCTACTACTGGAACGGCGCGATCATGCGCTCGCGGCTGAAGAACCCCGACATCAAGTTCGGCTATCCCCAAGGAAGGCTTCCCGTTCTTCATGGACAGCGTCGCGATCCTGAAGGACGCCAAGAACGTCGACAACGCCAAGCTGTTCATGAACTTCATCATGGACCCCGAGAACGCGGCGATGATCTCGGACTTCGCCAAGTACGCCAACGGCATCAAGGGCTCGGAGGCCTTCATGCCCGAGGAGCTGCGCACCGCGCCCGAGCTCAACCCGCCCGCCGAGCTCGCCGCCGCCGGCGCCTTCCTCGAGGCCTGCCCGCCGGAGGTGCACGAACTCTACACCCGGATCTGGACCGAAGTCACCAAGTGAGCGACCCCACCGACGCTCGACGCCAGCGCCCTCTCGGCGGCGCTCGCCGCCGGCAGGCTCGGCGCGGCCGAGCTGATGGCGGCGACGCTCGACCGCATCGAGGCCGTCAACCCCGCGCTCAACGCCATCGTCTCCCTGCGCCCGCGCGACGGCGCTGATGGCCGAGGCACGGGCAGCCGACAACGACGCCCGCCGCGGCTGGCTGCACGGCATCCCCTTCGCGGTCAAGGACCTGGTCGAGACCGCCGGCATCCGCACCACCCGCGGCTCGCCGCTCTTCGCCGACCCATGTCCCGCAGGCCGACGACATCCTCGCCGCCCGCCTCCGCGCCGCCGGCGCCATCCTGATCGGCAAGACCAACGTCCCGGAGTTCGGCCTCGGCTCGCACAGCTACAACCCGGTCTTCGGCGTCACCCGCAATCCCTACGACCCGACCCGCACCGCCGGCGGCTCCAGCGGCGGCGCCGCCGCGGCGCTGGCCGCGCGCCTCGTCGCCGTGGCCGACGGCTCGGACTTCATGGGCTCGCTGCGCAACCCCGCCGCCTTCTGCAACGTCTACGGCTTCCGCCCCAGCTTCGGCCGCGTCCCCGCCGAGCCGGTCGGCGAGATCTACCTGCACCAGTTCGCCACCGACGGCCCGATGGCCCGGACCCCGCGCGACCTGGCGCGGCTGCTCGACACCCTGGCCGGCCCCGACCCGCGCGACCCGCACGCCCTGCCGGCGCACCCCTCCTTCGCCGCCGGGCTCGACGCCGCCGTCGGCGGCCGGCGCATCGGCTGGATCGGCGACTGGGCCGGCCACTACCCGCTCGAGCCCGGAATCCTCGAGCTCGGCGAGGCGGCGCTGGAGGTCTTCGCCGGCCTCGGCGTCGCGGTGGAGCCGGTGACCCCGGCCTTCGACCCCGCCCGGCTCTGGTCCGCCTGGCTGGTGCTCCGCGGCTTCGCCGTCGCCTCCCGGCTCGGCGCCATCGCCGCCGACCCGGTGCGCCGGGCGCAGCTGAAGCCCGAGGCGATCTGGGAGCTGGAATCCGGCCTCGGCCTGTCGGCGCAGGCGGTCCAGGAGGCGAGCCTCGTCCGCTCCGAATGGTTCGCCTGCACCGCCGCGCTCTTCGAGCGCTACCGAGGCGCTGCTGATGCCCAGCGCCCAGGTCTTCCCCTTCGACGCCGGCGCGACCTGGCCGCGCGCGGTCGCCGGCCGCGCCATGGCCAGCTACCACCAGTGGATGGAGATCGTGATTCCCGCCACCCTCGCCGGCCTGCCGGCGCTCGGCCTGCCCGCCGGCTTCTCCGCCGCCGGCCTGCCGATGGGCATGCAGCTGATCGGCCGCCGCGGCGACGACCTCGGCGTCCTGCAGCTCGCCGAGGCCTACCACCGCGCCACCGACTGGCCCGGCCGCCGGCCGCCGCCGCTGTAGCGTGCCGATCAGTTCCGCAATGACGCGATCCGGTTCCGCGGTCCCGCCGGATTTGACCGTCGGCAAATCCGGCCGCGACTGCCCTCCCAGGGGCAGTCGCGCAAGCGCGACCGCCAGGGCAGCCGCGCCCGGACCGACGCTATCTGGGACGCGGCACGCCCCTCGCCCTCCGCGCTGGCGCTCCGGGCGAGCGGACCGCGCGGGGCGCCACCGGCGCCCCGCTGATGCGGTCCGCGGCGCCTCATCCTGCGCGGCCCCGAAGCGATCGGCCGGGGGACGGCTCAGGAAATCAGGATCGCGACGACCACGATCAGCACCACGCCGATGGCGGCCCAGATTCCGCCCCGGAAGCGCTGCAGAAAGTCCCGGCTCCGCTTCACGACAACTTCCCCCTGCCGCCCGAGCCTACGGCGCCGCGGGCATCCCGCCAGCCCCTTCGGCGCTCACCCCGCCGCCGCCGGCGCCCGCAGGATCTCGGCGGCGATCTCGAACGAGCGCAGCCGCGCCGCGTGGTCGTGGATCTGCCCGGTCAGGATCACCTCGTCCGGGCGATAGCGCTCGATGAACGCGGTCAGCGCCCGCCGCACCGTCTCCGCCGACCCGGTCGCCGAGCAGGCGAGCGCGCGGTCCACCATCGCCAGCATCTCCGGGTCGATCAGCCGGCCGACGTCCTCCACCGGCCGCGGCAGCGGTCCCGGCCGCCCGGAGCGCAGGTTGGCGAAGGCCTGCTGCATCGAGGATTTCAGGTAGCGCCCCTCGGCGTCGCTCTCGCCGGCGAAGACGTTGAAGGCGAGCATCAGCCGCGGCGCCGCCAGGTCCACCGAGGGCCGGAAGCCGGCGCGATAGACCGCCACCGCCTGCTCCAGGTCGGCCGGCGCGAAATGCGAGGCGAAGGCATAGGGCAGCCCCAGATGCGCGGCGAGCTGCGCCCCGTAGAGGCTGGAGCCCAGGATCCAGACCGGCACCCGGGTGCCGACGCCGGGGATCGCCCGCACCGTCGCCCCCGGCTTGGGCTCGGCGAAATAGCCGATCAGCTCGACCACGTCCTGCGGGAAGCTGTCGCCCTGGTCGAGGTGCCGCCGGAGCGCCCGCGCCGTCGCCATGTCGGTCCCCGGCGCCCGCCCCAGCCCGAGGTCGATCCGCCCCGGAAAGAGCGTCGCCAGGGTGCCGAAGGCCTCGGCCACCATCAGCGGCGCGTGGTTCGGCAGCATGATCCCGCCGGCGCCGACGCCGATGCTCGCGGGTCGCCGCCGCCACCTGGCCGATCAGCACCGCCGTCGCGGCGCTGGCGATCCCCGGCATGTTGTGATGCTCGGCCAGCCAGAAGCGCCGGTAGCCCCAGGCCTCGGCATGCCGCGCCAGATCGAGGCTGTTGCGGAGCGCCTCGCCCGCGGTTCCGCCCTCGGGGATCGGCGCGAGATCGAGCACGGAAAAGGCGGTCATTCGGGCGGTTTCCCCCATCGGCGTCGGACCCGTCCATCTAGCCAGCCGCGCCGCCGCGGCAAGCCTGCCAAATCAGGCGTCGTCCGCCCAGGTCACCGCCTTCGCCGCGAAATCCGCGGTCTGGGCCCGGATCACGCAGAACCGGTGCCCGGTCGGCGCCTCCATCACCACCCAGGTCCTGACCGCCGCCACCCGCTTCGCCCCCAGCCGCTCCAGCCGCGCCACCTCGGCCGGGACGTCGTCGCTCTCGATGTCGAGATGCACCCGGCTCGGATGCCCGACCCGCTGCACCTCCACGTGCAGCCCGGCCTGCGGGTCGAGCCTGACGTACTTGCCCTGCGGCCGGCGCAGCCGCCGGTCGCCCAGCGCCGCCGCCCAGAACCCCGCCGCCCCGGCGAGGTCGTCGGTCTGGCAATCGATGATGAACCCGGCCAGCCTGCTGCGATGACCCATCGCGCTCTCCTCCCTTTCCTTCGCGAGTTCGGGCCGGGGTCAAGGGCCGCGGCACGCGGCGGGCGCCAGCCCGTTCACCCTTGACGCCGGCCCGACTCGCAGCCCCACACTGGGACAGGCGCGCTGAGGAAGCAGCCGCTTCCTCAGGCGCCTCCCCGGCAGATCTTCCTGTCTCGCGCAAAACCCACGCCAACCTCCCCGCGGCGGCGCGGGCGGAAAGGCGAAACCCGCGGGACCCCGACGCGCCGCCTCCGCCCGCCGCGCCGGCGGCCGGCCAACTTTATGCACCTGGTTTGTGCATGCGTTGTGCATGCCCCGTGCATCGCCTTTCTCAGCCCTGCCAGAGGCTTACGCCGGTTCCGCCGCGCCTTCGTCATCCGGGCCGATCTCGGCGTCGCTGGCGGCGGCCGACTGGATCTCGATGAACACCCGGCTGATCTCCGGATGCGCCGCCTTGATCTCCGCCTCCAGCTTCGAGATCCCCGCCTCCACCTCTCCCGCCGAGAGCTGGTCGCGGG
Source organism: uncultured Alphaproteobacteria bacterium (assembly GCA_963847795.1). Taxonomy (GTDB): domain Bacteria; phylum Pseudomonadota; class Alphaproteobacteria; order Rhodobacterales; family Rhodobacteraceae; genus Amaricoccus. The sequence continues at coordinate 115,005 of CAWKBH010000011.1, forward strand.
CATCGACGCTGAGGTTCACCAGCACGTCCGCCGGTCCGAAATGCATGGTTCGGACCTCGTTCACGCCCTCGACGAACGCCGCCCGCCCCGCCACCCCGAGGATGTCCTCGACCAGGTCCGGGCTCGCCGCCTCGCCGATCAGCAGGCTCTTGGTCTCGACCGCCAGCATCAGCGCCGCCGCCGCCAGGATCGCGCCGATCACCAGCGTCGCCGCCCCGTCGGCCCAGAGCCAGCCCAGCTCGGCCGAGCCGAACACCCCCAGCAGCGCCGCCGTCAGGCCCAGGAGCGCCGCGGTGTCCTCGAAGAGCACGGTGAAGAGCGCCGGATCCTTCGACTGCCGCAGCGCCGCCAGCACCGGTTGCGTGCCCCGGATCCGGTTGAACTCCCGCCAGGCCAGCAGCCAGGACCCGCCCTCGAACACCATGGAAAGCCCGATAACGATATAGTTCCAAACGACATTCTGCAGCGGCTGCTGATCGCCCAGCTTGTGGAACCCCTCGTAGATCGACACCCCGGCGCCCAGCCCGAACAGCAGGATCGCCACCACGAACGCCCAGAAATAGATCTCCTTGCCGTGCCCGAACGGGTGCTTCGGATCCGCCGGCCGCGCCGCGCGCCGCAGCCCGACCAGGAGCAGCGCCTGATTGCCGGTGTCGACGCTGGAATGCACGGCCTCGGCGAACATCGCCCCCGATCCGGTCACCGCCGAGGCCACGAACTTGACCGCGGCGATGGCGCCGTTGCCGATCAGCGCCGCGATGACGACCCTGGTCGATCCCCCCGCCAAGCGCCCCTCCCCGTCCGATTTCCAGGCCCCAGTCAAACAGGCCCCCGCCCCCGCCGCAAGGGCCGCCGGCGGGCGCCCCTTCGGCGAGAATCCGCCGACCATTTTTCTACCTATAGACTTGTTGCACCGCAACATGCCAGTTTGCCGCGGAGATCAACAGCCCCAGGAACCGCCCGCCTTGCGTCCAGTCACCCGCGCCGCCGCCTGGCTCGCCGCCCTCCTGATCGTCGCCAACTGCAGCGCCGTGACCGAGGCCTCGCAGATCACCCGTACCGCCCCGACCCCGGCCCCGCCCGCGCCCGAAGTCAGCCGCGCCAGCCAGCACGACCTGTCCTGCCTGGCCGAGGCGGTCTATTTCGAGGCCCGCGGCACCGGCACCGCCGGCGAGGCCGCGGTCGCCCACGTGGTGGTGAACCGCGCGCGCAGCCCCAAGTTCCCGAACTCGGTCTGCGGCGTGATTTCCGACGGCTGCCAGTTCTCCTACCGCTGCGACGGCCGCGCCGACGTGCTCGCCGACCCGCGCGCCCGCGCCCGGGCCTTCGAGGTCGCCGAGACCGTGCTGAGCGGCGCGGTCGACATCACCCGCGGCGCGCTGTTCTTCCACTCCGCCCGCGCCGCTCCCGGCTGGTTCGGCAGCCGGCCCCGCGTCGGAACCTTCGGCGGCAACGTCTTCTACCGCTAGGCGGCGACCTCGATCGCGTCGGCTGGCGCCGCCGAGGATCCGGCAAAGCCGGGTGCTCGATCGCAGTATACTCTTCCCCGCGGGCTGGCTAGAACGGGCTGACTTCGTGCAGCCCCTCGCGGCCCGGCCATGATCCTGATCTACCGCCTCATCGTCCTCGGCCTTCTTCTGCTGCTCTGGTGGGCGGTCTCGGTGCTGGCCGGCGCCAACCTGGTGCCGACACCGCTCGAGACGCTGCATGCCGCGGGCCAGCTTCTGGCCGACGGCCGGATCGTGGCGGCCTCGATCGAGAGCCTGCGGGTCTATTTCGGCGGTTATCTGCTGGCAGTGCTGGTCGGGGTGCCGGCCGGCCTGCTGATGGGCGGCATCCCGGGGCTCGGCCGGACCCTCGAGATCTACGTCAACGCGCTGATGGCCACGCCCCGGGTCGCCTTCATCCCGCTGATCATCGTCTTTCTCGGCCTGGGCGCCGAGGCCAAGATCGCCATCGTCTTTCTCGGCGCGGTGATGCCGATCCTGGTCAACACCTATGCCGGCATCCTCGACAGCGACGAGGAACTGGTCGAGATGGCGCGCTCGGCCGGGGCGTCGCGCCTGCAGATCTATCTCCGGATCATGCTTCCCGGCGCCCTGCCCTTCGTCGCTGTCGGGTTGCGCCTCGGTGCCACGATCGGCCTGATCAATACCGTCGTGGCCGAGCTCTACACCGCGGTCAGCGGCCTCGGCGGCCTGCTCGCGCTCTACGGCAACACCTTCCAGATGGCGCCGTACTTCGTCGTCGTTCTGGTCCTGGCGCTGGTCGGCGGCGTTGTCACCCAGGCGCTGCGGCTCCTCGAGCTCCGGGCCAGCCGCTGGCGCACCACGGCTGCAACATGACCCTCGGCACGGCCGGACGATGGATCCTGGCGGCCCTGGTCGCCACGGCGGCGGGCACGGCGACGGCGGCACCGTTCCGGCTGATCGTCACCGATCTCGCCGCGCCGCTGGTGCCGAACTCGGTGATGGACCTTGCGGTCGACCTCGGCTACTTCGCCCGCGAGGGCGTCGATGTCGAACTGGTGCGGGTGCAGCAGACGCCCTCCGCGCTGGCGGCGCTGCAGGCGGGCGAGGGCGACATGGCGAACATCTCCGTCGATGCCGCGCTCCAGCTCGTCGCCCGCAACCAGCTGGCCCTGAAGGCGGTGACGTCGCCGAACAAGTCGCTGCCCTTCCTGATCGCCGCCAGGAACTCGATCGCCGTTCCCAAAGACCTGGCCGGCCACAGCTTCGCCATCGGCCGGGTCGGCAGCCTCGACCAGACCCTCAGCGCCGCAGTGCTGCGCACCGGCGGCGTCGACCCGGCCAGCCTCAGCTTCGTGGCGATCGGCCAGCCCAGCGTGCGCGCCCAGGCGCTGGCCGCCGGCCAGGTGGACGCGACCACCATGTCGATCGGGGTCTGGATGTCGCTGCCCGACACCACCGGCCTGCACGTCCTGGTCGACCCCGACGCCTACTACGGCGCCGCCCCGGTGCTGCAGAAGGTCAACGTCGTGCCGGACGCCATGCTGGCCTCCCGCCGCGAGGACGTCGCGGCCGTGGTGCGGGCCCTGACCGCCGCCGCCCGCGACTTCGCCCGGGAGCCGTCGATCTGGGTCGACGGCATGGTCCACGCCCGCCCGGACGTGTCGCGCGCCGACCTCGAGACGCTGGCGGCCGCCTTCGCCGACAGCTGGAGCGTGAACGGCGGGCTGAACCGCAGCGAGATCGACTACACCGTCGACTGGCTCTACGCCACGCCGGACTTTGCCGGCCTGCGCAAGCCGGATCTCTCCGAATGGGTGGATTTCTCCGTTCTCGACGGCGTGCTGGCCGACCGGGGCATCGCGCCCGGCGCCGACCAGCCCGCGCGCTGAACCGACCCTTGCCGCCAGGCGCAGAGACCGGGCCGCTCGGGGCCGACCGCCCCGCGCCCGGGCCGAAGATCGTCGTCTCGCGGGTCTCGAAGGCCTTCCGGCGCGCCGGCTCAACGACGCCCGTCATGGCGCTCGAAGGCGTGTCGCTCGAGATCCCCGACCGGAGCTTCGTCACCCTGCTCGGTCCCTCCGGTTGCGGCAAGACCACGCTGCTGCGGCTCATCTGCGGACTGATCCAGCCCGACGCCGGCACCATCCGGGTCGCCGGCACGCCGCCGCGGCCCGGCCCGCATGCCGGCTTCGTGTTCCAGTCGTTCCGGCTGATCCCGTGGCAGTCGGTGCGCGAGAACGTCGGCTTCGGCCTCGGGCTGAACGGGGCCTCGCGGGCCGAGCGCCACGAGCGGGCCGACCACTACCTCGCGCTGGTCGGCCTGACCCGCTTCGCCGACGCCTACCCGCACGAGCTGTCCGGCGGCATGAAGCAGCGCACCGCGCTGGCCCGCGCGCTCGCCACCGATCCCGACATCCTGCTGATGGACGAGCCCTTCGCCAGCCTCGACGCCCAGACCCGCGAGCTGATGCAGGTCGAGCTGATGCGCCTCTGGTCGCTCCGCCCGCGCGTCGTCGTCTTCGTCACCCACAGCGTCGATGAAGCGATCGTCCTGGCCGACCGGATCGTGCTGATGGGCCCCCGTCCCGGCCACATCGTCGAGACGCTCGACGTCACCCTGCCCCGCCCGCGCTGGGACTACGAGGTCCGCAGCGACCCGGGTTTCGCGGCGCTGCGCAAGCAGCTCTGGGAGCGCATCCGCGACATGGTCGTGCACGACCCGGCCTCGGACTTCTATGCCGGCGATGCTTCGAAATAGCCGGCCGCGGCTTGCAACGTGGCGGGCCGCGTGCCATCTCGCCGGCGAAGCGCGGAGCGCGAGGACGGCGTGGGCAGGAAACCGGCCTGGGCGATCGACAGGGAGCGGGAGCGGCGCGAGGCGCCCGGGACGGTGTGGCTGTTCGGGCTGCACGCGGTCCGCGACGCGCTGGCCAATCCGGCCCGGGTGCGGCGGCGGCTGGTGGTGACGCGGAACGCCGCCGACCGCCTCGGCGAGGCCATCGCGGCGTCGGGACTGGCGGCGGAAATCGTCGATCCGCGCCGCTTCGACGCCCCGCTCGATCCGCAGTCGGTGCACCAGGGCGCGGCGCTGGAGGTCGCGCCGCTCGACTGGGGCTCGGTCTCGGAGGTCTGCGCGCCGCGGGACGCGACACCGCTGGTGCTGGTGCTCGACCGGGTGAGCGATCCGCACAACGTCGGGGCGATCCTGCGCTCGGCCGAGGTGTTCGGCGCACGGGCGGTGATCGCGCCGCGGCGGCACGCGGCGCCGGAGACCGGGGCGCTGGCCAAGGCCGCATCGGGCGCGCTGGAGCGGCAGCCCTACCTGCGGGTGCCGAACCTGGCGGCCGCGATGGCCAGCCTGCGCGAGATGGGCTACGCACTCGTCGGGCTCGACGGCGAAGCCGAAACCGAACTCGGCACGGCCTTGGGCGAACTCGCGGACCGGCCGCTGGCGCTGGTCCTGGGCGCCGAAGGGCCGGGAATGCGGGAGCTTACGGGCAAGCTCTGCGACGGGCTGGCAAGGATCCCCGCCGCGGGAGAATTCGGATCGCTCAATGTTTCGAACGCGGCGGCGGTCGCGCTTTACGCGGCGGCAGAGGCGCGGCGGCGGCTGTGAGCATGACGATCACATTTTCATCAATGCCCTTTCCGGAGCGGCGCCTGGCCCCCATATTTGGAGGGAAGCAGCTGGCGCGGAACCGCCCTGCTTCATCTCACTGTCCCTCGTTCCAACTGAGCGCCCGGACCCGGTTCGGGCGCTTTTTTCGTCCGGCGCGAAGCTGATGCAAACCTATTCCGACGAGCTGCTGCGCCAGGTGCTGGCCGAGACCCGCACCATCGCCTGCGTCGGGATGTCGAAGAACGAGGCCCGGCCCTCGTTTTACGTGGCGCGCTACCTGCGGCTCCAGGGCTACCGGGTCATCCCGGTCAATCCGGGCATCGCCGGCGAGACCCTGCTCGGCGAGACCGTTGCGCCCGATCTGGCCAGCCTGCCCGCCGAACTGGGGCCGATCGACATGGTCGACGTCTTCCGGCGCTCGGACCGAGCGGGAGCGGTGGTGGATGCCGCGCTCCGACACCTGCTCACCCGGGGGCTGAAAACCATCTGGATGCAGATCGGCGTGGTCGACGAAGCCGCCGCGGCGCGGGCCGAGGCCGATGGCGTCACGGTGATCATGAACCGCTGCCCGAAGATCGAGTACCAGCGGCTGCACCGCGAGCTCCGGGCGAGCGGCTTCAACACCCGGCTCTGAGGCTGCGCTCGTCACCGGCATTTCGGCCTTTCACTTCGCCGGTCGGCGGCTATAATCGCCGTCCATGAGCGGTGAAGCGCGGACAGAAGCGGGTTTCGCAACGGTGGCGGCCAGGGGCCGGCTGCCGGGGCTGCTTCTGCTTAGCCGCCTCTGAGCGTGCCCCGGTCCGGCGCGCGCGCTCAGAGGAGAGCTTGACGCGCCGCAAGAAGCCTCTCAGCTCCGAGGACAATCCAATGACCGACCCGAATGCCGAACAGGACCGCGTCCTGATCTTCGACACCACGTTACGCGATGGCGAACAGTCGCCCGGCGCCACGATGACGCTGGTGGAGAAGCTGCAGATCGCGACCCTTCTCGACGAGATGGGCGTCGACATCATCGAGGCCGGCTTTCCAATTGCTTCTGAAGGCGATTTCGAGGCGGTCAGCAAGATCGCCGAGCTTGCCCGCAACTCGGTGATCTGCGGCCTGGCGCGCGCCAACTACGGCGACATCGACCGTTGCTGGGATGCGGTCCGCCACGCCAGGCAGCCGCGCATCCATACCTTCATCGGCACGTCGCCCTCGCACCGGGCGATTCCGAACCTCGACATGGACCAGATGGCCGAGCGGATCCACGACACGGTGACCCACGCCCGGAACCTCTGCGACAACGTGCAATGGTCGCCGATGGATGCGACCCGCACCGAGCACGACTATCTCTGCCGGGTGATCGAGATCGCCATCAAGGCAGGCGCCACCACCATCAACATTCCCGATACCGTCGGGTATACCGCCCCGCGCGAAAGCGCCGACCTGATCCGAATGCTGCGCGAGCGGGTGCCGGGGGCGGACACCGTGATCTTCGCCACCCACTGCCACAACGACCTGGGCATGGCGACCGCGAACTCGCTGGCAGCGGTCGAGGCCGGGGCGCGCCAGATCGAGTGCACTATCAACGGCCTCGGCGAGCGGGCGGGAAACACCTCGCTCGAGGAGGTGGTGATGGCGATGCGGGTCCGCAACGACATCATGCCTTTCCGGACCGGCATCGACACGACGAAGATCATGCAGGCAAGCCGCCTGGTCGCCACCGTCTCGGGCTTTCCGGTGCAGTTCAACAAGGCGATCGTCGGCAAGAACGCCTTCGCCCATGAGAGCGGCATCCACCAGGACGGGATGCTGAAGGATGCCCAGACCTTCGAGATTATGCGTCCGGAGGACGTGGGGCTGAATGCCACCAACCTCGTCATGGGCAAGCACTCGGGGCGGGCGGCGCTGCGTTCGAAGCTGAAAGAGCTCGGCTATCAGCTGGGAGACAACCAGCTCAACGATGTCTTCGTGCGGTTCAAGGCCCTGGCCGACAGCAAGAAGGAGGTCTACGACGACGACCTCATCGCGCTGATGACCGACACCGACACCAACGCCGCCAACGACCGCATCCAGGTCCGCCACCTGAAGGTGGTCTGCGGGACCGAGGGGCCGCGCACCGCCGATCTCACCCTGATGATCGACGGGGTCGAGCATCAGGTGACGGCGACCGGCGACGGGCCAGTGGACGCCTGCTTCGTCGCGGTGCGGCGCTTGGTTCCCAACACTGCGCGCCTCGCGCTCTACCAGGTGCATGCGGTGACCGAGGGCACCGACGCCCAGGCCACCGTCAGCGTACGGCTCGAAGAGGACGGCAAGATCGCCACCGGCCAGTCCGCCGACACCGACACGGTCGTGGCCTCGACCCGGGCCTACGTCAACGCGCTCAACAAGCTCCTGGTGCGGCGGCTGAAGACCGCCCCCGCGGCGCAGAGCGCCTGACGGCAAGAATTGCGCCCCGCGGGTGCCGCCCCATGTCGACGCCTGCGGCACCCACGACCGGATCCGGGAGGCGGCGGTGGAGTGCCCGATGGGGCCGCGGCGCGGTTCGCCGGGAAGAGCCCGGTCGATCCGGTCTGCGGGCCGGACGGCGCTCGGTACCAATCCTCGCAAAACGCTGCGAAACCCCTTAGAAAGCGAACATGTTAGAGTTGTGTTAACGATCTTGCCGCTCTATCGCAGGGCGCGGCGCGGAGACTTTACCGAGGGCAACATGGCGGAATATAACGGCGCTCAAGACCGCGCGTGATCCTGGCAAGAACCACAACATCGGCCGAGGCAAAAGGGCAAGGAACAAATGTTTGGCGCATTGAGCGGGCTGTTCTCGTCCGATATGGCGATCGATCTCGGGACCGCCAACACGCTGATCTACATCAAGGGCAAGGGCATCGTGCTCAACGAGCCCTCGGTCGTGGCCTATCATTTCAAGGACGGCAAGAAGCGGGTGCTCGCGGTCGGCGAGGACGCCAAGCTGATGCTCGGCCGCACCCCGGAGTCGATCCAGGCCATCCGCCCGCTGCGGGACGGGGTGATCGCCGATTTCGACGTCGCCGAGGAGATGATCAAGCACTTCATCCGCAAGGTGCATCGCCGCGGCGGCTGGTCCAAGCCGAAGATCCTGGTCTGCGTGCCCCATGGCGCCACCCCCGTCGAGCGCCGGGCGATCCGCGAGAGCGTGATGGCCGCGGGCGCGCGCAAGGCCGGGCTGATCTCCGAGCCGATCGCCGCAGCGATCGGCGCCGGCATGCCGATCGCCGACCCGACCGGCAACATGGTGGTCGACATCGGCGGCGGCACCACCGAGGTGGCGGTACTGAGCCTCGGCGACGTGGTCTACGCCCGATCGATCCGGGTCGGCGGCGACCGCATGGACGAGGCGATCATCAGCTACCTGCGCCGGCAGCACAACCTGCTGGTCGGCGAGGCGACGGCCGAAAAGATCAAGACCGAAATCGGCACCGCGCGGATGCCCGACGACGGCCGCGGCAACCGCATCGAGGTGCGCGGCCGCGACCTGCTGAACGGCGTGCCCAAGGAGATGGAGATCAGCCAGGCGCAGATCGCCGAGGCGCTGGCCGAGACGGTGCAGACGATCGTCGAGGCGGTGATGACGGCGCTGGAGCAGACGCCCCCCGATCTCGCCGCCGACATCGTCGACCGCGGGGTGATGCTGACCGGCGGCGGGGCGCTGCTCGGCGACCTCGACCTGGCGCTGCGCGAGCAGACCGGGCTGGCGATCACCGTCGCCGAGGATTCGCTCAACTGCGTCGCCCTCGGCACCGGCAAGTCCTTGGAGTTTGAAACCCAGCTCGCCCATGTGATAGACTTCGGTACCTGAGGCGGGCGCTAGATCCGTCCGGGCCGGGGCGCCGGCAGCGCCCGCCCAGAGGCATCGAACCAGCGTGGCGTTCCGCAGCGACTCACCCCCCGACTACATCCGCGGTGTCCGGCGCGTCGTGCTCGGCGCGATCACGGCGGTGCTGGTCGTGTTGTTCCTGATCTGGCGTGTGGACAACGCCCGCGTCGAGCAGCTGCGCGTGAGCCTGATCGACCGCTTCGTGCCGAGCTTCGCCTGGACCCTGAAGCCGGTCGCGGCGACGGCGCAGATGATCACCGACCTGCGCGCCTACGGCCGGGTCTACGAGCAGAACGTCGAGCTCCGGCGCGAACTGCAGCGGATGCAGGGCTGGCGCGAAGCGGCGCTTCAGCTCGAGCAGAAGAACGCCCGGCTTCTGGCGCTCAACAACGTGCGGCTGAGCCCGCGGCTCACCTTCGTCACCGGCGAGGTGATGGCCGACGCCGGCAGCCCGTTCCGCCGCTCTGCGATGGTGAATGTCGGCCGGGTCGACGGCGTCACCGACGGCTCGGCGGCGCTCGACGGGCTGGGGCTGGTCGGCCGGATCGCCGGGGTCGGCGAGCGCTCGTCGCGGATCATCCTGCTCAACGACGGTTCCAGCCGGGTGCCGGCCGTCGTGCGCCCCTCGGGCCAGCGCGCCATGGTCTCCGGCGACAACGGCCCGGCGCCGGCGCTCGATTTCATCGACCAGACCGACGAGCTGCATCCCGGCGACCGGGTGGTGAGCTCGGGCGACGGCGGCCTCTACCCGCCCGACATCCTGATCGGCCAGGTCATCGTCGGGCCCGACGGCCGCCAGCGGGTCCGGCTGGCCGCGGATTATCGCCGGCTCGATTTCGTCCGGGTGGTCCGCGCCGTGCCGACGGTCCCGGTCGAAGGTCCCGGCGACCTGATCGGCCCGCTGCTGGCGGCGCGGCCCGACGCGGCCGCCGATCCCGGGGCGCCGGTCGAGTGACCCGGCCGCCCGCCCTGCCCCGCTTCGCCGAGACGGCGGTCCTCGCCGGCCTCGGCATCGTCGCGGTCCAGGCGCCGCTGATCCCGCTCGGGCCGGGCGGCGGGCTGGTGGCGCCCGACCTGCTCTACGGCCTGGTGGTCGCCTGGGTGATCCGGCGCCCGAAGACCACCCCGATCTGGATCGTGCTGGCGCTCGGCCTCTTCGCCGACCTGATGCTGTCGCGGCCCCTGGGCCTCGGCGCGCTCGGGCTCGTGCTCGCCGCCGAGTGGTTCCGGGCCCGGGCCGCGCGCTTCCACGGCGTCCCGTTCCTGATCGAATGGCTGGCGGCGGTGGCCGGCTACGCCGTGGTTCTCGCCGGCATGAAGCTGGCGCTGGAGATCACCTTCGCCGACCCGCCGGGGCTCGGCGCGCTGCTCCGCTACCTGCTGGCCACCGCGCTCGCCTATCCGCTGATCGTCTTCGGCCTGACCTGGTGCCTGCGGCTCCGGGCGCCGCGGGTGCAGCGCTTCGGCGACCCGCTGGGGCGGCTCAGGTGAGGCGGAACCCCAAGGAGCCGGCGCCGCGGATCACCCGCCGCGGCCTGGTGCTGCTCGGGCTGCAGGCCGGGGTGATGGGCGCGCTCGGCTGGCGGATGCGCGACCTGCAGATCGTGCAGAACGAGCGCTTCCGGCTGCTCGCCGAGGAGAACCGCATCAACATGCGGCTGATCCCGCCGGCCCGCGGCATGATCTACGACCGCGAGGGCCGGCTGCTCGCCGGCAACCGGCAGAACTACCGGGTCGTCATGGTGCGCGAGCAGGCGCGCGACCCGGCGGCGGTGCTGGCCCGGCTCGGCACCATCATCGAGCTGCCGCCGGACATCGTCGAGCGGGCGCTGAAGGAGATGGCCGGCCGCAGCGCCTTCGTGCCGGTGGTCGTCACCGAGCACCTGACCTGGGACGACGTGGTGCGGGTCTCGGCCAACGCGCCGGTGCTGCCCGGGGTGATCCCCGAGGTCGGGCTCAGCCGCTTCTATCCCGACGGTCCGAGCACCTCGCACGTGGTCGGCTACGTCGGGCCGGTCTCGGAGGCCGACCTCGCCAAGCTCGAGGACCCCGATCCGCTGCTGCAAATCCCGCGCTTCCAGATCGGCAAGACCGGCATCGAGCAGAAGCTGGAGCCGCTGCTGCGCGGCCAGGCCGGCAATCTCAAGATCGAGGTCAGCGCCGCCGGCCGGGTGATGCGCGAGCTCGGCCGGGTCGACGGCACCCCGGGCAAGGACCTGCAGCTGACGCTCGATCTGAACCTGCAGGCCTACGCCCTGCAACGCATGGCCGGCCAGAGCGCCGCCTGCGCGGTGATCGACGTGCAGAACGGCGACATCGTGGCGCTGGCCTCGGCGCCCGGCTTCGATCCCAACAGCTTCGTCTTCGGCATCTCCGGCAAGGAATGGGGCGGGCTGCTCAACGACGAGTACCGGCCGCTGGCGAACAAGACCATCACCGGCACCTACCCGCCCGGCTCGACCTTCAAGGTCTGCATGGCGCTGGCCGCGCTGGAGGCCGGGGTGGTGCATCCCGGCGACACCGTGCACTGCGCCGGCTACACCGCGCTCGGCAAGCGGCGGTTCCACTGCTGGAAGCACGGCGGCCACGGCAGCGTGAACCTGCACCGCGCCATGGCGCAGTCCTGCGACTGCTACTTCTACGAGATGGGGCGGCGGCTGGGGCCGGACCGGATCAGCGCGATGGCGCACCGGCTCGGCCTCGGCGTGGCGCACGACCTGCCGATCCCGGCGGTCTCCGCGGGCAACATGCCCGACGCGGCGTGGAAGAAGGCGAACCGGCACGAGGCCTGGACCACCGGCGACAGCTTCAACTACGGCATCGGCCAGGGCTTCACGCTGGCCTCGCCGCTGCAGCTGGCGCTGATGGTGGCGCGGGTGGCCAGCGGCACCGCGGTGAAGCCGCGCATCCTGCGCGCCGTGGACGGCGTGCCCGAGCCGGTCGAGCCCCCCGAGCCGCTCGGCGCCACCCCGCAGCACCTCAACTCGGTCCGCGACGGCATGTTCGCGGTGTCGAACGAGGGCACCGGCTATCGCTCGCGCATCGTCGACCCGACGATGCTGATGGCCGGCAAGTCCGGCACCAGCCAGGTCCGGATCATCACCGCGGCCGAGCGCGCCGCCGGCGTCACCTCCAACGACCAGCTGCCCTGGAAGCGCCGCGACCATGCGCTCTTCGTCTGCTTCGCGCCCTACGACCGGCCGCGCTACGCCGTGGCCCAGATCGTCGAGCACGGCGGCGGCGGCTCGGCGGTGGCGGCGCCGATCGCCCGCGACGTTCTGCTCTACGCGCTCTGCGGCGGCCTGGCGCCGCTCGAGGCCTACCCGGCCGAGCAGCGCAAGGCGATCGAGGAGCAGCGGGCGCTGATGCCCGCCCCCGCGGCCGAGGCGCCGGCGGCAGGACCGCAGAGGGACCGGGCGTGAGCTTCTTCGATGCCTCCGGCCGCGGCACGCCGCGCGGGTTCGCGAAGCTGCTGGCGCTGAACTGGCCGCTGGTGCTCTTGCTCTCGGCGGTGTCCTGCGCCGGCTTCCTGATGCTCTACTCGGTCGCCGGCGGCTCCACCCAGCCCTGGGCCGCGCCGCAGATGCTACGCTTCGGCGTCGGCATGGCGGTGATGCTGACGATCGGCATGATCGACATCCGCTTCTGGCGGCTGATGTCTCCGCTCGCCTATGTCGGCTCACTGGGCCTCCTGGTGCTGGTCGAGGTGATGGGCACCATCGGCATGGGCGCCCAGCGCTGGATCGATCTTGGCTTCATCCAGCTGCAACCGTCGGAGCTGATGAAGATCTCGCTGGTGATGGCGCTGGCCGCCTACTACGACTGGCTCGACCCGGCCAAGGTCTCGCGCCCGTTCTGGCTGGTGCTGCCGCTGGTGCTGACGCTCATGCCGGTGGCGCTGGTGCTGAAGCAGCCCGACCTCGGCACCGCGATCCTGCTGCTCGCGGGCGCCGGCGCGGTGATGTACCTTGCCGGGGTCAGCGTCTGGTACTTCGTCGCTGCCTTCGCCGCCGCTGCAGGGATGGTGACGGCGGTGCTGAAGAGCAAGGGGACCGACTGGCAGCTGATCCAGGACTACCAGTTCCGCCGGATCTTTACCTTCCTCGACCCCGACGCCGACCCGCTCGGCGCCGGCTACCACATCACCCAGGCCAAGATCGCCATGGGCTCGGGCGGGCTGGTCGGCCGCGGCTTCATGCAGGGCACCCAGGCGCGGCTGAACTTCCTGCCCGAGAAGCACACCGACTTCATCTTCACCACCCTGGCCGAGGAATTCGGCTTCATGGGCACCACCACGCTGCTCACGCTCTACGCGCTGATCGTGCTCTTCTGCATCGCCTCGGCGATCTCCAACCGCGACCGCTACGGCGCGCTGATGACCGGCGGCATCGCCGTGACCTTCTTTTTGTTCTTCGCGGTGAACATGGGCATGGTGATGGGGCTGATGCCGGTGGTCGGCGTGCCGCTGCCGCTGGTCTCCTACGGCGGCTCGGCGATGCTGGTGCTGCTCGCGGCCTTCGGCCTGGTGCAGAGCGCGCACGTCCACCGCCCGCGCAACCGGGACTGAAGCCTTGACGACACGCGTGCTCTTCTCCGCCCCGCCCGAGCACTGGCCGCTCTGGCGCCCGCACCTGCTCGCCGCCTTCGCCGCCGAGGAGCTCGACGTCGCGCTGACCGACGACCCCGCCGGTCCCTGGACCTTCGACTACGTCGTCTTCCGCCCCGGCGGCCCGGTCAGCGACTTCACGCCCTTCGTCCGGCTCAGGGCGGTGCTCAGCCTCTGGGCCGGGGTCGAGGCCATCATCGACAATCCGACCCTCACCGCGCCGCTCTGCCGCATGGTCGACGCCGGCCTCAGCCGCGGCATGGCGGAATGGGTCGCAGGGCACGTGCTGCGCTACCACCTGGGCCTCGACACCTACCTTAGCGGCCAGGACGGGATCTGGCGCAACGGCGTGGTGCCGCCGCTGGCGCCGGACCGCCGCGTCGGCCTGCTCGGCCTCGGCGAGATCGGCCGCGCCGTCGCAGCGACCCTGGCCGGGCTCGGCTTCGACGTGCAGGGCTGGAGCCGCAACCCCCGGGAGCTGCCCGGCGCGACCGCGCATTCCGGCGAGGCCGGGCTCGAGGAGGTGCTCCGCGGCGCCGAGATCCTGGTGACCCTGCTGCCGGCGACGCCGCAGACCGAGAACATCCTGAACGCGCGCACCCTGGCGCTCCTGCCCGCCGGCGCCCGGCTGATCAATCCCGGACGCGGCAGCCTGATCGACGACGAGGCGCTGCTGGCGGCCCTCGACAGCGGCCAGCTCGCCCACGCCACGCTCGACGTCTTCCGCGAGGAGCCGCTGCCGCCCGGGCACCCGTTCTGGGCGCATCCGCGCATCACCGTCACCCCGCACGTCGCCTCGGAGACCCGGCCCGAAACCGCGGCCGAAGCCATCGCGCGCAACATCCGCCGCGGCGAGGATGGGCTGCCGTTCCTCCACCTGGTCGATCGCACGTCCGGCTACTGATTGTCGCCGGTTGACTGGTTCGATCCTCCCGCCCCTTCGCGCACGCCTTAACGATTCAATCCTGACTATTTTACTGGCCATATGGGTCCCATACGCATTCCACCTGGGTTCCAGATCGCGCGGATCGCCGTAAACCCTTGCGGTCGCTCGCGCTCCAGCGGGCCCGAGTCGTTCAACCGGAGACCGTATGACTTGCCACGATTGAAGGCGGCGTATCGTGGCGGGTGTCGAAGCCTGCCAGAACCTCCCGAAGGAGCGATACGCCATGAAAGACGATACCACGATCACCCCGCTTCAGCAGCCCGGATCGATCATCGATCCGCTCACAGAGATCGCCCGCGATGCGCGCGCCGGATGCTGGCCGCGGCGGTCGGGGCCGAGGCGACGAGCTTCGTCGCGCAGTTCACGGAAGAGCGGCTGCCCGACGGTCGCCAGCGCGTCGTCCGGCATGGCAACGGGCCGGAGCGGATGATCCAGACCGGCATCGGGCCGATCCCGGTGCAGCGCCGGAAGGTGCGCGATCGCGCCACCGGCGTGCCGGCCGAGAGGAAGATCCGCTTCAGCTCGAACATCCTGCCCCGCTGGGCGCGGCGCTCGAAGAGCCTCGATGCCCTGCTGCCGGTTCTTTACCTGCGCGGGATCTCCACCGGGGACTTCCAGGAGGCGCTGACGGCGTTGCTCGGGACGGACGCGCCGAACCTGGCGCCTGGCACGATCGCGCGCCTCGCGGCGGGCTGGCAGGAGGACTGCGACCGCTGGCAGCGCCGGGACACCTGCGGACGGCGTCTATCTGCAGGCCCGGATGGAGGCCTCAGGCCGAGTGCATGATGGTGATCCTCGGGCGACGCCCGAGGGCAGGAAGGAGCTGCTCGGCTTCCGGGTCGGGGTGCGCGAGAGCACGCGAGACGCTGGCGCGAGCTGCTGGTCGAGCTCAAGGCCCGTGGGCTCGCCGTGCCGCCGGAACTGGCTGTGGGCGACGGCGCGCCGGGGTTCCGGAAGGCGATGGACGAGGTCTTCCCCGGAACCCGTCACCAGCGCTGCCGGTTCCACAAGGCCGCCAACGTCCTCAACCATTTCCCGAAGTCCATGCAGCCCGCCGTCACCGCCGACCTGCGCGAGATCTCCCACGCCGAGACCAGGGCCGCCGCGCTGGCCGCCCTCGAAACCTTCAAGGAGAAATACGCCGCAAAATACCAGCGCGGGGTTGCCTGCCTGACGAAGGACACCGGGGCCCTCCTGGCCTTCTATGACTTCCCGGCCGAGCACTGGGACCATCTGCGGACCTCGAACCCGATCGAGAGCGTCTTCGCAACCGTCCGTCACCGCACCGTCCGGACCAAGGGCGCCCTGTCGCAGAAGACCGCCAGGCTCATGGTCTTCACCCTGGTCACGGCGGCATCGAAGACATGGCGCAAGCTCAACGGCACGAACCAGTTGCCGCGCGTCATCGAAGGCGTCACATTCACCGACGGCGTCGCTGCAACCGACGCCAACCAGACCCGCGCCGCCTGATCACGCCGCGTCACCCAGATTCAGCCATAGCTCCTTCCAAAAGGGGGTCTGACTCACATTTCGTGCAGGCCATTGATCATGCCGCCGCCATGAGGCGCGCTTTGAGAAGGTCGAGGTTTGCGCGACCGAACATCTGGCGCTCGATGAGTTTGAGCCGGTTGATCTTGCCTTCGACCTGACCGCTCGACCAGGGTTCGGTGATTGCCGCTGCGATGGCTTGCTTGTCCGCCTCGACAGCCGCGACGAAGCTTGCGAGCTTGCCTTCCCTGCCGGATGCGATCCACGGGTCGAGACGGTCTACGTCCTTGGACCGCATCATCGCGTGGAAGCGGTCCATCAGGTCGCGAGCAGCGATCAACTCAGGGACGGCGGTCTCGATGGTGGCATTGACCAGCGCGGTCCGGGCTGACCCGGGGTCTCGTTCGACGGTCAGACCGCGGGCGATGGTCCGGGCGCTCGGCGACGGTCCGGCGGACTGACCGAGCCTGTCGTCGCGGCGACGACGGGTGGCCCATTCGCCGACGACGCGCAGCGAGCCGGCGAAGCCCGACGCCCGCAGTCGTCGCCACAACTCTACGCCGACGCGGCATCCACCCTTCCATTCCGCTTCGAGCCGGACGCGCCACGGGTCGAGCGAGCTCTGGCGGGTACGGAAAACATCACGGCGCTGGCCGCGCACGATTTTGCGGATTGTCTGGCGCGAGAGACCGGTCGTGCGCGCCATCGCCTTGAGGGGAACGCTCTGCGCCGCCAACGCCAGAACTTCGCCGTTGACCGCCTCGCGGGTCACGGCGGCTCCGGAGGAACCGCATTGGCGGATCAGCTCGATGCGGCGATATCCAAAGCGGGAACGCTGCGAGAGAGCGAAATTCGTATCGAGCTTGAAACCATTCATGGCGTGGCCGACCGGGACGGTTGGCGAAGCGTCGAGGAAGTTTGTCGGGGCGCTGATATCGACCTTGATCGCTGCGAAGGCCAACACGATGCGATCATGATGCTAGCGCTTGAACATGAAAAGGTCTTTGAGCGGGCGGTTTCTGCTTCTTCCTTCATGCGCCGCAATGGCGGCAAAGACTGGTCTGCATTTGAGCTAACGAACGTCAGTCCAGATAGTTTCATGGGCGACACGTCGGCCAAGAGGAAGTTCATTGCAGAAGCGTTGGCTATTTTGGAGGTTCCGCCCGGTCGCAAGCACGAGGCGGATTGGTATGAGGCGGTCAGACGAGACCCGATCACCGGAGAAGAATCCAGGGTAACGCAGGCGACTGTTTATGTCGAAGAGCGACCCGAAAGCAGTCTTGCTTTTGGCGAGAGCAATTCAGTCGAGATGAGGATGGTTCCCGCGCGTCGGGGAACTCGGCTTCTCATATGATCCCAAGGACGGCGTTGTCGAGATCTGCGCTGTCGGGAAGAAAGCTCAGCGCGATCGCTACGCCCAAGCATTTTCCGAGTGCTTCTTCGAACAAGCGCCTGTGCCTGTTGAAGTGACGCGACGGGCCATTAACTTTGCCCAACTGGCCAAGGCTCCTTCATTTGAAGCCGATCCCGCCGACCGGATCGAACGCTATGAGTTCTCCGAACTGGCCTTCTACTCAGAGGGTGGGGGGTTCGCCAGATTTGAGCGGCGTGACGAGGGCGAATCGATCTATCAGTTCATCGATAGACGCTTCGGCGACGGTTCGCCGCTTTCCGCGCCGGGTTGGAAGATGATAGCCGCGACGCTCCGGATCATCAGAACCCCGGTTGAGGGCCAGGGTCGGAAGAAGACGCTGACGATCGATCTGAAATCGCCGAACAGGACAACACTCCGGAACAAGGTTGAGGAAGATCGAATCTTCGTCACCGATTTGCTGACGCGGTGGGGCGTTCTCTCTCCACCGGCGGACGGCATTCCGGTGGTGGAACCGGAGTAAGTGACCGCGATCGCCCTTCTGTTGGAGATGATCAGAGCGGGAGCGGGCCAATTTTCACTTGTCGAGTATAAACGCCGCGCGGGCTTCGCGGCTCTTCAGGCGAACGGGCTTGTCGAAGACGCCGGATTACTGAAATCAGTCCGCTGCGATGAATGTGACCAGTCGCATGATGCACTGATCATATATTCCGACGACGAAGGGACCTATGGCTGGAATTGCTACGATTGCGGATTCATTCCTATCGCGAAGCACCGGATCGGGGCAGTTCGCGTTTCTCTCCCGTCTCTTGTCGCAGCGCTGGCGTCGTCGCTGGTTTGTCGCAACCTGCTGGGTCGCGCACTGATCGACGGAGTGCTCTGGCGGGTCGGGGTGTTCGACAGGGCGGGTCACGATATCGGCGTCTACCTCGCAACGCGGATCGGCTCGATCGGCGAAGCCCAGCGCTGCGCCGGAGTGATTTCAGCGGAACCCCGCCGGACCTACCGGGTCTTGATAACGCCCGAGCTGGAGAACATTCGCGGATTTCAGGTCGCCGGTTGCAGCTTTGCGAAGCTGGACGAAGTTGCCTCGATCGATCCGGCGCTGGGGGTCATCGTCTCTCCGGGTCGGCTTGCAGCTATCGCGGGGATTCCAACCGTCAGGGCTGGCGGAAGACCATCGCCATATCAGCCCATGCTCGATCAGGTGATAGAAACCCGCCATCGCGATGGGCAGGCGCTTGACGCCATCAATGCAGAAGAGCGGGCTATCCGGAAGGTCTGGCCTTCCTTGAACCGTTCTGGCGGTTCGCCATCCGAAAGCGTCGTGAAGCGCGCGATCACCTCATTCCGCGCCAGGTCATAACCGGGTCGAAACCTCCGCTCTTTTTTGAACCGTCGTCGCCGACCGAACGTCCGCCCATGTCCAAAGAAAGGAACATGGGCCATGACGAACCTCTCTGAACTTCAACAGATCGTCGCTTCGCTTCAGCCGATCGCCGTCTCTCCCAATGAGGCGGCGCGACTGATCGGCATCGGGCGGACGACGCTCTATGCCGCACTGGCGGCGGGTGCCTTGCGCAGCGCCAAGATCGGCAAGCGGCGGCTGATCACCATCGAGGCGCTGAGGCAGTGGCTCGCGGCCTGCGAGACGGACCAGGCCGATGGACGGTAATATGACCGCCTCCGCCCAGAGTGATTGGAGGCGCGACCTTGACGGTCGCGCCCGCCGTCGCGGCGCTGCGAAGGAGTAGCGCCGCGATGGGTCGCAAATCCGGAGTGGGCAGGATCAAGAGCCTTCGGACCTATACCTACGAAGTTGCCGCCCAGGTCGCGGGCGTTCACGTCCGCACCGTCCGCAACTGGGTCAGGAACGAGGGGCTGGAGGCGATGACCGGCCAGCGCCCCCACCTGATCAGGGGCGACGCGCTGATCGCCTTCCAGCGCCGCCGCAAGGCCTCTGCGAAGATGCCGCTGCGCCAGGCGCAGTTCTATTGCCTCAAATGCCGGGCGGCCCGCGACCCGGCGGCTGGGATGGTGGATTGCACGATCCTTCGAGACGTTCGGGCGAACCTCTGCGCGCTCTGCCCGGTCTGCGCAACCGTGATGAACAAGCGCATCGCCATGACCAGCATCGAAGGGCTTTCGCGAATCCTGGCCGTCACGATCAGGCGGGTCTGAATGCGAATAAGGAAGTGCACGCCGGCCTGCCTGAATTGTCACTTGCGGGAGGCGGTGATCACGCCGGGAAAAACACCGGCTATCAGGGCTGAACCGCCTTCAAATATTCGGCCCAAGCAAACTGTTGAAACGATCGAAGGAGCCTGACGATGGCGAAGAGGATCAACGAGAAGAACGAGCGGATCAAGCGTCGCTATCTGGAGTATCGCAAGCATGCGGGCCGCCTCTCCGAAAAGACGCTCGACAAGGAGATCGCGGCGATCGAGCGGTTCGATGTCTGGAACGGTCGCGCGGATTTCGCCCGCTTCCACATTCAACAGGCGATCGGGTTCTGCAAGTCGCTGGAGACGGCGACGAACCCGAAGACGGACAAGCCGCTTGGCAAATCAACGATCCGGATCGTGCTGGGCGCGCTGCGATCGTTCTTCCTGTGGCTTTCGCAGCAAGAGGGATATCGGACGCGCATCCGCCCTGCCGATGCCGACTATTTCAACGTTTCGCGCCGTGACGAGGCGGAAGCGCGCGCGGCCCCGCCCCGCCCCGCGCCGACGCCCGAACAGGCGCGGCACGTCCTGTCGCAGATGCCTGACGCCAACGACATTCAGAGACGCGACCGGGCGATTCTCGCCCTGCTGATGTTGACCGGCGTTCGCGACGGCGCGCTGGTCACGCTGCGGCTGAAGCATGTCGATCTGGACGACCTGAGCGTCGTGCAGAACCCGCGCGAAGTGGCGACGAAGTTCGGCAAATCGATCGTCACCTTCTTCGAGCCGGGGTTTCCGCTGGCGGAAGAGGTGATCGCCGACTGGGTCCGCCATCAGCGGGAGACGATGCTGCGCGGTGACGACGATCCGCTGTTCCCGAAGACGGAGATCGGGCGTTGGCGCGACGGGCGCGTTTCAGGCGGATGGCCTGTCACGCGGGTTCTGGACGACGGCGAATGGCGTCCGCAAGATCGTGCGGGAGGCGTTCGAGGCGGCCGGGGTGCAGAATTTCGGCCCGCATGCGTTCCGGCACATGCTGGTGCGGCGGGCGATGCGAAGCGCGAAGACGGTTGAAGAGTTTCGCGCAACGTCCCAGAACCTTGGTCACGCCAGCATGCTGACGACGCTGGGGAGCTATGGCGACGTGTCGAGAGCGCGGCAACGCGAGCTGGTGCGGGGCGAAGAATAGGCGCGGCGCACGGTTTGATCATTTAGTGCCGAGACAGGAGCGAAAATGTGAACGCCGTCGAGATCGAGGAAGCCGTCTCCGCCCTCGCCGAGCAGCCGTTCGATGCGGCCGAGTTCCCCTTCGCCTTCCTTCAGGCCTTCGGCAACAAGGAGACGACGATCAAGCGCCTGCGCAAGGGCGAGTCGAACAAGTCCGACCTCGGCGGCGTCCTGCAGACCAACAACATCCACATCGCCGCCTGCCCGCCGGGCGAGGTCACGCGGACGCTCGCGCGCGCTCCGCGACGAGCCCGGCGACCGACCGGGCGAAGGCGAAGTTCATCCTCGCGACCGACGGCGTGCGACTTCGAGGCCGAGGACCTGACCAGCGGCGAGACGGTCGCCTGCGCCTATGCCGACTTCCCGAACCACTTCGGCTTCTTCCTGCCGCTCGCCGGCATCACCACCGTCAAGCAGATCCGCGACAACGCCTTCGACATCCGCGCCACCAGCCGCCTGAACCGGCTCTACGTCGAGCTGCTGAAGGACAACCCCGACTGGGGCGACGGCCGAGCGCCGCCACGACATGAACCACTTCATGGCGCGGCTGATCTTCTGCTTCTTCGCCGAGAGACACCGACATCTTCAGCGGCGACGGCCTGTTCACCGCCACCGTCGAGCAGATGAGCGCGCGCGACTGCCTCCAACACCCACGAGGTGATCGGCACGATCTTCCGCGCGATGAACACGCCACCAAGCACGACGGCAGGCCGACGACCGCCACCGCAAGGCGCGGGCATCCGGCCCTGGGCCGACGTCTTTCCCTACGTGAACGGCGGGCTGTTCTCCGGCAGCCTGGACGTGCCGCGCTTCAGCAAGATCGCGCGCTCCTACCTGCTGCACATCGGCGGTCTCGACTGGAAGCAGATCAACCCCGACATCTTCGGCTCGATGATCCAGGCCGTCGCCGAGGACGAGGAGCGCGGCGCGCTCGGCATGCACTACACCAGCGTCCCGAACATCCTGAAGGTGCTGAACCCGCTCTTCCTCGACGACCTGCGCGCGCAGCTGGAGGAGGCGGGCGACAACCCGCGCATGCTGCTCAACCTGCGCAAGCGCATGGCGCGGATCAGGGTCTTCGACCCGGCCTGCGGCTCGGGCAACTTCCTCGTCATCGCCTACAAGGAGATGCGGGCGATCGAGGCGGAGATCAACAGGCGGCGCGGCGAGGCGGACCGGCGCTCGGAAATTCCGCTGACCAACTTCCGCGGGATCGAGCTGCGCGACTTCCCGGCCGAGATCGCGCGCCTGGCGCTCATCATCGCCGAGTACCAGTGCGACGTGCTCTATCGCGGCCAGAAGGAGGCGCTGGCCGAGTTCCTGCCGCTCGACGCCGAGAACTGGATCACCTGCGGCAATGCCCTGCGGCTGGACTGGCTGAGCATCTGCCCGCCGACCGGGACGGGCGTGAAGCATCAGGCCGATGACCTGTTTCAGCACGCCGCTCGATCAGGCGCAGATCGACTTCGAGAACGAGGGCGGCGAGACCTATATCTGCGGAAATCCGCCATATCTGGGCAGCAAGTGGCAGACCGACGAGCAGAAGGCAGACCTGGAGGCGATCTTTGGCGGCGCGTACGCAAATTGGAAGTCGCTCGACTATGTGGCCGGCTGGTTCATGAAGGCTGCCGACTACGCGACTGCAGACGCAAGCGTCGTGCGCTTTCGTGTCCACCAACTCAATCTGCCAAGGGCGAGCAGGTCCCGATGCTGTGGCCGCTAGATTCTTGCGACTGGACATCGAGATCGCCTTCGCCCACACGTCGTTTCAAATGGGCAAACCTCGCCAGCCACAACGCTGGCGTCACTGTCGTGATCGTTGGCATTGTCGCGAACGCATGCCAAGCGAAGCGACTCATTTACGACGGCGGATACGGCGCGAGCAAGTACGAGCTAACATCAACGCCTATCTTGTTGCTGGCCAAGAGCATGTATATCGTCAAGAGCGATGGCCCATCGCCGCTCGGCTGTCGCCAAGATGGTATCTGGGAACATAGCCCGCGGACGGCGGCAACCTAATTCTGAGCGCGAGGACGACGAAGGCTGATACTTGATCGAGCATCCCGAGGCACGGCAGCTTCATTCGAACGCTTATTGGCTCGACAGGAGCTACATCAAGGGACGAGACGGTAGTGCCTCTGGATCGAGGACGACGACCTCGACTGCAGCGGAAGCCATGCCATCGGTCAGAGATCGGATCGAGCGCACATGCGGCGTATCAGACTGCAAGTCCACGGCGACGACCACCGTCGGCTACGCTCGTATACCGCACAGATTTGCACAATCGGTGCGCACGATCGAGCGATCGGAATCGTCGTTCCGAAAGATATCATCTGAAGAATCGACTGTACTTCGCCAGATGCTTGTCGCTCCGTGACACCATCACGACTGATCTATGCTTTCTGCGCTCTACGACGCTCCGCTCTGGAACATGGCGCTCATTGCGTCGCGCCTGCATCTGGTCTGGATCGCGACCGTCTGCGGCAAGCTGAAAACCGACTTTCGCTACTCCAACACTCTCGGCTGGAACACCTTTCCGGTCCCGACGCTCACCGAGAAGAACAAGGCCGACCTGACCCGCTGCGCCGAGGACATCCTGCTGGCGCGCGAGGCGCATTTCCCGGCGACGATCGCCGATCTCTACGACCCCGACGACATGCCCGCCGACCTGCGCGCGGCGCACGAGCGCAACGACGAGGTGCTGGAGCGCATCTATATCGGCCGCCGCTTCCGAACGACACCGAGCGGCTGGAAAAGCTGTTCGAGCTCTACACCAAGATGACCGCCGGCACCGGGCAACGGCGAAGAAGCGCAAGGCGGGGGCAAGCGCATGACCGACGAAATGAAATCAGTCCCCTCCGTCTCCGTCTCCTATGCCCGCAACGGCAGCTCGACCAAGGCCAACGCGCTTGGCATGCGGCCGATGCAGGAGCGCGCCTACGAGAAGCGCGGCGAGCAATACCTGCTGATCAAGTCGCCGCCGGCCTCGGGCAAGAGCCGGGCGCTGATGTTCATCGCGCTCGACAAGCTCGCACAACCAGGGGCTCAAGCAGGCGATCATCGTCGTGCCGGAGAAGTCCATCGGCGCGAGCTTCAACGACGAGCCGCTGAGCCAAGTTCGGCTTCTGGGCCGACTGGAGCGTCGAGCCGAAGTGGAACCTCTGCAACGCGCCCGGCGGCGACAACGGCGGCAAGGTCAAGTCGCGTCGGCGCGTTCCTCGAAAGCGACGACAAGGTGCTGGTCTGCACCCACGCGACCTTCCGCTTCGCCGTCGAGCAGTTCGGCGTCGAGGCGTTCGACGACCGGCTGATCGCCGTGGACGAGTTCCACCACGTCTCGGCCAATCCCGACAACAAGCTCGGCCAGCATCTCGGCGCAGTTCATCGCCCGCGACAAGGTGCATATCGTCGCGATGACCGGCTCCTACTTCCGGGGCGACGCCGAGGCCGTGCTGGCCCCGCAGGACGAGGCGAAGTTCGATACCGTCACCTACACCTACTATGAGCAGCTCAACGGCTACGAGTATCTGAAGCAGCTCGACATCGGCTACTTCTTCTACTCCGGCTCCTATGTCGACGACATCCTGAAGGTGCTCGACCCGGCCGAGAAGACGATCATCCACATCCCGAACGTCAATTCGCGCGAGAGCACGAAGGACAAGATCAAGGAGGTCGAGCACATCATCGAGGCGCTGGGCGAGTGGCAGGGCACCGACCCCGCGACCGGCTTCCAGCTGGTCAAGACGCCCGACGGCCGCGTGCTGCGGATCGCCGATCTGGTCGACGACGATCCGGCCAAGCGCGACCGCGTTTCCGCCGCGCTGAAGGACCCGGCGCAGAAGAACAACCGCGACCATGTGGACATCATCATCGCCCTCGGCATGGCGAAGGAGGGCTTCGACTGGATTTGGTGCGAGCACGCGCTGACCGTCGGCTATCGCTCGAGCCTGACCGAGATCGTGCAGATCATCGGCCGCGCGACCCGCGACGCGCCGGGCAAGACCCGCGCGCGCTTCACCAACCTGATCGCCGAGCCGGACGCCTCCGAGGAGGCCGTCACCGAGGCGGTCAACGACACGCTGAAGGCCATCGCCGCGAGCCTGCTGATGGAGCAGGTGCTCGCGCCGCGCTTCGAGTTCAAGCCGAAGAACCCGGACAGCGGCCCGACGCCGGGCTTCGACTACGGCGAGGGCGGCTACGATCCCGACAAGTGCAATGTCGGCTTCAACGAGGAGACCGGGCAGTTCCAGATCGAGATCAAGGGCCTCGCCGAGCCCAAGAGCAAGGAGGCGCAGCGCATCTGCCAGGAGGACCTGAACGAGGTGATCGCCGCCTTCGTCCAGGACAAGACCGCGATCGAGCGCGGCCTGTTCGACGAGGAGCTGGTGCCGGAGGAACTGACCCAGGTGCGCATGGGCAAGATCATCAAGGACAAGTACCCCGAGCTCGACGAGGAGGATCAGGAGGCCGTGCGCCAGCACGCCATCGCCGCCCTGAACCTGACGCAGCAGGCCAAGCAGATCGCGCTCGGCGGCGAGCGACGGCGAGCCGAGCGCCAACACCGCCTTGATCGACGGCGTGCGCAAGTTTGCGATGGACGTGCGCGAGCTCGACATCGACCTGATCGACCGGATCAATCCGTTCGGCGAGGCCTACGCCATCCTCGCCAAGACCATGAGCGAGGAGAGCCTGAAGCAGGTCGCGGCGGCGATCGCCGCCAAGCGCACGATCCTGACGCCGGAGGAGGCGAGGGAGCTCGCCAAGCGCGCCCTGCAGTTCAAGAAGGAGCGCGGACGGCTGCCGTCGATCACCTCGCCGGATGCCTGGGAAAAGCGCATGGCCGAAGGGCGTCGCCTTCCTGCAGCGTGCAAGGACGGAGGCGGCGCTATGACTGAGCTTCACCGACGAGGACGACGCCCTACTCGACGAGCTTGGCGTCGAGGCCGAGCAAGAAGGCGGCGAGCCGCACGCCGCGCGAGGAGCGCGATCATCGCCGGCTTCGAGGAGATCCAGCGCTTCGTCGAGAAGCACGGCCGCGCGCCGCAGCACGGCGAGGACCGCGACATCTTCGAGCGGCTCTATGCCGTGCGCCTCGACCGCCTGCGCGCGCTGGACGAATGCCGCGCCTTGCTCGCGCCGCTCGACCATCAGGGGCTTGCTGGCCGGGGTCGCGACCGGCTGCCCATCGGTCGCCGACGAAATCGACGACGACGAACTGCTGGCCGAGCTGGGCGTGGACGCGCCGAGCGCAGACGACATCACCGAGCTGCGGCATGTCCGCTCCGCCGCCGAGAAGCGCGCCGCCGAGGAGATCGCCAATCGCGAGAAGTGCGAGGACTTCGAGCAGTTCAAGCCGCTGTTCGACGCAGGTGCAGAAAGAGCTGGACGCCGGCCTGCGCCAGACCCGCCGTTTCGAGCGCAAGGCCGAGATCACGCCAGGGCGCTTCTTCATCCTCGGCGGCCAGAAGGCCTATGTCGCCGACGATGGACGAGCCCTTCACCAACGAACATGGCGAACGCGACGCCCGGCTGCGCGTCATCTTCGACAACGGCACCGAGAGCAACCTGCTGCTGCGCTCCTTCCAGCGCGCCCTTCAACAAGGACGACGCCGGCCGGCGCATCACCGAGCCTGTCGCCGGGCCGCTTGTTCGCCGACGAGAGCGAGGAAGGCGATCGAGCCGAGCGGCACGATCTATGTGCTGCGCAGCAAGTCCGACCATCCCGTCGTCGCGGCAAACCGCGACGTCCTGCACAAGATCGGCGTGACCGGCGGCGAGGTCGACACGCGCATCGCCAACGCGCGGCTCGACCCGACCTTCCTGATGGCGGACGTCGAGATCGTCGCGACCTACGAGCTCTACAACATCAACCGCAGCCGAGCTCGAAAACCTGATCCACCGCATCTTCGAGCCGGCGCGGCTCGACATCGAGATCAAGGACCGCTTCGGCAATCCGGTCGTCCCGCGCGAATGGTTCCTCGTGCCGCTGTTCGTGATCGACGAGGCGGTGGAAAAAATCAAGGACGGGACGATTACCGGCTACTCCTATGACCCATCGACCGCTTCCCTTGCCCAAAAGTGAGGAAACAACTCAAGGAGGCGGGGACAGGTGTTTGGAATGCCGCGCCGGTTCAATGACGTTTGAGCCCCCAAAGCAGACCCGGAATTGATCACTGTGTGGGAATGAGTGTGGGAACGCTCGTCCACGAACGCTTACTTTTCCAGTAGAACCAATGAGTTAATATGTTGGGGTGGCGGAGAGGAAGGGATTCGAACCCTCGAGAGGGTTCCCCCTCTACGCCCTTAGCAGGGGCGCGCCTTCGACCGCTCGGCCACCTCTCCAAGGCGCCTGTTACTGGCTTTGCCGACAAAGGACAAGGACGGATGTCCCATTCCGCACGGCGGAGCGCCTGCAGCGCCGGCTTCCAAGCCGGAGGCGGCTGGTGCCCCTCAGCTTGACAGCCGCGAGGGCGTGACGCTTGACTGTCCGGGGCCGCGGCGCGATGCAGGGCCATGGCGGACATCCGCCCATAGCTCATCGCCTTGTGCTTGGAAGCGTTGGCCGCGATCTTCGTCCCGTCCAGCGCGACATGGCCCAACCGAACCAGTCCCGCCGCCTGGCACAGCTTCAGCACCTGCACGAACAGATCCGACAAGGCAGCAAGATGACGACGCCGGAACTCGCAGATCGTCCGGTGGTCCGGCCGGTTCATCGCCGTCACCGCCAGGAAGTCCAGCCGCTCCTCGCACGCCCGCTCGAGCCGCCGCGAGGAATAGACCCCGCGGCTGTAGCCGTAGAGCAGAAGCGCCGTCATCATCACCGGATGATAGGGCGGATAGCCCCGCTCCTCCGCATAGGCCGCAAGGATCGCCGAAAGGTCCAATTCGTCCCGAACCACGTTGCGCACAAAGTGCGCAACGTGCCCTTCCGGCACGAACTCCCCCACAGACCGCGGCAGAAGCTGCGGCTGATCTACCAGCCAGGGACGGAAGATCTTGCTCATGTCCGCAGTGAATCAAGCTTCGCCACGGCCGTCCAGCCAAACGCTCGCGCAGGCTCCTAGTGTCCCGAATCTGAAGTTCGGCGCATCTGGTTAGTGTGGCAGTGTCTCTCGCGAGCAGCGCGGGAGATGTGGGATGGCAGGTCGGCGAGGCGCACCGGAGATTGTCCTGAGCGAGAGCGAGCGGTCCGAGTTGGAGGGGCTTGCCCGGCGTCGCAAGACTGCGCAGGCGCTGGCGATGCGGGCGCGGATCGTGCTGGCCTGTGCCGAAGGGCTGCAAAGCAAGCAGGTCGCCACCACGCTCGGGGTGGATCAGGCCACCGTCGGCAAGTGGCGCCACCGTTTTGCGGCGCGGAGGCTGGACGGTCTGCGGGACGAGCCGCGCCCGGGTGCGCCACGCACGATCGAGGACGCGCGCATCGAGGCGGTGATCGTCACGACGCTCGAGAGCCTGCCCGAGGACGCCACCCACTGGAGTTCGCGCGGGATGGCGAGGGCCTGCGGGCTGTCGACCTCGACGGTCCAGCGTATCTGGCGGGCCTTCGGTCTGCAGCCGCACCGGCTGGAAACCTTCAAGCTCTCCACCGATCCCGATTTCGTCGCCAAGGTGCGCGACGTCGTCGGGCTCTACATGTCGCCTCCGGATCGCGCCATCGTCCTGTGCGTGGACGAGAAATCACAAATCCAGGCTCTCGACCGCAGCCAGCCGATGTTGCCGTTGCGCCCCGGCCAGCCGGCGCGCCGGAGCCATGACTACAAGCGTCACGGGACGACCTCGCTGTTCGCCGCGCTCGATATCGCCACCGGCGCCGTCATCGGCAAATGCTATGGCCGCCACCGTGCCCGCGAGTTCCGCGATTTCCTCGACGAGATCGAGAGGAACGTTCCCGCCGATCTCGACGTGCATCTGGTGATGGACAACTACGCCACCCACAAGACCCCGCTCATCCGCACCTGGCTCGCCAAGCGGCCGCGATGGCACGTGCATCTCACCCCGACCAGCGCATCCTGGCTCAATCAGGTCGAGCGCTTCTTCGCTCTCATCACCGAGCGCCGGATCAGGCGGGGGATCTACCGCAGCGTCGCGGCCCTGCGCGCCGACATCACGGCATTCATCGACCACCACAATGCAGAGCCAAGGCCCTTCCGGTGGACTAAATCAGCCGACAACTTCCTGGCTTCCATCGAGCGCTTCTGCCGATACAACACGCAGGCGCAATCATGATGCGACGAACTTCCAGTTTAGACACTAGCGCCCCGGGCCC
Source organism: uncultured Alphaproteobacteria bacterium (assembly GCA_963847795.1). Classification (GTDB taxonomy): domain Bacteria; phylum Pseudomonadota; class Alphaproteobacteria; order Rhodobacterales; family Rhodobacteraceae; genus Amaricoccus. The sequence continues at coordinate 144,004 of CAWKBH010000011.1, forward strand.
CTGCGGCCGCTGGCCACGGCGCGCGCCCGCGCAGCCGCGGCACGGAGTTCTTCGGCGATTTCATCGGCCTCGTCAGGCTCAAAATCTAGCGGCAGCTCTATGGTGTCAGTCTCGATGTAGAGGCGAACCATGCCGAGCGTCGTCGGGCCGATCTGCAGGTTCGCAGCGATCGCGCTCTCGCGGTTGATCCCCATTCTGGCGGCCCTCTGCGGCTTCTGGCGGCATAGTGGAACGGCTGCGGGCGCGACCGCAAGTGTCACTTGCCAAGCCGGTTTGGCCTATGTAACCCCTGAACCGAGTGCCGACGTAGCTCAGTTGGTTAGAGCACCAGATTGTGGATCTGGGGGTCCCCCGTTCGAGCCGGGGCGTCGGTACCAAAAAAGCGCATGAAATCAGGTGCCTGGCGATCCGGTCCCTCCGGAGTACGCGGGGGACACCAGAGATCGTTATTCCCACCGCGCTTCGCTCGGACTTCGGCCCGGGCTTGGTGCCCCGCTGCGGGTGCGTATGGACTGCGTATGGGACGTATATGGAATGCGTATGGGCTTTTCGGCGGCCGCTGGTGTCAGTCGCGCAGCAGTTCGTTGATCGCGGTCTTGGAGCGGGTGCGCTCGTCCACCCGCTTGACGATGACCGCGCAATAGAGGCTCGGTCCCGGGCTGCCGTCCGGAAACGGCTTGCCGGGCAGGCTGCCCGCCACCACCACCGAATAGGGCGGCACCTCGCCGTAGCTGACCGCCCCGCTGGCCCGGTCGACGATCTTGGTGGACTGGCCGATGAACACGCCCATGCCCAGCACCGAGCCCTCGCGGACGATGCAGCCCTCGACCACCTCGCTGCGCGCCCCGATGAAGCAGTTGTCCTCGATGATCGTCGGCCCGGCCTGCATCGGCTCGAGCACCCCGCCGATCCCGACCCCGCCCGACAGGTGCACGTGCCGGCCGATCTGGGCGCAGGAGCCCACGCGTCGCCCAGGTGTCCACCATCGTGCCCGCGCCCACGTGGGCCCCGAGGTTGACGAAGCACGGCATCAGCACCACCCCGGGCGCGATATAGGCCGAGCGCCGGACCACGGCGCTCGGCACGGCGCGGAATCCCGCGGCGCGCCAGTCGTGCTCGGTCCAGCCGCGGAACTTGGAATCCACCTTGTCCCACCAGCCGCCGCCCTGCGGCCCGCCCGACTGCACCGCCATGTCCTGCAGCCGGAAGCCCAGGAGCACCGCCTTCTTGGCCCACTGGTTGACCCGCCAGACGCCGTCGGCCTGCCGCTCGGCGACCCTGAGCGAACCCTTGTCCAGCGCCTCGAGCGTGGTCTCGATCGCGGCGCGGGTGGCGCCGCCGGTCTGCGGGGTCACATCCTCGCGGGCTTCCCAGGCCGCCTCGACGGCGCGCTCGAGCTTGGCATGGTCGAAGCTGGACATCGGGCACGGCCTTTCCGGTTCGCTCTGGCAGGGATCGGGCGCAAGCTATAAGTCGGCGGCACCCCGGTGGCAATCTGCCGGAACCGCAACCAGGACGGCCCGATGACCGAGAGCGACCCGCCGCGCCGCTTCCCCGATGCCCGCAAGGACCTCGAGCGCTGGGAAGGGGTGCCGGATACTCCGCAGACCCGGTCGCCGAGCTATCGGCTGGCCTTCAGCGACCCCGACTTCCTGACGCGTGACGAGCTGCGCCCGGTGCGGCTGCAGCTCGAGCTGCTGAAGACCGAGATGGCGCTGGCCGAGCGCGGCATCGTCTCGACGATCGTGATGTTCGGCAGCGCACGCGTCCCCGACCCGGCGACGGCGGCGGCGGCGCACCCGGCGGCTGGCCTCGCACCCTACTACGAGCAGGCGCGTGACTTCGCCCGGCTCTGCACCCGGCGCGCGCTGGCCACCGGCAACCGCGAGAACGTGGTCTGCAGCGGCGGCGGACCCGGGATCATGGAGGCCGCCAGCCGCGGCGCCGCAGAGGCGGGCGGCATCTCGGTCAGCCTCAACATCGTGCTGCCGCACGAGCAGGCGCCGAACCGCTACGGCACCCCCGAGCTCAGCTTCAACTTCCACTACTTCGCGATCCGCAAGATGCACTTCCTGATGCGCGCCCGCGCGCTCGCGGTCTTCCCCGGCGGCTTCGGTACCCTCGACGAGCTCTTCGAGGTGCTGACCCTGGTGCAGACCGGGCGCATGGAGCGGCTGCCGATCCTGCTCTTCGGCGGCGCGTTCTGGCGCCGCGTGGTCGACTGGCAGGCGCTGGTCGAGGCCGGCACCGTCGCCGCCGCCGATCTCGAGCTCTTCGCCCATGTCGACAACGCCGCCGATGCCTGGCGGCACATCGACGCCTGGCCCCGCGCGAGCTGAACGTCGACCCGGCGAGAGATCGGGCTTCCTGCGGAACTCGGGCGCAACGTCCGCGGTTGATCATGGGAGCAACCGGCATCGCGAGGAGAGAGAGCAATGCGTGCATCCAGAAGAGAGGTTCCCAGCGAAGAGGTCGACAAGCGCCAGCTGAGCCTGGCGCGGGAGGAGGGCGACGCCTATCAGCGCTCGCTCGACTACATGGTCGAGGAGGTCGCCCATACCGGCGCCAAGAAGCGCGTCGAGGATTACATCGTCGGAATCGCCCAGGAAGCGGCGGAAGGCATGTACCACCTGGAACGGAGCGGCGAGCTGGTCTGGAAGGAACCGGGCGACGAAAACTGCCACATCGAGGTTTCGGTCAGCGATGCCTCGGACCATCGCTTCATCCCGGCGCTCGACATCGAGGCAACCCTGGTTTCACGGGACGGAGAGACGATCGGGCCCTTCCCGGTTCCGTTCCTCTGGCATCCCGGGCTCTACCACTACGGCGCCAACATCATCGTCCCGGGCGACGGAACCTACGCCGCCAAAGTGAAGATCGCGCCCGCCGGGTTTGCGCGGCACGACAAGACCAACGGAAAACGCTTCGCCAATCCGGTCGAGGTCGAGTTCTCCGGCATCGCCATAAAGACCGGCCAAAGCTAGACCTGTCCGCTGGCCAGCCTCCGCTGGGCACGGCGCCGGAGGTACTGATCGGTTCGCAGTGACGCGATCCGCAACACGACGGTCCCGCCGGATTCGACCATCGGCAAATCCGGCCGCGACTGCCCTCCCAGGGGCAGTCGCGCAAGCGCGCCGCCAAGGCAGCCGCGCCCGGATCGGCACTGTCCGGGAGGCGTCACGCCCCTCGCCCTCCGCGCTGGCGCTCCGGGGCGAGCGGACCGCGCGGCGCGCCACGGCGCCCCGCTCAGATGCGATCCGCGGCGCCTCATCCTGTGCGGCGCGCCGATCCCCGACAGCGATCAGGCCGCGTCGGCCGCCGCCAGCGTGGCGTGGATGGCCGCCACCACCGCCGCGCCTTCGCCGATCGCGCCGCCGACCCGCTTGACCGATCCCGCCCGCACGTCGCCGATGGCGAAGACGCCGGCGAGGCTCGCCTCCAGCGGCGGCTTGCCCGGGGCCGCACCGGGCACCGCGGCGCCGGTCAGCACGAACCCGGAGCGGTCGAGCTTTAGCCGGCAGGGCCGCACCCAGCTGGTCTCCGGGTCGGCGCCGACGAAGAGGAAGAGGTTTCGGATCGGCCGGGTCTCCTCGGCGCCGCTGCGGCGGCAGACCCAGGTCAGGCTCTCCAGGTGCTTCGCCGGGTCGCCGCCGAGCCTGGTGACCTCGGTCTCGGTCAGGACCGCGATGTTCGGCGCGGCGGCGATGCGCTCGACCAGGTAGCTCGACATGTTCTTGTGCAGGTCGGGCCCGCGGATCAGCAGGTTCACCTGCCGCGCGTGCGCCGAGAGATAGACCGCGGCCTGCCCGGCGGAGTTGCCGCCGCCGACCAGCGCCACCTCGGACCCGGCGCAGAGCCGGGCCTCGATCGGCGAGGCCCAGTACCAGACCCCGCGGCCCTCGAAGCGCTCGATGTCGGCGAGCGCCGGCCGCCGGTAGCGCGCGCCGCTGGCGATCACCACCGCCCGCGCCGTCACCGCCGCGCCGTCGGCCAGCTCCAGCCGGTAGGGCCCGTGATCGCCGAGGCAGACCAGCTCGGTCACCGCCGCCGGAAAGATGATCTCGGCGCCGAACTTCTCGGCCTGCACGAAGGCCCGCGCAGTCAGCGCCTGCCCGGTGATGCCGGTGGGGAAGCCCAGGTAGTTCTCGATCCGGGCGCTGGCCCCCGCCTGCCCGCCGTAGCCCTGGCTGTCCAGCACCGCCACCGACAGCCCCTCCGAGGCGGCATAGACCGCCGCCGACAGCCCGGCCGGGCCGGCGCCCACCACCGCCACGTCGAAGAGCTCGCGCCCCGGCGCCCTGCCGAGCAGGCCGATGGCGCGGCCGAGCTCGCCGATCGAGGGGTTGAGCAGGATGCCGCCGGTCGGGGTGATCACCACCGGCAGGATCGTGCCGCCGGCCTTGCAGTGGCTGAGCAGGCCCGCCGCGGCCGGGTCGACGGCCGGGTCGGCGATCTTGTGCGGCAGCCCACCCCGGCGCAGGAAGGTCGCCAGCCGGATCACGTCGGCGTCATCGGGATCGCCGATGATCAGCGGACCGCCATGCCCGGCCTGGATCAGCTGCACCCGGCGCAGGATCAGCGCCCGGGTGATGCGCTCGCCGAGGCTGGCCTCGGCCACCAGCAGCGCCCGCAGGCCCGCCGGCGGGATCAGGATGGTCTCGACCTCGCCCTCGGCGTGGCCGTCGACCAGGGCCGGCCGCCCCGAGAGCTGGCCGACCTCGGCGAGGAACTGCCCCGGCCCCTGCTCGACCACCGGCTGGCGCCGCCCGAAGCCGTCGCGCTGGCTGATCACCACCTGGCCGGCGAGCAGGATGAACATGCCCGGTCCCGGCTCGCCCGCGACGAACAGCACCTCGCCGTCGTGGTAGCGCCGCTCGCTGCCGAAGCGGCGCAGCCGGTCGATCTCCTCGCCGGTCAGCCGGGGAAAGGTCTCGTCGTGCCGGGGATGGAGCACCACGCGATCGGGGGTCTCGGGCAGGACATCCGGCGTGGCGTCGGTCATCGTGGCGGCCCTCTGCGATGGCATCCCGCGACCTGAGATAGGCCGGCGCGCCGGCCCCGGCAACCGGTCCTGTGGCCAGGGAGCGCCGCCGCGGCCGGCGATTGCCAGCGGACCCCGGGTCGCATAGCCTCGCGCGAAACCAGACCGACGGGAGGAAACGATGACCGAGACGCCCTATGGGTTCGACACCCTGCAGATCCACGCCGGCGCCCGGCCCGACCCGGCGACCGGCGCGCGCCAGACGCCGATCTACCAGACCACCGCCTACGTCTTCCGCGACGCCGACCACGCGGCGGCGCTCTTCAACCTGCAGGAGGTCGGCTACATCTATTCCCGCCTGACCAACCCGACGGTGATGACGCTGGGCGAGCGCCTGGCCGCGATCGAGGGCGGCATCGGCGCGGTCTGCACCTCCTCGGGCCACGCGGCGCAGATCATGGCGCTGTTTCCGCTGATGCGGCCCGGCGACAACATCATCTCCTCCAATCGCCTCTACGGCGGCACCTTCACCCAGTTCACCCACACCATCCGCCGCTTCGGCTGGTCGGCCGAGTTCGTCGACACCGACGACCTGACCGCGGTCGAGGATCTCGCCGACGACCACACCCGGGCGATCTTCTGCGAGTTCGATCGCCAACCCCGGCGGCTACGTCACCGACATCCCGGCGCTGGCCGGCGTGGCGAAGAAGCTCGGTGTGCCGCTGATCGTCGACAACACCTCGGCGACCGGCTATCTCTGCCGCCCGATCGAGATGGGCGCCGACATCGTCGTGCTCTCGACCACGAAGTATCTCACCGGCAACGGCACCGTCGTCGGCGGCGCGATCGTCGATTCCGGCAAGTTCGACTGGTCGGCCTCGGGCAAGTTCCCGAGCCTGACCGAGCCCGAGGAGGCCTACCACGGCCTGAAGTTCCACGAGACCTTCGGGCCGATGGCCTACACCTTCCATTCCATCGCCGTCGGCCTGCGCGACCTCGGCATGACCATGGCGCCGCAGAACGCCTTCCTGACCCTGCTCGGCACCGAGACCCTGAGCCTGCGCATGAAGAAGCATGTGGAGAACGCCGAGAAAGTCGCGGCCTGGCTGGAGAAGGACGACCGCGTCGAATACGTCACCTACGCGGGCCTGCCCTCGTCGCCCTGGTACGAGCGGGCAAAGCGGCTCTATCCCAACGGCGCCGGCGCGCTCTTCACCTTCGCGCTCAAGGCCGGCTACGACGCCTGCATCCGGCTCGTCAACTCGGTCGAGCTCTTCAGCCACGTCGCCAACCTCGGCGACGCGCGCTCGCTGATCATCCATTCCGCCTCGACCACCCATCGCCAGCTGACGCCCGAGCAACAGGAAGCCTCGGGCGCCATCCCGAACGTGGTGCGGCTCTCGATCGGCATCGAGGACCCCGAGGACCTGATCCGCGACCTCGACCAGGCAATGGCCAAGGCGGTGCAGCCGGCCTGAGCTTCCCGGTCACTGCAGGCCGAAGACCAGCTCGACGTCGGCGCTCAGCGTGACCGTGCCTGCCGCCACCGGCGGCGCGGCGGCCATCTCGGCCTTGGCCCGGTACGGGGCCGGGCTGGTCATGCCGCCGCCCTCGCGGATGCTCTGGACCGGACCCAGCGTCACCCCCGCCGCCTTGGCGAAGAGTTCGGCCTTGGCCCGGGCGTCGGCCACCGCCTTCTGCCGCGCGGCGTCGAGAGCCGACCGCGGATCGGCCACCTCGAAGCTGACGCCGTAGAGCTGGTTGGCGCCCGCGCCGGCGAGCGCGTCGATCACCTCCCCGAGCTTTCCCACGTCGCGCACCCGCACCGTCACCATGTTGCTCGCCTGGTAGGCCACGGCCGGCGGCGGCCCGTCCTGGCCGTCGCGCTGGGAGTCGTAGACCGGGTTCAGGCTCAGCTCGCTGGTCTGCAGGTCGCGCCGCGCGATCCCGGCCGCGTCCAGCGCCGCGAAGACCGCCGTCATCGTTTCGGAGTTGGCGCCGAGCGCCGCTGCGGCGCTCGCGGCCCGGGTCGCCACGCCCGCGGTGACGGTCGCGAGGTCGGGATCGGCCTCGATCTCGGCCGATCCGGTCACCGTGACCTGGCGCAACGGCTCCTCGGCAGCGGCCTGCCCGGCGAGGGCCAGGCCGACGGCGGCGGCGGCAAGGAAGGCATGGCGCATGGGGCGTTCTCCGGTTCGTCGTGGCGGTTACGCAAGATCTGCGCCGCAACACCCGTCGCGGCAACCAAAAAATTGCGCCGGGGCTACCGTCGCGCTGGATCGGCGCGCCGATCTCGGCTATGGTGCCCCATGAGGCAATAACCGACAAAGATCGGGCAGGCATGAGCAGCACATCCTTCCGCAGGCCGGTTTTCCGGCTCCATTTGGGCTATCCGCTCGTCTCCCTGACCCGGGGCGACGACAACCAGGTACTCGGGACCGCGGTGCCGGACAGTCCGGGCTTCGCGGCCGAGCTGCGCCGGATGGCGGGCGCGGTGGTCCGGGCGCGCGGGGGGCTGGCCGTGGTCCTCCCCGAAGCCGAGGTCTGGCGGGGCCGTCTCGAGCTGGCCGGCCGGACGCCGCTGGCGCGCCGCCGGGCGGCGCGGGTCGCGGTCGCCGCGCAGCTCGGGGTTCCGCCCGACGCGGTGACGGTAGTGCTCGGCCCGCGGCAGCCCGACGGCGCGACGCCGGTCGCAGCGGCGCGCCGCGCCACACTGGCCGAGACCAGGGCGCTTCTCGCCGCGGTCGGGCTTCGACGCATCAGCATCGTCGGAGCCGGTGCCTTTGCCGGGTTCACCGCGCCGCCGCGGCTGGGCGACCGAGCCTGGAGCCTGCACGGCGCGGCTCTGCCGGTGCGCGACCGCTTCGCCGCGCTCGGTGCCGCGGCCGCGGTCGCCACCGCCGCGGCGCTGATCCTGGCCCAGCCGGCGCGGCCGCCCGCGCGGCCACTGGCCGTGGGCGATCCGATCGCGCTCGAGATCGTCGCGCCGGTCGCCGGTGTTCCGCATCCTCCTGCGCAGGCGGCGGAGCTTCAGCTGCTGCGCTCCCCGCCGCCGGTGGCGCGCCCGAAGTCCGCTGCCGCGGTGCGGGAGCCGCTGGTAACCGTGGCCACCCGCAACGCGCCGCTGCAGCTGGTCGAGCCGACGCACGGGGCGGCGCCCGAGCTGCGCCTGGCGGAGTTGCCCCCGGCGCGGGCCCGGCCGATTGCGGCCGTGACGGCAGGCCCGGCGCCGCGGCCGGCCGCGGCGCCGGCAGCTGCGGCGCTGGAGAGTCCCAGTCAGGTCGCCGCGGTGCGGCCGATGCCCCGGCCTGGGACGCCGCTCCCGACGGCGGAGCCGCGGCAGCCCGCGCCGGCCGCGGCCGACGCCGGTCCGTCCGGCCGCCCGCTGCCGCGGCCGGTGGCCCCGGCGCCGCTGGTCGTCGCCTCGCTCGATCCCGCGGCGATCGCGGTCAGCGGCCTCGCCGCCGCGGCCGCGGTTCCGGCGCCGCCGGCGCGTCCGGCCGGTCTGGCCGCCGTGTCGGCAGCGCCCCGCCCGGTCGCCCACGCCGCGCCCGTAGTGGTCCGCCCCGCCCCCGCGGTGGTGCGCACGGTGAAGGTGGTCCGTCCCGCGCCCGTCGCTCCGCCGCGCCAGGTCGCCGCGCCGGTCCGCCAGGCCGCGGTTGCCCCGGTGCGCCAGCAGGTGGTGGTCCGCAAGGCGCCGGCGGCGGCGCCGAAGCCGTCCGCCGCGCTGGCCGCCTCCGCCGCAGCCGCCACCGAGCGGGTGGGACTGTCCCGCGGCGGCGTGTCGCTGATCGGCGTCTTCGGCGGGGCCAGCGGCCGCCACGCGCTGCTGCGGATGCCGAACGGCGCGGTCGAGCGGGTCAGCCCGGGCGACAACGTCCAGGGCATCCAGGTGGCGGACGTCGGGACCGATTCGGTCCGGCTGCGCGGCGGCGGCCGCGATACCCTGCTCCGGCTGCCGGACTGACCCGACGCGGGTCTTCGGGGCTCGGGGCAGCCGCTCAGGGCAGGCGGCGCAGCACCTCCGCCACCGTGCCTGCCAGGTCGTCGCCGCCCGGGACGGGGCCGACGGCGCCCATCTCGGCCTGCACCGCGGCGATCTCGTCGGCAAGGCCGCCCCGCAGCCCGAGCGATCGCAGGGTCGCCGCGCTCTCGGCCATTTCGGCGGCGCGCCGGGCGCCGTGGCGCAGCGTGCGTTCGAACTGGTAGACCGCATGCCCGGGCCAGCCGAGGCCGGGAAAGCTGGCCGCCAGCGACGCCAGGATCTCGTCGAGGCAGCCCGAGGCCTCGGCCGCCAGCAGGGTCTCGACCGTGATCGCTTCGAGGCCCTTCACGAACAGCGAGCGCACCATCTTGATCGCCGTCGCGGCCCCGACCGCCTCGCTTACCACCCGAAACTCGAAGCCGAGCCGCCGCAGTTCCGGCGCCGCAGCCTCGGCCGCGGCACCGGCCACCAGGACCGGCGTCCTGTGGCCGCGCGGATCGACCGGCGCCATCACCGCCATGTCGAGATAGCCGGCGCCCGCCGCCTCGACCAGCGCGGCGCTGTCGCGCTTGCGCTCGGGCGAGACCGAGTTGATGTCGATCAAGAGCTGGCCCGGGCGCAGATGCGGCCGCAGCGCGCGAAGCGCCGCCAGGCTCTGGTCCGCCGTCACCGCGCTGACGATCCAGTCGGCCTGCCGCAGGCCTGCCGGGGTCTCGGCGACGGCCACCGAGCGTTCGGCCATCGCGGCGCGCATCGGCTGCGCGCTCGGGGCCGTCGAGCAGGATGTCGTAGGCGAGGCAACGCAGGTCGGGATCGACGGCGGCGAGGCTGGCGCTGAAGGCGCGCGCCGCCTCGCCGAAGCCCAGAAAGCCGATCTCTCACTTGCCGAACACCACCGTCTTGTTGCCGTTCAGCAGCACCCGGTCCTCGAGGTGCCATTTCACCGCCCGTGCCAGCACCCGCCGCTCGATGTCGCGGCCCTTGCGGACCAGGTCGTCGGGGGTGTCGGCGTGGGTGACGTGCTCGACGTCCTGGCAGATGATCGGGCCCTCGTCGAGATCGCCGGTGACGTAGTGCGCGGTGGCGCCGATCACCTTGACGCCGCGTTCGTGGGCCTGGTGGTAGGGCTTGGCGCCCTTGAAGCCGGGCAGGAAGCTGTGGTGGATGTTGATGCAGCGCCCCGAAAGCCAGGCCGAGAACTCGTCCGAGAGCACCTGCATGTAGCGCGCGAGCACCACCAGCTCGGCGTCGGCCGCCTCGATGAGGGCGCGGATCCGGGCCTCCTGCTCGGCCTTGGTGTCCGTGGTTACCGGCAGGTGGTGATAGGGAAGGCCGGCCTCCGGGGACTGGGCCAGCGCGCCGCGCGGGTGGTTGGAGACGATGCCGACCACGTCCATCGGCAGCTCGCCGATCCGCCGGCGGTAGAGCAGGTCGACCATGCAGTGGTCGAACTTCGAGACCAGGATCAGCACCCGCCGCGGCCGGACGGCCTGGTGCAGCGTCCAGTCGAGGCCGAGCCGGTCGACCTCCTCGGCAAAGCCCGCCTCGAAGGCGGCGATCGGGCGGTCCATCGCGAAGGCGACGCGCATGAAGAACTTGCCGGTGAGCGCGTCGTCGAACTGCTGGGCCTCGGTGATGTCGCCGCCGTTCCGGGCCAGCCGGGTGGCGACGGCGGCGACGATGCCGGGGCGGTTGCCGCAGCGCAGGGTCAGGATGTAGCCGGTCATGTCTCGCTCGCCAGAACTGTCGGTGCGACGAGCTTTCGCGTGGTTCGCGGGGTCGCCGCGCGCTCGACAGCGCCGTTTCGGACGCCGGCCACGACACGCGGGCCGAGCCGAGGAGCTGCGCGGCTGGCGATCGCGCCCGCCCCGCCGGACTCAGGCGCGCACGCCTGTCAAGCACAACTATTGCGCGGCACCCCCTGTCCGGATCGGCCGATAGGCGGTGCTAGACCGACTGGCGTTAGTGTCGTCGCGGCAGCAGTTCCGAGCGGGGGACCGAGATGCAGTTTGCTCTGCGGGTCGATCGATGCTAGCCAACTCAAGGCGCCTGCCCGGCAGATTGTTCGGTTCGAGGATGTATTTGAGATGACTTCACTTACGCCCGTCGGCCCGGTCACTGACCGCCGGGCCGGACTCATCGTGCCGGCGATCCTCTGCGGCGGCTCGGGTTCGCGGCTGTGGCCGGTGTCGCGACGCGACTTCGCCAAGCAGCACGTGCCGATGCTCGGCGGCGCCTCGCCGTTCCAGCGCACCCTCGACCGGCTGGCCGGCGGGCAGTTCGCGGCGCCGATCGTGGTCAGCGCCGCGACCTCGCGATTCCTGGTCTCCGACCAGGCGGCGGAAGCGGGCGCCGAGATCGAGATCGCCCTCGAGCCGCAGGGCCGCGATACCCTGGCCGCGGTGACGCTCGCCGCCTGTCTGGCGGCGCGGCGCGATCCTTCGGCCATCGTGCTGGTGATGCCCTCCGACCACCTGATCCCGGACGCGCAGAAGTTCGGCGAAACCGCCGCCGCCGCGGCCCGCATCGCCGCCGACGGCCGGATCGTCGTGCTCGGGATCACCCCGACCGAGCCGTCCAGCGCCTACGGCTACATCGCCAGGGGCGAGCCGATCGGCGGGGGCGCGCACGCGGTCGCGCGCTTCGTGGAAAAGCCCGACGCCGAGCGCGCGGCCTGGCTGATCGCCGAGGGCTGCCTCTGGAACGCCGGGATGTTCTGCTTCCGGGCCGATGCCGGCATCCGCGAGATCGAAACCTACGCCCCCGACGCGCTGGAGGCGGTTCGCCGCGCGATCGACGAGGGCAGCGACGACCTCGGCGCCCTGCGGCTCGGCCCGGCCTTCCTGTCGGCGCCGAAGATCAGCTTCGATCACGCCGTCATGGAGCGGACCAGCCGCGCAGCGGTGGTGGCGGCCGACTTCGCCTGGTCGGACATCGGCGACTGGAAAGCCGTCTGGGAGCAGAGCCCGCGCGACGCGCAGGGGGTGGCGCGCGAGGGCAAGGTCCATGCCCGCGACGTCACCGACAGCTACCTGCGCTCGGACGGCCGCCTGCTCTGCGTGCTCGGGGTGAGCGGGCTCGCCGTCATCGACACCCCCGACGCGGTGCTGGTCGCGCCGATCGAGCGCGCGCAGGAGGTCAAGGGCCTGGTGGCCGATCTCGAGGCGGACGGCATGCCCGAGGCCCGGACGCCGGCGCAGGTGCACCGGCCATGGGGGTGGTACCAGACCATCGACCTCGGCCAGCGCTTCCGGGTGAAGCGGATCGTGGTCCTGCCGGGCAAGAAGCTGTCGCTGCAGAAGCATCACCATCGGGCCGAGCACTGGGTCGTGGTCCGCGGCACCGCCGAGGTGACCCGCGACGACCAGGTGTCGATGGTGCGGGAGAACGAGTCGATCTACCTGCCGCTCGGCTGCGTGCACCGGCTGAAGAACCCGGGCCGGATCCCGGTGGAGATCGTCGAGGTGCAGACCGGCGCTTACCTCGAGGAAGACGACATCGTTCGGCTCGAGGACGATTTCGGGCGCTCGTGATGGTTCGCGCCCGGCGCGCCCCGCCGCGATGAAATTCGGGACCAGCGGCCTGCGCGGCCTGGTCGCGGAGATGACCGATCCGGTCTGCGCCAGCTACGTGACCGCCTTCCTGGCGCACCTTCGCGCCGAGGGCGCGGCGTTCGACGAGGTCCTGGTCGGGCAGGATCTGCGGCCGAGCTCGCCCCGGATCGCCGCCGCCTGCCTCGGCGCCATCGCGCGCGCACGCCGCGTCGACTGCGGGGTGGTGCCGACGCCGGCGCTGGCGCTCGAGGCGGCGCGGCGCGGCGCGCCGGCGATCATGGTCACCGGCAGCCACATCCCGTTCGACCGCAACGGCCTGAAGTTCTACCGGCCCGGCGGCGAGATCACCAAGGCCGACGAGGCGGGGATCGCCGGCAGGCTCGCCGCGCCGGAGGCCGCCGCCGGCACGGCCGGCGCGGTCCCCGGGTCCGGGGTGGGCGAGCGCTACCTGGCGCGCTGCCTCGACTTCTTCGGGCCGGCATTGCCTGCGGGGGCTTCGGATCGGCGTCTACCAGCACAGCGCCGCCGGCCGCGACCTGCTCACCGACGCCATCGGCCGCGCCGGCGCCGAGGCGGTCGGGCTCGGGCGGACCGACGACTTCGTGCCGATCGACACCGAAGCGGTCGCGGCGGAGGATGCCGAACGCATCCGGCGATGGGTGCGCGAGCACCGGCTGGACGCGCTGGTCTCCACCGACGGCGACGGCGATCGCCCGCTGATTGCCGACGCGACCGGAGCGGTGCTGCGCGGCGACGTCGTCGGCGCCCTGACCGCCCGCGTGCTCGGCGCCGACGCGGTGGCGACGCCGATCAACGCCAGCACCGCGCTCGAGCGCAGCGGCTGGTTTCCGCGCATCGTCCGCACCCGGATCGGCTCGCCCTACGTCCTCGAGGCGATGGCGGCGCTGAAGGCCGAGGGCGCCCGGCTCGTGGTCGGCTACGAGGCGAACGGCGGCTTCCTGCTCGGCGGCACCGCCGAGGCGCCCGGCGGCCGGACGCTGGTGGAACTGCCGACCCGCGACGCGCTGGTGCCGATTTTCGCGCTGCTCTCCGCCGCCGCGGCCGAACGGCAACCGCTTTCGGCGCTGGTCGCCCGGCTGCCGGTGCGGGTGACCGACAGCGACCGGCTGCAGCAGGTCGACGAGGGGTTTTCCGGGCCGCTCCTTGCCGCCCTGGCCGCCGACGATGCGGCGCGGCACCAGCTTTTGTCCGGCCTGGGCGAGGCCGGCGCAACCGCGGTCGACACCCTCGACGGGGTGCGGATCACGCTGGGGTCGGGCGAGATCGTCCACCTGCGCATGTCGGGAAATGCGCCGGAACTGCGGTGCTACGCCGAGGCGGCGACGGCGGAGCGCGCGCGCTGGCTGGTGCGGGAAGTCCTGGAGCGGGTGCAGCGGATGCGCGGCGCGCCGGCGCAATAGCGCCTAATCCGGCCTCCGGCAGGTCGACTCGGCCCGAAACGGATTCGGCGTGTGTCGACGGCCACATGGGGAGATTCGCTGATGCACAAGGCATGCACAACGCATGCACAACACGTATGCCACCAAAGAGAGTCAGGAATTGCGGAGAGCCGGGCGAGAAACCGAGCAGGCGCATTACCCTTCGTTCCCGCCCACCTCCACAACCCGGTCCCGGCCGTCGAGATCGGGATGAACGGCAACCCGCGCGAACCCCGCCGCGGTCAGCAGGGCCGCCACCGCCGCGCCCTGCCCCGCCCCGATCTCCAGGAGCGCCCGACCGCCGGGCGCGAGCACGCCCGACAGCCCGGGCGCGATCCGCGCGTAGCTCTCCAGCCCGGTGGGGCCGGCGGTCAGCGCGTGCCGCGGCTCCCAGTCCCGAACGTCGGACGCCAGCGTCTCCAGTTCCGCCGCGGCGATGTAGGGCGGGTTGGCGACCACCAGCTCGAAACGCCCGGCGACCCCGTCGGTCCAGTCCGCCCGCAGGAATTCCGCCCGCGTCGCCACACCCAGGCGCGCCGCGTTCTCCGCCGCCAGCGCCAGCGCGGCGGCGTCGGTGTCGGTGCCGAGCCCGCGCGCGCCAGGGAGCTCGGCCAGCAGCGTCACCAGCAGCGCCCCGCTGCCGGTGCCGAGATCGAGGATCGTCGCCGGCGCCGGCCCCGCCAGCGCCAGTGCCACCAGTGTCTCGGTTTCCGGCCGCGGATCGAGCACCGCGGCGCTGACCGCGAAGTCGCGGCCCCAGAACGCCCGCCGCCCGAGGATCTGCGCCACCGGCCGGAACCGGGCGCGCTCGGCCACCATCGCCTCGAACGCCGCCCCGGCCGCCGGCGGCAGCCCCTCCGGCAGGGCCAGCGCCAGCCGGTCCGGCGCCACCCCGAGCGCCGCGGCCATCAGCCGGCGCGCGTCGCGCGCGGCATCCGGCACCCCCTCCGCCGCCAGCCGCGCCGCCGCCGCCGCCAGCGCCGCCCGCACCGTGCCGGTCATGCCTCGAGATCGGCCAGCTTCGCCGCCTGGTCGGCGGTGGTCAGCGCCTCGATCACCTCGTCGAAGTCGCCCTGCATCACCTGGTCGAGCTTGTAGAGCGTCAGCCCGATCCGGTGGTCGGTCAGCCGGCCCTGCGGGAAATTGTAGGTGCGGATCCGCTCCGATCGGTCGCCGGAGCCGACCTGCCCCTTGCGCTCGGCGGCGCGCTCGGCATCGCGTTTCTGCCGCTCCAGATCGTAGAGCCGGGCCCGCAGCACCTGCATCGCCCGCGCCCGGTTCTGGTGCTGCGACTTCTCCGAGGAGGTCACCACGATGCCGGTCGGCAGGTGGGTGATCCTGACCGCGGAATCGGTGGTGTTCACGTGCTGGCCGCCGGCGCCCGAGGCGCGCATGGTGTCGATGCGCAGATCGTGGGCGGGAATGTCGATGTCGACCTCCTCCGCCTCCGGCAGCACCGCCACGGTCGCCGCCGAGGTGTGGATGCGCCCGCTGCTCTCGGTCGCCGGCACCCGCTGCACCCGGTGCACGCCGCTCTCGAACTTCAGCGCGGCGAAGACGCCCTTGCCGCTGACCTCGGCCACCAGCTCGCGATAGCCGCCGAGCTCGGTCGGCGCCGCCTCGACCACCTCCCAGCGCCAGCCGTGCGCCTCGGCCAGCCGCTGGTACATCCGCGCCAGATCGGCCGCGAACAGCGCCGCCTCCTCGCCGCCGGTGCCGGCGCGGATCTCCAGGATCGCCGAGCGCTCGTCGGCCGCGTCCTTCGGCAGCAGCGCCAGCCGGATCGCCCGCTCGGCCGCGGGCAGCTCGGCGCGCAGCCGTTCCAGCTCCTCCTCCGCCAGCGCCTTCATCTCCGGATCGGCGGCCAGCCGCCGGGTCTCGTCCTGCTCACGCATCAGGTCGCGGTAGCGGTCGATCAGCTCGACCAGCGGCTTCAGCTCGGCATACTCGCGCGACAGCGCGGCGAGGTCGGCGACCGCGGCGCCCTGGTTGAGCCGCGCCTCCAGGTACTCGTGGCGCGCCCGGATCTGGTCGAGCTTCTCGAAGGGGATCATCGCTTGCTCCGTCGCCCCAGCCTCTGCGCGAGACGCGGCCAGGCCGCAAGTCCCTTATTGCCGCCACTCAGCCTGGCGCGGCGTCCGGGCGATCGGCGCCGCGCCGGAAGGTGGCGACCGCGGCCGCGAAGGCCAGCCAGCCGGCGATGGCGATGGTCGCGACCATCGGCGTGGCGGTGCCGTCGAAGAACGGCCCGGCCAGCGCGATCATCACGCCGCCGGTCAACATCTGCAGCGTGCCGCCGAGCGAGGAAGCGAGGCCGGCGATGTCCGGGTGCGGATCGAGCGCCATCACCATGGTGGTCGGCATCACCAGCCCCAGGAAGGTGTTGCCCAGAAACAGCATGGCGATGATCACCGGCAGGCTGGCCCAGCCCGCCAGCGTGATCGCCAGCAGCGACGTGGTGATCGCGGCGAAGGCCGCGACCGCCGCCCAGATCACCCGCGCCATGCCGAAGCGCTCGCCGAGCGAGGCCGCCAGCTGCGAAGCGCCGAAAAATCCGATCGCATTGATCGCGAAGGCGACGCTGAAGCCGGTGGGCGACAGGCCGAACTGCCGGGTGTAGACGAAGGCCGCGCTGGCGATGAAGACGAAGAAGCTCGACATCGCGAAGCCGCCGACCAGGGTCAGTCCCATGAAGTCGGGGTCCCGCAGCAGCCGCCAGGAGCCGCGCAGCAGCGTCGCCGGGTGGGCGCGGATCCGCTTGTCCGGCGCCAGCGTCTCGGGCAAAAGGAACGCGGTCAGCAGCAGGCTCAGGATCGCCGCCAGCGCCAGCACGCCGAAGATCATCCGCCAACCGGCCAGCGCCATGATGCCGCTGCCCGCCAGCGGCGCCAGCATCGGCGAGATCGAGATCACCAGCATCACCAGCGCCATCAGCCGCGTCGCCGCGGCCCCGGTGTGCAGGTCGCGGATGATCGCCCGCGGCACCACCATCACCGTGGCGGCGCCCAGCCCTTGCAGCAGCCGCGCCGCGATCAGCGCGCCGATGCCGGGCGCCAGCGCGCAGCCGAGCGTGCCGAGGAGAAAGATCGCCAGCCCGACATAGAGCGGCGGCTTGCGCCCGAACTGGTCGCTGAGCGGCCCGTAGGCGAGCTGCGACAGGCCGAAGGCCGCGAAGAACGCGGTCAGGGTAAACTGGGTCGTCTGCGGGGTCGCGCCGAGATCGGCGGCGACGCGCGGCAGCGCCGGCAGGTACATGTCGATCGCGAACGGCCCGACCGCGCCGAGCAGGCCGATCACGAGGGCGATGCGGAGCATACCGGTTGGCATGGCGGAATCCTGGGAACCCGGCCGGATCGCGGCGCGGGAAAGCGGGAACGGCGAAGGTCTACTCGGCCGCCCTCACCGTGGGCGCCTCGCCGGCGCGCTCGGCTTCGATCTCGGCGGCCCGCTTCTCGACCAGCTCGACGATATGGTCGACCATCCGGGCGTTGTCCAGCTTGTGATCCTGCTTGCCGGCAAGATAGACCATGCCGGCGCCGGCGCCGCCGCCGGTGAAGCCGACGTCGGTCATCAGCGCCTCGCCCGGGCCATTGACCACACAGCCGATGATCGACAGCGACATCGGCGTCTTGATGTGCTCGAGCCGCTGCTCCAGGACCTCCACGGTGCGGATCACGTCGAACCCCTGCCGGGCGCAGGACGGGCAGGAGATGATATTGACGCCGCGGTGACGCAGCCCCAGCGCCTTGAGGATCTCGAAGCCGACCCGCACCTCCTCGACCGGATCGGCCGAGAGGCTGACGCGGATGGTATCGCCGATCCCCATCCACAAGAGGTTGCCGAGCCCGATCGCCGACTTGATCGTGCCGGTGACGCGGCCGCCGGCCTCGGTGATCCCGAGGTGGATCGGCGCATCGGTCGCCTCGGCCAGCCCCTGGTAGGCGGCGGCCGCGAGGAAGACGTCCGACGCCTTCACGCTGATCTTGAACTCGTGGAAGTCGTTATCCTCAAGGATCCGGATGTGGTCGAGGCCGCTCTCGATCATCGCCTCCGGGCAGGGTTCGCCGTACTTCTCCAGCAGGTGCTTTTCCAACGACCCGGCATTGACCCCGATCCGCATCGAGCAGCCATGGTCGCGCGCCGCCGCGATCACCTCGCGCACCCGCGCCACCGAGCCGATGTTGCCGGGGTTGATCCTGAGGCACGCCGCCCCGGCCTCCGCCGCCTCGATGGCCCGGCGGTAGTGGAAATGGATGTCGGCGACGATCGGCACCGGGCTCTCGCGCACGATCTCGCGCAGCGCCTTCGTCGAGCCCTCGTCCGGGCAGGACACCCGCACGATATCGGCCCCGGCCTCGGCGCAGGCCTGCACCTGCGCCACCGTGGCGGCGACGTCGGTGGTCAGCGTGTTGGTCATGGTCTGGACGCTGATCGGCGCGTCGCCGCCCACCGGGACCGGCCCGACCTGGATGCGGCGCGACGGCCGGCGGTCGATGTTGCGCCAGGGGCGGATCGGATTGTGGGTCATCGCTCGCGGGGTCCGTGCATCTGGCTCGAGCACGGAGAATAGGCGAGGCCCCGGGGAATGTCATCCCTCGCCCCGGTTCTTCGGGGCGGTCCGGCCGGATGTCATGAAAAGTTGACGGGCGGAGGGGTCAGCGGACTGCGACGGCGGCCGCCGGGTCGGCGGGCGGAACGCCGAAGGCCTGCGAGATCACCTCCGGCACGTCGTCGACCACCGCGTAGTGCTCGACGATCGACTGCGGATCGAGCACCACGTCCTTGGCGGCGCGGGTGCCGCTGCCGAGCGGGCCGTGCAGGGTCTCGCCGACCCGCACGTAGACCGAGCCCGAGTTGCCGGCCCAGATCAGCGGCGCGTCGATGCCGTCGGGCGGCGAGTAGGTCTCGCCCTTGTCCAGGATGCGCTCGAAGATGATGGTGCCGTTGGCGAGATAGACCCGGATCCAGGCGGCGCGCTCGGCTACCACCACCAGCGACGGACGCTCGGGCGCGGCGGTCACCTGCGGGTCGGGCGCCTGGTCGAGCGAGGCGCCGGGCTCGACCAGCGCGCTCGGGACCTCGGCCGGCTTGGCGTCGGATCCGGCGGGCGGGGAGACGTAGCGGGCGAGCACCCCCGCCTTGTCGGGATCGAGCGCGGCGATCGGACCGTCGCGGGGCACCAGGATCGGCACCTCGAGTTCCTGCTGGCGGTAGAGATCGGCCAGCGCCGTGGCCGCGACCGGGCTGGCGAGCTCGGTCAGGGCCGGCTCCTCGAGCGCCGGGGTCTCGGGCGGATCCAGCGGATCGACCTCGGCGACCGCCACCGGCAGCTCGTCGACCGGCGCGAACTGCACGCGCTGGATGTTCTGCAGCACCGTCCAGCCGCCGTACCCCAGTCCGGCGAGCAGACCCACCAGCACCAGCAGCGAGCCAATCGCCGAGACCGGCACCGCCGGCAGGCCACCGCCCCTGATCCTGGTCGCCGGGAAGTCCGGGCTGAAGCCGCCGGGCACCGCCCGCGCCGCGGCCTTCCCTGCCACCCGGGACTGGCCGCCGCTGGGCACGAAGCCGCTCTCCTGGCAGAACCGGTGGTAGACCTCGTCGGGATCCCTGCCGAGATAGCGGGCATAGGAGCGGATGTAGCCCGGGACGAAGCTCGGGTTGGGGAAGACCTCGGGCTTGGCGTCCTCGATGGCGGCGATGTAGGCGGCCTTGATCCGCAGGTCGCGCTGGATGTCGAGCAGGGTCTTGCCGAGCGTGGCGCGCTCGCCCCTCAGCTCGTCGCCCAGGGCATACTCGAAGGGGCCGTAATTCTTCGCCCCAGGGTTGTGCACAGTGTCGCTCATGGATCCGCCTGGAGACCCCTTTACTCTCGCCCTGCCCGCGTCAGCCTGCCGCCGAATCATTCACGACGGATTCTCGCATTTTCCTGGATCGTATCATGTTTCTAAGCGCTTGTGCAGGACGGGTTGTTTCAATCGCCGCAAAGGTTGCCGAAACGTCGCAGTGCCAGGCGCGACCGACACGCGCGATGCGCGCATCGCCCCGTTGCCTCAGTAGATGTAGCGGATCTGGTCGCTCCAGTAGCGCTCCATCCGCCTGAGGCTGGCGTTGATGTCCTCGAGCCGCATGTTGCCGAGCACCTCGCGGCTGAGGATGCCGCTGGCGTGGCGCTGGAACAGCTGGGCGATGATGGTGCGGATGTTGCGGCCCTTCTCGGTCAGCCGCACCCGCACGGCGCGGCGATCGACGTCGCATTTCTGGTGGTGCATGTAGCCGCACTCCACCAGCTTCTTCAGGTTGTACGACACGTTCGAACCCTGGTAGTAGCCGCGCGTCTTAAGCTCGCCCGCCGTCACCTCGTTGTCGCCGATGTTGAACAGCAGCAGCGCCTGAACCGAGTTGATGTCGATGATGCCGAGGCGCTCGAACTCGTCCTTCACCACGTCGAGCAGCAAGCGGTGCAGCCGTTCCACCATCGAGAGGGTCTCGAGATAGGCTCCCAGGAAATCCTCCGCGGCGGAGGGTTCGGGCACAGCCGCAACCTTTGCGTGCATACTCATGGTGTCACTCCGCATTTTGGCACTCTGCGGGAACCTCACGCAAAATCATATACAACTCGTTAAGAGCAAAGCCGGGCGGCCGGGCGTCATTCGATCCGGTGATGTTCTTTGATCCGGCCGATGATCGCTTGGTATTGCTCCGGAATACTACCACGACCGGCGATCCATTGATATAGATCGTGATCGTTTTCCGACAATAGCGATTCGAATGCATCGAATTCCGCCGGCTCGAGGTTCCCGATCGCCCGGTCCGCGAAGCCCCCGAGGATAAGATCCATCTCGCGGGTGCCTCGCCGCCAGCTCCGGATCCGAAGCCGCCGCCGGCGCAGGTCCTCGGCCTCGCTCACGCCGGACCGGGCGGCGGCGGCCCCGACGCAAAGATCGCAGCCGGGTCGCGAAAGCCCTTGAACTCCAGCGTGTTGCCGGACGGATCGCACACGAAGAACGTTCCCTGCTCGCCCGGGGTCCCGGCGAACCGCAACGCGGGTTCGATCCGGAACGCGACCCCGCGCTCGCGCAGCCGGTCGGCCAGGGCCGACCAGGCTTCCATGCCGAGCACGACGCCGAAATGCGGGATCGGCACCGCCCGCCCGTCGACCTGGCCGCTGCCGCCGTCCAGCGCGGGCCCGACATGGGCGCTCAGTTGGTGGCCGAAGAAGTCGAAATCCTGCCAGGTCGGCGCGCTGCGCCCCATCGCGCAACCAAGCTGGCCGCCGTAGAACGCGCGGGTGCTGTCGAGGTCGCGAACCGCGAAGGCGAGGTGGAACGGCGCGGCCACCGCCTCAGTCCAGCACCGCGCGCAACCGGTCTTCCAGCCGCGCCAGCCGGTCGGCCATCTGCAGCTGCTCGGCCCTGAGGCTGCGCAGCTCGGCAAGACAGGCCTGCGCCGCGGGTCCCGCCGGCAGCTCGGGCCCGGCGGCGCGCGGCGCCGCCCCCTGCCCGCTCATCAGCCAGACCATCGAGACGTTCAGCATGCCCGCCAGCATCTGCAGCCGGTTGGCGCGCGGTTCGGCCCGGTCCTCCTCCCAGTTGCGCAGCATCTCCAGCTTGACGCCCATCCGGTGCGCCAGCTCCGGCTGTCCGATCCCCGCAGCCTCGCGCGCCAGGGCCAGCCGGTCGCCGAAGGTGGCGCTCTCGTCGGTGTAGTCGAGGACTGCGGCGGCGTCGCCGTCGCGCGATCTGTCTGGCATCGGGGGTTCCGTTCGTTGCGCCTGCGGGCTTGCTCCGTCCCTGGCCGGAGCCTAAGACACGCGCTGCCCGTTTGCAAACCGGAGCAGCCATGGCCTTCCTCTCCGATGCGCTCGCGCGCATCAAGCCCTCGCCCACCGTCGCCATCACCGCCCGCGCCCTGGCGCTCAAGGCCGAGGGCCGCGACATCATCGGCCTCAGCGCCGGCGAGCCCGACTTCGACACGCCGGAAAACATCCGCGCCGCCGCCAAGGCCGCGATCGATCGCGGCGAGACCCGCTACACCTCGCCCGAGGGCATCCCGGAGCTGCGCCGCGCCATCGTGGCCAAGTTCGCGCGCGAGAACCGCCTCGACTACCGGCCCGACCAGGTCATCGTCTCGACCGGCGGCAAGCAGGTGCTCTTCAACGCGCTGATGGCCACCGTGAACCCCGGCGACGAGGTGATCGTGCCCGCGCCCTACTGGGTCAGCTACCCCGACATGGTGCTGCTGGCCGGCGGCACCCCGGTCGTCGTCACCGGCGAGCTGGAGCACGACTTCAAGATCACGCCGCAGGCGCTTGCAGCCGCGATCACCCCGCGCACCAAGTGGCTGATCTTCAATTCGCCTTCCAACCCGAGCGGGGCCGGCTACTCCCGCCCCGAGCTCAAGGGCCTGACCGATGTCCTCGCCGCCCATCCGCAGGTCTGGGTGATGACCGACGACATGTACGAGCACATCGCCTACCCGCCTTTCGCCTTCGCCACCCCGGCCGAGGTCGAGCCGCGCCTCGTCGACCGGACCCTGACTGTCAACGGCGTCTCCAAGGCCTATGCGATGACCGGCTGGCGCATCGGCTACGCCGCCGGGCCGGTGCCGCTGATCCGGGCGATGACCACGATCCAGAGCCAGTCGACCTCGAACGCCTGCTCGGTCAGCCAGTGGGCGGCGGTCGAGGCGCTGACCGGGCCGCAGGACTACATCGCCGAGGCCGCGCGCGCCTTCCGCCGTCGCCGCGACCTGGTGGTCGGGCTGCTCAACGCCTGCCCCGGCATCGTCTGCCCCGAGCCCGAGGGGGCGTTCTACGTCTATCCGGCGATCCCCGGCCTGATCGGCCGCCGCGCACCGGACGGCACCCGCATCGCCTGCGACCAGGACTTCGCCGAAGCGCTCCTCGCCACCGAGGGGGTCGCGGTGGTCTTCGGCGCGGCGTTCGGGCTCAGCCCGAACTTCCGGATCAGCTATGCCGCCGCGGACGCGGTGCTGGTCGAGGCCTGCGGCCGCATCCGCCGCTTCTGCGAGGCCCTCGCCTGAGCGCCCGCCACGATCGCCCGGACCCGGACGCCGGCCGGCTCAGTTCCCCGGTGCCGCCTGGCCGGTGGTCGGGGGCCGATTGGTCGCATCCCCGGCATCCTGGCCTCCCACCGCGTCGACGAGGTTCTGGATCTCGTTCTTGAGATCGGACGCGCCTTCGGTCGCCTGGCGCCCGGCGGCGGCAGCGTTGTCGCCGGCCTGGTCCAGCGCCGCCCCGGCCTTCGCCGCCGCATCGGCGGCGGCATCGGTGGCGTTGCCGACCGCCGCCTTCACGGCTTCCTTCGCCTGTCCCGCCGTCTCGGTCGCCGGGCCGGCCGCGTCCGTGGACGGCTGGGCCGGCGCCTCGCCGGCGGCCGGAGCGGCCGCAGGCGAGGTCGAGGTGACGTCTTCCGGCCTGTTGCCGGCGAACATCATGTAGAGACCGAACCCGACGACCAGCGCCACGACTGCGAGGATCAGGGGTCGCACGTCGGGTCTCCTCCGGGTCCGGTCCTCGCCGCTAGTTCTGCGCCGGTGCCGCCGGTGCCGCGGGCTCCGCGGGGGCGGTAGCCGGCGCGGTGGCCGGTGCCGCGGGCTCCGCGGGGGCCGTGGCCGGGGCGGTGGCGGGCGCCGTAGCCGGCGCCGTAGCCGGGGCGGGAGTCGGGGCGACGGCGGTCTTGGTGCCGCTCGAGCCCATGAAGAAATAGATCAACAGGATGACCACGACCACCGCCGCGATCCAGTACCACGTCCGCTTCTGCATGCTATCCTCCCTCGCCGGTTGAAACTCACTCCGACCGGGCCCTGCCCGGTGCACCACCGAAATGCTCGACCCGGCCATCCGATGCAATAGCCCATTCCCCTTCCGGGGCGATTGTGGCGGGAAACGGCCGGAACGACGCCGGCCGCGCCGGCCCGCGCCGGGCCGCATCTTCACTTATGCCCCGATCTGGATTATTGTCTTGCGTACCGGGGCCAAGCTCCGGTTTTTTGTCCGTTCAACGATCAAAAGGATACATAGGCCATAGCCCGCAGACCCCACAACGCGCCGCCGACGCGTGAAACCGGACCCCGCGTCAACGACCGGATCCGCGCCCAGGAAATCCGCCTCATCGGGGCGGAAGGCGAGAACATCGGCGTCATTACCCCCGAGCGGGCAATGGTGCTCGCCGAGGAGGCCGGGCTCGACCTGGTCGAGATCTCGCCGAACGCCACGCCGCCGGTGGCCAAGATCATGGATTTCGGAAAGTACAAGTACGAGACCCAGAAA
This sequence comes from uncultured Alphaproteobacteria bacterium, assembly GCA_963847795.1. Classification (GTDB taxonomy): domain Bacteria; phylum Pseudomonadota; class Alphaproteobacteria; order Rhodobacterales; family Rhodobacteraceae; genus Amaricoccus. The sequence goes on from CAWKBH010000011.1 coordinate 168,257, forward strand.
AAGGAATCCGAGGCGCGGAAGAAGCAGAAGATCATCGAGATCAAGGAGATCAAGTTCCGCCCGAACACCGACACGCACGACTACGAGGTCAAGATGCGCTCGGTGGTCAAGTTCCTCGAGGGCGGCGACAAGGTGAAGATCACCCTGCGCTTCCGCGGCCGCGAGATGGCCCATGCCGAGCTCGGCCGCAAGCTGCTCGAGCGGGTGGCCGACGACGTGACCGAGCTCGGCAAGATCGAGGCGATGCCCCGGCTCGAGGGCCGGCAGATGGTCATGATGATCAACCCGGTCAAGCACTGACGGGCCGCCGCCGGCCCCATCGCCGGCCGGGAAGATCGTGGCGGCGCGCCGGGCGGCGTCGGGAGGGCCTGCGGCATGACGACGATCGCGCCCGTGCTGCCCGATGCCGCCGGCGCCTAGGCCATGGCCAGGCGCAGCCCCCTCGTCAGCTTCGCCGCGTACCTGCCGCAGGCCGCGCTCATCGGCATCGCCCGGCGGCTGCCCTATCGGGCGCGGCTCGCCTACGCCTCGGGCTTCGCCCGGCTCCTGGTGGGCCTGGTGCCCGATATGCGGCGGCGGGTGGAGGGGAACCTCCGGCTGATCTTTCCCGAGATGCCGGCCGGCGAGCGCCGGCGGATCCGCTCGGGCATGGCCGATTCGTTCGGGCGCACCATGATCGAGGTGATGACCCGGCGCGCCTTCCAGGCGCGCGGCGCCTGGACCGCGCCGATCGGACCGGGCTGGCCCGCGCTCCGGCAGGCGCAGGCCGAGGGTCGCGGCGCGCTGTTGGTCTCCGGGCATTTCGGCCAGTGGGAGGCGGTGCGCGCCGCGCTGACCGCGCAGGGCCTCGCGTCGGGCGCGCTGATCCGGCCGATCAAGAACCCCTGGCTCAATCGCGACTACCTCGCCAACGTCGAGGCCGGCGGCCGGCCGGTGGTCGGGCGCGACAGCGCCGGGCTGCGCGAGCTCGTTCGCCACCTGCGGCGCGGCGGCGTCATGGCGGTGCTGCTCGACCAGTACACCAAGCGCGGCCTGCCGGTCGATTTCCTCGGTCATCCCGCGCCGAGCGGCACCTTCGTCGCCGAGCTGGCGCTGAAATACGGCCTGCCGATGATCCCGGTCTACGGCACCCGCCAGCCGGACGGGCTCAACGTGGTGGTCGAATTCGAGGCCCCGATCCCGCCGGGCACGCCCGAGGCGATGACGCAGGCCGCCGCCGACAGCCTCGCCGCACGCGTGCGCGCACATCCCGAGCAGTATTTCTGGCTGCACCGGCGCTGGGTTAAGCGGTTATGATGAGGGTCAGGGCAGCACGGCGGCCGTCAGCACCGGCCCCATATCCGGCCGCTGCACGATGATCGCAGTCGCCTCGTCGCCATCGAGGCCCTCATAGCGCAGATCGGCGGGGGTCGACCCGTCCCAGCGACCCAGTTTGTCCCAGTCGGTGACGATGTTGGTGTAGGTGAGTTCGCGCCCGGCGTTCTCGCCCGCCTCGATCGACACGTCGACCGACGGGATGTAGCGCACCAGGTAGACCTCCGCCGGGCCGGGGCCGCTCCCCACCGGGGCGAGATGGATCTTCAGCTCGTCGCCGTCCCGGTCCAGGCTGAGCGTCACCGTCGCCGGACGCTTCTGCATATGCGCGATCTCCCTCAGGATGCTGGCCGCGTCGTGTCCCTTCAGCGGCGTCTCGCCCTGCACCACCATCTCGGGGGTAAAGATCGTCCGGCTGCGCACCGCCCGGGCATAGGCGCGCTGCCGCTCGGTGTTGGCCGGGCTGGCAAAGCTGTCTTTCCAGCCGAGGTAGTCCCAGTAATCCACGTGCAGGGCCAGCGCGATGACCCCGTCCCGGCTGGCAAGGTCGGTAAGCAGCGCGTCCGCCGGCGGACAGGAGGAGCAGCCCTGGCTGGTATAGAGCTCGAGCACCACCGGGGTGGTCTGGGCCCGGAGAGCCGGCGGCGCGAGCATCAGGACGGCGGCGGCGACGGGCAGGAGGCGCATGGGAACTTTCCGGCTTCGGCCCGTCAGGACTAGACGCCCGCGGAGCGGCTGGCGAGTCAAGCCTTCGCGAGCAACCGCCGCGCCCGCCGGCGCGGCGGCCCGCAGGGTCAGGCCGCCTTGGCGAGGTTGCGCAGCACGTAGTGCAGGACCCCGCCGTTCTCGACGTACTCGATCTCGACCGCGGTATCGATCCGGCACTTCAGCCTGATCTCGCGAGTCTTTCCGTCGCCGTAGGTGATGGTCGCCGGCACCTCCGACAGCGGCTTCAAATCGCCCGCCAAGCCGCTGATCGAGATGGTCTCGTCGCCCTTGAAACCGAGGGTCTTGCGGGTGTCGCCCCCGGTGAACTCGAGCGGGATCACCCCCATGCCCACCAGGTTCGAGCGGTGGATGCGCTCGAAGGTCTCGGCGATCACCGCCTTCACCCCGAGCAGCATCGTCCCCTTCGCCGCCCAGTCGCGCGACGACCCGGTGCCGTATTCCTTGCCGGCGATCACCACCAGCGGCACGCCCTGCGCCTGCCAGGCCATCGCCGCGTCGTAGATCGAGGTCTGCTTGCCGTCCGGCCCGAGGGTGTAGCCGCCTTCGACCGCATCCAGCATCTCGTTGCGGATGCGGATGTTGGCGAAGGTGCCGCGCATCATCACCTCGTGGTTGCCGCGCCGCGAGCCGTAGGAATTGAACTCGCTCGCCGGCACCTGCCGCTCCTGCAGGTAGGCCCCCGCCGGGTGCACCGGTTTGAACGACCCCGCCGGCGAGATGTGGTCGGTCGTCACCGAATCGCCGAGGATCGCCAGCACCCGCGCGCCCTCGATGTCGTGGATCACCCCCGGCTCCTTGGCCATCCCCTGGAAATACGGCGGGTTCTGCACGTAGGTCGACCCCGCCGGCCAGGAATAAGTCTCGCTCATCTCCACCTCGACCCCGCGCCAGTGTTCGTCGCCTTTGAAGACGTCGGCGTATTTCGACCGGAACGACTCGCGCGTCACCGTCCGCTCGACCAGCCCGGCGATCTCCTTCGCAGTCGGCCAGATGTCCTTGAGGTAGACCGGCTTGCCGGTACGCCCGATGCCGATCGGCTGCCTGGTGAGGTCGATGTTCATGTCGCCCGCGATGGCGTAGGCCACCACCAGCGGCGGCGAGGCGAGGTAGTTCGCCCGCACGTCCGGGTTCACCCGGCCCTCGAAGTTGCGGTTGCCCGACAGGACCGAGCAGGCCACCAGGTCCGCCGCGTTCACCGCCTTCGACACCGCCTCCGGCAGCGGCCCGGAATTGCCGATGCAGGTGGTGCAGCCGTAGCCGACCAGGTTGAACCCCAGCGCGTCCAGATCCTCCGTCAGCCCGGAGGCTTCGAGATAGTCGCTGACTACCTGGCTGCCCGGCGCCAGCGAGGTCTTCACCCAGGGCTTGCGGGTCAGGCCGCGCTCCCGGGCCTTGCGGGCCACCAGCCCGGCCCCGATCATCACGTAGGGGTTCGAGGTGTTGGTGCAGGAGGTGATCGCCGCGATCACGACGCTGCCGTCGTGGATGCGATAGTCCTCTCCCTCGACCTTCACCCAGCGGTCCTTGCCGTTCTGCCCCTCGTGGTGTCCCGGCACGTCCGCGGGCTCCGGCGCGCCACCCTCGTTGTTCCAGCGCACCTCCGAGTTATAGCCGACGTTGTCGCGATGCTCCTTGACCACGTCGGCGAATTCCGGCGCGGCGGCGCTGAGCGGCACCCGGTCCTGCGGCCGCTTCGGCCCGGCCAGCGACGGCTCGACCGTGCCCATGTCGAGCGCCAGCGTGTCGGTGTAGACCGGGTCGTAGTCGGCGCCGCGCCAGAAGCCGTTGGCCTTGGCATAGGCCTCCACCAGCGCCACCCGCTCCTCGTCGCGCCCGGAGATCCCGCAGATAACGCAGCGTCTCGTCGTCGATCGGGAAGAAGCCGCAGGTGGCGCCGTATTCCGGCGCCATGTTGCCGATCGTCGCCCGATCCGCCAGCGGCAGGTGGTCGAGCCCGGAGCCGTAGAACTCGACGAACTTGTTCACCACGCCCTTCTTGCGCAGCATCTGGGTCACGGTCAGCACCAGGTCGGTGGCGGTGACCCCTTCCTTCAGCGCCCCGGACAGCCTGAAGCCCACCACCTCCGGGATCAGCATCGAGATCGGCTGGCCGAGCATCGCCGCCTCGGCCTCGATGCCGCCGACGCCCCAGCCGAGGATGGCGAGGCCGTTGACCATCGTGGTGTGGCTGTCGGTGCCGACCAGCGTGTCGGGATAGGCGACCTCCGCCCCGGAGGGATCGTTGTCGGTCCAGACCGTCTGGCCGAGATATTCCAGGTTCACCTGATGGCAGATGCCGGTCCCCGGCGGCACCACCCGGAAGTTGGCGAACGCCCCCTGCCCCCACTTCAGGAACTCGTAGCGCTCGCCGTTGCGCTGGTACTCGCGCTCGACGTTCATCTGGAAGGCGCGCGGATTGCCGAACTCGTCCACCATCACCGAATGGTCGATCACCAGATCCACCGGGTTCAGCGGGTTGATCTTCTGCGGGTCGCCGCCGAGCGCCACCATGGCGTCGCGCATCGCCGCGAGATCGACCACCGCCGGCACCCCGGTGAAGTCCTGCATCAGCACCCGCGCCGGCCGGTAGGCGATCTCGCGCGGGTTCCGCCCGCCCTTGTCCGCCCATTCCGAGAAGGCGCGGATGTCGTCCTGCGTCACCGTTTTGCCGTCCTCGAAGCGCAGCATGTTTTCGAGAACGACCTTAAGCGCGGCCGGCAACCGGCTGAAATCGCCCAGACCCGCGGCCTCGGCGGCCGCGATCGAGTAGTAGGCGTAGCTCTTCCCGCCAACCTCGAGGCTGCGGCGCGTCCTGGCGGTATCGGTTCCAACGAAAACGGTCATCGTGCCTCCGGGCTGGGCTGGCTGGGGACGGGAAATTAACCTTTGGTATGGCGCATCCGCCGTTCGCTCGCAAGGGCCGCAAGGATCAACGGGATACCGTCGTATACATTAGATCGACCGCCGCGGCAAGAGCCGACGGCACCGCTCGGCGCCTCTTGCCCTGCCCGGCCGGCTATGCCAATCCCCTCAACGGGATAACCGCGATTTCGCCCCGCTCGGCTCTGGCCTTCCCCCCTCGGGGCCGATCGGCTATGCGAGGGCGCATGGGCCTGACTGTCACCGACCTCTCCTGCAATCGCGGCGGCCGCCTCGTGCTGCACGATCTGGGTTTTTCGCTGGCCGACGGCGAGACGCTGATCCTGCGCGGCCCGAACGGGGCCGGCAAGTCGACCCTGCTGCGCGCGCTCGCCGGTCTCTTGCCGGCCCGCGGCCGGGTGGAGATCGACGGCCGGCCGGCCGATCGCGACGCCCGCGCCGAGCAGGTCGCCTATGCCGGCCACCTCGACGCCATCAAGCCCCAGCTCACCGTCGCCGAGAACCTGGGCTTCTGGGCGGCGCTGCTCGGCGGCGACGCGGCGGCCGGCCTCGCCGCCTTCGACCTCGCGGCCATCGCCGACCGCCCGGCGCATCTCTGCTCCGCCGGCCAGAAGCGTCGGCTCGGCCTCGCCCGCCTGCTGCTCGCGCGCCGCCGGCTCTGGCTCCTCGACGAGCCCACCGTCGCCCTCGACGCCGCGGCCGTGGCGCGACTCCTGCAGGCGGTCCGCGGCCACTGCGCCGCCGGCGGCCTGGCGGTGATCGCCACCCACGGCCCCCTCGATCTCGGCCCCGCCAGCGAGCTCGCGCTGTCGCCCGAAGCCGCGGCGCGCGCCGGGGCCGCCGCCGATCCGTTCCTCGCCGGTCCCTGGGCATGAGCTCCGGCGGCGCGCTGCTGAAACGCGAGCTCACCCTGGCGCTGCGCTCCGGCGGCGGCGCCGGCCTGGGGCTCGGCTTCTTCCTGATCGTGGTGCTGCTGGTGCCGCTGGGCCTCGGCCCGGAGCCCGAGCGGCTGGCCGGCGTCGCCGCCGGCACGCTCTGGATCGGCGCGCTGCTCGCCTGCCTGCTTTCGCTCGACCGCCTGTTCCAGGCCGACCTCGAGGACGGCAGCCTCGATATCCTCGCCCTCGCCCCGCTGCCGCTGGAGGCTCTGGTGGCGCTGAAGGCGCTGGCGCACTGGCTGACCACCTGCCTGCCGCTGGTCGTCGTAGCCCCGCTGCTCGCGCTCACCCTGAACCTGCCCGCGCCCGCCTATCCCTGGCTCGTGGCCAGCCTCGCCGCAGGCACCCCGGGCCTCAGCTTCCTCGGCGCGATCGGCGCGGCGCTGACCGTGGGCATCCGCCGCGGCGGCCTGCTGCTCTCGGTCCTGGTGCTGCCGCTCTACCTGCCGACGCTGATCTTCGGCGCCCGCGCCACCGCCGCGGCCGCCGAAGGCCGCGACCCCTGGCCGGCGTTCCTGCTCCTCGCCGGGCTCACCCTCTTCATCCTGGCGCTGGCGCCCTTCGCCGCCGCCGCCGCGCTCCGGGCCAACCTGCGCTGATCCGAGCCTCGACACACCTTGACGCCGAGTTGACGCAGGCTTCAGAAGAAGGCGTAGGCGTTCCGCTGCAACACCACCTGGATGGCGTAGAGGATCACCAGCAGCACCAGCGGCGACAGGTCGAGGCCGCCCATGTCGGGCAGCACCCGCCGGATCGGCCCGTAGATCGGCTCCAGCAGCCGGTTCAGGCCGTTCCAGATCGCGCCGACCAGCGGCTGGTGGCGGTTCAGCACGTTGAAGCCGATCAGCCAGCTCATCACCACGTGGGCGATCACGATGAACCAGACGATGTTCAGCACGTAGAGCAGGATGATTACCAGCGAACCCATCGGGACCCCGCATTTCTGGCCTCGGCACGATGCGGGCTACCTAGACCGGCCGGCGCCCGGCCGCAAGGGCGCGCGCCCTACCCCGCGCCGCGGCGGAAGCAGTCCAGCGCGTGGTCGTTGACGATTCCCGTCGCCTGCATCCAGGCGTAGACGATGGTCGGCCCGACGAACTTGAAGCCGCGCCGCTTCAGCTCCTTCGAGATCCGCTCCGACAGCTCGGTCTTCGCGGGCACGCTGACGCCGTCGCCCATCAGCACCCGGCCATCGGTGAACGACCAGCAGAAGGCGGCGAAGTCCTCGCCGCGCTCGGCCATCTCGCAGTAGACGCGCGCGCCGCCGATCGCCGCCTCGATCTTGGCGCGCGAGCGGATGATGCCCGGATCGTCGAGCAGGCGCCGGACGTCGTCCTCGCCGAACCGCGCCACCCTGGCCGGATCGAACCCGGCGAAGGCGGCGCGAAACGCCTCCCGCTTGCGCAGGACGGTGATCCAGGCCAGCCCGGCCTGGAAGCCGTCCAGGATCAGCTTCTCCCAGAGCGCGCGCGAATTCCGCTCGGGCACGCCCCACTCCGCGTCGTGGTAGGCCTGCATCAGCGCATCGCTGCCGGCCCAGGCGCAGCGCCTTGACGCCGGCCCGCTCATTCGGTCCCGCTCGGGCTGCCGCGCATCGATCCCTCCCGCCGCTCGGTCCTGGAGCCGCAGCTTCGGCCCGGGCGCGCGCCGGATCAAGTCCTCCGGCACCGCTGCGGCTTGCAACCGCGCTCGATCCGGGCGACAGAAAGCCGCCCGCAATCGCACCCGGACCCGATGTACCCTGTCATCCGCCTCGGCATCGAGCTCGCGCTCCATCGCCACGCGCCGCTGCCGATCGACGGGGTGCACCTGTCGCACCACACCTGCTGGCCCTGGGACGTCGACCCCTGGCGCGAGCTCAACAACGGCCGGACCCTGACGCTCTACGACCTCGGGCGGGTGCCGCTGGTGATGCGCGTCGGGCTCGGCAAGGCGCTCAAGGCCAATCGCTGGGGGCTGACCGTGGCCGGGTCGTCGGTGCGCTACCGCCGGCGGGTGCGGGTGTTCCAGCGGCTCGAGATGCGCTCGACCTTCATCGGCCGCGACGCGCGCTTCCTCTACGTGAGCCAGGCGATGTACCGGAACGGCGAGGCGCTGTCGGGGGCCCTGCTCCGCGGCGCGGTGACCGATGCCGGCGGCATCGTCCCGACCGATCGGGTGATGGCGGCGGTCGGCGCCCCGGACTGGCCGAGCAGCCCTGCCCGACTGGGTGGAGGCCTGGAGCGCCGCCGAGGCGCGCAGGCCGTGGCCGCCGGTGATCTGGCGTATGGCGACCCCCGCCGCCGTCAACCCGATCGACCGCCGCGGCGTCTTCGCCTGGATGCTGTTCGACTGGGCGAACCAGCCGTTCCAGACCCTGATCGTCACCTTCATCTTCGCGCCCTGGTTCGTCGCCGAGGTGGTCGGCGACCCGGTCCGCGGCCAGGCGCTCTGGGGCACCGCGGCGGCGATCGGCGGGGCGGCGGTGGCGGTGCTGGCGCCGCTGCTCGGCGCCATGGCCGACCGCACCGGGGCGCGCAAGCGCTGGGTCTTCGGCTTCTCGGTGCCGTTCGTGCTCGGCTGCCTCGGCTTCTGGCTGGCGAAGCCGGGGATGGCGCACCCCTCGGTGGTGCTCGCGATCTACGTCGTCGCCTTTATCGGCTCGGAGTTCGGCCAGGTCTTCATCAACGCCATGCTGCCCGGCCTCGGGCCGCGCCGGGAGATCGGGCGGATCTCCGGCTCGGGCTGGGCGCTCGGCTACGTCGGCGGCCTGGTCTCGCTGGTCTTCGTGCTGCTGTTCCTCGCCCCCGTCCCCGGCGGCACCCGCACCCTCCTCGGGCATCGCGCCGATCCTCGGGCTCGACGTCGCGGCCGGCGAGCCCGCCCGCGCCACCGGCCCTCTGTCGGCGCTGTGGTTCGTCGTCTTCGCAGTGCCGTTCTTTCTCTGGACCCGCGACGAGCCGCCCCGCCCGCTGCGTGGTGTGCTCGGCGCCGGCCTCGCCGATCTCGCGGCGACCTTCCGCCTGGCGGCGCGCCACCGCAGCTTCTTCGCCTTCCTGATCGCCTCGATGGTCTATCGCGACGCGCTGGTGGCGCTCTTCACCTTCGGCGGCATCTATGCCGCCGGGTGTCCTCGGCTGGGGCCTGTTCCAGCTCGGGGTCTTCGGCATCGTCGCGGCCGGGATCGGCGCGGTCGGCGCCTGGCTGGGCGGCCGGGCCGACCGGGCCTTCGGGCCGCGGCCGGTGATCGTCGGCTCGATCTGGCTGCTGATCGCCGTCGGCGTCGTCGCACTGCTGACCACCCGCGCCAGCGTGCTGGGCGTCCCGGTCCCGGCCGGCTCGAAGCTGCCGGACCTGGTGTTCATGGTCGCGGGCGGGCTGCTCGGTGCCGCGGGCGGCGCGCTGCAGGCGGCCTCGCGCACCCTGCTGGTGCACCAGGCCGAGGGGCGGGTGGCCCCGGCCCAGGCCTTCGGGCTCTACGCGCTCTCCGGCAAGGCTACCGCCTTCATCGGCCCGACGCTGATCGCGGTCGTCACCGCGACGACCGGCTCGCAGCGGCTGGGGGTCAGCCCGGTCATCCTGCTTTTCCTCGTCGGCCTCGGACTGCTATACTGGGTCAAAACCGATAACGAGCAGTCCATGGAATCCTCCGCATGATCCGACGCATGCTCGCGACCTGCCTCGCGCTCGCCGCCTTCGCCCCTCCCGTCGAGGCCCAGACCGCGATGTCGCTCTTCGCCCGCCCCGCCACCCCGACGCCGGGCCCGACGCCAGTCGATCGGCCGAGCCTCGCGCGGCTGCCTGGCGGGCGGGATGCAACTGCCGGAAACCGGGCCGACCTGGCAGGCGATGCGGCTCAGCCGCAACCACGAATGGGGCAACCCGGTGATGATCGGCTTCATCGAGGACCTCAGCCGCACCGCGGTCAAGGCGGGCTGGAAGGGGCTCTGGGTCGGCGACATCGCCCAGCCGCGCGGCGGTCCGGTCAAGGGCCACGCCAGCCACCAGACCGGCCTCGACGCCGACATCTGGTTCACCCCGCCGTCGCGGCTGGACCTCAGCCGGGCCGAGCGCGAGCGGGTCACGGCAATCAGCGTGCGCGCCGACGACCAGGTGCACGTCAACGCCAATTGGACGCCGTCGCACGCCTATATCCTCGAGGCCGCGGCGCGCGATCCCCGGGTCGAGCGCATCTTCGTCACCGCGCCGGTGAAGCTGCAGATGTGCGCCGGCGCCGGCCGCGGCGACGTCGACTGGCTGCGCAAGATCCGGCCCTGGTGGGACCATGTCGACCATTTCCACGTCCGGCTGAACTGCCCCGAGGGCGCCGCCGGCTGCGTCGAGCAGGCGCCGATCCCGCCCGGCGACGGCTGCAAGGACGCGATCTGGTGGGTGACCGACGCGCTGAAGCCGCCCGCCCCCGAACGCGCCCAAGCCCAAGCCGGTGCCGCCGCTCAGGCTGGCCGACCTGCCGGCGCAATGCACCGAGGTGCTGACCGCGCGATGAGGCCGGGCGCGTTGCTCGCCTCGGTGCTGGCGGCCTGCACGCCGGCGGCGCATGCCGGCGGCCCCTGGCTGCGAGCTCGACTCCAAGGTGGTCTGGCAGGAGCCGGGCGAGCGGTTCGGCGGCTTCTCCGGCCTGGTGGTCGAGGACGGCGGCACCCGGTTCCTGACCATCTCCGACCACGGCAGCTGGGCGACCGGCAGCTTCGAGCGCCGGACGGCCAGCTGCGCGCCGCGCATCTCGACGGCATCGGCCCGCTGCACGAGATCTCCGGCGCCCCGCTCGGCGGCGATCGACGTCGACGCCGAGGGCCTCGCGCGTCGATGCCGAGGGCCGGGCCTGGGTCTCGTTCGAGGCGCTTCCACCGCGTCCGCCGCTACGACCGGATCGACGGCCCCGCCGCGCCGGAGCCGAGCCACCCCGACTTCGCCGAAGCTGCAGCTGAACTCCGGCCTCGAGGCGCTGGCGATCGCCGCCGACGACACGGTCTACGCCATCCCCGAGCGCTCGGGCCGGCTCGACCGGCCGTTTCCGGTCTACCGCCTGCGCGACGGCCGCTGGGACAAGCCCTGGAGGATCCGCCGCGACGGCAGCTTCCTGGTCTCGGACGCCGATTTCGGGCCGGAGGGCGATCTCTACGTGCTCGAGCGCGACTTCAGCTGGCTCGGCGGCTTCCGCACCCGGGTGCGCCGCTTCACCCCCGGCCCGGAGGGCCTCGGCGACGAGGTGACGCTGCTCGAGACCCACCGCGGCGAGCTCGACAACATGGAAGGCATCTCGGTCTGGCGCGACGCCGACGGCCGGACCAGGGTCACGCTGATCTCCGACGACAATTTCTTCCCGCTGCAGCAGACGATGTTCGCCGAGTACCTGCTCGACGGCGAGTGATGCAGCGGCCCCCGGCGATGGTCCGAGGATCTCGCAAGGCACTGAAATGCCGGAAATTTATGCGTATGGACTCCGTATGGAACGCATATGGAATCCGTATGGGCGTTTTCGGCTTTGCGGCGCTGTATGAGCGCGCGCGGAACGCAAACGGCCTGCCGCGGGGCGCGCGGCAGGCCGTCGGAAGCTCCAGGCGGCGACGGCGGGCCGTCAGGCCCTCACTTGATCTTGCCTTCCTTGTATTCCACGTGCTTGCGCACGACCGGGTCGTACTTCCGCACCGACATCTTCTCGGTCATCGTGCGCGAGTTCTTCTTGGTCACGTAGAAGTGCCCGGTGTCGGCCGTGGAGTTCAGCCGGATCTTGATCGTGGTCGGCTTCGCCATCGTGGTCCTTCCCCGCGGTCGCCCGCGATCCCTTGCCGGCCGCGCCGAGGGGCCGAAAATCCAGAGCCGCGTTCTACGCCCATCGCGCCGCCTGTCAAGGGTCAGAGCAGGCGGAACTCGGGGCCCTCGGGGGTCTGGTGGAAGAACGGCACCGGCCGCGCCGGGTCGGGATCGGCCAGCAGCGCCTCGAGCTCGGACAGCACCACCTCGGTGATGAACGGCAAGGGCAAGGCCCGCGCCGCGGCCAGCCCCAGCCACTGCAGGTGGCTGAGCTCGTCGCCGGCGCCGCTGAAGTCGTCGTCGACGCCCGCCAGATCGGCCGCCTCGGCCAGGAAGAAGCGGGCGTCGAAGCGGCGCGGCCGCCCCGGCGGGGTGATGGCGCGGAACACGAAGCGCAGCGCCGCCCCGTTCGGCACCAGCCCCGCGGCGTGAAAGCCGCGCCAGGACGGCGGGCACGGCGCGGTCGCGGGCGCCGGCGTCCGGGCGGCCGAGCATCAGCCCGGTCTCTTCCCAGAGCTCGCGCACCGCCGCCCGCGGCAGCGCGGCGACCAGCTCGGGCGCGGACTCCAGCCCCAGGCGCCGGAGGGTCTCGGGGTCGGGCGGAAGATCTCCGGTCAAGGCCCGGTCCTCGGGATCGACCGCGCCGCCGGGGAAGACGAACTTGTCGGGCATGAAGGCGGCGGCGCCGCCGCGCTGGCCCATCAGCACCTGCGGCCCCGCGGGCGCCCGGCGCAGCAGGATGACGGTCGCGGCGTCGCGGACCGGCGGGCCGGCCGGCTCAGGTACCGGTGGCAAGGTCGCCCGGCCTCCCGAAGCCGTGCATCCGCTTGGCCCATTGCAGCCCGATGAAGGCGCCCTTGAGCCGGGGCAACAGCCAGAGCGACAGCGCGACGAAGGCCGTGGAGAACCCCACCGCCATCTGCCAGCCTCGCGGCCGGAAGGTGATGAAGACGATCAGCATCAGCGGCGCCATCAGGTGCCCGGTGATCAGGATCGTGGCCCAGGCCGGACCGTCGTCGGCACGATGGTGGAAGAACTCGGTGCCGCAGACCGGGCAGACCCGGCGCACGGTCAGATAGCCGTCCATCAGCGCACCCTGCCCGCAGTTCGGACAGCGCCGCGCCCAGCCGCGCACCAGCGCCGTCCGCAGGTCGCGCTCGACCTCGGTGCCGCCTGTCTGATTCCCTTCGATCATGGCGCCGGACCTTACGCCTCGCGGGCGGAAACGGCCAGAGCGCCCGGCGCACTCGCAATGCGGTGAGCCGCCGCGACGGAACCGCCGGGCCGGTGCGTTTCACCCTCATCGAGACGCGCACGAGAGGAAGTCGCACGATGAGACGCATTGCCGCAATGACCGCCGCAACGATCCTGCTTGGCGGGATCGCCGCCGCCGGAGCCGCCGCGGCCCAGGATGGCCCGATGGGGCCGAGGGGCGGGCCGATGATGATGATGGGGGCCGGTCGCGGCGGCATCGACTTCGCCGCCATCGACACCGACGGCAACGGCTCGCTCAGCCGGAGCGAGCTTCTGGCCCGGGCGACGGCGCAGATCGCCAAGGCCGACAGCAACGGCGACGGGATGCTCGACCGCGACGAGATCATCGCCGCCCTGCCCGGCCCGCACGGCGGCCTGGTCGAGATCTTCTCGGTCGATCCCTCCGGAGCCGTCGCCGACCGGATCCTGGCGCTGATGGGCGCCACCGAAGCCGGCAAGGTCGAGGTCTCGGCGCTGGCCGCCCAGCGGGTGAACCTGCTCCTGGCCTTCGCCGACACCGACCACGACGCCGCGATCTCGAAGGCCGAGGCCGACGCGATGCAGGCTCGCCACGACGGCTGGATGGAGCGCCATCACGACATGCGGCATCATGGCAGCGGCGACCGCGGGCCGGACGGCAAGGGTCCCGACGGTCCGGGCGGCCCCGGCGGCCCCGGCGGTCCCGGCGCACAGCCCCCTCGGGGTTGAGCACCGCCGTGCGCCTCCGCAGCGGCGGAGGCGCAGCCCGGTGGCAGGAGACGGCGGCGTCGGGGAGGGTCATAGTCGCGCGGATGAGGACCAGCCCCGACGCAGAGGCGGAAATATCCGACGCCGCGCTGCTCCTGCGCTACGCGGAGGGCGAGCAGGCCGCGGCGCGGGTGCTGACCGCACGGCACGCGCCGCGGATCTTCGCCCTGGCGCGGCGGATGCTCGGCGAGGCGGCGGAAGCGGAGGATGTGACGCAGGAAACCATGCTCAGGCTCTGGAAGATCGCACCGGACTGGCAGGCGGACCGGGCGGCGCTCGGCACCTGGCTCTACCGCGTGGCGAGCAATCTCTGCATCGACCGGCTGCGGCGCCGGCGGGAGCTCGGTTCGGACGCGGTGCCCGAGATCGCCGACGAGGCGCCCGGCGCGGTGCGGCGGCTGGAGGCCGGCGAGCGTGCGGCGGCGCTCGAGGCGGCGCTCGCCGCCCTGCCCGAACGCCAGAGGCTGGCGATCGTGCTGCGCCACCTCGAGGAGCGCTCGAACCCCGAGATCGCGGCGATCCTGGAGACCAGCGTCGAGGCGGTCGAGAGCCTGCTGGCCCGGGCGCGGCGCGATCTGGCGGCGCGGCTCGCGCCGCGGCGGGCGGAACTGGGATTCGGCGATGGCTGATCGGGAGAAGGCGGGCATGACAGCGAAGCGTGACGCGGCCGAGGCGGCGCTCGAACCCTTCTTCGCCGCGGCGCGTGCTACCGAGCCACCGCCGTCCCTGGCGCTGCTCTCGGCGATCCTGGCCGACGCCGCGGATGCCGGCGCGGCCCGCCTGCCGGCGCCCCGCCCCGCCCGGCGCAGCGCCTGGCGGCGGCTCAGGGGCCTCGCCGAACCGCTCGGTGGCTGGCGCGGCCTGGCGGCGCTCGGCGCCTGCGCCGCGATCGGTTTCTGGGTCGGGGTCGCCGGCGGGGTCAGCATCGAGGGCGGCTCGGTCTGGACCGGCTCGACGCCGGCGGAGGCCAGCGCCGATCCGGTCGGCGCCTTCTTCGACCTGGCCTCGGCGGAGCAGTGAGCATGGCCACCCCCGCACGCCGGAGCTGGATGAAATGGGCGCTCGTCGCCTCGCTGGGGCTGAATCTGGCCGGCCTCGGGGTGATCGGCGGCGCGCTGCTCAAGGGACCGCCGCCGGGACCGATCCCGGGGGTGGCGCTCTGGCACTATGCGCGCGACCTGCCCGATCCCTACCGGCACGATCTCGGACGAGCGCTGCGCGAGAGCCGCCACGACTGGATCGGCGCCCGCGAGGCGCTGCAGGGCCAGCAGGCGGCGATGGCGGCGGCGCTGACCGCGGAGCCCTTCGATCCGGCGGCAGTCGAGGCGGTGCTGCAACAGCAGACCCGCGTCACCGACGACCTGGCGACGCGCGGCACCGGGCTGCTGATGGCGCAGATCGCCCGGATGTCCCCGGCCGAACGCGCCGCCTACGCGGCAGCGCTCGCGAGCGACCACGGCCGCGGCCCCGGGCGGCGCGAGCCGTGACGGGGAAGCGCCCGCGAAGAGCAATGAGCGGCCCTTTGGCCGCGGAGTCTTTCTCCCCGCGGCTTTGGCCGCGGGGCCCCGATTCCTGCCCGATAGGCTTCAAGCCAGTATGAATACCTTCAGGGGGTTCGGGGTGGATCGCGCGCCCGAACGCCGAGGCGGGGGCGGCGGCAGCGGCGTCAGGCGGCGCGGGCGAAGAAGCTGACCCGGTTGCGGCCCAATTCCTTGGACTGGTAGAGCGCGCTGTCGGCGCGCTTGATGATCGCCTCGGCGTCGACGTCGGCGCTGGTGGCGATGGCAACCCCGATCGAGACCGTCACCTGGACCTGGCCGGCGCCCGGCAGCTGCACCGGCGCACCCTCGATGGCGCGGCGGATCCGCTCGGCGGCATGGGCGGCGGCGTGCTGGTCGACGTCGGGCATCGCCACGAAGAACTCCTCGCCGCCGAAGCGCGCCACCAGGTCGACGCCGCGGATGTTCTCCTGCAGCCGGCGCGAGAACTCGCGCAGCACCGCGTCGCCGGCGTCGTGGCCGAAGCGGTCGTTGATCGACTTGAACTTGTCGAGATCGATCATCATCACCGCGAAGACCCCGTCGGTCTCGCGCGCCCGTTCCATCACCCGGATCATGTGCTGGCTGGCATAGCGGCGGTTGTAGATGCCGGTCAGCGGATCGATCACCGCCAGCTTCAGCCCGTTCCGGAGATTGGTGCGCAGCCGGTCCGAATAGCGCTTGCGCCGGAGCTGCGAGCGGATGCGGGCGATCAGCTCGCTGACGTCGAACGGAGCCTCGATGTAGTCGGACGCGCCGAGGTCGAGCCCCTTGGCCGCGGTCTGCACGTCGCCGTTCTCCACCACCAGAATCACCGCCGACTGCCGGGTCTCGGGCCGCGAGCGCAGCGCCGAGACCAGGCGCAGGCCGTCGCCGCCTTCGGCCAGGCCCTGGTGCACCACGAAGCAGTCCGGCAGCTCCAGCCGCGCCAGGTTCAGCGCCTCGCGCTCGGAATGGGTGACGATGGTCGGGATATTCAGCCGGTCGCGCAGCTGCGCCGCCCAGGCCACGCCCTGCTCGTCGCTCGGCGGCGCCAGGAGGATCGGGCCGCCCAATTCGAGCTCGGTTTCGGGCTCGGAGATCAGATCGGCCAGTCCGAGCTCGCGCGAGGTCATGTCGCGCAGGCGCAGCTCGTCGAACATCATCTTCATCCGCATCAGGTTGCGGACGCGGGCGAAAAGTGCGAGGTCGTTGAAGGGCTTGCTGAGGAAATCGTCGGCGCCCGCCTCCAGGCCGCGGATCCGCTCCTCCGGGGTGTCGAGCGCGGTCACCATGATCACCGGGATGTGCGCGGTCTCCTCCCGGGACTTCAGCGCCGCGCAGACCGCGAAGCCGTCCATGTCGGGCATCAGCACGTCGAGCATCACCATGTCGGGCTGCTCGCTGCGGGCCAGATCGAGGGCCTGGGTGCCGTTCTCGGCCACCACCACGTCGTAGTAGGCCGAGGACAGCTTGGCACGCAGGAGGAGCCGGTTGGTTGCAACGTCGTCCACAACCAAAACTCGACCCGACATCCGGCATTCTCCCTTTGGAGCGTTATTTCTGGCCTGCTAAACCTCGCCGGAGCTTAGGCCGGATTGTGTTAACGAATGGTTTAACGGGCCGCCGGCCGGCCCCGCGGGAGTGCAGGAATGCAGGCCGAACACGCGATCGGGATCGGGCAGGACGCGCTGATCTGGCTGGCCGGCCAGCCGGAGGCGCTGGCGAGCTTCCTCGCGGCGAGCGGGCTCGAGCCCCAGGCCCTGCGCCGCCGGGCCGCGGAGCCGGAATTCCTCGGCTTCGTGCTGGAGTTCCTGCTCGGCGCCGACGCGATGGTGCTCGATTTCACCGCGGCGGCCGGGCTGCGACCCGAAGACGCAGCCCGGGCGCGGGCGACGCTCGCCGGCGGCGAGCTGCCGAACTGGACCTGAGCCCGGCGGCGGTTTGCAAGCCCGTCGCCGACTTCGTATCGTCGTCAGACCACGATGGGCGCGGCCCGGGAGGCAGGCAGGTGCAGGGACCGATCCGCGGCCTCGTCTTCGACAAGGACGGCACGCTCTTCGACTTTCACGCCACCTGGTCGGCCTGGTTCCGCGGCTTCATCGCCGAGGTCGCCGGCGGCGACGCCGGCCAGGCGGCGGCCCTGGCCCGGGCGCTCGACTTCGACCTCGCCACCGCGCGCTTCGCCAAGACCAGCCCGATGATCGCCGGAACCATGGAGGTCTTCGTCGCGGCGGTCCGCCGCGTGCTGCCGGAATGGCAGGAGGCGCCGCTGCGCCGGCTGATCCTGACCAGTACCGCCGCCACCCAGCAGATCGAGGTGGCGCCGCTGGTGCCGCTGCTCGACCGGCTGATCGCCGCCGGCCTGACGCTGGGGGTCGCCACCAACGACGCCGAGGTCCCGGCCCGGGCGCATCTGGAGCGCGCCGGCATCCTCGACCGCTTCGCCTTCGTCGCCGGCTACGACAGCGGCCACGGCGCCAAGCCCACCCCGGGCCAGCTGGCCGCCTTCTGCCGGGTGACCGGGATTCCCGCCTCCGCCTGCGCCATGGTCGGCGACAGCACCCACGACCTCGACAGCGGCCGGGCCGCCGGCATGCTGGCCGTAGCGGTGCTGACCGGCCTCGCCAGCCGCGAGGACCTCGCGCCGCATGCCGACGTGGTGCTCGACGACATCTCCGCCCTGCCCGACTGGCTCGGGATTTAAATCGGAACAATATGAGGCCGCGGGGGAAAGTGTGCGAAGGATCAGCGTGCGGTCAAGCCTGGCCGCGAGCCGAACGCGCGGCGCTTTCGCCGGCGGCGAGCTCGATGATCTCGGCGGTGATCTCCTCCTGACGGACCTGTCGCTGGGTGGCCTCGAGGTCGGCGAGCTTGCGGTCGATCTGGCCGTGGGCGGCCGCCATCGCCTCCATGCGCGCGACGTTCTCGGCGGCGAAGGCGTGCAGCGCGGCCATGCAGAGCTGGGCGTGAACGTAGTCCTCGGTGAGGGTCTCGAGCAGCCGGGCGGGCGCGAGGTTCAGGAGCGGCGGCGAGCCGGGGGCGATCGGGAAGCCGGCGGGTTCGAGCGGGAACAGGCGGCGGTGCACGATGCCCGGCACCGGGCTGGCGGGGTCGCCGTCGCACCAGATCGCCTCGAGGCGGTCGAGGTTGCCCGCGGCGATGCGGGTGAAGACCGCATCGGCGATCTGGCTGGCGAGGCGGGGGATGCCGGGCGGGTGCGACGGCAGCGCCGCGCGCCAGACCGGGGCGAGGCCGCGCTCGGCGGCGGTGGCGGCGGCGCGGGTACCGACGAGGAAGAGCTGGGCGCCGGGCGGGACGGCGGCGAGCGCGTCGAGGACCCGGTCGGTGAAGCCGCCGACGAAGCCCTGCTCGGCACCGAAGGCGACGATGGCGGTGCTCTGCGGGTTGCGGCGGGATCCGGGTGCCGCCGGGGGCAGCAGGGCGAGCACCCGGCGGATGGCGGCGGCGATCAGCCCGGCGTAGCCGTCGGCCGCCGCGAGTTCGGCGCGCGCCTGGGCGGCGCGGGCGCCCGCGATGCCGCGCATGGCGTTGACCACGGCGCCGAGCTGGTGGATCGCCTCGATCCGCGCGGTGATCTGGGCGTAGCGCTCGGTCATTTGCGATCGTCCGGAGGCGGGGCGATGTCGCGGGCGAGCGTTTCGAGTGCGGCGCGCAGCGTGGCGCGGCCCGCCTGGTCGAGGCTGCCGTCGGCGGCGATCTGGCTGAGGGCGTCGGCGGCGTCGCGGTCGAGCGCGGCGGCGAGGCCGGCGCGGAAGGCGGTGACGGCGGCGGGCGGCAGCGGGTCGAGCAGGCCGGCCTGCACCGCGGTGACCAGCGCCACCTCGTCGGCGAGGCGCAGGGGCGCGTGCTGCGGCTGGGCGAGGGCGGCGCGGATGCGCTCGCCGCGGGTCAGCTGCGCCTTGACCCGGGCGTCGGGCATGCCGCCGAAGCGGGTGAAGGTCTCGAGCTCGAGGAACTGGGCGTAGTCGAGGCGCAGGCTCTCGGCGGCGTCGCGCAGGGCGCGGGCCTGGGTCTTGCCGCCGACCCGGCTGACGCTGGTGCCGACGTCGACCGCCGGCTTCTGGCCGCGGTAGAACAGCCGCGCGTCGAGCACGATCTGGCCGTCGGTGATCGAGATCAGGTTGGTCGGGATGTAGGCGCTGAGGTTGCCGGCCTCGGTGACGGCGATCGGCAGCGCGGTCAGGGTGCCGCCGCCCTTTTCCGGGCGACAGCCGGGCGGCGCGCTCGAGCAGGCGGGCGTGCAGGTAGAAGACGTCGCCCGGATAGGCCTCGCGGCCGGGGGACTGGCGGGTGAGGAGCGCGATCTCGCGGTGGCTGGCGGCGTGCTTGCTGAGGTCGTCGAGCACGATGAGCGCATGCTGGCCGCGGTCGCGGAAGTACTCGGCCATCGCCATGCCGGCGAAGGGGGCGATCCATTGCAGCCCCGGAGCGCTGGCGGCGGCAGCGACGACGAAGATGCAGCGCTCGGGGGCGCCGTGCGCGGTGACGGCGTCGATCACCCGGCGCACGCTCGAGGTCTTCTGGCCGATGGCGACGTAGACGCAGACGATGTCGCTCGTCGCGCTGGTTGATGATGGTGTCGACCGCGAGCGTGGTCTTGCCGGTGGCGCGGTCGCCGACGATCAGCTCGCGCTGGCCGCGGCCGAGGGCGAAGAGCGCGTCGACCACGAGCTGGCCGGTCTGCACCGGCTGGGTGACGAGGTCGCGCTCGATGATCGACGGCGCCGGGCGCTCGGCGGGCAGGTGCTCGGCGGCGGTCGACGGGCCCTTGTCGTCGAGCGGGCGGCCGAGCGGGTCGACGATGCGGCCGAGGAGCTCGGGGCCGACCGGGATGCGGACCACGTCGCCGCTGCCGCGCACGGTCTGGCCGGCCTCGATCGCCGTCGGGCGTGTCGAGCAGCACGCAGCCGATGCGGTCGGGCTCGAGCACCTGGGCGTAGCCGAAGCCGCCGCCCTCGAAGCGCAGCAGCTCGTCGAGGCGGGCGCGCGGCAGGCCGGAAATCATCGCGACGCCGTCGCCGACCTCCTCGACGCGGCCGACCTCCTCGGTGGCGGCGCCGGCGGGCGCGGCGTCGAGGCGGGCGCGGGCCTGCGCGAGCCAGTCGGCGGGACGGTCAGGAGTGGTCACGGCGGAGCTCGGTCAGGATGCGGGCGAGGTCGGCGCGCCAGCTGTTGCGGACGGCGAAGCCGGGGCCGGTGAGCTCGAGCCCGGCGATCAGCGCCGGATCGGCGGCGAAGGCGATGCTCGGGCGCGGCGCCGAGCGCCGCGGCGATGCGGCGGCGGCAGGTCTCGGTCTCCGCGGGGTCGAGGGGCGCGGCGGTGGTGGCCTGCAGCGCGGCGCCGGGGGCGGTCGCCGCGGCGCGGTCGGCGGCGGGGAGCGCCGCGAGCTCGGCGACGAGCCCGTCGAGGAAGCGGGCGCGGGTGGCGGCGGCGTCGTGCGGGCGCGAGCAGGCGGCCGGCGATGTCGACGGCGAGCTGGGCGGCGCGGTCGGTCCAGGCCTGGGCGGCGGCCTCGCGCTCGCGGGCGAGTGCCGCCTCGGCGTCGGCTCGGGCGGCGGCGGCCTCGGCCTCGGCGGCCTTGAGTGACGCTGGCGCGGGCCTGCTCGGCCTCGGCGTGCGCCTGGGCGAGGATCTGGTCGCGCTCGGCGGCGAAGCCGGCGCGGGTGGCGGCGATCTCGGCGCGCTCGGCGGCGGCGGCCTTGCCGGCGGCTTCGGCGTCGGCGACCATCTTCGCGATGGCGTCGCGGCGCTGGGCGATCATCGCGGCGACCGGGCGCCAGAAGAAGCGGCCGAGCAGCCAGACCAGGACGACGATGTTGACGGTCTGGAACCCCAGCGTCCACCAGTCGATCGTCATCAGGGCAGCAGCGGATTGGCGAAGAGCAGCAGAAGCGAAATGACCAGGCAGTAGATCGCCGTGGTCTCGATCATCGCGAGACCGACGAAGAGGGTGCGCGAGATGGTGTTGGCCGCCTCGGGCTGGCGGGCGATCGCGTCCATCGCCGCCGCCACCGCGCGGCCCTCGGCCAAGGCCGGGCCGATCGCGCCGAAGGCGACGGCGAAGGCCGCGCTGACGATGCTGCCGAATGCCAACCAGTCCATCACGTCGTTCCTTCGGTTGTCCCGGGTTTGCGCTCGCCCACCGCGTCGGCGATGAACACCATGGCGAGGACGGCGAAGATATAGGCCTGAACGGCGCCGGTCAGCAAATCGAGCGCCATCAGCGGGATCGGCACCAGCAGCCGCGCCAGCGCGCCGACGACGCCGATCAGCACCACGCCGCTCATCACGTTGCCGAACAGGCGCACCAGCATCGAGAAGCTGCGGGTGATGCTCTCGACGAAGTTCAGCGGCACCATGAAGACGCTCGGCGTGGCGAAGTGGCGGAAGTAGCCGCCGACGCCGCCGGCGCGGATGCCGAAGACGATGACCGCGACGAAGACGACCAGCGCCAGCGCGGCGTCGGTCTCGAGCATGCGCGGTCGGCGGCTCGACGCCGGGGACCAGCGACGACCAGTTGGCGGCGAGGATGAACAAGAACAGCGTGCCGATGAAGCCGCGGTAGGGGGCGGGATCGGTGCGGATGATGTCGCGGACCTGGCTGTCGACCGCGGCGACGACGCCCTCAAAGGCTGCCTGCGTGCCGGAGGGAATCGACTCCAGCCGGCGCGAGATCAGACGGCCGGCGACGAGCATCAGCGCCATGATCACCCAGGTGGTCAGCACCGGCCGGGTGATCGGCACCGGGCCGAGGTGGAAGGCGACGACGGTTTCGAGCGGCGAGTTCACGGCGCGCTCCGGGCGATGCGGCGCAGGACGACGGCGCGGCCGGCGAGGAGGCCGAGCGCGGTGGCGAGGAGCGGCAGCGCGCCCTCGCGGGCGATCAGCAGCAGCGCGCCGGCGAGGAGCACGAGGCGGAGCGCGGTGAGGGCGAGGGCCCGGGCGGGGCGTGCGCCGCGCGGCGAGCAGGCGGGCGCTGGCCCAGACGGCGCGGAAGTAGACGAAGGCCGAGCAGGACGCCGGCGGCGGCGTGCAGGGCGAGGACGGCGATGGCGTACGCGGTCATTCGCGGACCATCCAGCGCCAGGCGGACCAGCAGCCGAGCGCGAGGCCGACGACCAGGAGCGCGCCGGTCCAGGTCAGGCCGGCGTGGAAGCGGCGGTCGAGCCAGCGGCCGGCGAAGAGGCCGACCAGCGTCGGGGCGACGATCATCCAGCCGAGCACGCCGATCTGGGCGAGCCGGCGGGCGGCACTGTCCTCGCCGAGCAGGCGCCAGCGGCGGTGGCGCTCGGCCCGGCGGCGGGTCTCGGTGACCAGCGGGTCGCGGTCGGGGTCGCGGTCAGGGTCGGGCATCACGGCGCCTCCGTCCCGGCCTGCAGCTGGAGCACGATCTGGCGGATCGCGGCGAGGTGCAGCCGGGTGCTCTCGACCCGCTCGCTGCGCTCGGCCTCGAGATCGGCGGCGAAGCGGTCGAGCACCTGGCTGTGCAGGGTCTCGAGGTCGTCGCCGGTGACCGCCTCGCGGGTGGCGACCGAGACCTCGTCGCCGCCGCTGACGGTGAAAAGGCCGTGGCGCACCGCGCAGTGGCGGCGGGCGCCGTCGGCGCCGGTCCAGCTGACCACCGAGACGGCGAGGGCGGTGAGGAAGTCCGCGTGGCCGGGCAGGATGCCGAAGCTGCCGCTGGCGTCCTCGGCGCGCACGGCGGTCACGCCGCCTTCGTCGACGGCGATGGCGAGCGGGGTGAAGATGCGCAGCTTCATGCGGCGCGCTCCTTGCCGGCGGCTTCCTTGGTGCGGGCGTCCTCAAGCGTGCCGATCATGTAGAGCGAGCTTTCGGCCCAGTCGTCGGACTCGCCGTCGAGGATGGCGCGGGCGCCGGCCAGGGTGTCGGCGCGCGGCACGCTGACGCCGGGCGTGCCGGTGAAGGCCTCGGTGACGGCGAAGGGCTGCGACAGGAAGCGCTGCAGCCGCCGGGCGCGCTTCACGATCAGCCGGTCGGCAGCGCCGAGCTCCTCGACGCCGAGGAGCGCGATGATGTCCTGCAGCTCGCGGAAGCGGGCCAGCACCTCGCGGGCGCGCTCGGCGACGGCGTAGTGCTCGGCGCCGACCACAACCGGGTCGAGCAGCGCCGAGCTCGAGGCGAGCGGGTCGACCGCCGGGTAGAAGCCTTCGGCGGCGAGGCCGCGCGAGAGCACGATGAGGCTGTCCATATGCGCCGAGATCGTAGTGACGGCGGGGTCGGTGAAGTCGTCGGCCGGGACGTAGACCGCCTGGATCGCGGTGACGGCGGCGCCGGCCACCGAGGCGATGCGCTCCTCGAGCGCGGCCACCTCGGTCGCCAGCGTCGGCTGGTAGCCGACGCGGCTCGGCAGGCGGCCGAGCAGGCTCGAGACCTCGGCGCCGGCCTGGACGAAGCGGAAGACGTTGTCCATGAGCAGGAGCACGTTCTGGTGCTTCTGGTCGCGGAAATACTCGGCGATGGCGAGCGCGCTCAGCGCCACCCGCCAGCGCGCGCCGGGCGGCTCGGCCATCTGGCCGTAGACCAGCGCGGTGCGGGCGAGAACGCCGCTCGCCTGCATCTCGTGGCGAAGCTCATGGCCCTCGCGCGCCCGCTCGCCGACGCCGGCGAAGACCGAGATGCCGCGGTACTTCTCGACCATGGCGTGGATCAGCTCCATCACCAGCACGGTCTTGCCGACCCCTGCGCCGCCGAACATCGCCGCCTTGCCGCCGCGCGCCAGCGGTGTCAGCAGGTCGATCACCTTGATGCCGGTCTCGAACACCTCGGTCGCCGAGCCCTCGTCGGCGAGGGCCGGGGGCGGGGCGTGGATGCCGCGCCTCGGCGCATCCGCCGGCAGCGGCGGGCCACCGTCGCCGACGGCGCCGGTGACGTCGAGCAGGCGGCCGAGCACCGCCTCGCCGACCGGCACCGAGATCGCCGCGCCGGTGGCGCGCACGGCGGTGCCGCGGGCGAGACCGGCGGTCGATTGCAGGGCGACGCAGCGCACGGTGCGGGTGTCGACGTGCTCGTGGACCTCGAGCAGCAGCGGCGGGTCGTGATCGACGATTAGGCCGGTGTCGATCGGCGGCAGCGGGCCGTCTTCGAAGCGGACATCGAGGACGGCGCCGTGTACCGCGACGACGGTTCCGGAGGTCATCTGCATCGGGCTTCCCGTCCGCTTCGGCCAGGCGCAAAAATCAGCCCCCAAGGTTGAGCCAAGTCAAGGATCGGCGGCGCAGAAACCTGCAGTACGGATACCATGGGAGACGAAAGCGAGATCGCCGAGGTTGCGTCACGCACGGTCGGGTGCCGAGGCGAGGCCGCGGCACCGCATCCGACGATGCTGCTGGTGCTGGAGGCGGGCCGGGTGACGAGCTGCCCGGTCTGCGGCCGGCGGTTTCGCCGGACCGCGCCGCCCGACCTCGTCGGGCCGGCGGTCTGGCCGCGGGAGGAGTGAGCCGCGTGGGCGGCGTCGGACCCGGCGCTCACGCCGCCTCGGCGATCGCCTCGATGCGGCCCGGGTCGGTGATATGAATTCGGTTCGCGGTCTCCAGACGGATGACCCCAAGGGCGTCGAGTTCGTGCAGCTTGCGGCTGACGGTCTCGATGGTGAGCCCGAGGTAGTCGGCGATGTCGCTGCGGGTCATCGGCAATTCGATGGAGCCGTCCCGATTGCCGCGGAAGGTCAGGAGGAAGGTCGCCAGCCGCTCGGCGGCGCTCATCCGGCCGAGAAGCATCATCTGGATGCGGCTGGCGGTGAGTTCCTCGCGCAGCGCCTGCAGCACCCGGTGCCGCAGGTTCGCGTCGGCCATCGCCGCATCGAGCCCGGCCAGACGATGGCGGCGCGCCACCACCTCGGTGACGGCCTCGGCGGTGTAGCCGTAGGTGCCGATGCAGCCGACCCCGAGCATCGCCTCCGCAGCGGCGAAGCGGTGAATCTGGCGTCGTCCGTCGGCGATCAACCGGGAGCAGCGCACGGTGCCGCTGATGATCTCGAAGAAGGTGTCGGCCTCGTCGCCCTCGAAGAACAGGGTCTGGCCGCGCAACAGCCTGATCTCCCTCGGAGCTTCGGCAACGTCGTGGGCGCGGGTCGGGTGGTGCGGTACTGGCTGGTACGGCGGGTGGTCGTTGACGATGGCGTACATTCCGGTCCCCTCTGGCATGGCGCGCCCCGGAAGTCCGGGGCCACCCCGTTCGACGCACCGATAAGAGGTCGAAAGCCGAGGCGCTGACAGTCCGGGATAGTGCCTACGGGCGGCTGGGGCCGGGGTAGGGGTTTTCCCTTATGGTGTGGAGCGCAGCGAGCAGCGTGGCCTGCGGCACGGGCTTGGTCAGGAGGTCACGGGCGCCGAGCGCCAGCGCCCGCTGGTGCAGGTGCTCGTCGCGGCTTGCGGTCAGCACCAGCACCGGCACCGGCGGCTGGCGGCCGGCCAGCACCTGCAGCAGGCCGAAGCCGCCCATCCCGGGCATGTGGATGTCGAGGAGCAGGCAGCCGTCGCGCGTGCCTGCCGCCGCGAGATAGGCTTCGGCGGAAGCGTAGGCTTCCACCGGGTAGCCGGCGACGAGCAGCAGCGCTTCGAGCAATTCGCGTACTGCGGCGTCATCGTCGATGACGTGCACCATGAAGGTCCCGTGATCCGTCATTGGCCGGTCCCTGCCGTCCGGCGCGTCGCGGCCGGCCTCCCGTCCAGTACTGCGCGCGAAAAGGCCGTCCGGGGAGTCCGCAATCTCCCCTACCCGGAGTCGTCGTCGGGGGCGCAGCCGGCGCGGATCGCCATGCGGACGAGATGGGCGAGGCTGGCGGCGCCGGTCTTCTGCATCACCCGACCGCGGTGGATCTCGACCGTGCGCGGGCTCATGCCGAGCGCATAGGCGATCAGCTTATTGGGCAGGCCCGCGACCATCTGCCGCATCACCTCGCTCTCGCGCGGCGTGAGGTGGGCGAAGCGCTCGCGCAGTGCGGCGTCGGCGCCGGGAGGCTGCGGCTGCGGGCGGGCGATGGCGGCGGCGATGCTGTCGAGGAGAGCATCCTGGCGGAACGGCTTTTCCACGAAGTCGGCGGCGCCGGCCCGCATGGCGCGCGCCGCCATCGGTACGTCGGCATGGGCGGTCATCATCACCACCGGCACGCCCTGGCGGACGGGGCCGAGGGCCTCGAGGAGCGCCAGGCCGTCCATCCCGGGCATCCGCACGTCGAGGAGGATGCAACCGGCGTCGGACGGGTCGAAGCCGTCGAGAAAGTCGGCGGCGGAGCCGAAGGCCACCGGATCGAAGCCGGCGGCCGCGAGCAGCGCCTCGAGCGATTCGCGCACTGCGGCGTCGTCGTCGACCAGGTAGACCCGCCCGCGGGTCATGGCGCCGATACGGCCGGCAGGGTGAAGGCGAAGCGGGCGCCGTGGCCGGCGGCCGGCTCGACCCAGATCCTGCCGCCATGGGCCTCGACGATCGAGCGGCTGACCGAGAGGCCGATGCCCATGCCCCCCGGCTTGGTGGTGACGAAGGGGGTGAAGACGTCCGCAGTCGCTGGCGACGCCCGGGCCGGAATCGGTGACGGAGATCTCGACCGCTCCGTCGCGGCGGGCGGTAGAGACGACGAGCTGCGGCTCGCGGCTGCCGGACTCGAGCATGGCATCGATGCCGTTGCGGATCAGGTTCACCACCACCTGCTGCACCTGGATGCGGTCGGCGACGACCTCGGGCAGGCCGTCGGAAAGGTCGAAGCGGGTGCGGATTCTGGCGGTCGGCGGCGCCGATCAGCGCCAGTCGCGCCGCGTCGCGGACGACGTCGTTGACGACGATCGGCTCGCGCTCGCCGGGGCCGCGCGAGACGAAGCTGCGCAGGCGGCGGATCATTTCGCTGGCGCGATGGGCCTGGGCGACCGCCTTCTCCATGTACTCGGCCGCGCGGCTTGCCTGGTCCGGGCCGGTCTCGACCAGGCGGCGGGCGGCCTCGCCGAAGTTGGCGATCGCGGTGAGGGGCTGGTTGAGTTCGTGGACGATCATCGAGGTGATCTCGCCCATGGCCGACAGGCGCCCGACGTGGCTGAGTTCCTGCTGCAGGGTGGCGGCGCGGGCCTGGGCCGCCACCCGTTCGGAGATGTCGCGGATGAAGCCGGTGAACGCGTGGCTGTCGCCGCTGCGGACCTCGCCGACGGCGAGCTCGATGGGAAAGGTGCGGCCGTTGCGGTGGCGGGCGATGACGGTGCGGCCGATGCCGATGATGCGCTTCTCGCCGGTGGCGAGGTAGCGCGCGAGGTAGCCGTCGTGCTGGGTATGGTAGGGCTCGGGCATCAGCAGATTGACGTTTCGGCCGAGCACCTCTTCGGCGGCGTAGCCGAACATGCGCTCGGCGGCGGGGCTGAAGCCGTCGATGATGCCCGAGGGGTTGATGGTAATGATGGCGTCGGGCGCCGTATCGATCACCGAGCGCAGCACGGCGGCATCGAGCCGGCGCGTGTGGCGGGTGTCGGCGCCGGCCTCGGCGATGGTGGCGCAGAAGACCGGCCGCGCGGCATCGCCGAGGGAGTGCAGGCGAACGTCCGCGGCGAAGGTCTCGCCGTTGCGGCAGCGCAGGCGGGTTTGGAATCCGGAGCTTGCGGCGAGACGGCTGGCGATGCGGCGGACCAGCCGCGTCCAGACGGCCGGCGTGATCTCCGGGGCGAGGTCGAAAAAGCTCATGCCTGCGATGTCCGCCGCGCCGTAGCCGAGGGCGGCACGGGCGGCGGGACTGGCCATGCGGATGCGCAGATCGCCGGCATCGAAGAGCAGAAGGCGGTTGGCTTCCGGCTCTTCGCCCGCTTCATCGGTTGGGACGGACATCGAGCTCCCGCGATCGCCTCTGCACGCTTCGTTTCTATGCAAAGGGCGGGCGAGCGTCCACGGCGAAGGCTCAGGTGCCGAGCCAGAGCGCGAGGCCGCCGGCGACGAGGACGGCAAGATAGACGGCGACGACCCTGAGGCCGATGCCGGCGCCACCGACCACCAGAGCGATGCCGGCCTTGACCGCGGTGTTGACCGAGGCGGCGGTGACGATGGCGGTGGTGGCCACGGCGGGGTGGAGATCCTGTTGGCTCATACGCGCCATCGAGATCGTCACCGCGTCGACATCGGTCAGGCCGGAGACGGCGGCCACCGCGTAGACCCCGGCAGCGCCGAACCAGGTCTGGAAGAGGCTGGTGGCAAGCACGATCACGGCGAGAAGTACGCCGAACTTCAGGGCCGTGCCGAGCTCCAGCGGGTTGGAGAGCTGCGGCAGGTCGGGGTGCGGCTCGCCTTTTGGGGCGAGGACGCGCAGCAGCAGCGCGCCGGCACCGCCGGTCAGCGCCATCGCGGCCATGGGAACCGCGAGGGCGAGCGCCAGCGGGCGGTTGAAGACGGCGGCGATGACGAGGATGCGCAGGAACATGATCGAGCCGGCCAGCACCGCGCCGACCGCCAGCGCGGGACCGAGCGCCGCGGTGCGCCGCGCCATGCGGGAGAACGCCAGGGTGGTGGCGGTGGACGAGGCAAGGCCGCCGAGGAGGCCGGCGATCAGCGTCCCGGTCTGTGCCCCGGCGCTCTGGATCGCGATGTAGCCGACGAAGGAGACGCCAGCGACCAGCACCACCGCCCACCAGAGTTCGTAGGGGTTGAGCGCGCCGCCCGGGCCGAAGCCCTTGTCGGGCAGGAGCGGCAGCAGGACGACCGAGATGATCGCGAGCTCGAGGGCGGCGGTCAGCTCGAGCCTCTGCAGCCGGCCGATCCAGCGGTGCAGCGCCGACTTGGCGGCCAGCAGCGCGGTCGCCGCCACAGCCGCGGCGGCCGCGGGGGCCATCTCGCCGAGCATCACCGCGCCGCCCAGCGCGAAGACCAGCAGTTCGGCGACCTCGGTGGTGATGCCGAGATCCTTGTCGCGCTGGGTGCCGATCCAGTAGGCGACCATGACCAGCGCCGCGTAGCCGAGGAAGAGAAGCCCGAAGGTTGCCGGACCAAGTATCTTGGCGAGCCAGCCGCTGACGCCGCCGAGAAGTCCCATCAGCGCGAAGGTACGAACGCCGGCGACGCGATCGCCGCCGGATTCCTCGCGGGTGTGCCAGCCGCGTTCGACGCCGAAGAGCAGGCCGATGGCGAGCGCGAGGCCCAGGCGCTTGAAGATCTCGGTTTCGTCCATGGCTCCCTCCCCCCGTGTCTATCCGGGTGCCGGGCGCCGGTCCACGTGGCACGGGTAGCGAGGGCGTTGTCTGCCGGGCGGGCTTCGGAGCAGGGTGCGCAGCGCGGAAGCGCTGGTCCGAGAGTTCAAGGGCTGACGGCGCCGACAGCACATTTTCCGGCGTAGCGGCTGCTTCAGGGGGACATGGCGTTTGCCCGATTCGGTATTTTGAGTTAAGGAGGTTTCAACTCAAGTTGCGACGAAAGGTGCGTCGCGCTGTTGGGAGCGTGGTCTTGGATTTGCTTGGCAGACCATTCGACAAGTACGACTACCTGACCTTTGGCGCGCTCATCCTCCTTCTCGTCGCCGTCATGGCGGTGGTGCTCTTCATCATGGGGCTGCCGGGCAAGATTGCGATCAAGCGCAACCATCCGCATGCGGAATCCGTCAACGTCATGGGATGGATGGGCTTTCTTGCGGTGGTGCCTTGGGTGCACGCCTTCATGTGGGCGTTCCACGATTCCGTCACGATCGACCTGCGGCGATTTCCCAAGGAGGAGCGCGACGAGGTCCGCAAGGAGATCGCGCGCTTGAGCGGGCGTCCGGAGCCGGAGGCCCCGCCGGACGAAGCCCCGCCCGAAACCGAGGCCTAGCGGGCATGCAGCTGCAGGTGGTGCACGGGATGCCATGCTAGTCGCCGTCGGCATCACGCTTTTCTACATCATCTTCGTCTGGGTCGTCTTCTTCAAGGCGAAGCTCCTGAAGTTCAACATCATCTGGGGCGTGCTGTCGTTCTGGGTGGGGCTGCATCTGCTGCTGATCTTCCTGGTGGCGCTGCGCTTCTACCAGCCGTTCTCGCTCGACTCGCACGTCATCCGCAGCACCATCCAGATCATCCCGCGCCTGACCGAGCCGACGATCCTGACCGAGGTCGTGGTCGAGCCGAACGTGCCGGTGAAGAAGGGCGATCCGCTCTACCGCTTCGATCCGACGATCTTTCAGCTCCGGGTGGACCAGGCCAAGGCGCAGCTGGCCGAAGCCGAGCAGAACGTGAAGATCCTGGGCGAGGACGTGACCGCCGCCACCGAGACGGTCGCGCGCGCCCAGGCGCAACTCGCCTACGCCACCTCGCAGCAGGCGCGCTACAAGGACCTGGTGCCCAAGGGCGGCGCGCGGCAGGACGAGCTGGACCGCTGGAATGACCAGGTGACCGAAGACACCGCCGCGGTGAGCGAGGCGCAGGCGACGCTGGCCAAGGCGCAGCTGGCGCTCGATTCCGAGATCGACGGGGTCAATACCGGGGTTGCCCAGGCGAAGGCGCAGCTGGCGCAGGCCCAATACTTTCTGAACAACACCACGCTGGTCGCCCCGGAGGACGGGATGATCGTGAACCAGCAGGCGCGGCCCGGGCTGGTGGTGGGCGACGTGCGGCTCGGGGCGATCGCGAGCTTCGTGACCGCCGAGCCCCCGTACCTGCTGGCGACTTACCGCCAGCAGAACCTGAAGTTCGTCAAGCCGGGCAATGAGGTCGAGATCGCCCTCGACCTCTGGCCGGGGGAGATCTTCAAGGGCGAGGTCGAGGCGGTGTGGTGGGCGACGTCGCAGGGCCAGTATCTGCCCTCGGGCCGGCTGCCCGAGTTCGTACTGCCGAAGCTGCCCGGGCGGATCGCCGTGCAGATCAAGTTCACCCCACCTGCGGATCGGGAGGTGCCGACGGGCGGGCACGCCGCCGTGGCCATCTACACCGGCGGGGGCAAGAGTTTCGAGTTCCTGCGAAGGATCAACATCAGGCTGTACTCCTTCGCCAACTTCATAAGACCGCTGGATATCTAACAAAAACCGGGAAACCCGGATCGAGGGAGCAGGAAGATGAGCAGGCAATCGACAGGCGAGATTTATCCGATGCCGTGGCGATCGGCATTGCGGCGCGTCGCCGCGCTGCTGGCGCCGGCGCTGGTGGCGGGCTGCGCCATGGTGGGGCCGGATTTCGTGCGGCCGCAGACGCCGGAGGTGAAGGCTTGGCTCGAGGCCAATTCGCCGAGCCCCGACGCCAACAGCGGGCTTACCTCGCGCAGCGCGCCGGTGGTGGCGTGGTGGGAGACCTTCCGCGACCCGACCCTGGACGGGCTGGTGGCGCAGGCCTACGCGCAGAACCTGTCTCTGCAGGCCGCCGGCGCTCGGGTCTACCAGGCCCGCGCCCAGCTCGGCATCGCGACGGGCGAGCTCTTCCCGCAATCGCAGAGCGTCGGCGCGGCGGTCACCCATCGCAAGGTCAGCAAAAACCTGAGCTTCGTGCAGGACATCGACCGCTTCGCCGATCTCGACCTGAACTTCGCCACCAGCGAGGTCGGGTTCGATGCGACCTGGGAGCTCGACGTCTGGGGCGGATTCCGCCGCAACATCCAGTCGGCCGGCGCCAACCTGGCGGCGCAGGTCGCGAATTACGACGACGCGCTGGTGACGCTGACCGGGGACGTGGCGGCGGTCTACATCAACATCCGGGCGCTGCAGGAGGCGCTGGCGGTGGCGCGCCGCAACATCGATCTGCAGCAGAACTCGCTCGAGATCACCAAGCTGCGTTTCAACGACGGGGTGACCACCGAGCTCGACGTCGAGGAGGCGACCGCGCTCCTCAACAACACCCGCTCGCTGGTGCCGTCGCTGGAGAGCGACCTGCAACAGGCGAAGAACGCGCTGGCGGTGTTGCTGGCCGAGCCGCCGTCGCGCATGACCGGCCTCGTTAGCAGCGCCGGGCACATCCCGACCGTGCGGACCGACGTGACCGTCGGCATCCCTGCGGAGCTGCTGCGCCGGCGGCCGGACATCCGAGCCGCCGAGATGGAAGCGGCGGCGCAGGCGGGACAGATCGGCGTGGCGACGGCGGCGCTCTATCCGCAGTTCGTGCTGGCGGGCACCATCGGTCTGGAGTTCGACCAAGACGAGCGATCTCTTCACGCCCGGCAGCGTCACCAGCCTCGTCACCCCGGGGATCACCTGGAACGTGCTGAACTACGGACGGCTCCGGAACAACGTGCGCGCCCAGGACGCGGCGTTCCAGGGGCTGGTGGCCAATTACCAGAACACGGTCCTGGCGGCCTACGGCGACGTGGCGAACGCCATGGTGGCCTACAAGAAGTCCAAGGAGCAGGCCGCCTATCTGCAGACAAGCGTCGACGCCGCTGACCGCGCCGCCGAGATCGCCTTGTCGCAGTACCAGGACGGGACGGCGGACTATTCGCGGGTGCTCAACACCCAGCAGGCGGCGCTGCTGGTCCAGACCAAGCTGGTGGATACCCGCGCGGCGGTGTCGGAGAACCTGGTAGCGCTCTACAAGGGGCTCGGCGGCGGCTGGCAGATCCGCAAGGATCGGAACTATCTGCCCGACGCTGCGCTGGCGGAAATGGCCTACCGGACCGACTGGGGCGACCTGCTGTCGGGCGCGCCGCCCACGCGCACCGACTGATCGGCGCGCGGTGCGATCGAGGAAACGGTCGCGATCGTCAGGTGCGCAGGACGCGGTAGATCGCCGGGATGACGAGGACGGTCAGCAAGGTCGAGGAGGCGAGGCCGAAGAGGAGCGAGATCGCGAGGCCCTGGAAGATCGGGTCGGTCAGGATGACGGCCGCGCCGATCATGGCGGCGAGCGCGGTGAGCAGGATCGGTTTGAAGCGGATCGCGCCGGCCTGGATCAGGACCTCGGTGAGCGGGCTGCCGGGGGTGCCGGAGTGGCGGATGAAGTCGACGAGCAGGATCGAGTTGCGCACGATGATGCCGGCCAGCGCGATGAAGCCGATCATCGAGGTGGCGGTGAAGGGCGCGGCGAACAGCCAGTGGCCGGCCATGATGCCGATGAAGGTCAGCGGGATCGGGGTCAGGATCACCAGCGGCACCCGGAACGAGCCGAACTGCGCGACGACGAGGATGTAGATGCCGAGGAGCGCCACGCCGAAGGCGGCGCCCATGTCGCGGAAGGTGACCCAGGTGACTTCCCATTCGCCGTCCCAGAGCAGCGTCGGCCGGCTTTCGTCCTCGGGCTGGCCGTGGAGCCTGATCACGGGCTTCGGCAGGCCGGTCCAGTCCTGGGCGTCCAGCGCGTCGCGGACCGCCAGCATGCCGTAGAGCGGGGCCTCGAACGCGCCGGCGAGCTCGGCGGTGACCATTTCGGCCGCGCGGCCGTTGTGGCGGAAGATCGGGAAGGAGGCGGGCTCGGCGGCGACGTGGACCACGTCGCCGAGCTCGACCACGCCGCGGTCGCCGGGCAGCACGTTGGCCGGGATCGGCGTGGTCAGGAAGCGCTCGTCGAGGGTGCGGGCGCCGGCGGGGCGCTCGATGCGGATCGGGATCGGCTGGCGGCCGCCGCCGCGGTGCGAATAGCCCACGGTCTCGCCGCCGTTGAGGATGGCGATGGTGTCGAAGACGTCGCGCTCCTGGACGTGGAAGAACTCGGCGTCGTCGGTGGAGATCGTGGCGCGCAGCCGCCGAGCGGGCTGGCCGTAGGAGTTGTCGACGTCGACGATGAACGGCACCGAGCGGAAGGCGTCCTCGACCTTGGCGGCGACCGCGCGGCGGGTGTCGGGGTCGGGGCCGTAAATTTCGGCGAGCAGCGTCGCAAGGACCGGGGGGCCCGGCGGCGGCTCGACCACCTTTAGGCTGGTGCCGGGCGGCACAGGCAGCGCGGCGATGCGCTGGCGGATATCGAGGGCGATGGCGTGGCTGGCGCGGTCGCGCTCGCCCTTGGGCGTGAGGTTGATGGCGACGTCGCCCTGCTCGGGCATCGCGCGCAGGTAGGCGTGGCGGACGAGGCCGTTGAAGTTGAAGGGCGCGGCGGTGCCGGCGTCGACCTGGACCGACAGCACCTCGGGCAGCGCCAGCACGGTGCGGGCGACGGACTGCGCCACGGCATCGGTGGCCTCGACCGAGGAGCCCTCGGGCAGGTCGATGACCACCGAGAGCTCGGACTTGTTGTCGAAGGGCAGGAGCTTGACGGTGACGTGCTTGGTGTAGAAGAGCGACAGCGAGCCGAGGGTCAGGGCGCCGACCACCAGCAGGAACAGCCAGCTCCGCGCCTTGCTGCGCAGGATCGGCCGCGCGACGGCGGAATAGATGCGGCCGAGGGCGCCGCCGTGCGCATGGGCGTCGTGGGCGGCGGCGGGCGCGCGGCCGGCGGTCTTCAGCATCAGCCAGGGGGTGACGGTGACGGCGACGAAGAAGGAGAAGATCATCGCCGCTGACGCGTTGGCCGGGATCGGGCTCATGTAGGGGCCCATCATTCCGGAGACGAAGAGCATCGGCAGCAGCGCGGCGACGACGGTGAGGGTGGCGACGATGGTCGGGTTGCCGACCTCGGCCACCGCCTCGATCGCGGCCTGGCGGCGGTCGCGGCCGTCGGCCATGCCCCAGTGCCGGGCGATGTTCTCGATCACCACGATGGCGTCGTCGACCAGGATGCCGATGGAGAAGATCAGCGCGAAGAGCGAGACCCGGTTCAGCGTGTAGCCCATCAGCCAGGAGGCGAAGAGGGTCAGCAGGATCGTCACCGGGATGACGATCGCCACGACGAAGGCCTCGCGGCGGCCGATGGCGAAGCGCCACCAGCGCGATGATCGAGACGGTGGCGAGGCCGAGGTGGTAGAGGAGCTCGTTGGCCTTCTCGTTGGCGGTCTCGCCGTAGTTGCGGGTGACCTCGACGCTGATGTCGGCGGGGATCAGCGTGCCGTGCAGGCCCTCGACCCGGTGCAGGATCGCGTCGGCGACGGTGACGGCGTTCGAGCCGGCGCGCTTGGCGATGGCGAGGGTCACCGAGGGCACCCGCTGCGGCGTGCCGTCGGTCAGCGCGACGGTCGAGACCAGCGCGTCGCCGCTCTCGGTGGCGAAGCCGACGTCGGCCACGTCGCGGACGTAGACCGGGCGGTCGTCGCGGGTGGTGACGAGCAGGTTGCCGATCTCGTCGGGGGTGCGCAGGGTCTCGCCGGCGACCAGCGTGATCTGCTCGCTGTCGTCGCGGACCCGGCCGGCCGGGAAGGCGGAGTTGGCGCCGGAGACCTTGGCGGCGAGCTGCTGCAGCGTCACGCCGTAGAGCGCGAGCCGCTCGGGGTCGGGGGCGATGCGGATCATCTCGTCGGTCTCGCCGACGAGGTAGGTCAGGCCGACGTTGTCGATCTTGGCGACCTCGGTGCGCAGCTCGCGGGCGATGCGGGTCAGGTCGTTCGCGGTGATGCGGTCGGCGGCGTCGGGCTTCGGCGACAGGGTCAGCGACAGGATCGCCACGTCGTCGATGCCGCGGCCGACGATCAGCGGCTCGGGCACGCCGACCGGGATGCGGTCCATGTTGGCGCGCAGCTTCTCGTGCACGCGCAGGATCGCGGCGTCCGACGAGGTGCCGACCACGAAGCGCGCGGTCACCATCACCGCGTCGTCCTGGGTCTGGGAATAGACGTGCTCGACGCCGTCGATGCCCTTGACGATGGTCTCGAGCGGCTCGGTGATCAGCTTGACGGCGTCCTCGGCCTTCAGCCCGTCGGCGCGGACGTGGATGTCGACCATCGGCACCGAGATTTGCGGCTCCTCCTCGCGCGGCAGCGAGATCAGCGCGACGATGCCGAAGACGATGGCCGCCAGCAGGAACAGCGGGGTCAGCGGCGAGGTGATGAAGGCGCGGGTCAGCCCCCCCGCGATCCCGAGGCGCGGCGGCGGCGGGGTCACGGGGTGACGACCACGTCGCCCGGCTCGAGCCCGGTCAGCACCTCGACGAGGTCGCCGCTTCCGCCGTCGCCGAGCACGACGGCGCGGGCCGTGTCGGTGTCGCCCTCGCGCAGCGTCACGAAGTCGAGGCCGGAGCGGGTCTCGACGGCGGCGCGCGGCAGCATCAGCGCCTCGCGGGTGCCGACCGGCACCTCGACCAGCACGCGGGCGTCGACGAAGGCGGTCTCGAGGCTGTCGACCGAGACGTCGGCGATGACGCGGCCGTTCTCGATCTGCGGGTAGATCTTGGCGAGCCGCCCCGAGGATTCGGTGCCGTTGGCGGTGATGCGGATCGGCGCGCCTTCCTTGAGCGTGTCGGCGTGGCGCTCGGGGATGGCGAGGCGCAGGAAGAAGCCGCCGCCGCCGATGGTGGCGACCGGCTCGCCGGCGAGCATCACCGCGCCGCGGGTCACCGGGACGGTCAGCACGCGGCCGTCGCCGGGGGCGACGACCTCGCCCTCGGCCTGCTGCTGCACCACGACCTCGCGCTGGGCCTCGGCTGGCGGCGAGCTGGTTGCGGGTGACGTCGACGGTGGTGCGCAGCTGGTCGAGGTGCTGGGCGGTGGCGACGCCGCGCTGCACCAGCGCCTCGCCGCGGCTGAGCTCGGTCTCGGCGGTGGTAAGCTGCGCCTGCAGCGCCCGGATCTGGGCGTCGAGCGCGGCGATCTGGAAGGCGATCTTCTCGTCGCGCACCGTGGCGATGTGCTGGCCCGCCGTCACCGTGTCGCCCTCGCTGACCGCGAGATCCTCGACGATGCCGCCGATGCGGGCGCGCGCCGGCACGGTGTCGCGGGCCTCGACCCGGCCGTAGACCGCCTTCCACTCGGTCACCTGGGTCGGCGCGAGCGTCAGCGTGCCGGCCGAGGCCGCGCCGGCGGCCAGCAGGGCGAGGGTGGCGACCAGCGCGCGCATTGCCGGCTCAGAAGGCGGTGCCCGGCTTCACGCCGAGCTTGCGGAAGATCGCCGCGGCGGGGCAGAAGCCGGTGAAGGCCGACTGCAGCAGGTTCAGGCCGATGAAGACCGTGAACCAGACGAAGAGCGGCGAGACCCAGACGGTCAGAACCACGGACAGAAGGACCATGGCTCCGGCGAAGGCCAGCACGGAACGATCGAGCGACATAGTGATTTCTCCGGTTTCAGAACAGATTGCAGATGAGGGTGGCGCGTCAACCGACTGCTGCGGCTCACCCGGCGGGCTCGGTCCCGACCTTGACCGCCTTGAGCTTGTCGATCCCCAGCGCCTGCAGCGCGAGCCGCTCGTAGAACGGCTCGGACTTGCCCGAGCGGACCTTGTGCAGGAAGTACTTCTCGAAGCCGATCTTGGCGGTGTGCACCCACTTGCCCGACGACGACCAGTTGACGTTGCGCGGCGGGATCTGCGGCTGGGCCACGAAGGCGATGCCGCTGTCGCCGAAATCGGCCAGGCAGACGGCGTTCCAGGTGGCCTGGGCGTCGGGCTTCTGGCCGGCGATCAGCCGCTCGATGTTGCGGGCGGTGGCGGTGACCATCGATTCGATCATGAAGCCGGTCTTCGGCACGCCGACCGGGACCGCGGTCTTGCCGACCGGCGGGATCGCGACGCAGACGCCGACGGCGAAAATCTCCGGGAAGGCCGGGTTGCGCTGGTGCTTGTCGACGAGGATGAAGCCGCGGGGGTTGGTCAGGCCGTCGATGCCGCGCACCGCCGGGACGCCGCGGAAGGCCGGCAGCAGCATCGCGAAGACCTTGGGCAGCTCGTGGGCGCGGGCGACGGAGCCGTCCTCGGCGATCTCGGAGACCAGGATGCGCTCGGGCTCGACCTTGTCGACGCGGGCGTTGCAGATCCACTTGATGTGGTGCTGGCGCAGCTCGCTCTCGAGCAGGCCCTTGGTGTCGCCGACGCCGTCGAGGCCGAGATGGCCGATGTAGGGCTCGGAGGTGACGAAGGTCATCGGCACCCGGTCGCGGACGCTGGGCGTCGCGCAGCGCCTTGTCGAGGATGAAGGCGAACTCGTAGGCCGGGCCGAAGCACGAGGCGCCCTGCACCGCGCCGATGATCACCGGGCCGGGGTTGGCGATCAGGGCATCCACCGCGCCCTTCGCCTGCAGCGCATGGTCGACCTGGCAGACCGACTGGGTGTTGGCCTCCGGTCCCAGCCCCTCGATCTCGTCGAAGGCGAGCTCGGGGCCGGTGGCGATGACCAGGTAGTCGTATTCGACGGTCCCGCCGTCGTTCAGCTCGATGCGCCGCGCCGCCGGGTCGAGGCGGCTTGGCGCCCTGCGGATGCAGCGCGATGCCGCGGGCGGTGAGCGCCGGCGCCAGCTCGACCTCGATCGACCTTGCGGTCGCGCCAGCCGACCGCCACCCAGGGGTTCGACGGCACGAAGGCGAAGCTGCCGCCGTTGTTGACGACCGAGATGTCATGCGCCTTGCCGAGCCTCTCGCGCAGCTCGTAGGCCAGGATGGTGCCGCCAAGTCCGGCCCCGAGAACAACCACGTGCGCCATGTCCATGCCTTTCGTATGGGCGCTCCCTCGCCGAGGGGCTTGCGGACGCCACCCTAGCAGCCGCGCCAGGTGCCGCGCCTTGACGCAGGTCAAGCCTCGCAACGACGGCCGGAACCGACGGCGCGCTTCTCGGTCTCGACGATCGCGAGGAAGAGGGGCCCCTGGCAGAACGGTTGCAAGACCCTAATGCCCCACATGTATCTGATGATTTCGATGCCACGAGCGGAGCCGCACGCGTGGGACTCCGCATCGGATCGCCAGCTGGACTAATGGGAAAGCAGCAGGCCCTGCCCGGACTCCTGGGTCAGAAGGTCATGCGTGACGCCGCCGAGTATCCATTCGCGGGTGCGGCTGTGCCCGTAGGCTCCCGCCACCAGGATGTCGGCGCCTTCCTCGAGGGCGAGGCTTCGCAGCTGGCGGGCGGGATCGAAGACGGCCTTGCGGGTCCGCGTCTCCGCGTCGACGCCGTGCCGGTGCAACCAGGCGACGACGTCGTCCGCGCCGGCGGGGACCACGCCCTCGTCCGCTTCCTCGGCGATCGAGGCCACCACGACGCGCTCGGCGAGCCGCACCAGCGGCAGCGCGTCCTGTACGGCGCGGCGCGATTCCCGGTTGTCCTTCCAGGCGATCACGATCTTCTTCGCCCGGAGTTCCGGCTGCGCCTCGGGCACCAGCAGGACCGGGCGCCCGGCCCGCATCACCAGGTCGCCGGGATCGAGCCGCCAGTTCGAATCGGTCAGCATGTCCGGCAGCACATGGCCGGTGATGACGAGATCGGCGGCGCGGGACTGGCGCGCCACATAAGGCGCCGGCGCTGTGAACGCGCTCCGCCACTCGATCCGGTTCTCGCGACCCTTGAGGGCGCGGCGGAACTCGGCCTCGGTCGCGCTCAGTTGATCCTCCGCGAAGGATCGGTCGGCCTGGATGACATCGGCCGGATAGATCCCGTCGAACGAAACCGGCGGCTGCGGATCGCAGGCCGCCGCGCCGATCACCATGGCGTCCAGGCGTTCCGCGAGATGCCTGACAGCCGACAGCCTGGCGTCGTTGGATTGTCCAAGCCCCATATGCACAAGCAGGGTCGGGTATGGCATTCTGGCACCTCCTGCGTCCTACTGCTGGAACACCGGCGGGTCGTCCGCCTTGATCTCGGTCAATGCGGCGACGCGCGGAACTGACGCAGATCATTGCGCCGCCCGGCTGGACGCGGCAGGCTATATTTCTCGACGAGCAAAACGGAGGCTTCCCGATGACCAGTGCCGCCCGCAGCAGCGCAATCGCGAAGGCAACGGCCGAGCCGCCGCGCAGGCACGAGCCAGCCGCGGCCACACAGCCGGCGGCGTGGCTGGGCCGGCTCTACGGTGAGGGTCTGCGCTTCATGCAGCAGCGCTGGGAAACCAACGGTCGGGCGCTGCTCGAGATCGCAGCCGGAAGGAGCTTTCCCGATACCCTGTCCGCCTGGAGCCGGTACTTCGACCTGACGGCCCGCCAGTACTCCGATGAGTTCGAGTCGCTGGCGGAGATCTGCGGCGCCAGGTGCGAGCCGATCGACGAGGTGCCGTACGAGATCGCCACGATCGTCGCGTCGCCGGAGCCCGCCGAAGCCTGAGGCCAGTGGAGCGCACGCGATGAACAAGACGGCGGCACGGGCCGTGCCGCAGCGGGCCGTCCGGCGCGCCGAGACCCGGGCCCCGGCACCCGGGGGCGAGCCGAGCCCGGTGCTGGACCGGGCGCTGCACGCTCTCGCGGCCCGCGCGACCCTCGGCCTGTCGCCGGCTGCGTTGATGGCGGCCTGGGGCGACTGGGCGGTGCACCTGGCCGTGTCGCCGGGCAAGCAGGCCGAGCTGGTCCGAAAGGCGCTGCGCAAGAGCCTGCGGCTGCAGACCTTCGCGCTGGCCGGGGCCGCGGCCGGGAGTGCCGGGCGATGCATCGAGCCGCTGGCGCAGGACCGGCGCTTCGCCGCCGAGGCCTGGGCTGCCCCGCCGTTCAACCTGGTCCACCAGGCGTTCCTGCTGCAGCAACAGTGGTGGTGGAACGCCACCACCGGCGTGCGCGGGGTGACGCGGCAGCACGAGCAGGTGGTCGAGTTCGCCGCCCGGCAGTTCCTCGACGTGTTCTCGCCGGCGAACTTCGTCTGGACCAATCCCGAGGTGCTGGCGAAGGCGCGCGCGACCGGCGGCATGAACTTCGTGCAGGGCGCGCACAACTGGCTGGAGGACCTCGGCCAGCTCCTGGCCGGCGGCCCGCGCCCGCCCGAGGGCTTCGCGATCGGCGAGACCGTGGCGGCGACGCCCGGCAAGGTCGTCTACCGCAACCGGCTGATCGAGCTGATCCAGTACGCGCCCACGACCGACACGGTGCACCCCGAGCCGGTGCTGATCACCCCGGCCTGGATCATGAAATACTACATCCTCGACCTCAGCCCCGGGAATTCGCTGGTGCGCTACCTCACCGGTCAGGGCTTCACCGTCTTCATGATCTCCTGGCTGAACCCCGGCCCCGAGGACCGCGACCTCGGGATGGACGACTACCTGCAGCTCGGCCAGATGGCGGCACTCGACGCGGTGCAGGCGATCAGCGGCGCGGAACGGGTGCACGCCTGCGGCTACTGCCTGGGCGGCACGCTCCTGACCATCGCGGCGGCGGCGATGGCGCGTGATGGCGACGACCGGCTGGCGAGCCTGACGCTGCTGGCGGCGCAGTCCGACTTCACCGAGGCAGGCGAGCTCACGCTCTTCATCAACGAGAGCCAGGTGAGCTTCCTCGAGGACATGATGTGGGAGCAGGGCTATCTCGACAGCACCCAGATGGCCGGCGCCTTCCGG
The DNA here is from genome assembly GCA_963847795.1 of uncultured Alphaproteobacteria bacterium. GTDB lineage: Bacteria > Pseudomonadota > Alphaproteobacteria > Rhodobacterales > Rhodobacteraceae > Amaricoccus. The sequence continues at coordinate 209,595 of CAWKBH010000011.1, forward strand.
CTGCTGCGCTCGAACGATCTGATCTGGTCGCGGCTGACCCGCGACTACCTGATGGGCGAGCGCGCGGCGCCGAGCGACCTGATGGCCTGGAACGCCGACGCCACCCGCATGCCCTACCGGATGCACTCCGAGTACCTGCGCTGGCTGTTCCTGGAGAACCGCCTCGCCGAGGGTCGCTTCGAGGTCGACGGCTCGGCGGTGGCGCTGTCGGACATCCGAACGCCGGTCTTCGCGGTCGGCACCGAGACCGATCACGTCGCGCCCTGGCGCTCGGCCTTCAAGGTGCACCTGATGCTGGACGCCGACGTCACCTTCGCGCTGACCAATGGCGGCCACAACGCCGGCGTGGTCTCCGAGCCGGGGCACCCGCACCGGCACTATCGCCTGCTCACCACCGGGGGGCACGCGCCCTACCGGGACCCCGACGCCTGGCTGGAGGTTGCCCCCGAGTACGACGGATCGTGGTGGCCCGCCTGGGCGGCGTGGCTGTCCGAGCGGTCTGGCGCGCCGGTGCCGCCGCCGGGCCTCGGCGCCGCCGAGAACGGCTATCCGGCCCTGGGTGACGCGCCCGGGGTCTACGTGACCGCGCCCTGACCGCCAATGACCGTCCGCAACCTAGAATACCTGCTGGCGCCGAAGTCGGTGGCGCTGATCGGCGCCAGCGCCCGGCCGGGGTCGGTGGGTGCGGTGGTGCTGGACCGACTGAGCGCCGCGGGGTTCCGCGGTCCGCTGCACCTCGTCAACCCGAAGTATCGCAGCATCGGCGAGCGGCCCTGCGTCGCCTCGGTGCGCGAACTGCCGCAGGTCGACCTCGGCGTGGTGGTGGCGCCGCCGGCGGCGCTGCCGGGGATCGTCGCCGATCTCGCCGCGGCCGGCGCGCATGGTGCGGTGGTGATCACCGCGGGGCTCGATGCCGACACCCGCCGGCAGATGCTCGAGGCGGCGCAGCCGCGCTGCCTGCGCATCCTGGGGCCGAACTGCCTGGGGCTGCAGGTGCCGGGGATAAGCCTGGACGCGAGCTTCGCGCACCTGACGGCCCGGCGCGGCAACCTGGCGCTGCTGTCGCAGTCCGGCGCGATCGTGACGGCGATGCTCGACTGGGCCGAGGCCCGGGGCCTGGGCTTCTCGCTGGTCGCCTCGATGGGCGAGATGGCCGACGTCGACGTGGGCGACCTGCTCGACCACCTGGCGGCCGACCCGGAGACCCGGGCGATCCTGCTCTATCTCGAGCAGGTCACCCAGGCCCGCAAGTTCATGTCGGCGGCGCGCTCGGCGGCGCGGGTCAAGCCGGTGATCGCGATCAAGGCCGGGCGCAGCGCCGCCGCTGCCCGGGCCGCCGCCTCCCATACCGGGGCGCTGGCCGGCGCCGACGACGTCTACGACGCCGCGCTGCGGCGCGCCGGGGTGCTGAGGGTCGACGACCTCGAGCAGCTGTTCGACGCGGCGGACGTGCTGGCGCGGCACCGGCCGCTCGGCTCCGACCGGCTGGTGATCCTGACCAACGGCGGTGGTGCCGGGGTGATGGCGGTGGATGCGCTGGCGGCGACGCATGGGCGGCTCGCCGAGCTCACGCGCGAGACGATGGACGTGCTCGACGCCGGGCTCCCGCCCAACTGGTCGCACGCCAACCCGGTGGACATCATCGGCGACGCGGGTCCCGCGCGCTACGATGCGGCGCTGACCGCACTCCTCGAAGACCGCGGCAGCGATGCGGTGCTGGTGATCAACTGCCCGACCGGGCTCGCCTCCTCGGCCGAGGCCGCCGCGGCGGTGGCGGCGACGGTGGCGCGGCGCACCGCGGCGGGGGAGCGGGTCAAGCCGATCCTCGCGAGCTGGCTCGGCGAGGCCACCGCGGAGCCGGCGGCGCGTCAGCTCGAGCTTGCCGGCATCCCGAGCTATTCCACGCCGTCCAAGGCGGTGCGCGCCTTCGACCAGCTGGTGCGCCACGGCAAGGCCCAGGCCGAGCTGATGCGGACGCCCCCGAGCCTGCCGCGCGAGATCGAGCCCGACCGCGCAACCGCCCGTCGGCTGCTGCGAACGGCGCTCGACGCCGGGCGCGCCATGCTGACCGAGCCGGAGGCCAAGGCGGTGCTCGCAGCCTACGGCCTTCCCACCGTCCCGACCGAGGTCGCCGCGACCCCCGACGACGCCGCGCGGATCGCGGAGCGCCTGCTGCGGGACGCCCCCGCCGCGGCGCTGCCGCCGACGCTGGCGGTGAAGATCCTGTCGCCAGACATCTCGCACAAGTCCGACGTCGGCGGGGTGCGGCTCGATCTCGCAAGCGCCGCAGAGGTGCGCGACGCCGCGGCGGCGATGATCGCGCGGGCGCGGCAGGTGCAGCCGGCGGCCCGGATCGACGGGGTGGTGGTGCAGCCGATGGTGCGGCGGCCCCGGGCGCACGAGCTGATCCTGGGGCTGAGCGACGACCGGGTCTTCGGGCCGGTGCTTCTGTTCGGCGCCGGCGGCACCTCGGTCGAGGTGGTGGCCGACCGGGCGCTGGCGCTGCCGCCGCTCGACCTGGCGCTGGCCGCCGAGATGATCGGCCGCACCCGCATCGCCCGGCTGCTGCAGGGCTACCGCGACCGCCCCGCCGCCGACGCGCAGGCGATCGCCGAGGCGCTGGTACGGCTGGCGCTGCTCGCGGCCGACATGCCGGAGATCCGCGAGGTCGACATCAACCCGCTGATCGCCGACGAGACCGGGGTGATCGCGCTCGACGCCCGCATCGCTGTCGCCCCGGCCGACCCGGTGCCGCCGGGCGGCAACCCGCGCTTTGCCATCCGCCCGTACCCCTCGGCCTGGGACCGCCCGGTCGAGGTGCCCGGCGGCCCGATCCGGGTCCGACCGATCCGGCCCGAGGACGAGGCGCTCTACGCCGACTTCCTGGCGCGGCTGACGCCGGAGGATCTCCGCCTGCGCTTCTTCGCCACGATCCGACGCCTGGACCACGCCCAGATCGCCCGGCTGACCCAGATCGACTATGCCCGCGCCATGGCCTTCGTGGCGCTCGACCCGTCGGACGGGGCGCTGATCGGCGTGGCGCGGCTGGTCGCCGATCCCGACAACCTGCGTGCCGAGTTCGCGGTGCTGGTGCGCAGCGACCGCAAGGGCCAGGGCATCGGCTGGGCGCTGATGACCCGGCTGATCGAGTATGCCCGCGCCGAGGGTATCGGCGAGATCTTCGGCGACGTGCTCGACCGTAACCAGACGATGCGCAAGCTTTGCCGTGAGCTCGGCTTCGCCGAAACCGACCACCCCGAGGATCGCAGCCTCCAGCGCGTCCGGCTGCCGCTCGCCGCCGCCGCGGCGGGCGCGTAGGCGCCAGCGGGCGAGGCGGTTCGGCCTGACAGCCTCTACTCGACGCCGCTGCGATTGCGGCGCGGAACCTCGCTGAACTCGTGCCAGATCCCATTCAGGATCGCGACGGTGACCGCAAGTCCGAGGCCGAGCACCCAGGCGAAATACCACATGCGACAGGCTCCTCAGTAGAAGTCGGGGTCGTAGGCGACCTGCTCACCGGTCACCCGTCCGAACATCACCCGGTAGGCCCAGGCGGTGTAGACGAGCACGATCGGCAGGAACACGATGGTGACGAGCAGCATGATGAAGAGGGTCAGATGGCTCGACGAGGCGTTCCAGACCGTGAGGCTGGAGCCGGGGTCGATCGTGCTCGGCAGGATGAAGGGGAACATCGAGAGGCCGACGGTGGCGATGATGCCGAGGTTGGCCAGCGAAGATCCCGTGAAGACCAGCGCGTCGGAACGACCACGGATGCCGAGCCAGGCGAGGAGCGGGCCGAGGAAGCCGAGAAGCGGCGCAGCGAGCAGCCACGGATAGCGGCCGAAATTGTCGAGCCAGGCACCCGGGGCGGCGACCGCGCCCGCCAGGTGCGGGTTGGATGGCCCTTGGGGATCGACCAGCCCGTCGATCCGGAAGCCGAGACCGCCCCAGGCAACGAACGCCCCTCCGGCGGCGAACAGCAGCATCGCGAGCGGCGCGGCGAACGACCCCCAGTGGCGGGCGCGATCGAGCACCGGGCCGGGTTCGAGCTTCAGACTGAGCCAACCGGCGCCGTGCAGAACCAGCATCACCACCGACAGCAGCCCGGTCAGAAGGGCGAAGGGGCTGAAGAGAGCGAGCAGACTGCCGTCGTAGAAGGCCCGCAGGTCGCCGTCGAGGCGGAAGGGCACCCCGAGCAGCACGTTGCCAACGGCAACGCCGAAGACGAGCGCCGGCACCATCCCGCCGACAAACAGCGCCCAGTCCCAGCGCTCGCGCCACACCGGATCGTTGTGCTTGGAGCGGTACTTGAAGCCGACGGGCCGCAGGATCAGCGCCGCCAGCACCAGGAACATCGCGAGATAGAAGCCGGAGAAGCTCACCGCATAGACGAAGGGCCAGGCCGCGAAGATCGCGCCGCCGCCGAGGATGAACCAGACCTGATTGCCCTCCCAGGTGGCGCCGATGGTGTTGATCACCATTCGGCGCTCGACGTCGGTCTGGGCGACGAAGGGCAGCAGCGTGGCGACGCCGAGGTCGAAGCCGTCGCTCAGCGCGAAGCCGATCAGCAGCACCCCCATGAGCGCCCACCAGATGACGCGCAGCGTTTCGTAGTCGAGAGGTATGTGCATCGTCTGTCTCCAGCGTAGCGCCGCTTACTCGGCGGGCACGGCGTCGTAGCGGTCATCGTCCGGCGTTGTCCGGGTCGGGCCACGCTCCCCGCGCCAGGGCTTGTAGGTTTCCGGACCCTTGCCGATGGTGTGGAGCATCAGCCGCACCTCGATCACCGCGAGCACGCCGTAGATCAGGGTGAAACCGACGATCGTCGTCCAGATCTGCGCGACCGTCAGGCTCGAGGCGCCGAGGAACGTCGGCAGAACCCCATCGACCGACCAGGGCTGCCGGCCGAGTTCGGCAACCACCCAGCCGACCTCGACGGCGAGCCAGGGCAGCGGAATGACCCACACCGCCAGGCGCAGGAACCATCGGCCATCGAACCGGCGGACGTTGGCGAAGTAGAGCGCGGCGCCGAAGAAGGCGATGAGGAAGAAGCCGATGCCCGCCATGCCGCGGAACAGCCAGAACAGCGCCGGCACGTTCGGCACCGTCGACCACGCCGCCTTCTCGATCGTCGCGGCGTCGGCCTGGCGCGGATCGGCGACGAAGCGCTTCAGGAGCAGCGCATAGCCGAGATCATCCTTCGCCCGCTCGAAGTCCTCGCGCGCGGTAGCGTCGTTCGGATCGACCTTGAGCCTCTCGACCGCGTCATAGGCGATGAGGCCGTTGGCGATGCGCGTCTTGGCGTGCTCGACCAGCGGGTCGATGCCGCTGACCTGGCCGGTCAGGCTGCGCGTCGCGATCAGCCCCAGGACGTAGGGGATCTTGATCTCGTACTTGGTCTCGTGCTCGCCGGGCGACGGAATGCCGAAGATGGCGATGCCGGCGGGCGCAGGTTCGGTTTTCCAGGCGCCCTCGATGGCGGCGAGCTTCATCTTCTGGTTCTCGGTCAGCGCATAGCCGCTCTCGTCGCCCAGCACGACCACCGACAGGGCCGAGGCAAAGCCGAAGGCCGCGGCGACGGCGAAGCTGCGCTTGGCGATTTCCACGTGCCGGCCGCGCAGCAGATAGAACGACGAGACCCCGAGCACGAAGACCGAGGCGGTCACGTAGCCCGCGCTCACGGTGTGGACGAACTTCGCCTGGGCGACGGGGTTGAAGAGCACCGCCATGAAGTCGGTGACCTCCATGCGCATGGTGATCGGGTTGAACGCGGCGCCGGCCGGGTGCTGCATCCAGCCGTTGGCGATCAGGATCCAGAGCGCCGACAGGTTCGAGCCCAGCGCCACCATGAAGGTCACGAACAGGTGCCCCTGCTTGGACAGCCGGTCCCAGCCGAAGAACATCAGCCCGACAAAGGTGGCCTCGAGAAAGAAGGCCATCAGGCCCTCGATCGCCAGCGGGGCGCCGAAGATGTCGCCGACGTAGTGCGAGTAGTAGGACCAGTTGGTTCCGAACTCGAACTCCATGGTCAGGCCGGTGGCGACGCCGAGGACGAAGTTAATTCCGAACAATCTTGCCCAGAAACGCGTAATGTCCCGCCAGATCGGCCGGTCGGTCATCACGTAGATGCGTCTCCATGATGACGAGAATGAAGGACAGGCCGAGCGTGAGCGGCACGAACAGGAAATGGTACAGCGCGGTCAGCGCGAACTGGAGCCTGGAAAGCTCGACAACGGCCATATCCATCGGCAAGAACCTCGCTGTGAGTCGGCAGCGGCGCAGGTATCGCCCGAGGGTACCGGCATCGCCTTGATTTAAGTCAATTGCACAATATCAGATGTTTGGACAGAGACTCCCCGGATCGGCCTGGCTGATCGACCTCGCCGGAGCGACGCTGTTCGCCTGGGGACTGGCCACCGCGATCGGCGCCCTGGCGGGCGGGGGCGCGGTCTCGTCTGGCGGCGTTCGCTGCCATCGTCGGCGGTGGTGTGATCCGGGCCCTGGCCGTGCGAGCTGGTCCACGGCCTGGCAATCGCCGACGCGCAGGCGAGCGTGGCGGCGGAGCGCCCCCGGGTCTTCGCGCGCCTGCTGGGCCAGAGGCTCGCCCGTCCGCCGGCGATCGGTCGCGCCGCGGTGCTGGCGATCGACCACATGATGACGCTGGAGAACTACTCGGCGCGGTTCGTGCCGGCGAGGCTCGCGGCGATGGTGGTGCCGCTCGCGGTGATGGGGATCGTCGGCTGCGCCAGTCTGGTGGCGGCCGGCATCCTGCTGCTGACCCTCGTGCCCTTCGCGATCGGCATGGTGCTGGCGGGAACGCAGGCCCGGCGGGCGTCGGAGCGCCAGCTCGAGGCGTTGGGGCGGCTGTCGGGGCTCTTCGTCGACCGCCTGCGGACCCTGTCGATCATTCGCCACTTCGGTGCCGAGGAGCGCATCACCCGGCAGGTGCGCTCGGCGACGCAGGAAGTGGCCGAGCGCACGATCGCGGTCCTGCGGGCGGCGTTTCTCTCGAGCGCGGTGCTGGAGTTCTTTTCGGCGCTCGCGGTGGCGCTGGTCGCGGTCTATTGCGGCTTCAGCCTGCTGGGGCTGCTGCCGTTTCCGGACCCCGAGACGCTGACGCTGCGCGAGGCGTTCTTTGCGTTGGCGATGGCGCCGGAGTTCTACCTGCCGATGCGCCGGCTGGCCGCCGCCTACCACGAGAAGCAGCTCGGCGAGGCGGCGCGCCGCGAGCTCGACGACCTGGGCGAGGCCGGGCCTCCGCCGGCCGCGCACCCCTTCCGGGGGCTCGAGGTCGAAGGCCTGGAGATCGAGTGGCCGGGCCGGCGGATCGGGCCGGTGACCCTCGGCATCGGAACGAGCGGCATGGTGGCGCTCACCGGCCCCACCGGCAGCGGCAAGACCAGCATGCTGGCGGCGATCGCCGGACAGGTCCCGCCCGCCGCGGGCCGCCTCACAGCCGTCGCCCCCAGCGAGGTGGCCTGGGCTGCACAGCGGCCTCTGATCCTGCCCGGCACGCTGCGAGAGAACCTGGCGCTCGCCCGCCCGGACGCCGGCGATCCGTCGATTCAGGACGTCGCCGCGCTGGTCGGTCTCGCCCTGCTGATTGCGGAGCGCGGAGAGGGCCTCGACCTGGTGCTCGACCACCGGGCGTCCGGGCTTTCCGGCGGCGAGCGGCGGCGGCTCGGGCTCGCTCGTGCCATTCTCTCCGACCGGCCGCTGCTGCTCTGCGACGAGCCGACCGCCGATCTCGACGATGCCGCCGCCGGCGCGATCGTGGCGCTGCTGGTCGAGCTCGCGAAGAGCCGCGCCATCGTCGTCGCGACCCACGACCGCCGGGTGACCGCAACCGCCGACCGGACGGTTTCGCTGTGAGTCGGCCGACCGGCCCGCTCGTTGGCTGGCGCAGCCCGGTCCTGCGCTGGTCGCTGGTCTGCGCCGTCCTGGCCGGGCTGGCGTCCATCCTGTTGCTCGCGCTGTCCGGCTGGTTCCTGACCGCCGCCGCCATCGCCGGCGCGGCGGGAAGCGCGACGGCGCTCGCGTTCAACTACCTCATCCCGAGCGCCGCGATCCGCGGGCTGGCCATCGTCCGCACCGGGTCGCGCTACGGCGAGCGCCTGCTCTCGCACAGCGCCGCGCTCACGGCGATGGCCGAGCTCCGCGCCAGCCTGTTCGGCAAGCTCGCGGCCCAGGACAGCCGGACCGCGCCCGATCTCTCCGGCGGCGATGCCAGCGCCCGGCTGATCGGCGACATCGAGGCGCTGGAGGATCTTGTGGTCCGGCGCCCTGCCCGGCCCGCGAGCCTCGTCGCCGCGGCGTTCGCCGTAGGGCTGGCTCTGCTCGCCGGGTGGAAGAGTGCGGTCGCGCTCGCGCTGCTACTGGCGATCCTGCCGCTGGTGCTCGGTCGCCTCGCAGACCGCTGGACCGCGGTGCCGGCGACGCAGGCTGCCGCGGCGCTCGGCGATCTGCGCAGCGCTTTCGTCGACTACGCTGCGGCGCGTCCCGAGATCGTTGCCTACGGCATCGGGGATCGCGTCGCGGCCGCGCTCGCTCCAGCTGCTGCGCGGCTCGACAGCGCGCGAGCGGCGCTGTTCCGGGGCGAGGGTGCGGTGGCCGGGCTGATGGCGGGCTATGGGGCGCTGGTTGCCGCGGTCGTGCTGGCCCTTGCCACCGGCCCGGCAGCGTCAGTGGCCCTCGCCGTGCTCGCGGCGACCGTATCGGTCGAGGCGATGGCAGGGTTCGCGCGAACCGCCCTGCGCCAGGCAAGCGTCGAACAAGGGCTGGCACGCCTGGACGTGCTTGCTGAGCTGGAAGGCGAACCGATCAGGGCCAGCCGTGGCGTCGCGGCCGCGGCGACGGTCGGCATCGGCAATGAGCTGATCCGGCGGGGCGAACGGGTGGCGGTTACGGGCGCGTCGGGCTCGGGCAAAACCAGGCTGCTGGAGGCGCTCGCCGGGCTGCGGGCGCCGGCCCATGCGCTGGCGCTGGACGGGCGGCCGATCGACACCTGCGACGCGGCAACCCTGACCGGGCAGTTCGCCCTCTCGCCTCAGGACGCCACGCTGATCGCCGGCAGTATTGCCGACAACCTGCGCCTCGCCCGGCCCGGCGTCACGTCGGCGGACATGCAGACGGCCATCGAGGTCGCCTGTCTCGACGGGCGCGTGGCCGAAATGCCGCAGGGACTTCAGACCTGGGTCGGCGAGGCCGGCGGCGTGCTGTCCGGGGGCGAGCGCAAACGGCTCTCGCTGGCCCGCGCGCTCATCGCCGGGCGGCCGTGGCTGGTGCTCGACGAACCGACCGAGGGCCTCGATGCGGAAACCGAGGCGGATCTGATCGGCAGGCTGGGCGCATGGCTCGCGGCAACGGGCACCGGCCTGCTTCTCGCTTCCCACCGGCCCGCGCCGCTCGGGCTGACGCAGCGACGGATCGCGATTGCCACGGTCCCGCGGAGCTGACGTCCGCCGAGACCGGGCGACCGCCTTCCGATGGATCGCTTCATCGGTTGAGCCGCACCGCAAGGGCGTAGCCCAGCCAGCCCGCCAGCAGCGACAGCAGTACGCTCGCGCCGAGATAGAGGGAGGCTGGCGCCCAGCCGCGGTTCGACAGCAGCAGATGGGTGTCGAGGCTCATGGAGGAAAAGGTGGTCAGCCCGCCGCAGAACCCGCTCATCACGAATTGCCGCGCGACCGGACCGATCATCAGACGCCCGTCCGGACCGGAGATGGTGGCAAAGAAGACGATGATGAACGAGCCGACAACGTTGACAAGACCGGTTGCCAGCAGCCCGGAAAGTCCCAACGCCAGCGTCACCGCAATCCCGACCAGGAAGCGGAGGAGCGCGCCGAGGGCGGCGCCCGATCCCACGGCGATATAGAGGCGCGCGGCTTCCCTTCGCGACACGTTCCGCCCTACCCGATGATTGCCGCTGCGGCCAGCAGGCCCGCGGCGACGGCAAACAGGCAGAACGCGGTCGACATGGCGACGTTCAGGAGAGCCAGACCGGGCTGGCCATCCTGGCCCAGGCTCAACGTCTGCAGGCTGAACGACGAGACCGTGGTGTAGCCGCCGCAAAATCCGACGAGAAGGAAGGCGCGGAAGTAGGGGCCCGCCAAAGCGCCTCCGGACGCGTCCGCAAGCCCCGCCAGCAGACCGATGCAGGCCGCGCCCGAAACGTTGACGAGGAGCGTGCCCCAGGGAAAGGTCTCGCCGATCCGGCGCCCGACGGCCCCCGAGACGAGGAAGCGTGCGGTGCCGCCGAGAAAGCCCCCGAGCATGACGAGGAGCGCGGACTGGAGATCGGGCATATGGTCCTGCCGCCCTAGGACGCCGGCCCCGAGCCTCCGGAGAGCCGGGCGACGCCGGAGTCGTCCTCGCCGTAGCGGACGACGGTGACCTTCTCCAGGGTCACCAGGCAGCTCGAGGTATAGGTGTTGATGATGGGCAGGAACGCCTCGATCTTCTCGTCGGTGTCGACGATCTCGATCACGAGCGGCAGGTCCTGGGACAGCCGCAGGATCTTGGCGGTATGCAGCCGGCTCGACCGCCCGAACCCGAGCGGGCCGCGCAGCACGGTCGCGCCCGCCAGATGCGCGGTCCGGGCCTTGAGCACGATGTCCTCGTAGAGCGGACGGCCATCGGAACGGTCCTCCTCGCTGACGAAGATCCTGAGCAGGGTTGCCTTCTCCGGAATCTGCATGTCGATGTCCTCCACGATACGCCCGCCATTGCGGTTCGCCGCCGGGGCCGACGCAAGCGGAATCTGCGTCGCTTGTCAGGTCGAGTCCACATGACGACGGTCCGTTTGGGTGAGGATCTGGCAAGGCCCTGAAACGCCGTGCTTTTCTGCGTATGGACTGCGTATGGAACGCATATGGAATACGTATGGGCGTTTTGGCTTGCGGCAGGCGTCAGGCGATCGCGCGCAGGATGAGGCGCCGCGGACCGCAACAGCGGTGCGCCGGTGGCGCGCCGCGCGGTCCGCTCGCCCGGAGCGCCAGCGCGGAGGGCGAGGGGCGTGCCGCGTCTCCGGACAGCGCCAATCCGGGCGCGGCTGCCCTGGCGGTCGCGCTGGCGCGACTGCCCCTGGGAGGGCAGTCGCGGCCGGATTTGCCGACGGTCAAATCCGGCGGGACGGCGGAACTGAATCGCGTCATTGCGGACCGATCGGGCGGAAGCCGCCTCACCCGCGCCAATTGCCCGAAGCAATCAGCCGGAGATCGTTTCGTTTGGCCCGCAATATCCGGGCGCGCAATTCGGACGGCGGACGCTCCCGGGGTGAAAGCGCCTCGGTTCCGCGGTCAGCCGCCCCCGCCGAGGTAGGGCGTGGGGTCGACGCTGGTGGTGCCGCGGAAGACGTCGAACTGCAGCTCGGGCTTGTCGCGGGCCGCGACCACGCCGAGGACCTGGCCGCTGCGTCACCCGGTCGCCTTCCTTCACCTTCACGTCCGAGAGCGTCGAGTAGGTGGTGATCAGGTCGTCCTTGTGCCGGACCAGCACGATGGTGCCGAGCCCGCCCAGCGCCTCGGAGACCAGCGCGACCTCGCCGGGGGCGGCGGCGTGCACGGCGGTGCCGGCCGGCACCGCGAAGCCGACGCCGTTGGGGCTCGCGGGGTTGTAGCGCCGGGTCACCGTCCCGGTCACCGGCGGGCTGAGCCGGCCGCCGGGCGGGGTGCGGTACTGGCCGAGGTCGGGGGACGCCGGCTCGACCGCGGCGGTGATGTCGTTCGGCAGCGGCTCGGCCGCGCTCGGCGGCGCCGCCACCGGGGTGCCCTGGCCGGGCTGGGTGTCGACGGTGCTGGAGATCTTGTTGGCGTCGCTGACGATCGGGATCAGGAGCTCCTGGTTCGGCCGCACCGCGAGGTCGGGCCCGAGCCCGTTCCACGACGCGAGCGCGGTGACCGAGACGCCGTAGAGCCGGGCGATCGAGTAGGCGGTCTCGCCGGCCTCGACCCGGTGCCGGACCGGGTCGATCAGCGGCTCGGTCTGGCCGTTCTGGAACGGGTTGGCCGCCGGCGCCGCGGTGCCGCCGCCGGCGGCGCCGTCGATCGCCGCCGAGGCCTGGTCGGGGGTCCAGCCCAGCGGCTGGGTGCTGACCGTGCCGCTGTCGAGCCCGGCCGCCGGCCGGGCCACGCTGTCGGGCAGCAGCAGCACCTCGCCCGGGTGCAGGATGTAGTCGTCCGGCAAGGCGTTGCGCCGGGAGAGCGCGCCCGGGGTGGTGCCGAGCCGGTCGGCGATGGTGCTGAGCTTGTCGCCCTCGCGCGCGACCACGACCTGGTAGGTCGCGTAGGTGATCACGCCGCGGGAGTCGGGCTGGGGGTTGGACACCGCGGGAGGTGGCGGAGTGGCAAGGTCTTCTCCGCCGCCGAAGGGGTTGAGCTTCTCGGCCTGCGAGCAGGCGGCCAGCCCGAGGGCGGCGGCGAGGATCAGCGGCATGGCTTGGCCGGAGCGCCGGCGGCGGCCGTCGGTTGCCTGGTGCATGACTGCTTCCCTCATCGTTTCTTCTTCACCCACGGCTAGTCCAATACGTCCTGGGCGACCCCCTCGACAAGGGGAACGAACCGCACCGCCCCGAGGTCGGTATAGTCGAGCCCCTGCTCGGTCTTGGCGATGCGGATCAGCGTCTGCACCGCGTTGCTCTGGCCGACCGGCAGCACCATGATGCCGCCCGGCCGGAGCTGGTCGATCAGCACCTGCGGCGGATCCTCCGCCGCCGCGGTGACGATGATGCGGTCGAACGGCGCCTGCTCGGGCAGGCCCAGCGAGCCGTCGGCATGCACCACGGTGATGTTGTGCAGGCCGAGCCGCTGGAACAGCTCGCGCGCCCGCCGCGCCAGCCGGCGGTGCCGCTCGATGGTGTAGACCCGCCGCGCCAGCCGCGACAGGATCGCCGCCTGGTAGCCCGAGCCGGTGCCGATCTCGAGCACCTTGCAGCGCCGCGTCACCTCCAGCGCCTGGGTCATCAGCCCGACCACTGTCGGCTGGCTGATGGTCTGGCCGCAGGCGATCGGCAGCGGCACGTCCTCGAACGAGCGCTCCTGGAAGATGCCCTCGAGGAAGTCCACCCGCGGCGTCGCCTCCATCGCCTTCAGCACCTCGGCGTTGGTGACGCCCCGCGAGCGCAGGGAGAAGACGAACTGCATCTGCTGTTCGGCGGGGAGCATGGGCCCGAACCTCGCCCTATCCGAGCGCCTGCGCAAGCGGCGCGATGAGATCGTGCGCGGTGAGATCGGCGACCAGCGGCGTCACGGTGATGTAGCCGTCGTGGCATTCGCGCGAGTCCGACCCGGCCGCGGTGTCGGCGTTGCCGTGGCCGTGGGTGAGCCAGAGGAAGGTCCGCCCGTTCGGCGCCACGTGCTGCAGCACCCCGAAGGTCGGCTTGGCGCGATGGCCCTGGAAGGTGGCCCGGGTGCCGCGCACCTCGGCGGCGGCGACCGCGGGGAAATTCACGTTGTAGAAGACGCCGTAGGGCGCGAGCGGCCAGGCCGGGGCCTCGATCAGGCGCCGCAGCAGCCCGGCGCCGTGCGCGCGCGCCGCGGCATAGGGATCGCCGGTGCCGGCGCTGGCCGGCCCGTGGTACTGCGACAGCGCCACGGCGCGGACGCCGTGCAGCGCCGCCTCCAACGCCCCGCCGACGGTGCCGGAATAGAGCGTGTCCTCGGCGACGTTGTGTCCGCGGTTGACGCCGGAGAGCACCAGGTCGGGCGGGCCGTCCTTGAGGATCTCGTGCAGGCCGGCCAGCACGCAATCGGCGGGCGAGCCCTCGACGGCGAAGCGCCGCGCCTCCAGCCGTTCCAGCCGCATCGGCCGGACGTAGGAGACCGCGTGCGAGACCCCCGACTGCTCGAAGGCCGGCGCCACCACCCAGACCTCGCCGGACGGGCCGGCGATGTCGCGGGCGATCTCCTCGGCGACCTCGAGCCCCGGCGCGCTGATGCCGTCGTCGTTGGTGAGCAGGATGCGCATGCCGGTCCCTTCGTGCGTCACGCCCTTCTAGGCACATGGCGGCGCGCCGTCCAGCGACCGGCCGACGAAAGCGGGCATTTCGGCGCGGCTCGTGGCCTTGCGGCAGAAGTCGCGCGGATCGGACGCTAGCAAAGATTGAGATTGATCGGCGCCAGGTTGTTTTCTCTTTATATGTACCGATGACCGAAGCGCGGCGACATCCTCGACCGCGCATCATCGGCGAAGGATGTGGCGGGGACGAGTCGACCACACAGTCGCCGGTCGTTCCAAAGAAACGTCAAGGCCGGCGTAGAGCCGGGTCATCGGGCAACTCCCTGGCAAATGTCCACGGGGAGGATCGCGCCAACGTTCGGCGAGCCCAGGCACTGCGAGGCCCCGCTCAACGAGCGCCTATTCCACGGCCTCCGCGATGCCTCGCGCATCATCGACACCTGCGCACCGACTTCAATGCGGACCGTCCCCATACCAGCCTGGGCGGGCCGATCCTGAATGAGTTTGCTATTCGGTCCAAGGCGGACCAGACCATGAAAAAGCTGCCTTGGAGTGAGGGTGCAAAGGGAGCGGGGTCGCTGCCGACGCTATCTGACTGAGAATCTCAAAAGGAGAACAGCATGGCTGTATGTCCGCTATTCGTCCATTTCAAGTGAGCTTTCCGGAAGCGGAACTTGCCGATTTGCAACGGCGCATACACGCAACAAAGTGGCCGGAACGGGAGACGGTCGCCGAAGCATCGCAAGGCGTGCAGCTCGCGACGATGCAGAAACTCGCGCGCTATTGGGCGACGGAATACGACTGGCGCAAGTGCGAGGCGCGGCTCAAAGCCCTGCCGCAGTTCGTCACCGAGATCGACGGCCTCGACATTCACTTCATTCATGTTCGCTCGAAACATGAAAATGCGCTGCCGATCATCGTCACGCATGGCTGGCCGGCTCGATCATCGAGCAGATGAAGATCATCGATCCGCTGACCAATCCGACGGCGCATGGCGGCAGCGCATCAGACGCCTTCCATCTCGTGATTCCGTCGCTGCCGGGCCACGGCTTCTCCGGGAAGCCGACGGCGCCCGGATGGACCCCCGTCACCATCGCGCGCGCGTGGGCGACGCTGATGCAGCGCCTCGGCTACACACGGTACGTGGCGCAGGGTGGCGACTGGGGCAACGCCGTCTCGGAGGTGATGGCCCTGCAGCAACCGCCGGGATTGCTCGGCATTCACACCAACATGGCGGCCACGGTTCCGGCCAACATCTCAAAGGCGCTCGCGTATCGACGAGGCGCCGCCCGCCGATCTCACGGCCGAGGAGCGCAACGCGTGGGATCAGCTGGTCGACTTCTACGGGAAGGGGCTCGCATACGCCCTCGAAATGTCGAACCGCCCGCAAACGCTCTACGGCATCGCGGATTCGCCGGTCGGGCTCGCCGCGTGGATGATCGATCATGACATCCGCAGCTACAAGCTGATCGCCCGCGTCTTCGACGGCAAGACCGAAGGACTGACGCGGGACGACATCCTCGACAACGTCACGCTCTACTGGCTGACGAACACCGCGATCTCCTCGGCGCGCCTCTACTGGGACACCACGCAAATCTCGACCGGAGGAGGCTTCTTCGACGTCAGGGGCGTCAAGATCCCGGTCGCCGTGAGCGCTTTCCCCGATGAGATCTACGCAGCGCCGAAGAGCTGGGCAGAGCGGGCCTATCCCGAAGCTGATCCACTACAACAAGCTCGACAAGGGCGGTCACTTCGCGGCGTGGGAGCAGCCGGAGCTGTTCACTGCAGAAATCCGCGCGGCATTCAAGTCGCTTCGTTGAGCTACGAGTTCCAACATAAAGCCAATGTTGAAGCGGAGGCTATACGAGGGTGCGATTTACACAAGTTGTGCAACCGATGCCGATCTGCCGGTTTCGGGATCAGAAGCGGGCGACGGCGCCGATGTAGTAGCGGGTTTCGTGGTCGGGATCGGTGGTGTCGGTGGCGGTGCCGTCGGTCTGGCGGGCGATCTCGGGGGTGATCGTCAGCCAAGGCCGCACGTCGATGCGCGCGCCGATCCCGACCGAGCCGAGGTTCTCGCTGGTGGTCCCGTCGTGCTCCTCCGAGCGGTCGTAGGCGCGGCCGTAGTCGGTGAAGCCGTAGAGCTCGACCGCCTGCATCGCGCCGCCGAGCCTGGTCGCCGGGCAGTTGCCGGCGCAGCTCGAGCCGTCCGCCCCAGCCGGAATCGCCGGTGGTGTTGCCCGGCGCGAAGCCGCGGCCGATGGTGGAGTCGCCGAGCGCGAAGCGTTCGGAGTTGGGCAGGACCTGCGCGGCGAGCTGGCCGATGGCTTCGGCGTAGAGCGACCAGTCGCCCCGGCCGAGGCGCTGCAGCCGCGACAGGGTCAGGGTTCGCGAGCGGTGAAGTCGGGATTGCCGGCCGCCGGGCCTTCCGCTCGATATAGCGCCCCGCCGGCGTCGATCCCCTGGCGCAGGCCGGCGTCGAGCAGCGTGACGCCGCCGAAGCGGTCGGCCACGTCCCAGCTGACCTGCGCCGCGCAGCACCAGCAGCCGGTCGGTGCTGGTGGTCTCGCGCTGCCGGCGAAGCCGGTGTACGCTCTCGCTGTCCTGCCAGTCGAGCCCGCCGCGCCGTAGAGGTTCTGCGAGCGGGTGCGGATGAAGGGCACCACCAGCCCGGCGCTGAGGTCGGTCTGGTTGGTGGTGACGGTGAGATCGGGCGACCCGCTCTTGGCGAGATCGGGTTCGCCGCGCGAGGCGTCGACCCTGATCTCGAGCCGGCCGCCGTCGAGCACGGTGCCGGTGAGGAAGGGCAGCGGCAGCGTCGAGCATCGCCTCGCCGTAGGCGAGCGAGGCCTGGTAGGGCGCGAAGGCCAGCAAGCGCGTCGAGCCGCTCGTTCTGGCCGAGCAGGTTGTAGGCGCTGCCCCCGCGCGCTCAGGGTCACAGGCGCCGTAGAGACGCGAGCCGCGGTTGTCGGTCGCCGCGAAGCCGGTGAACGCGGTCGGGGTCGAGCACCACGCCGAGATCGGCCGCGCCGAAGGTCGCGGGCGAAGGCTCCAGCACGGTCTCGACCGAGCCGCCGAAGGTGTCGCGCGCCAGCAGCACGCTGCGTTCCAGCGTCTTGAGCCGCAGCGGGCCGGTCGTGGCGACCGGGGCGAAGAGCCGCGTCGCCGCGGCCTGCTGGCCCGGTCGTGCCGCCCTCGATGGCGACCTGGTCGATGAAGCCCTCGATCACCTGCACCCGGACCGTGCCGTTCTCGACCGTCTGCGCCGGCAGCACGGCCTGCGACAGGACATAGCCGCGGTCGCGGTAGGCGGCGCCGATGCGGTCGGCGAGTTCCTCGAGCGTCGCGAGCGTGACCGGCTGGCCGATCGAGCGGGCCCAGAGCGGCGCAAGATCGTCCGTCGCTGACCGCGGTGGTGCCTTCGAGGGCGACGCCGTCGCAGCACGAACGAGGGCCTTGCCGGGGTTCTGCGGCGGCGCGATCGGCCCGGCGGGCCGGGCGGCGGGCGGCTGGGGCCGCTCGGCGGGCACAGGTTCGCGCGGCGGGTAGTCGGCGGCCGGCTGGGCGCCGGCGGCCAGCGCGGTACCGGCCAGGAGCACGCCGGCGGGGGCCAGGGTTTGCCGGGTCACGGCGCCTCGCCGGCGGCGGTCGTCCAGTAGCTCTCGGTTATCTTGCGCCGGTCGCAGCTGCGACGGCGCCGCGCCCGATCGGGCCGCTGCAGGTCGCACGCGTGTTCGGCGACCGGACCGCCCGCGGCGGGGACGAAGCCGAGGGTCGCGGCGGTGCCGGGCGGGGTCAGCTGAACGATCTGGCCGAGCGAATAGCTCAGGCCGAACGGGTTCGCCAGCGCCGGCGGCGCTTCGGCCACGGTGGTGCGGAAGCTGGCGTCGCCCGGTGTCAGCGGCGGAACCCCGCGCCGGAACTTCCTGACCCCTATCCCGACCGTGGTCGGACCGGCGGCGGTCGTCGGCGCCGCGCCGACGTGAACCGGCCGCCGACGAAGCCGATGGCGTAGTTGCCGCTGTTCAGCCCGCCGGGGTGATCGTGTAGCTGCCGGCCGGGCTCGCGGGGTGGCGTCGTGGCGAAGTCGAGGTGGCCGTCGAGGACGCCCGCGTCCTCGCCGAGCACGAAGCCGGCGAAGCGGGCGGAGAACGCGGGATCGGCGCCGCCGTAGCGGCGGGTGGCGTCGTTGGCGGTGACGGTGAGCGGCGCCGGGTCGATGGTGAGGCTGCCGGGGCGGAAGCTGATGGCGTAGTTGCCGCTGCGGAGCCCGCCCGGGGTGAGGCGTAGCTGCCGACCGGGCTGGCGGCGGCGGCGGCGCTGGCGACCCGAGGTGGCCGTCGAGGACGCCCGCGTCCTCGCCGAGCACGAAGCCGGCGAAGCGGGCGGAGAACGCGGGGTCGGCGCCGCCGTAGCGGCCGGGTGGCGTCGTTGGCGGTGACGGTCAGCGGCGCCGGGTCGATGGTCAGGCTGCCGGGGCGGAAGCTGATGGCGTAGTTGCCGCTGTGGAGCCCGCCGGGGGTGAGGTCGTAGCTGCCGACCGGGCTGGCCGCGGCGGCGGCGCTGGCGACCGCGAGGTGGCCGTCGAGGTCGCCCGCGCCCTCGCCGAGCACGAAGCCGGCGTAGCGGGCGGTGAACGCGGGATCGGCGCCGCCGTAGCGGCGGGCTGGCGTCGTTGGCGGTGACGGTCAAGCGGCGCGGGGTCGACGGTGAGGCTGCCGGGGCGGAAGCTGATGGCGTAGTTGCCGCTGCGCAGCCCGCCGGGGGTGAGGCCGTAGCTGCCGACGGGGCTGGCCGCGGTTGCGGCGTGGCGACCGCGAGGGGGCCGTCGAGGACGCCCGCGTCCTCGCCGAGCACGAAGCCCGCGTAGCGGGCGGTGAACGCGGGATCGGCCCCGCCGTAGCGGCGGGCGGCGTCGTTGGCGGTGACCGTCAGCGGCGCCGGGGTCGACGGTGAGGCGCCGGGGCGGAAGCGATGGCGTAGTTGCCGCTGCGGCAGCCCGCCGGGGGTGAGGCCGTAGCTCCCGACGGCGCTGGCCGCCGTTGCGGCGTGGCGACCGCGAGGGCGCCGTCGAGGTCGCCCGCGTCCTCGCCGAGCACGAAGCCCGCGTAGCGGGCGCTGAACGCGGGATCGGCCCCGCCATAGCTGCGGCCGGCGTCGTTGGCGGTGACCGTCAGGGGCGCCGGGGTCGATGGTGAGGCTGCCGGGGCGGAAGCTGATGGCGTAGTTGCCGCTGCGGAGCCCGCCCGGGGTGAGGCTGTAGCTGCCGACCGGGCTGGCCGCGGCGGCGGCGCTGGCGACCTCGAGGTGGCCGTCGAGGACGCCCGCGCCCTCGCCGAGCACGAAGCCGGCGAAGCGGGCGGAGAACGCGGGGTCGGCGCCGCCGTAGCGGCGGGCGGCGTCGTTGGCGGTGACGGTCAGCGGCGCCGGGTCGACGGTCAGGCTGCCGGGGACGTAGGCTGATGGCGTAGTTGCCGTCGGGTACGGTCAGTCCCGAGGGAACGATCGCGTAGGCGCCGACCGGGCTCGCGACGGTGGCGGTCGTGGCCAGCGTGAGGGCGCCGTCGAGCAGGCTGGCGTCGTCGCCGGGCAGGAAGCCCTCGATGCGGCCGGAGAGCTCGGGATTGGCGTCTCCGTAGCGCCGGGCGGCGTCGTTGCCGGTGACGGTCAGCGGTGCCGGGTCCACCGTGAGCCGGCCATTGACCAGCGTGAGCGCATAGCCCTGGCCGGAGGCGGTGGCCGTGACCCGCGTGGCGTAGCTGCCGACCGAGGCCTTGGCCGGGGTGCCCTGGCTGGTGACGTTGGGGCCGCTGGCGAGCGCGGTGGCGAGGCTGTCGCCGGGGCGCAGGCCGGCGGTGCCGTAGCCCGGCGTGCTGCCGCGCCGTAGGTCTTGCGCAGGCTCTCGGCGGTCAGGGTCAGCGTCGGCCGCTCGCCATAGACCACGCGGTTGCCGGCATAGCCGAGCAGGGCCGGGGGGTTGGCGGCGAAGGTCCGGCCGTAGAGGTCGAAGCCGCTCGGGCCGGGAAGCGGGCCCGAAGGGCTGCCGAAGCTGTCGACGTAGAGCAGCCAGCGGGCATCCCGGCCGCGGCGGCGAGGACCCCGGCGCCGGCGGCGTTGTCGAAGGCGCGGCCGGCGGCGACCACCACCGCGTCGCCGGGCCCGGTTCCGGTGATCCGGCGCGCCGGCCTCGAGCCGCACCCGTTCCTGCGATACCAGCGTCACCTGCTCGGCCGCGATCGGCGCGTCGAGGGCGACGCTGCCTGTGCCGGAGGTCGAGACCGTCAGCGGAACCGCCGAGATGTAGGAGGAGGCGGCGCCGCCGGGGGTCGCGGCGGCGAGCACGAAGTCGGCGCCGTCGGCGAGGCTGAACAGCGGGCGGACCGTCGCGGTGATCGCGCCGGACAGCCGCACGTCGCCGCCGTCGGAGATGCCGCTGCCCGCCTGGACCGCGCCGCGCCAGGTCTGGCGCGCGGCGTCCAGCGTCAGGTCGGCGCCGCCCAGCGCCGCGATGCGCGCCTCGGCGCCGCTCGGGCATGTTGCGCAGGTGGATTCTTCGCCGCGTGAGTGTCAGCGATCCGCCGGCGCCGGTAACCAGTTCGGCGAAGCTGTTGTCGCCCTGTCCGCCGAGCACGTCGATGTGCGGCGCGGCGAGCGTGACCGCGCTGGAGCTGTCCTCGCTGCCGACGCGCACCCAGTGGCCGTCATGGTTCTCGCCGCGCAGCACGATCTTGTGGCCGGCGGCGATATCGACGTCGCCGGAGGCCGAGCCGACCAGGATGCCGCCGCCGCGCTCGTCCTGCCGGCGGAGCATCACGTCGCCCGTGCGGGGCGCCGAGCGCCAGCGCGCCGGACTCGGTCGCGACGGTGAGGCTGCCCGCCGGCGCTCGCGGTCGAGCTTGACGATCGCCGGTGAGCGCGGTCAGCGCGACCGCCGCCGCGCCGGTGCCGCGCACGTCGGCCCCGACGGTCAGCGTGCGCCCGGCCTCGGCGCTGAAGTTGCCGTCGCGCGTGGTCACGCTGGCGTCGATCGCGATGTCGCGCTCGGCCTCCAGCCGCAGGCTGCCGGCGCCGGTCCAGCTCGAGCGGGCCGTCGACGGTGATGTCGCCCTGCATGTGCGATCCGGGCTGGACGGTGGTTACGGTGACGTCGCTGCCGGCGTTGAGCGCGTTCTGCAGCGCGATCCGGCTGATGCTGTAGGCGCCGGTGCCGACCGGCGGCGTCTGGGTGCCGCCGGCGATCGGCGGCGTGGCGCTGCCGTTGGCGATCAGCACGTCGCGCGGGTCGAGCAGCCACTGGCCGCCGGCGCCGGCGGAGACCGCGGCGATCGGGCCGAGCGCGAGCGCGCCCGCGCCCGAGGTCTCGACGAAGCCGCCGGCGAGGCGGCCCGTCGCGGAAATCTCGCCGTCGACCCGCGTCACCCCGTCCGACCAGGCGACGACGCTGCCGCCCGGCCGGCGGCGCCGTCCGCGGCGATCCGCGCGCCGGCCGCGATGGCGAGCTCGCCGGCGCGGCGCAGGCTGCCGCCGCCCTGCCGGTCGCCGCCGAGCCGCACCGTGCCGCCGTCCTCGCCGCCGTTCGCGGAGATCCTGGCTTGCGGGCCGATCGCCAGCTTCGCCGCCGGTCACGGTGACCCGCCGCCGCGGCGGCCGCCCGAGGCGTCGAGCGTGCCGGCGATCCGCACGGCGCCGTTGCCGCGTCCGATCAGCTCGATCCGGCCGCCGGTGGCGCTGCCCGAGCGGGCCCGGATCACGCCGGTGGTGTTGATCGCGGCGTCGAGCGTGCGCGCCGCGTCAGCCGCGGTCAGCAGGACGCGGCCGCCGGCGTCGATCCGGCCGCCGTTCGCGACGCGTCCGGCCTCGCCCTCGACCGCGATCCGGACCATGCCGTCGCCGGCGAGGTCGATGGTGCTGTGGCTGCCGCCGGCCAGCAGCACCGTGCCGCGCTCGGCCACGATCGCGCCGGCGTTCTCGACGTCGCTGCCGACGAGCCCGGCGAGCCCGGCCTCGCCGATGGTGATGGTGCCGCGGTTCACCACCCGCGCGCCGGCCCGTTCGCCGCCGCCGATCTCGAGCCTGCCGTCGCCGAGGAAGCGCGCGGCGTCGACCGCCTGGCTGGTCGCGACCAGCCCGCCGACGTCGATGCGCGCCGTGCCGGTGAAGAGGACGCCGGCGGCGTTCTCGATGACGACCGTGCCAGGGGCGCGGATCGCGCCCTCGATGATGCTGGGCCGGGCGGTCCGGACCCGGTTGAGCGTCGCCGCGTTGCGGCCCGGCTGGTCGAAGGTGACGTTGTCCCCGCGGCCGACATCGAAGGCCCGCCAGTCGATCACGGCGCGTTGCGAGGTCTGCCGGATCGTGGTGGCATGGGCGCTCTGGCTGATCCGCGCGGCGCCCCGGCTCACGACGCCGCCCTGCGGCCCCCCGGCCCGGGCGGCTCCGCGCTCCACAGCGCCAGCAGGGAGACCCCGAGCAGCATGGCCCCGCGCGCCGGCCGAGGCATCCCGCGCTTCAGTAACGGTATCGCCACACGCATGTGAATGTCCGGAAAAACAACCTGGCGTTGTATCACGCGAAATCGGCCTGAAATCAACCTAAAATTGACCTTTACCCGGCCGGACGCCCGGGTTCCGTCGCTTTAACCAACGATTTGAAGGAGATCTTCAGCAGGAGTTAGGACTTCGGCAACGGCGCCCGCCTAGCTTCCCCGATGACGTCGCGGTGGGGACCGGGCGTCGGGGTGGGGGTGAAGCATGGGGTACCTGTGGGGGACCGGCCGCAGCGCCTTTGGCATGCGGCTGGCGAAGTGGATCGCGACCGGGCTGGTGGTGACGCTGATGGCGGCCGGCCCTGCCTTCCAGATGCGTGCACAAACGCGGCTTCGGCCGCTCGACCAGCATGCGGTGGTGCTGAACGGCAATATCGTGGGATCGGCGTTCCTGATCGCCGACGGGGTCGCGGTGACCAACCGCCACGTGATCGGCGACCTGCGACCCGGCGCGACCGTCATGTTGCTCGCGTCCGGACGCGGCCGGGTCAGCGCCGAAGGCCGGGTGATCGCGCTGAGCCCGCGGATGGACCTGGCGCTGCTCGAGGTGCCGCATGGATTTCTGCCCCAGGTCGCAGTCGAGTTCGCGCCCGAGGTGGCGGGCCTGTCGGTGACCGCGGCCGGCATCGACGCCAGCGCCGGAAGCGACGGGCCGCGGCTCGAGGTCGAGGGTGTGGTGCTCGATCCGCGCGAGGACATCCCCGCCTTCGGTCCGGGGCTGATCGCGCTACTGCCCGGCGCCCGACCGGGCTTCTCCGGCGGACCGCTCTTCGACGACCGCGGCCGGCTGGTCGGCATGGTCACCGCGATCCGTCCGAGTCCGGGTGGCGGTACGGTGGCGAGCGCAGGCCCGACGTCGGGCCGCGCCGGGCCGACGGTCGAGGCCTTCGCGCTGCGGGCGGCCGACCTGCGCGCCGAGGTCGGACGTCTCCTGGGCGAAGCGGGGTCCTGAACCCCGAGGCGCGAGGACTTCCCGGCCGCGGCGATAAGGTGTCAGATGCCCGGACCGCGCGTCAGCTGACGGCGCGGTCGCAGGAGACCCGCATGCGCACCGTCGCCGCCTGCTTCCCCGGCCCGCCGGACCCGATCGCGCCCGTCGCGGCAGCGCTCGGCGGCGGATCGCCCGGGGCGGCGCAGCACGATCTCGCCCTCCCTGCCGGCGCGACCCGTTCGCCCGGCCCGGCAGCGGCCGATCTCCATCGGCCGGCGGGCCCGGCGCTCCTTCAGCCGTGCCGGGACCCGCGCCCCGCCGCGCGTTCCGCGAGGCGCGGCCTGCCGGCGGCATGAGCCTCGCCGGCCAGGAGGTCGCGGTCGTCGGCGCCGGCATCGGCGGCCTTGCAGCGGCGGTCGCCCTGGCCCGGCGCGGCGCCCGGGTGCTGGTGTTCGAGGCGGCGCCGGCGCTCGCCGAGATCGGCGCCGGCATACAGATTGCGCCGAACGGTGTCGCCGTGCTGGAGGCGCTGGGGCTGCGTGACGCCGCCGCGCCGCGTGCCAGCCTGCCCGAGGCGGTCGAACTGCGGGACTATCGTCGCGGCCGCCCGGTGGCGCGGCTGCCGCTGGGGGCGGCAGCCCGCTACGGGCGGCCCTACTGGCAGTTCCATCGGGCGGACTGCTGGCCGTTCTCGCCACCGCGGCGGTCGCGGCGGGGGTCGAGTTGCGGCTCGGCGCCAGCGTCGCCGCGATCGAGCTTGCCGGCGCGCGGCTCGTCGTGCGGACCGCGGACGGCGACCGGCATGGTGCCGCGGTCGCGATCGCCGCCGATGGACTGCGCTCCGGGACGCGCGCCCGGCACTTCAGCGCCGTCCGCCGCGCTTCACCGGCCATGTGGCCTGGCGCAGCCTCGTCGACCCGGCGCGCCTGCCCGGCGGCGCCGTTTCGCCGACGACCCGGGTCACCATGGGACCGGGGCGGCATCTGGTGAGCTACCCGCTGCGCGGCGGCCGGCTGGTGAACCTCGTCGCGATCGAGGAGCGCCGGGCCTGGACCGCCGAGGGCTGGATGGCCGCCGATGACCCGGAGAACCTGCGGCGGGCCTTCGCGGGCTGGGGCGGCGAGGCCGGGGCGCTCGTCGCCGCGGTCGAGGACTGCTTCCTCTGGGGCCTTTTCGACCATGCGCCGCTGGCGCGCTGGACGTCCGGGCGCCTCGCGCTCCTGGGCGACGCCTGCCATCCGATGCTGCCCTTTCTGGCCCAGGGCGCCACGATGGCGCTCGAGGATGCCTGGGTGCTGGCCGCCGCCCTCGACCGTGCCGCCGACCCCGAGCAGGGCCTGGCGGCCTATGCCGCCGCCCGCTTGCCGCGCGCCACCCGAGTGCAGCGGGCGGCGGCGCGCAGCGGCCGGCTCTACCACCTGCGCCCGGGGCTGCGCGAAGCCGCGCATCTCGGGGTCGGGGTGGTGTCCGCGCTGGCGCCTGGCCTTCTCGCAGGCAGGTTCGACTGGCTGTTCGGCGCCGACGTCACCCGGCCGGGGCCGCCCTAGAACCCCGCCGCCAAGCCTGTTACCAAGGCCCGCCGCGCGCCGCCCGGAGGTCCGATGCCCCTCGATCTGCAGATGGTTTCGTCCTTCCTGCAGGTCGTGATGATCGACCTGGTGCTCGCCGGCGACAATGCCATCGTCATCGGTCTCGCCGCCGCCGGCGTTGCTCCGCACCTGCGCCCCAAGGCGATCATGATCGGCATCGCCGTCGCCACGGTGATGCGGATCGGCTTCGCGCTGATCGCCTCGCGGCTGCTGGCCTTCACCGGCCTGCTGCTCGCGGGCGGGCTGCTGCTGCTCTGGGTAGCCTGGAAGATGTATTGCGAACTCCGCGGCGCCCGGCGGGCCGAGCAGGCCTCCGCCGAGATTCGGCAGCCACCCCGGAACCCGCGGCATGCCGCGCAAGAGCCTGCGCGACGCGGTGGTGCAGATCATCGTCGCCGACGTCTCTATGTCGCTCGACAACGTGCTGGCGGTGGCCGGGGCGGCGCAAATCATCCCACCGCCCTGGTCTTCGGGCTGATCCTCTCGGTCGCTCTGATGGGCGTCGCCTCGGCCTGGATCGCGAAACTGCTCGAGCGGCACCACTGGATCGCCTGGGCCGGCCTGCTGGTCATCCTCTACGTGGCGCTGAGGATGGTCTATGCCGGCGCCGACGAGGTCCTGGCCCATGGCTGCCGCGGCCGCCGCTGGTCAGTTAGCCAGATCGGTCCGGGGCGGCAGGTCGATGCCAACCGGCTACAATCGCGGAAACGCTACTTCCCTCAACCAGGTCGCAACGAAGGCAGAGGCGGTTCGGCCGCCTTTCATAGTGACTCCGGGTGATTGGAAGGCACCCTCGGCAGAAGCGCCCCGGAGAAAACCGGACCAGCACTTAGCACTCGCCGCGCCAGGATTGCCGGCTGCGCGAAATACGCGTAACTGGATAGCTGGGCTGAATCCCGCGTGAGCTTCAGCCGGGCCCGTTCGGTTGACGGAGGCGGCGATAAGTTCCCCCGGCAGAGCACGCAGTGCTGAACCTAATCAGCTTCGCCTCGCGGGACGCGACGGAGAGCCTTGCGCGGGACATATCGGCACTGGGTTACTCCTATCGCGTCAGGAGTGGCGCGCAGTGGGCTGTGAGCCCGCCGCCGGCAGTTGCATCGGTGCTGCTGCTCGACGGCGGGGGAGCGGCGAGGCCTCGGCCCGGAGAACTGATCTCTCGGATGGCTCCGGCGCCGTGGCTGTGCGTCTCGGAGGCGGGCCGGGGCGAGACGGCCGAGGCGCTGATGCGCGCGGCGACCGAGTTCGTCGAGGCGCCGTGGAGCCGGCGCGAACTGGGGCTGCGGCTGGAGCGGCTGGTTGCGCGCATGCCGCCGAGGCCCGAGCCGGACGGCGCGCCAGAATTCGCGCGGCTGGGGATCGTCGCCGAGGCCCCGTCGTTTCTCCGGGTGCTGGCGGAGGCGCGGCGGGCGGCGCGCAGCGTGGCGCCGCTGACGATCCAGGGCGAGACCGGCACGGGCAAGGAACTGGTGGCCCGCGCCGTGCACGCGGTGGGGCCGCGGGCGAAGCAGGCCTTCGTCCCGGTGAACTGCGGCTGCCTGCCGCCGGAGCTGGTCGAAGAACGAGCTCTTCGGCCACGAGGCGGGGGCCTATACCGGCGCCGGTGCGGCGCGCGGCGGGCTGGTGCAACAGGCGCACGGGGGAACGCTGTTTCTGGACGAGGTCGATGCGCTGCCGCTCCGGGCGCAGGTGGCGCTGCTGCGCTTCCTGCAGCAGGGCGAGGTGCGGGCGGTGGGCGCCGGGCGTATCCAGGGCGTCGACGTGCGGGTCATCGCGGCGAGCAACGTGCCGCTGAGCGACCTGGTGCACGAGGGGCGAATTCCGGGACGACCTCTATTTCCGGCTGAACGTGCTCGGACTGAGCGTGCCGCCCCTCCGGGCGAGGGGGGCGGACGTGCTGCCGCTGGCGCGGCATTTTCTCGATCGCTTCACGCGGCTCTACGGTCTCGGGCCGCTGGGGCTCGAGCCGGCAGCGCTGGGATGGATGGCGGCGCAGGACTGGCCGGGCAATATCCGCCAGCTGGAGAATCTGTT
>CAWKBH010000012.1:0-38758 GCA_963847795.1 uncultured Alphaproteobacteria bacterium
CCGGTGTTGTCGGGGAAGCGGTCGGCCATCGCCAGCAGCTCGGTCTTCATCGCCGCGGTGTCGCCCTCGGCCTCGAGGGCGGCGAGGCGGGCGAGATGCAGCCCCTCGTCGTCCGGGGTCAGCGCCAGCCCGGCATCGGCCTGGGCGAGCGCCTCTCCGGGCGCGTTCGCCGCCAGCCGGTCGGCGACCAGCACCATGCGGGCGGGGATCGAGGCCGGGGCCGCGGCGATCACCCCTCGGCCATCAGCACCGCGGCCGCCCGGTCGTCGTCGCCGCGATAGTCGAGCGCCGCCTTGAAGGCGCGCACCTCCAGGTCGTCGGGGGCGAGGGTGAAGGCGCGGTCGACGCTGCTGCGGGCGGTGGCGAAGTCCTGGACCTTGAGCGCCAGATCGGTCAGGTCCTTCAGCCCGTCGAGGCCGTCGGGATCCTGGTCGACCAGGTGCTGGTACTGGGCCATCGCCTCCTGGACGTCGCCCTGGTCGCGCAGCATCCGGGCATAGGCCAGCCGCGCCGGCTCGTGCTCGGGGTTGAGCTTGAACACGGTGCGGAACTCGACGTCGGCGCGGGCGGTATCGCCGGCGGCGACCAGCTCCAGCGCCCGCTGGTAGTGGTCCTCGGCGCGTTTCGCGGCGCTGTCGCAGGCCGCGAGCGTAGGGCGGCGAGAACCAGGATCGGCCCGAGGGGCCGCAGAAGCGCACGCATGCGGGACTCCGCTACCTCCGGCGGGTCGCAACGCCGGCCGGCGCGGAGCATAGTCACGCGGCAGGTAAAGAAAAGGCGAATAAGGCCGGTTTACCGCTCCCCCGCCGGGCCCGGCGCGGCGGCCGGAGGCCGCCGGGCTTCGGCCGCCGGGACTTCAGTAGCCGGTGCCGCGCACCACCACCCGGGCGGTCGCGATCAGCACCAGGAGGTCGGTGGTGAAGGACAGCCGGCGCGAATACTGGGTGTCGTAGGCGGCGCGGCCGGCGAAGGAGGTGGCGTTGCGGTCGGAGATCTGCCAGGAGCCGGTCAGCCCGGGGCGCAGCTTGTAGTAGGCCCGGCCCGGATAGAGCGGCGCTGCTCCGGCAGCATCGGCCGCGGCCCGACCAGGCTCATGTCGCCCGTCAGCACGTTCCAGAGCTGCGGCAGTTCGTCGAGCGAGGACTTGCGCAGCAGCCGGCCCGCGGCGGTGATGCGCGGATCGCTCTTGAGCTTCTGGGTCCGGTTCCATTCCTCGCGGGCGGCGGCATCGCCGGCGAGGTGTTCCTCCAGCCGCCGGTCGGCGTCCACCACCATGGTGCGCAGCTTCCAGATCCGGAACACCCGGCCGTTGCGCCCGACGCGGTCCTGGCAATAGAACACCGGCCCGCCGTCGAGCCGGATCATCAGGCCGAACAGCAGGATCACCGGCAGGACGAAGACCGCCATGAGCAGGACGGCGAGAAAGTCGAAGCTGCGTTTGAGGAACCGGCCGTAGAGCCCGCCCCGGGCCGGTGTCTGAACGGCCCCGCCAGCATAATCCGAGACCGACCGGCTGAGACCGAGATCGGAATAATGTGCCATCAATCCACCCACGTCCATAAACACAACGATACAACGGCACGCCCGATCGATACGGAGGTGGACTGCCCTGTCCCGGCTACCCTTCGAGGTTGCCCGCCGGACGGTCGCCGGTCTCCAAAGCGCGTCGGACGTTTTTCCCCTGCGGCCTGTTCGTTGGGTGAGGTACCCCTCTCACCGCGGGCATTAAGACATTTTTAATCGCCAATCTCAATCAAAATTTCATGATGTTCTAATGACATCCCTAACGCCGGCGGATCACGGCCGATGGCCGCGGAGGGCAAGCGGTGGCGCCCCGTGCGGCACCCCGTCGCTGGGCCTGCCGGCAAATTCAGCATATGTCGTGTTTGACGGCGGGGTCCCGAAATTTGGGGGTGATATGGGACCGATAAGGCTGTATGAGGCTGTCTGACGGCGGGGACTTACTCCAGCTTAACACGGGAAGGGTGATGTAGATGTCCCGGCTGGGGCGGGGCGGGTAGGTTTGGGATGGGTATGACGAGTACATTGTCGATCTACAACGACCACTTCGGGTTGGTCGAGCGTCCCTTCACGCTCCTGCCCGATCCCGATTTTCTCTACTGGTCCGAGAACCACACGCGCGCCTATGCGATGCTGGAATACGGCATGCTGACGCATGCGCCGATCACGGTGATCACCGGCGAGATCGGCGCGGGCAAGACCACGCTCCTGCGCCACCTGCTGCGCAGCCTGCCCGAGGACATCACCGTCGGGCTGATCTCCAACGCCCAGGGCAACCGAGGCGAGCTGCTGCACTGGGTGCTGATGGCGCTCGGCGTCGCCACCGAGACCGGGGCCTCCTACGTGCAGCTCTTCGCCCAGTTCCAGGAGTTCCTGATCGAGGAATACGCCTCCGGCCGGCGCACCATGCTGATCTTCGACGAGGCGCAGAACCTCTCGACCGAGACGCTGGAGGAACTCCGGATGTTCTCCAACATCAACGCCGACAAGGACGAGCTGATCCAGCTGGTGCTGGTGGGCCAGCCGGAGCTCAGGGCGCTGATCGCCCAGCCCCGGCTGGTGCAGTTCGCCCAGCGGGTGGCGGCGGAATACCACCTGCCGGCGATGTCGGCGCCGGCGGTGCAGGCCTACGTGAACCATCGCCTGGCGGTCGCCGGCGCCAGCCGCGAGATCTTCACCCCGGCGGCCTGCGAATGCGTGCACCTCGCCTCGCGCGGGGTGCCCCGGCTGGTCAACCAGATCTGCGACTACGCGCTGGTCTATGCCTTCACCGACGGGCTGGATAAGGTTGACGCCGGCGTGATCGAGCAGGTGGTCACCGATCGGCGGATGCATGGTAATCTCAAGGTCGTCGTCTGACGGGCTCGACCCGCGACCATAGTGAGGAAACGGGCGATGCCCAATCTCGACCTGAAGTTCTACTGGGCGATCTTCCTGCGGCGGCTGCCGTACTTCCTGGTGATCGCGGCCTTCCTCGCCGCGATCGGCCTGACGATCGCCTATATCCTGCCGCCGGTCTACAAGAGCCAGGCCAGCATGCTGGTCGAGCCGCAGCAGATCCCGGGCGATCTCGCCCAGTCGACCGTGCCGGTCAATCCCTACGAGCAGGCGCAGATCATCGAGCAGCGGATCATGACCCGCACCAACCTGCTCGATCTCGCCAACCGCATCGGCCTCTACGCCGGCAAGCCGGGCATGTCGGCCGGGCAGATGATCGGCGACATGCACGACCGCATCGAGTTCATCGGCTTCGTGCCGGACAAGACCCACGACCCTTCCGAGCCCGGCGCCACCATCATCGGCGTGGCCTTCTCGGCGGGCACGCCGGCCTATGCGCTCAAGGGCGCCAACGAGCTGGTCAGCCTGGTGCTGCAGGAGAACGTCAAGCTCCGGACCGGCCGGGCCGGGGACACGCTCACATTCTTCCAGGGCGAGGTCGACCGGCTCGCCCAGGAGCTGGAGCGGCAGTCGGGCAAGATCGCCGCGTTCAAGACCGCCCATGTCGATGCGCTGCCCGACAGCATGAACGCCCGCCGGGCCCAGCAGGAGCGCGACCAGCAGCGGCTGATCGACCTCGAGCGCGAGGAGGCGGCGCTGAAGAACCAGCGCGCCACCGTGGTCTGGGTGTTCGAGCGCACCGGCCGGGCCACCGCCACCACCACGCTCAGCCCCGAGGAGACCGAGCTGCAGAACCTGCAGAGCCAGCTCGCCCAGCAGCAGGCGGTCTACAAGGCCGACAGCGCCCCGATCCGCATGCTGCAGACCCGCATCACCGCGCTGCAGAAGCTCGTCGACGACCAGCAGGCGGCGCGCGCCATGCCCGACGCCGAGGGCCAGCCGGCGAAGCCGCTGACCGAGCTCCAGGTCGAGCTGACGCCGATCGACGAGCAGCTGAAATACATCGCCGACGAGAAAGCGCAGATCAACCAGGAGCTCGCCGATCTCGAGACCTCGATCCAGGCGACGCCCAACAACGAGATGGTCCTCGACGGGCTCCAGCGCGAGCTCGACAACATCCAGCGCCAGCACGACGAGGCGGTGGCGAGCCTCGGCCAGGCCCAGGTGGGCGAGCGCATCGAGGTCTTGTCCAAAGGCGAGCGCTTCTCGCTGATCGAGCCGCCGAGTGCGCCCGGTGGCCCGACGAGCCCGAAGCGCGGGCTGATCGCCGCCGCCGGCGTCGTCGGCGGCATCGGCGCCGGGGTGGGCTTCATCGTGCTGCTGGAGATGCTCAACCGCTCGATCCGCCGGCCGGTGGACATCTCGACCGGGCTCGGCATCCAGCCCTTCGCCACCGTGCCCTACATCCGCACCCGGCGCGAGCGGCGCTGGAAGCTCACGGTGATCGGGCTGGTACTGGTGATCGTGGTGGTGGTGATCCCGCTGGCGCTCCTGGCCGTGCACACCCTCTACGAGCCGCTCGACGTGATTCTGAACAACGTGCGCTCGTCGCTCCAGTACTGAAAGCGGCAGACCATCAGGTATGAACGGTGCCCGCGGCGGCGCCACCGGTCCGGCGGACCGGGTTTGGGAAAGACGATATGGAACGCATCCAGGCTGCCATCCAGAAGGCCAAGGAACAGCGCGGCGGGGACCTGCCCCCGGGCGCTGCGACCATGGCGCGCTCGACCCGGCCCGCCCCCGGGGCGCCCGGGCCGGTCTGGGCCGATCTGGTCCCTTTCGTCCCCGACCCGCGGCTGATGGAGCGCAACCGCATCGTGGTGCTGAGCGAGTCCGGGGCCGCCCGCGCCACCTTCGACATGATGCGCACCAAGCTCCTGCGCGCGATGCGGCAGAACGGCTGGACCTCGCTCGGCATCACCTCGCCGACCAACGGCTGCGGCAAGACCACCACGAGCCTCAATCTCGCCTTCAGTATGGCCAACCAGTCGGACGTGCGCACGGTGCTGGTTGAACTCGACCTGCGCCGGCCGGTGATGGCGCGCGACCTCGGGCTCACCCAGCCGCAGTCGATGGCGAGCGTACTGCAGGGCACCCGGCCGGTGGCCGAGAACTTCGTGCGCTACGGCGAGAACCTGGCGATCGGCACCAATGCCCAGGCGATCCGCAACTCGGCCGAGCTCCTGCAGAACGCCGCCACCGCCCAGGGCGTCGCCGCGATCAAGGCGGCCTTCCTGCCGCACGTGCTGATCTACGACATGCCGCCGATGCTGATGAGCGACGACGCCATGGCCTTCCTGCCGCATCTCGACTGCGTGCTCCTGGTCGCCGCCGCCGAGCGAAGCCGGCTCGACGAGGTCGACAAATGCGAGCGGGACCTGGCCGAGCACACCAACGTGCTCGGCATCGCCCTGAACATGTGCCGCTACACCGGCGAGGAATACGGCTACTATTGAACCGCCGCCCGGCCGGGCGGCGCGCAGAGGGGGAGCCCGATGAAGGATCGCCGTTTCGTTCTCAAGTCGGGGCTGCTCGCGCTCCTGGGCGGCTTCGCCGGCTGGCCCGTACGTGCGCTGGCGCGGCCGGTGCGGCCGGGGTTCCATCTGGTGAACGGCTGGATCCTGACCGATCGGGACCTGGTGGCGCTCGGGCTTTCGTGACCGCCGCCGCCCGCGGACTGCTCGCAGCTGAACGGGGCTGCCGACCGGACCCGCGCGCAGGCTCCTAGATTTAATCTTTACGGTTCAAGGGCGGAGGGCAGTTTACCTTGTGCCGCGCGCCTTGTGTTGGCGTCGCTTCGAAAATGCTATCACCTTCGGCCAGCGCATATCGTATAATGAGTAAGTTTGCGTGAGTGAGTAAGTAAATGAGTGAGTCGAGGTTCAGATGAAGGGCCGCCGCATCGGTCGCGGATCGGAGCGGCCTGCGCTTCCTGACGGGGGGACGGTACCGGCCGGCCGGGATCATCCCCTGGCCAGCCGCCGCAGATGATCGCGGACGCGACCACGGCGGATCGTGGCGTCTTCGCGCGGCGCTTCGATGTCTGCATCGTCGGCGCCGGTCCGGCCGGGATCACCCTGGCGCGCCGGCTGGCCGCGGCGGGCGCCGAGGTGGCGCTGATGGAGGCCGGCGGCCGCGAGCTCGAGCCCCGTTCGCAGGATCTCTACCGCGGCGAGGTGGTGGGCCTCGACTACCTCGATCTCGACCTCACCCGGCTGCGCTACTTCGGCGGCACCACGGGCCACTGGGGCGGTATGTGCCGCGAGCTCGACGCCTACGACTTCGTGCCGCGCCCCTGCAATCCGCTCAGCGGCTGGCCGATCGGCAAGGCCGACCTCGACCCCTATGCGGCCGAGGTGCACGGAGATCCTCGAGCTGTCCTACATGGTGGCCGACCGCAACGGCGACCCGCACCGCCAGCCCGACCAGGCCGCGCTCGACCGCCACGACCCCCCCGGCTTCCGCGACTTTCCCTTCGTCCAGGCCCGCGACGATTTCCGCCACATCCCGTTCCGCTACAGCCCGCCGGTCCGCTTCGGCGACAAGTACGCGGGCGAGCTCGCCCGGTCGGAGCGGATCAGCCTCTGGCTGAACGCCAATCTGGTGGACCTGCGGCTGTCCGAGGACGGCACGACGGTGACGGCGGCGGTGTTCCGCAGCTACACGCCGGACGATCCCGGTTTCACGGTGCGGGCCCGTATCTTCTGCCTCTGCGCCGGCGGGATCGAGAACGCGCGCATCCTGCTCAACGCCCGCAGCCAGCAGCCGCAGGGCATCGGCAACCGCTACGACCTGGTCGGGCGCTATTTCTCCGACCACCCGACCTTCACCCTCGCCGACGTGATCTACGAGAAGCCGATGCCGGCCCGGGTGGCGTTCTACTCCCCCACCCCGCAGTTCCTGGACGCGAACGCGATCCTCAACATCGGCCTCAGGCTCTGCGCCGATCCACCGCGCCCCGCTGTCGCTGCGGCGGGCGCTGTGGGACAGCGTGGCCTGCGCCACCTCCTTCACCGAACGCCTGGCCGCGCGGGTGCTGGGACGGCCGGAGCAATGCGACCGGGGCGGCCTCGCCAGCTACTGGGCGCGCTGGGACGGCACCGGGCCGCTGACCGGGCGCGTGGAGGCCGCCAGCGAGCAGGCGCTCGACCCCGACAGCCGGGTGAGGCTCGGCCCGGCGGTCGACGTCTTCGGCTTGCAGGAGGCGGTGCTGGACTGGCGGCTGGGCGAACTCGACACCCGCACCATGCGCACGGCGGTGACGGCCTTCGGCGATGCACCTTGCCGAGCAGGGGATCGGCCGGCTCCGGATCCGTGACTGGCTGCTGGCGGACCCGCCGCGGTTCCCGCGGGTGGGCGAGGACTGGGTCGCCGGCCCGCATCACATGGGCACCACCCGCATGGCCGAGGATCCGCGCCGGGGCGTCGTCGACCGCGACTGCCGGGTGCACGGGATCGGCAATTTCTACATCGGCGGCTCCAGCGTGTTCGCTACCGGCGGCCATGCCAACCCGACCTATACCATCGTGCAGCTGGCGCTGCGGCTGGGCGACCATCTGGCCGGAGAGCTGCGGCCCGGGCCGATGCTGGCCACCGCGACGCTGCCGGAGGCGCCGCCGCCGGCCTCCCCGGCCGTCCCGAGCCTCAGCAACTGAGGCCCGCCGGGACGGCGCTCGGCCCGATGCACCGGGCATGCACAACGCATGCACAACCCATATGCGTGGCTATAGGCATGGCGAAACGGGCGGGATTGCACGACCGACCTCGGAATCGCGGCAGGCGGGGGCCGAACTGTTCGTCAGGCGTGAGGCAGTCCGAACCGGACCACGCCGCGGCCGGCCGGCACGAAAACACCGCGGGGAAGGACCCCGCGGTGCGGTGGTGGCGTCAGCCTCCCCGGCGGGAGGCGCGCGGTCAGATGGTCCGGACGCGGCGGCGGTAGAAGCCGGCCATGGCGGCGAAGGCGCTCAGGATCAGCATCGCCGCCGGCGGCACCGGCACCGGGGCGATATTGGCCACCGTCACGCCGTCGATGCCGAAGCCGTCGTTCAGGCGGTCGTCGCTCATCTCGATCCGCAGGCTGGAGACCGGGGCGTCGAGCAGGATGCGCACCAGCTGGATGTTGCCGTTGCCGAGCCGGTGCACCGAGCCGAGCACCTGCGACAGCGGCGTGCCCCCGACCGTGATCGAGAACTTCGCGCCGACGTCGGCGGCGTCGGTCAGAAGGAACGCGACGCTGTTGAAGGTGGAGAGGCCGCCGACGTCCCAGGCAATGCCCTTGGTGTCGTTGCTGTCGAGCCAGTTCGCGCCGCCGATGGTGGTGTTCTCGCGCTGCCAGAAGAACGGGTTGTCGTTGCGCACCTCCAGCGTGGTGCCGCCGTCGATCGCGGAATTGCCGGTGCCGTGGCCGCCGAGGCTGGTGAAGCTACCGACCTGGGTATGCGTCAGGTCGTGCGTGCCGGTGGTGCCGTTCCAGGCCTGGTAGCTCTCGAAGTCCTCGCGCTTGAAGGCCGTGACCTTCAGGCCCGGCCCGCCGAAGCCGTCGGTGCCGGCCTGAAACGCCGCGAGCGCCTGCTGGGCGTCGGCGAGCTTGGCCTTGGCGTAGGGATTGAACTGGAAGGTGACGGCCGAGGCCGACGTTGCCGCCGCGACGGAGATCCCGAGGAACACAACCGCACCGGAAAGGCGCGTAGACAACTTACTGAACATGGGAAAAACCCCTCTCTCCCTGAGAGTCGGGTCTAGGGGCGATCCGAAACGGAGTCAATTTTAATCGAAGCTGTTTCAACCCATGGTTAAGAGCCGTGGCCGCGGGAACACAGGGGCTGGAAGGCCGCCCGGAAACGCCGTCGTTTCAACGTTAACCCGAC
This sequence comes from uncultured Alphaproteobacteria bacterium, assembly GCA_963847795.1. Classification (GTDB taxonomy): domain Bacteria; phylum Pseudomonadota; class Alphaproteobacteria; order Rhodobacterales; family Rhodobacteraceae; genus Amaricoccus. The sequence continues at coordinate 8,790 of CAWKBH010000012.1, forward strand.
GCTAACCAGTTCCGCCGAAAACCGGCGGATCGCAGCGATCGTGTCAGGCCAGGCGATGGAACCCTCTCAGTCTACGGTCGTGGCAGGCCTCGCTCTCGGCGCCGGCGCGATGTTCTACGCCGCCTGGTCGCTGGCCGCCTGGCGCCGGCGGCGGGCCCTGGCGCGGGCCGCGCGGCGGCAGGCCGCGCCGGCCGCCGGCGCCCCGGCCGCGGCCGCGGCCGCGCCGGCCACGGGCGCTGCCGAGGACCCGCTGTCCTGGCGGATCGAGCGACGGATGGACGCGATCGAGGCGGCGCAGGCCGGCCTCGCCGACCGGCTCGAGGCGCTGGCGGCCGAGGGCGGCGAGGCGCGGCTGCAGGCGCTGTCGGGCTCGCTGGTCGGGCTGATCAAGGACAAGAACGCCACGCTCGAGGTGGCGCTGGCCGGGCTCGACCAGCTGCGCGCCCGGCTGCAGACGCTGGAGCAGATCGGCGATCTCGCCGAGGCGCGCGGGCTGTTCGACCGGCTGGGCGCCCGGCTCGACGAGGTCCAGGCGGCGCAGGCCGCCGCCGCCGCCGCCACCGAGGCGCGCCTCGCCGCGCTGCAGGCCGGGGTCGAGGGCAGCCCCTATGCCGAGATCTCGGGCCAGCTGACCCGGCTCTATGCCCAGAAGGACGCGACGGTCGAGACGGTGTTCGCCCGGCTGGCGCCGCTGGAGGCCAGGCTCGACGACCTCGCCGCGCGGGATCCGCACGCGGCGCTCGACGGTTTCGCGCTGCGGCTGGAGGCGGTGCAGGGCCGGCTGGCGGCGCTGGAGACGCCGGGCGAGAACCCGTTCGCGGAGATCTCCGGCCAGCTGACCCAGCTCTACGCCCAGAAGGACGCGACGGTCGAGACGGTGTTCGCCCGGCTGGCGCCGCTGGAGGCCAGGCTCGCCGAGCTGCAGCAGGCGCTGGCCGCGCGCGACCCGCAGGCGGCGCTCGACGGTTTCGCGCTGCGGCTGGAGGCGGTGCAGGCCGGCTGGCGGCGCTGGAGACGCCGGGCGAGAACCCGTTCGCGGAGATCTCGGGCCAGCTGACCCAGCTCTATGCCCAGAAGGACGCGACGGTCGAGACGGTGTTCGCCCGGCTGGCGCCGCTGGAGGCCAGGCTCGACGAACTCGCCGCGCGCGACCCGCACACGGCGCTCGACGGCTTCGCGCTGCGGCTGGAGGCGGTGCAGTCCCGGCTGGCGGCGCTGGAGACGCCGGGCGAGAACCCGTTCGCGGAGATCTCCGAGCCAGCTGACCCAGCTCTATGCCCAGAAGGACGCGACGGTCGAGACGGTGTTCGCCCGGCTGGCGCCCTTGGAAGCCAAGCTCGCCGAGCTGCAGCAGGCGCTGGCCGCGCGCGACCCGCAGGCGGCGCTCGACGGTTTCGCGCTGCGGCTGGAGGCGGTGCAGGGCCGGCTGGCGGCGCTGGAGACGCCGGGCGAGAACCCGTTCGCGGAGATCTCGGGCCAGCTGACCCAGCTCTACGCCCAGAAGGATGCGACGGTGGAGACGGTGTTCGCCCGGCTGGCGCCGCTGGAAGCCAGGCTCGACGAACTCGCCGCGCGCGACCCGCACACGGCGCTCGACGGCTTCGCGCTGCGGCTGGAGGCGGTGCAGGGCCGGCTGGCGGTGCTGGAGACGCCGGGCGAGAACCCGTTCGCGGAGATCTCCGGCCAGCTGACGCAGCTCTACGCCCAGAAGGACGCGACGGTCGAGACGGTGTTCGCCCGGCTGGCGCCGCTGGAGGCCAGGCTCGACGAACTCGCCGCGCGGGATCCGCACACGGCGCTCGACGGTTTCGCGCTGCGGCTGGAGGCGGTGCAGTCCCGGCTGGCGGCGCTGGAGACGCCGGGCGAGAACCCGTTCGCGGAGATCTCGGGCCAGCTGGCGCAGCTCTATGCCCAGAAGGACGCGACGGTCGAGACGGTGTTCGCCCGGCTGGCGCCGCTGGAAGCCAAGCTCGCCGAGCTGCAGCAGGCGCTGGCCGCGCGCGACCCGCAGGCGGCGCTCGACGGTTTCGCGCTGCGGCTGGAGGCGGTGCAGGGCCGGCTGGCGGCGCTGGAGACGCCGGGCGAGAACCCGTTCGCGGAGATCTCCGGCCAGCTGGCGCAGCTCTATGCCCAGAAGGACGCGACCGTGGAGACGGTGTTCGCCCGGCTGGCGCCGCTGGAGGCCAGGCTGGCCGAGCTCGAGGGCGGGCTGGCCGAGCTCAGGCCGCTCGCCGCGGACGACCCGCGGGCGGCGGTCGAGGGGCTGCGCGCCCGGCTCGAGTCGCTGCACTGGGCGCAGGGCGAGGTGGCGGCGGGGCTGGCGGCGCTGCAGGCGGCCGGGGCCGAGACCGGCGGCTTCGCCGGGATCGCCGACCAGCTGACCCGGCTCTTCGCCCAGAAGGACGCCAGCGTCGCGGCGCTGATCGAGCGGCTGGCGCCGCTGGAGGCGCGGCTCGTCGAGCTCGAGGCCCGGCCCTGGGACCCCGACGCCGACGACGCCCGCGCCCAGGCCCAGGCGATCGCCGCGCAGCTGATCGCCGCGCGTGCCGCCGCCGAGCACACCCAGCTCTTCGCCGACCGGCTGGCGCTGCTGGAGGCGAGCCTGCCCCGGCTGACCGCCGCCCAGGCCCAGCTGATGCAGGCGCCCGGCCGCGCGGCGCCGCCCGAGGCCGCCCAGCCGGCGCCGGCCGAGCGGGTCGAGGCGGCCGATCCGCTCGAGACGATCTGGACCCTGCCGCGCGTCGTCTCGCTGCACCACAAGTAGCCCGACCCAGCGGTAACGCGCGCTTAACCTATTCATCGGACGTTGAGCGCCGCGACGTTCCGTTTTTTCTCCCGTTGTATCCGAGAGGTGCTTTCCCGTGGATATCCCGTCCTCCAGCGCCCCGACGGCGCTCGCCGACCTGATCGCCGCGGGGCTGGTCAGCCACGAGATGATCGGCGATCCGGGCCAGCTCGGCGGCGAGGCCGAGGCGCTGCGCGTGCTCTGCGCGCTGATCGCCGGGCCGATCTGGCGCATCGAGCCCTTCCACTACGCCTTCCGCGCCGACCCGCTCGCCGCCGGCGCCGAGGCGGCCGAGGCCCGGGCCGCGGCGCTCGAGGCGGCGCTGCAGGCCGAGCTCGGCGCCGACGCGGTCTGGGTGAACGCCACCGAGCTCCTGCCCGAGGACGACGCCGCGCTGCTCGACCAGCCGCTGCTGGTGCTGCGGGCGCAGGGCGGGGCGATGGCCGAGGCGCTGGCGGCGGCCGGGCCGGAGCTGCAGGCGGTGATCAACGCCCGGGTCGCGGTCGAGACCGCCCGGCTGGCCGCCTCCGTCGAGCCCGGCGCGCCGCTCGCGGCGCGGCTGGTGGCGATCGAGACCCGCCAGGCCGAGATCCTGGCGATGCTGGCGGCGCGCTCGGGGATCGACGCCGCGCTGGCGCGGCTGACCGAGACGCTGGCGGTGGCGCTGCAGCGCCTCGACGCCCAGTCCGAGGTGCTGCACACCCATATCGCCCGCGAGGACATGGTCGCCGGCCGGCTCGCCGAGCTCAGCCAGCTCGCCCTCGGCCCGGCGGCCTTCCAGGAAAGCCTCGGGCTCACGCTGGCCGAGTTCCTGGCCCGGCTCGAGCGCCGGGCCGAGGAGACCGCCCCCTCGCGGGTGCCGCAGTTCAGCTGAGAGGGCCGCGCATGGCCGACGAACCCACCGAACCGCGCCCGAACCGCGCCAGACCCTGGCGATGCGCCTGGCCGAGCGCCAGCGCCAGCGCGAGCTGCGCGCCGAGCGGCTCGCCCGCCTGCGCGGCGCCGCCCCGGCCGGCCCCGCGGCCGCCGCGGCCCCCGAGGCCCCGGCCGGGAGCGACGGCAGCGACGACGAGGCCGAGGCGGCGCTCGAGGACTTCCTGCGGGCGCTGACCGGCGACCGGCCGGCCCCGCCGCCGCCACCGCCGCCCGAGCCCGGCGCGGTCCTGCATTTCCAGCGCCCGGAGCGGCCGGCGTCGGCGGCGGGCCCCTGCGATCTCGACCGGCTGCCCGGGGCCGGGCCCGGCCTGGTCTGGGCGCTCGAGCGCGCCGGCATCCGCTGCCTCGCCGACCTCGCGCCGCTGGCGCCCGCGGACCTGGTGGCCCGCCTCGGCCCGATCGGCCGGCTGGTCCCGGCCGAGGTCTGGCTGGAGACCGCGCGGACCCCGCCGCCGCCCGCCTGACCCCGCGGCCGCCTCAGCGGGCGGCGAAGATGTCGCCGATCCCGAGGGTCAGGCCCGGCGGGTCGAGGGCCAGGACGCCGCCGTGCAGGACCTCGGTGCTGAGACCTCCGGCGTCGTCGCGGTGGTGGCAGACGACGACCCGGGCCTCGGTATCGACGACGAGATAGTGCCTGAGGCTCGGCAGCCGGAAATAGCCGGCGAGCTTGGCGCCGGTATCGATGCCGCGGCTCGACGGCGAGACCACCTCGACCACGATCACCGGATCGGAGATCTCCAGCGCATCGTCGGGGGTTCGCGGTCCGCAGCGAACCAGCGCGTCGGGCTCGTAGACGGTCGCCTGGTCGATCCGGACCGACATGCCGTCGATCAGCGCCTCGCAGCCGAGACCCTGGCGGGCGATCGCCGCCCGGAGCGCGATCGCCGCCTCGAGCTTGGCGCGGGTATGCGCGGCGCGCTCGGGGGCCATCGCCACGATCTCGCCGCAGGCGAGCTCATAGCGGCCCCGCGGCTGCTCGGCGGCCCAGGCGATGAAGGCGTCGGCGCTGAGCCGCGCCCGGCTCGGTTGCGTGGTCATGCGGGACCTCTCCTCGGCGCCCTCAATAGCACGGATCGCCCCGGGCGGGCATCCCGTCCGCGGCCGGCGCGGCGATCCCGGGCTGGGCAAGCCCCGCGGCGCGGCGTAGGTCTGGGGCCGGGCGGGCGGACCGCCGGATGGGGGAGATTGCCATGGCACTCAAGGACGCTTTCGCGCCCGCGGACTGGGCGCGCGTGGTGGGCGCGCCGATGCTGGCGGGGATCGCGGTGACCGCCGCCGATCCCGGCGGGCTCTGGGGCGCGGTGAAGGAGAGCACGGCGGTGGCCGGCGCCCTGCGCAAGGCCAGGGAGCCGGGCGGCAACCCGCTGATCGCCGAGATCGTCGCCGCCTACGAGACGCTCCGAGGGCCGGGACCTGGCGCGCGGCGTGCTCAAGGCCGAGGCCCGCGGCAAGGCGCCGGCGGCGGTGGTCGAGGCGGCGGTGGCCGAGCTGGGTGCCGTGGCGGCGCTGGTGGCCGCCAAGGCCCCCGAGGCGGCGCCGGGCTTTCGCGACTGGCTGAAGGCGATCGCCGGCAAGGTGGCCGAGGCCGGCACCGAGGGCGGCTTCCTCGGCTTCGGCGGCGAGAAGGTCAGCGCCGCGGAGAGGGCCACGCTGGATCGGATCGCCGCCGCCCTCGGCTGAAGCCCCCGCGCCCGGTGCGGGCTTCGGCGCTGGCCGTCAGGCGACCGCCATGTTGCGTTCGTGAACCTCGATCGCGGCCTCGACGTCGTCGAAATACTGCGCCTGGCCGCCTTCGAGAACCAGGCCCGCGGTGCAGTAGCTGCGGATGGTGTTGGGCGAGTGCGAGGTCATCAGCAGCCCCGCATCCTTCAGGCGGTCCTTGAAGACGGCCAGCGACTTCTTCTTGAAGCGGGTGTCACCGACCGCCGTGATCTCGTCGACCAGGTACCAGTCGAAGGCGATGCCCATGGACATGCCGAAGGTGAGCCGGGCCTTCATGCCCGAGGAATAGGAGCGCAGCGGCATGTCGATGAAATCGCCGAGCTCGGCGAAGTCCTCGACATAGGCCAGCAGCCCGTCGGTGTCGACGCCGTAGATCCGGGCCACGAAGCGCACGTTCTGCGCTCCGGTCAGGTCGTTGTGCGAGCTGCCGCCGAATCCGAGCGGCCAGGAGATCGAGGAATGCCGCCGGATCTCGCCGGTGTCCGGCCGCACCGTGCCGCCGACCATGCCGAGCAGCGTCGACTTGCCGGCGCCGTTGCGCCCGAGGACCCCCACCTTGGCCCCGGCGGCCAGGGTCAGGGTCAGATCTTCGAGCACCGTCTTGCGCCCGTGCGTCGTGCTGTAGCGCTTGGAGACGTGGCGGAACTCGATCATCGACGGTCGGCTTCGGGCGTCGGCTCAGCGGTTGTCGCGGACATTGTAGTAGATGATCATGACGATGCCCCAGCCGAGCAGCAGGAAGAGGCCGGTGAGCCCCGAGAGCAGCGCCCGGCGGGGGTAGAGCGAACTGGAGGCCAGCGTCGGCTGGATGTGCGGCGCGAGGTAGCGCGACTGCCGCCGCGCCTCGGCGCTGGCTGCGGCGAGCCCGGCCAGGGTCTGGACATAGGCCTTGTTGGCGAATTCCAGATCGACCTGCAGTTCCTCGTAGTTGCTGAGCACGTCGGGCAGCGCGCTGGGGGATCCGGCCGCCCCGGGGATCCCGAGCGAGGCGCGTTCCGCCTCGATGCGCTCGGTGATGGCGTCGATGCGGCGGTTGACCTGGACCACCCGCTGGTCGGTGGCGTCGGCATAGCTCAGCATCACGTCGCGGTCGACCAGCGCCTGGGCGAGCTGGCCCTGCAGCGCGTTCAGCAGCCCCATTTGCCCCGCGGCATCGGCCTTGGGATCGAAGATGCGGTTGTCGCGGCGGAAGTCGGCGAGGCGCTGCCGCATGGTACGCAGGTGCGCCTCGGCCTCGGTGAGAGCCTGGTGGGCGAAGCGCACCGCGTCCTCGCGCGCCTGGTCGGAGAGCCGGTTCACCATGGCACCGGAATGGACGAGGATCGCCTGGGTGATCTTCTGGGCATCCTGGGGCGTGAAGGCATAGGCGCGCACGTGAATGATGCCGCCCTTCGAATCGTATCCCACCTGGACCTTGCGATGCCATTCGTCGACCAGCGCCTCGAGCGAGGGATTGTCGCCGAGGGTGAAGACCGGATCGTTCCTGGCCTCCCGGAACATCGCCCGGAGGTTGATCTCGGGATCGATCTCCTCGACGATCCTCTGGCTGCGGATGTACTCGAAGAGGATGTCGGCGTCCGAGGCACTGCCCGAGCCGATCTGGGTCAGGGCGCCGAGGATCCCCATCGCGCCGGCGGAGCCGCCCTCCTCGGAGCGGATCGAGAAGGCGACCTCCGAGTGATACTGGTCGGCGGCGCGGCTGTAGAGATACCAGACGGTCAGCGCCAGGGGCGCGAGCACGATCAGCACGAAACTGGCCAGCATCACCCAGTGCCGCGGCTTGGGGGTAGCGGGCTGTGGTACCGGGGCAGCCCGCACCACGACCGCCGGGGCCTCTGCGAGCTTGGCCTTCCTGACGGGCTTGCGGGTCCGGTTCGATGCCCCTCCGGCCTTCGCCTTGGCGCGGCGCGGGCGGGCCGGTTTGGCGTCGGGCTCGGGCCGGGCCGGTTCGATCCGCGGCACCGCCCGCAGTTCCGGGCGCGGCGTGCCGACGCGGCTGTCCTCGGGAGGTGGGGTCATCAGCCTCTTGCCTGGTGCGGATCCGGCCCGTGGAACGGCCTTGTCATCGCCTTGGCCCGAGGTTTACTCCTGGCGGCGAACGAAAGCAAACCCGCCCGACCGGATCGGGCGGGCGTGTGGCAGGCAGGCCATGGAAGCAACTCTCCCCGCACGCCGTATCGGCAAGCCGCGCCTGCGGCACACGCGCGTTGTCGCCGCCCTGGTGCTGCGCGAGATGGGCACACGCTTCAACCGGTCTTCGGGCGGCTATCTCTGGTCGATCGCCGAGCCGCTCGGGGGGATCCTGATGCTCTCGGTCGCCTTCAGCCTGGCGCTGCGGCGGCCGCCGATGGGCACCAGTTTCCTGCTGTTCTACGCCACCGGCAACATCCCCTTCAGCTTGTTCAGGTCGATGTCCGCGGCAGTGGCCGGTGCGGTCGCCACCAACCGGGGGCTCTTGAACTACCCGGTGGTCACGGCGCTCGACGCGGTCTTCGCCAAGTTCCTGCTCAACCTCTTCACCCTCTTGATGGTGGCGCTGATCCTGTTCACCGGGATCATTATCTACTTCGATCTGCACATCAATCTCGACCTCGGCGCCGTCGCCGTCGGCCTCGGCCTCGCCGCGCTGCTGGGGCTCGGCATCGGCACGCTCAACTGCGTGCTCTTCACCTTCTTTCCGACCTGGAAGAACGTCTGGACGGTGCTGACCCGGCCGCTGCTGCTGTTCTCCGGCGTGCTCTTCATGTACGAGAGCGTGCCGGCGCAGTTCCAGGCGATCATCTGGTGGAACCCGCTGGTGCACATCATCGCGGTGATGCGCTCGGGGTTCTACGGCACCTACGACCCGCAGTTCGTCTCCTATCCCTACGTCCTCGGCGTCGCGCTTTCGACCTTCGTGATCGGGGCCTACCTGATCCGCCGGCACGAGAGCTTCCTGACCGAGCAGTGATCGGGGCAGGGACCGGCCGGCCGGCCGTCTCGGTGGTCACGCCGGCCTGGAACGCCGCCGATACCCTCGCCGCCACCGTCGCCTCGGTCCAGGCGCAACGCTTCGAGGACTGGGAGATGCTGATCGTCGACGACGGCTCGACCGACGGCAGCGGGGCGCTGGCGGCGCGGCTCGCCGCGGCGGATCGCCGCATCCGGGTGCTCGGCTGGGCGGAGAACCGCGGGGCGGCGGCGGCGCGGAACGCAGGGATTCGGGCGGCGCGGGGGCGCTATATCGCCTTTCTCGACGCGGACGACCTGTGGCGGCCGGAGAAGCTCGCCGCGCAGCTGGCCTTCATGGCCGCCACCGGCTGCCCCTTCGTGTTCTCGGCCTACCGGCGGATGGCCGCGGACGGCACGCCGCTCGGGGTGGTGCGGCCCCCCGAGCGGGTGAGCTACCGGGGGCTGCTCAGGGGCAACGTCATCGGCTGCCTGACCGCGCTCTACGACACCGAGGTCCTCGGCAAGGTCGAGATGCCGCCCCTGGCGCGCCGGCAGGACTACGGGTTGTGGCTGCGCCTCCTGAAGATGACACCCCTTGCGCTCGGCCAGCCGGCGGTGCTGGCGGACTACCGGGTGCGGCCGGCCTCGCTCTCGGCCGACCGTCTCGCCGCGGCGCGGGCGACCTGGGCGATCTACCGGCACGAGCGGCTGCCGCTGCCGCTGGCGGGCTATTACTTCGCGCACTACGCGGTGGGGGCGGTGGCGAAGCGCGCCGGGGACCGGCGCGAGCCGGGCTCCGCCTGATCGCGGGCGGCGGCCGACCGAGGATCTCGCAAGGCACTGAAATGCCGCAATTTTCCGCGTATGGACTCCGTATGGAACGCATATGGAATCCATATGGGCGTTTTCGGCTTTGCGGGCAGGAGGTTAACGGTCCCGGCCGCGCAGGAAGCGCCAGAGATCGCGGCGGCGGGCGAAGCGGCGGCGGTTCTTGATGGCGAAGCCGAGGCGGGCGAGGGGGGCGGCGCGGCCGAAGACCCGCCCGAGCACGGCGGCCCGCGCCTGCGCCGCCGCCGCGCCCTGCCAGACGAAGCCCGAGCTCTCGGCGGGATGCACGGTCAGATCGAGGGGCAGGGCGGAGCCTTTCAGCCCGGCCCGCAGGCAGTCGGCGATGAAGATGTACTCCTCGCCGAGAAACGCCGGGGTGCCGGCGCCGGCGCCGAAGGCCTCGTCGAAGCGGACGCCGGCGGCCCGGACCGCCGGCAGCCGCAGGGCGAGCTCGTGGCTCGAGGTCCGGGCGCTGTTCCTGAGGGTCAGCGCCTGCGGCCGGGCGCGGTGGCGCTTGCGCGGGGCGCCGTCGGGGGTGAACGAGCGGCCGACGCAGAGGCTCATGGCCGGGTCCGCGGCGAAGGCGGCGCGGAGCGCGGCGAAGGCGCCGGGCAGGTGGCGCACGTCGTCGTCGGCGATCAGCAGGATCTCGCCCCGGGCGCGGTCGAGCGCGGCGTTGCGGCTGCGCGAGAGCCCGGTGGAGGCGAGCCGCGCCACGGTGACGTCGGGCCGCGCCGCCAGCGCCGCGAGGTGGCCGGCGAGGCGCGGGTCGGCCTCGGCCTCCTGCACCAGCACCAGGTAGTCGAGCCCGGCCGCCGCGGGCCAGGCCGCCGCCTCGAGCCCCAGCGCCCGGGCGCCGCGGCTGGAGAAGGCGACGGTCAGATCCGGCAGACCTTCCGGGCCGGATCCGCCGGGGCTAGTCCGCGAAGCCGACGGGGATGTTGGCCGCATTGCCGAGCTGCCAGGCCTTGTCGGCGCGGGGCGCCGCCCTGACCGCCGCCTCGAGCGCATCGATCATCTCGAGCTGGCGCAGGGCATGGAAGCGGCCGCGGAAGTGCGCGATCGCCGCGAGCACGTCGTCGGCCGAGACGTTGCGCGCGAGACAGGCCTCGATCTCCTCCGGCGTCGGCTTGCGCCGGACGCCGAAGACGACCGAGTTGTCCTCGGCGTGCGCGAGCATCTCGATCGCGCCCTCGAGCCGGCGCATCGTCGGATAGAGCCAGGGGTTGCGGAAGAACAGGAAGTCCTGCTGCACCACGATGCTGCCGGGCTCGAGCGCGCCGAAGAAGCCCTGCAGGATGTGGTCGTTGAGCTCGGTGGTCTTGGAGAGGTCGATGAAGAGCAGGGCGATCGGCCCCCCGGGCCAGCTCTGCCGGAGGACGTCGCCGTGCACCGGGACGATGGTCTCGGCGAAGACGTGGGTCAGCTTGCGGAACAGCGGCAGGATCTCGGTGCCGGGATAGAAGCCGTGGCCGCGCTGGTAGAGGAACCGGAACTTCAGCTTCTCGTCGATGGTGAAGCGGTCGTAGCTGAAGACGCGGCGCGGCACGGGCGCGCGCGACACGCCGCAGGCCAGCGACACGCTCGAGCCGCCGAGAAAGCAGCCGAGGTCGGCGATGTCGCCGGCGACGGGCAGATTCTGCGCCAGCCAGGCGAGCATGTGCATCTCTTCGCGGGTCAGCATCGTCGGGTAGCGCCGGTGCCAGTCGGGAAGGCTGAAGTAGCGGGAGTTCCAGGGGCGCTGCCGGATGCGATCGAAAGTCTCGGAAATTCCTGCCGTCATGGCGGCTCGATCTGCCTTCGTTTCCTCTGGTCCGCCGCTATAACCCGCGGCCTCCGGTTTGGAAAGGCCGCGGGCGGTCCGTCACCGGCCCGTCACCGGCCCGTTTGACGGCATCGGCGGCAGCCTGTAACAGAAGCGCGACGCTGAGGCGCAGCGGCCATTCGAGGCGAACCTTGATCCTTCTTTTCCCCGCATCGGCCGGCCCCGGATTCCGCCGCCGCCCCGGCCCTGCCGATCGGCGCCTGAGCCTTGGCCAAGCGCGCGAAACGGGTCGCCTGCCTGACGATGGCGCGCGACGAGACCTTCTACCTCCACATCTGGTACCGCTATTATGCCGGGCTGTTCGGCGCGGAGAACATCTTCGTCGTCGACCACAACTCCACCGAGCACCTGCCGGCGGAGGTGCTCGGGGTGCCGGGCCTCAACGTCTTCCGGCTGCCGTTCGAGGCCCCGCGCTCGGCGCCGCCCGGGGACCAGTACGCCTTCGACCGCGAGCGCTTCAAGTTCGTCTCCAACCTGATCGCCGGGCTGCTGAAGTACTACGACACGGTGATCTTCAACGATACCGACGAGGTCTATCTGCCCGACCCCGCCGCTTATGCCGACCTGGCCGACTATCTCGCCTCGAACGCCGACCCGGTGATCGCCGGCATCGGCCTGGAGATCTTCCACGATCCCCGCGAGGAAGCGGCCTACACGCCCGACCGGCCGGTGCTGGCGCAGCGGCGCAACTTCGTCTACCGCTTCCACCATTCCAAGCCGCACATCCTGTCGAAGCCGAGCCTGATCGGCGGCCACGGCAGCAAGCATCCGTTCCGCATCGACCCCGATCTCTATCTTCTGCACCTGAAGTACCTCGACTGGGACGAGACCCTGCGCCGGCAGGCGAAGCTCCGGGGCTTCTTCCGCCTCGGCCGCGGCGGGCCGAAATCGCGCTGGCGCTTCGGGGTGAAGGAGTTCGAGCGGCGCATGGAGCAGGTGCTGGCGCTGCCCCGGCGCGAGGGGTTCGAGCACCATGCGCTGCTCGCCCGCTGGCTGGGCGAGCCGGCGGCGGCGGTGGCCTACCAGGGGCGGCCCTCGAAGCGCCCGGCGCAGGACTTCGCGCAGCTGACCGATCTTCTGCCCGCCGAGGAGGTGAACGCCGCCCAGGCGGTGCGCCGGGTGCTGCCCGAGCGGTTCCGGAAGCTGGGGGTCTGAGCGATGGCGGGGTTTCGGCTGGCGGCGGCGCGCCGCGACGAGGCGGCGGAGCCGGTGGCGCAGATCCGCGCCGCGCTGGCCGCCGGGCGCTACGACGCGGCCCGCGAGATCCTGGAGCGGGTCGGCCTCGACCTGCTGCCCGACGCGCGGCGGCGGATCGCCGAGGCGCCGGCGGTGCCGGAGCGCCGGCCGGTCTTCATCTGCGGCCTGCACCGCAGCGGCACCACGCTCCTGGAGCAGCACCTCTCGGCGCGCTACCGGGTGGCCCGGCTGCGCGCCCGGGTGCCGGAGAACGAGGGCCAGTTCCTGCAGGACGTCTTTCCCTCCGAGCAGCCCTACGGCGGCCCCGGGCATTTCGCCTTCTACGCGCAGATGACCTGGGGCCCGGTCGCCGATCCCGAGGCGGCCCGGGCCGCCGGCGAGCGCATCCTGCGCACCTGGGAGCCGTGGGTCGACGGCGAGGGCGAGGTGCTGGTGGAGAAGTCGCCGCCGAACCTCACCCGCATCCCCTATCTGCGCAGCCTGTTTCCCGGCGCCCGCTTCGTGGTCTGGACCCGCGATCCGCGCGCGGTGGCGGGCTCGACCCGGCGCTGGACCGGGCTGGGGCTGCCGCTCTTGATGATGCACTGGAACGCCGCCTACATGAAGGCGATCGAGGGCCTGAAGGAGGATTGCCTCCTGGCGAGCTACGAGGCGTTCTGCGACGATCCCGAGGGGACCCTGCGGCGGATCGCCGGGTTCTGCGGGCTGGCGGCGCGGGAGCCGGCCCTCGAGGTGCCGCCGCGGTTCGCGCGGATCCGCAACGAGAACGACAAGTACCTCGCGAAGTTCCCCGACTACCGCAACCGGGCCCGGATCAAGGCCTGGGAGCTGCTCGGCTACCAGCTCTAGCCGCCTCGGCCCCGGCAGCGCCGGTGAAGCTCGGCGGCGGGCCGTCGAGCAGCGGCGCCGCGGCCAGCCGGGCGGTGAAGGCGTCCCAGTTGGTGAAGCCGTCGCGCAGCTCGCCGCGGTACTGCCTCTCGTACTCGGTCGAGCTCCTGGCCGCATCGGCCCGGGAGCCGAGGACGGCGAGCAGTGCCGCCAGCGCCTCGGGGTCGTTGATCTGGGGGTGGTGGATGACGAAGCTGTTGGGCAGCGCGGCGATGAGATGCGTCATCACCGTGAACTTGTTGTAGTAGCCGGCGAAGACCCGGAAGCTCTCGGGCGTGTAGGTCACCTTCACGTCGGCGGTGCTGCGCGGCGCCTGGCCCTTGTCCAGCATCCAGTCGCCGGTGCTGCGGACGCGCAGGACCGAGGCGTAGACCTCGAGGGGGTCGCGGTAGAGGATCACCTTGCGCACCTCGGGCGCCTTCAGGTAGGCGACCATGCCCGGCGCCAGGTTCAGGTGCTGGTTGAAGAGCTTGAAGCCGAAGTGCTTGAGCGGGTTGAGCCTGCGCAGGTTCTCGATGAAGCCGATCGGGTCGGCGTTGCGGGCCTCGAGCGTCTTGTAGGACGAGGCCCGACGGTGCCACGGCGACATCTCGAAGCGGTCCTTCTTGAAGATCTCGCCGTGGCAGATGATGTCCGAACAGGAGTTCAGCCGGCTGACCAGGCTGTAGGAGCCGGTGCGGGCTTCGCAGAAGACGAAGAATTTCTGGGGCACGGCTCGGGCTCGTCCTGGGGGCGGTTTCCCGGCCTATAGCCTGCGGCGGCGGCGAGTTCAAACGCCGGCGCGACCGGCCACTGGCGCGTTGCCCCCGCCAGGCGCTTCTGCTACCTCCACCGCCCAGCCCGGAAGCCGGTATGGAACTCCCGGGGGCGAGCGGCTATAGCACGGGACGCGCGCGCGGGGCGGCGGAGCAGAGGGGACGGCCCAATGAGCGTGTCCGAGGAGATTCTTCAGTTCAACAGCCTCGCCGGCGGCATCGAGGCGGCCTCCCGGCAGGTAACCGGGCAGCCGAGCCTGGCGCAGCACCTCCTGCTCCAGCACCTGGCGCGGTTTCATCCCTTCTCGAGCGTGGTGGACGTCGGCTGCGGCGGCGGCAGCTGGCTGCGCGCGGCGCTGGATCTCGGCGCCACCCGGGCCGCCGGCTACGATCTCGTCCCGGTGCCGGACGATGCGCTGGCGGTCGAGCGCAGCCTGATCACCATCACCGATCTCTCCAGGCCGATCGAGGGTTCCGAGCGCTACGACCTGGTGGTCTCGACCGAGGTCGCCGAGCATATCCCGGAGGCCTGCGCCGACGTCTTCGTCGACAACCTGTGCCGGTTCTCCGACATCGTCCTCTTTTCGGCGGCGCTTCCCTACCAGGGCGGCATCCACCACAAGAACGAGAACTGGATCGAGTACTGGAACCGGAAGTTCCGTCACCGGGACTTCGTCTGCTTCGATATCTTCCGGGAAGTGTTCTGGACGGATACGCGCATCCCCTACTTCTATCGCCAGAACTGCCTGCTCTTCGTGCGGACGAAGTGGTGCCGGGCGATGGAGGCCCGCGGGCTGAGGCCCACGGTCGAGCCGCGCAGCCTGGTGCATCCGGAGCTCTTGATCCAGGCGGTGAACCGGGCGCTGCCGAAGGCCGACCGGCAGTTCCTGCGCGATGCGGCGATGCTCTATCAGGTGGCGATCGAGGGGCGGCCGGCCGCCGAGGAGCTGCGGCACGCCTACGGCGAGGAACGGCTCTGGAAGTGAGGGCGAGCGTGGACGCGGACGGACGGGGAGGGGCCGATGCTGCCTAGCTTTCTTTGCATCGGCGCCCAGAAGGCGGGCACGAGCTGGCTCTTCGCCCAGCTGAATTCCCATCCCGGGATTCTGGGTGCCGCCGATCAAGGAGGTGCACTACTTCAACCACCTTTTCGTCCCGGAGAACCGGAAGTGGACGAAGTGGCACATCCGGCATGCGACGGGGCAGGCGCTGAAGAACTACGTCACCCGCAACGAGGACCTCCACTTTCCCTACGTCCAGTACCTCGTCGACCTCGGCTCGCGCGACCTCTTCACCGAGGCCTGGTACCGGCGGGTCTTCGAACTGCCGGCCGCGAACAACCGGCTCGTGGGGGACCTGACGCCGGAATACTCCACGATTCCGGAGGCAGGGATCCGCTATCTCCGGTCGCTGCTCGGCGGGGTCAAGATCATCTATCTGATCCGCGATCCGCTGTCGCGCGCGCTCTCCCAGCTCCGGATGAACATCTCCCGCCAGGTCAAGGGAGCGATGTCGGACACCGACTGGCTGTTCATGGCCGACCAGTGGGACATCTATAACCGGGGCGACTACCGGAGCTACGTCCCGCGCTGGAAGGCGTTCTTCGCGCCGGAGGACATCCTGTTCCTGCCCTACGGCCGCGTCGCCCGGGATCCGGTCGGGCTGATGCGCGAGGTCGAGGCGTTCCTCGGACTCGCGGCGCACGACTATCCGCGGGTCGCCGAGCGGGTCCACAAGACCAGGAGCCTCGCCGTCCCCGACAGCATCGTGCGGCGGGTGGCCGAGCGGCTCGACGGCCAGGCCGATTTCATCGCCGCCGAATTCGGGCCCGAGTTCGCGCGGCTGATGAGCTGAAGGCTCCAAGGGGGGACCGGGTCGGCATGAGGCTCCTGTTTCTGATCCTGGCGCACGACCGGCCGGAGGAGGCCGCGGAGCTGGCGCGCAGCCTGGTCGCCGCCGCGTCCGACGGGACGGCGCTGATCCATTTCGACGCCCGCTCTCCGGCGCGGGAGTTCGAGGCGCTGGCCGCTGCGGTGGCCGGGGCACCCCGGATCGGTCTGGTGGAGAAGCGCGTCGCCTGTCCCTGGGGCAGCTTCGGGCTGGTCGAGGCGCCGCTGAATGCGCTGGCCCAGGTCGAGGCCCAGGGCCCGATGCCGGACTACGTGGTGCTCCTGAGCGGGGCCTGCCTGCCCTGCCGGCCGATCGCCAGTCTCGAGCGCTACCTGGCGGAGAATGCGGGCCGCGAGTTCATCGAGTCCGAGGACAAGAGCTGGGTCGGCAACGGCTGGCGCGACGAGCGCTGGCGCTACCGCTTCTGGTTCGACCACAAGACCCAGCGGCCGGCGGAATGGGCGTTCTTCCATGCCCAGCGGCTGCTCGGGATCGAGCGGCGCTTCCCCGACGGCCTCACCCCGCGCTTCGGCTCGCAGTGGTGGACGCTCAGCTGGCCGCTCTGCGAGGCGATCCTGGCCGACATCCGCCGTTCGCCGGAGCGGCTCGACTTCTTCCGCGCGGTCTGGATCCCCGACGAGATGGTGTTCCAGACCTACGTCCATGCTCTGGTCCCGCCCGGGGCGATCACCGGGTTCGGCCTCACGCATTTCCAGTTCTCCAACCGTGGCCGGCCGGTGGTCTTTCACGACGACCATCTGGACTATGTCCGGGGCCTCGACCGTTTCTTCTTCCGCAAGGCCGGCCCGGGCGCGGCGCGGCTGCGCGCGGACTGCCTGGCCAGGGCCGCAGCGCCCGACGACGGGGACCCGCTGCTCGAGGTCGGCCGGCGGCGGGTGGACTACCTGGCCAAGACCGACGCCCAATCCAACCATCCGGCCGCCGGGCAGCTCTTCTACCGCGACCAGCATGTGGACATGACCGACAGCGTGCTCGCCTGCGCCGGGGCGCCCTATGTGGTGGTCATCGGTCCGCCGGCGCTGACCCAGGCGGTCGTCGACCGCCTCGTCGGGCCGGACTTCAGCACGCTCGGCGAGATCTTCGCCCCGGGCGAGGTCGATCTCGGCCGGGGGCGGTCGGATCTCGGCGGGCTGCGGCGGAACGACGTGGCGATCCGCGACGCGCATCCGGCCCAGTTCCTGACCCGGCTGCGGGCGCGCTGCGACGGCGTGCCGGTGATCGCCTGGTCGCCGCTCGACGCGGCCGAACTGCTCGAGGCGGTGCTGCGCGATCCCCGGGCGCTGAAGATCGCCTGCCTGCCGTTCAGCGGCGACGAGGCGGCGGACGCATTGAGCCTGGGCCTCGCCTGCCTCGTCGAGGCGCGGTACCCGGCACTTCCGCCGGTGCCGATGCCGGGGATCCTGCCGCAGGCGGCGACCCGGGCGCAGATCGACGCGCTGATGAAGGCGAAGGGGGGCTGGGTCCACTGGCTCGGGGCGGCGCTGCTCTACCGCTCGCACGCCGAGAAGGGCGCGCGACCTCCTGGACACCGCGACGCTCTGCCTGCCGTGGCAGCCGGTGGCCGACCCGCGGCGGCGCGCCAGGGGCTCGGGTTCCTCGAGGCGGCGGCCGGGGGCTGCCGGTTCCGGACGTTTCCCTGGTTTTCGGAAGTGGCGGCCGCGGTGCACGACCTGGCCGAGGCCTTCGCCCGCGCCGGCACCCCGCCGATGCTCGCCGCGGCGGCCGCCGGCGATCTGCCCGCGGCCGAGACGGCGCCGGCGCCGGCAATGCTGGTGTCGCGAGGCCGGTCGTGATCCGGCAGGGGCTCCTGGCCCTGCAGGCCTGCGGCACCTTCGTGGCGCTCGAGATCCGCGACCGGCGGGCGGGCCGGCAGCTGCGGCTGGTGCAGGACCGCCTGGCCGGGATCGGGCGGCGCGACATCCTGCTCGTCACCTGCCTGCGCAACGAGCGCGCCCGCATGCCCGCCTTCGCGGCGCATTACCGCCGGCTCGGGGTCGGGCATTTCCTGGTGATCGACAACGGTTCCGGCGACGGCTTCATGGACTGGGCCGCGGCGCAGCCGGACGTGTCGGTCTGGCACACCACCGCGAGCTACAAGGCGTCGAACTTCGGCATGCGCTGGTGCAACGACCTGCTGCGCCGCTACGGGTCCGGGCACTGGTGCGTCGTGGTCGATCCCGACGAGTTCCTGGTCTTTCCCTTCATGGAGACCCGCGACCTGCACGCGCTCGGCCAGTTTCTCGACGACGATCACCGCCGCTGCCTGCACACGGTGACGCTCGACGCCTACAGCGACCGGCCGCTGGCCGAGACCCGCCTCGAGGAGGGCGACGATCCCTTCGAGGTCTGCCCGTTCATCGACCGCGACGGCTATCTGCAGCAGGAGGGCTGGGGCAACGGCACCTGGGTCCAGGGCGGACCGCGGCTCCGGGTGCATTTCCACGACCATCTCGAGGGCGCGCCGGCGCTGAACAAGATCCCGCTGGTGAAGTGGCGGCGGCACTACCATTACCGGATGTCCATGCACGACATCTATCCGCGGCGGCTGAACCATGCCCACGAGCGCGGCGCGGTATCGGCCACCGGGGCGCTCTTCCATTTCAAGCTGGTGGCGGCGCTGCAGGACAAGGCGGCCGAGGAGGCGGAGCGGGACGAACACTACGACGGCGGCCGGGAATACGCCCATTACCGCCGGGCCGGGGCGGCGGAATTCTACACGCCGGGCATCAGCGTGCGCTACGAGGCGCCGGCGCAGCTGATCCGGCTGGGGCTGATGTCGGCCGCCCGCTGGTTCTGAACCGCCACCGCCGCCGGGGCGAGGTCCGCGAGGGGAAACGGCACCGGCCAGGCCAGGAGCCGCCTGAGCGTCCCGGCGCGCCGGGGCCAGGCGATGCGCTCGATCAGGCCGGCCGCGACCAGATCGGCGGGGCCGCGATACTCGCGGGTTCCGGAATAGACCAGCCGGATCCGGCCACCCTCGGCCAGCCGGTCCAGGTAGCGGCGGTACTCGAAGCTGTCCTGCCAGTAGCTCCGCTCGCGCACCGCGGCCACGGCCTTTTCCAGGAAGTTGTCGGTGAACTTGTAGTGGAGCAGGCCGATGTAGCAGGGCGAGAGGTAGTTCTCCCGGTACGGGAAGAGATAATGCGGGCTGTGGAAGATCTCGCCCGGGCGGATGTGAAACAGCGGGTATTTCGAGAGCTCGGGCGAGAAGGTGTCGCGCCCGGTGGAGAAGGCCCGCCGCCGCGGTCCGCCGGTGCGCGAGAATCCGGCTCAGGATCAGGCGCTCCGAATAGGAACCGCCGTCGAAATACGGGAACCGCTCGGGCAGCGGCGCCCCGCGCCGCGCCGGGGCGAGCAGCGGCGCCGCCCCGTACATGTCGACCAGCATGCCGCGGATCCGGCGCAGGCCCCGCCGCTCGGCGAAGCCGATCAGGTCGGTGATCGAGCGGGGGTCGGCGCCGTCGAAGACCAGGTATTCGTCGGCGTCGACGTAGAGATACCAGCGGTCATAGCCGTAGAGCGCGATGATCCGGTTGATCCAGGCCTGCTTGCGCGGCCAGCGGAAGGATTGCCGGCTGGTGTAGAGATCGACGTCGGGCTGCTCGGCCAGGAAGGCCGCCGAGCCGTCGGTCGAGGCATTGTCGACGATGACGAAACGCCGGATCCCGAGCCGGCGGTAGTGGGCGAAAAATTCCGGCAGCGTGCCGCGCTCGTTTCGCACCACGCTGACCAGAAGGACCGCCTCCCGGGCGTCGCCGGCGCTCGCGGTCTTGACCGGCGACAGCCGGGTGGTCCGCGCCGCCTCGGCGACCTGGCGGACATAAGCGGGCATGCCGGTGCCGGGTGGGGTCAGGGTCGTGGCAGGGTCCATTCGGGGCGCTCGGGACGGGTGCGGCGGGCGGCCGTCCGCGGGAGCTATATCAGGATGCCGCCGGGATCGACAGCTATTCGCGGGAGCCTTCCCGGTCGTGCCAGTCGAGGTACCACTCGGCGAAGCGGCGCACCCCTTCGGCCACCGGGGTGCCGGGGCGCCAGCCGGTGGCGCGCGCGAGCCGCGAGCTGTCGGCGAAGGTGTCGGGCACGTCGCCGGGCTGCAGCGGTTTGAGCTCGCGGATCGCCGGACGTCCCAGCGCGTCCTCCAGCGCGGCGATGAAGTCGGCGAGCTCGACGGGTGCGTTGTTGCCGATGTTGTAGAGGCGGTAGGGCGCGTTCGAGCTGGCGGGGTCGGGGGCTGCGGGGTCCCAGTCGGGATCGGGCGCGGCGATCAGGTCGGAGGCGCGGATCACCCCCTCGACGATGTCGTCGACATAGGTGAAGTCGCGGCTGTGCCGGCCCTGGTTGAAGAGCTGGATCGGCCGGCCCTGAAGGATCGCCCGCGCGAAGATCATCGGCGCCATGTCGGGCCGGCCCCAGGGCCCGTAGACGGTGAAGAAGCGCAGGCCGGTGCAGGGCAGGCGGTAGAGATGGGCATAGGCGTGCGCCATCAGCTCGTTGGCCCGCTTGGTGGCGGCGTAGAACTGCAGCGGGTGATCGACGCCCTGGCCTTCCTCGAACGGCATGGTGGTGTTGGCGCCGTAGACGCTGGAGGTCGAGGCGAAGGTGAGGTGCGGGGTGCCGGCCTGCCGGCAGGCCTCGAGGATCCGGGTGAAGCCGGTGAGGTTCGACTCCACGTAGGCCAGCGGGTTCTCCAGGCTGTAGCGCACCCCGGCCTGGGCGGCGAGGTGGATCACCCGGTCGAAGCCGGGTCCGGCGAAGGCCGCGGCGACGGCGGCGCCGTCGGCGAGCTCGGCGCGGCGGAATTCGTAGGGCGCGCCGGTCGCGGCGGCGATCCGGTCGAGCTCGGCCAGCCGCGCTGCCTTGAGCGCCGGGTCGTAGTAGTCGTTGAGGTTGTCGAAGCCGGTCACCGCGTCGCCGCGCCGCAGCAGCGCGGCCGCGACGTGGAAGCCGATGAAGCCCGCGCTGCCGGTGACCAGGACGCGCAAGGCGGCTCAGGCCGCCGAGGTTTCGGCGCGCGCCGGGGCGGCGCCGAGCCCGCGGCCGATGGCGTAATAGTCGAAGCCCCGGGCGGCCAGCCGCGCCGGGTCGTAGAGGTTGCGGCCGTCGAAGATCAGCGGCTGCTTCAGCCGCTCGCGGAGGAGGTCGAAGTCGGGGGCGCGGAACACCTGCCACTCGGTCATGATCACCAGGGCGTCGGCGTCGCGCAGGCAGGCCTCCTTGGTGCCGCAGAGCAGGAGGTCCGCCCGGTCGCCGTAGAGGCGCTGGGTCTCCTCCATCGCCTCGGGGTCGTAGGCCTGCACCCGGGCGCCGGCGTCCCAGAGCGCCTCCATCAGCACCCGGGACGCGGCCTCGCGCATGTCGTCGGTGTTGGGCTTGAAGGCGAGGCCCCAGAGCGCGAAGGTCCGGCCGCGCAGGCTGCCGTCGAAATGCCGGGCGATCTTGTCGAAGATCACCGCCTTCTGCGCGTCGTTGCGGTCCTCCACCGCCTGCAGCACCCGGGGCTCGAAGCCCGCGGCCTTCGCGGTGTGGATCAGCGCCTTGACGTCCTTGGGAAAGCACGAGCCGCCGTAGCCGGCGCCGGGATAGATGAACTGGTAGCCGATGCGCGGGTCGGCGCCGATGCCCTGGCGGATCATCTCGATGTCGGCGCCCAGCCGCTCGGCCAGCCCCGCCATCTCGTTCATGAAGCTGATCTTGGTCGCCAGCATGCAGTTGGCGGCGTACTTGGTCAGCTCCGCCGAGCGCACGTCCATCACGATGATCTTGTCGTGGTTGCGGTTGAAGGGCGCATAGACCTCGCGCAGCACCTCCTCGGTCTCCGGGTCCGAGGTGCCGATGACGATGCGGTCGGGGCGCATGCAGTCGGCGACCGCGGCGCCCTCCTTGAGGAATTCCGGGTTGGAGACCACGTCGAAATGCAGGGCGCTGCCGCGCTCGGCCAGCCCCTCGGCCAGCCGGGCGCGCACCCGGTCGGCGGTGCCCACCGGCACGGTCGACTTGGTCACCACGATCTTGGGCTCGGCCATGTGCCCGGCGATGGTCGCGGCCACCGCCAGCACGTATTTCAGATCCGCCGAGCCGTCCTCGTCGGGGGGCGTGCCGACGGCGATGATCTGGATGCGGCCGTGGGCGACGCCCTCGGCGGCGTCGGTGGTGAACTGCAGCCGGCCCTCGGCGTGGTTCTTCTTCACCAGGTCTTCCAGCCCGGGCTCGTAGATCGGGATCAGCCCGGCCTCCAGGCCCGCCACCTTGGTGGCGTCGACGTCGACGCAGAGCACGTCGTGCCCGACCTCGGCCAGCACCGAGCCCTGCACCAGCCCGACATATCCGGTTCCGAAGACGGTGATCTTCATGACCGATCCCTCCGACCCTGCATCCGGGTCCCGTCATACGGGGGGGGCCGTCGGGCGGCAAGCCGGTAAGGGCGGCGGGATCGAGCCGGGATCGAGGCTGGCGGGTTGTGCAAATCTGACTTATCTGATATCAAATATACCATTGATGGAGCCGCAGATGCCCGGGACCCTTCAGGTGCGCAACCTCGACGACGCGCTGATCGTGCGCCTCAAGCGCCGGGCGGCCCGGCATGGCCGCTCCACCGAAGCCGAGCACCGGGAAATCCTGCGCCAGGCGCTGTCGAGCGAGGTGGAGCCTTCCTTCCAGGAGCTCGCCGCCAGGCTCCGGGCTCTGAGCGCCGGCCGGCAGCATACCGCCTCCGAGGCGCTGCAGCGCGAGGGACGGGACGAGCGGTGAGACGCGTCGTCATCGACGCCAGCGTGGCGATCAAATGGGTGGTCGAGGAGGAGGGGACCACGGAGGCGCTGGCGGTCTTGGAGGGGTATCCCCTGTCGGCGCCGGATCTGATCGTCGCGGAGTGCGCGAACATCCTGTGGAAGAAGGTGCGGCGCGGCGAGCTCACGCCGGACGAGGCGCTGCTGGCGGCGGATCTGTTGCAGCGCGCCGAGCTCGAGATCCTGCCGACGCGGGCCCTGCTGCATGCCGCCACCCATCTTGCCGTCGATCTCGACCATCCCGCTTACGATTGCGTCTACCTCGCCCTGGCGCAGGACCACGGCTGGCCGTTCGTCACCGCCGACGACCGGCTGCGGCGCAAGCTGACCGACGACCGGGCTTCCGGGCGGCCCCCCGGGTTCGACGGCATGACCTGGAGTCTCCGGGAGGCCGCACTGGCATCGAGCCCGGGCGCATGAGCCAGACCCCCTGTGCAGACCCTTGCCCGCCCGAGGAACTACCATAGGTGCCCAAGTCGTGGTAGTCTGTTGGACTACCGTCGCAGGAGCAACCGATGAGCGCCCGCAAGCAGACCGTGAGCTTCACCGAGACCGCCTTCGACTACGCCCGGACCCTGGTCGATGCCGGGGAGTATCCCAGTATCAGTGCCGCCGTATCCGGGGAGATGGTTCGCGCCAAGTCGGCACGAGAGGCGCAGGCGGCGGTGCTCGCGGCCGAGGTCGAGCGCCGGCTCGCCTTGCCGGTCGACCAGTGGGAGCCGGTAGGAGAGCTCGCCGAGATCACCGGCGAGGCGCGGACCCGTCTGGCCGAGCTGCGCCGGAGGCAGGCGAAGCCCCGGTGACGAATGCGCCAGATCCGCCATCCGCTGGTCCGGCGCGACGTGCTGGGAATCTTCGACCACATCCTCGATTCCACCCAGGGCGATCTCGAGGCGGCCGAACGTCGGCTCGACGAGACCGATGAGCTCTTGCGGGCAATCGCCGACAATCCCGCCTCGGGCGTCCGGATTGATGGCCCTCTCGCGGGATGGCTCGCCAGGCACGGAGGCCGTGGCCGGATGATCACCGTGGTGTTCCGGCCCGATCTCGGCGCGGGGCTCATCTTCATCGCCATGGTCGCGTTCGGCGGGCGGAACTGGCTCGCCGAGGCCGCGGGTCGTCGCGACTTTCCGCACCGATAGCCGCCGCCACGCCCACACGGCGAGGGATCCGCGCGCGGTGCCGCGAAACTCACATAATATTGCTTCTGCGCCAGCGGTCCGGAGGCTTGATCGCGGCTGCCCTTCTCCTGCCCGCGCGGGCCGGAAAGGATAGCGCAGCCGGTCGTTCTGGATCGTGGGAATCTGTGCTAGAGACCGTCCAACCGGTGATTTTCGTGATGGCTTGAATGTACAATGAGACCGTGTCCAACACCGCCGCGAAGGTGGCGAAATATTTCTCCATAACCAATACCCGATACTTCTCCATCCACAATGCAGCCTTCAAGTCGTTTCGGCCGGAAGGCAAGATTCGCGGCCAGGTTCTGCTGGCCCACGAGATCGACGCCTTGCTGCTCGAGCCCGGCGCCCCGGTTCCGGTCAGCCACAACAACCTCGGCGAGGCGCGCGCCATGCTCGAGGCCCTGCTCGAGCAGGGCTTCGCGGTCGACGCGATCAGCCGGCTGCGCACCCGGTTCCGCCCGCGCAAGCGCTACGATCTCTTCATCGCGCCCCGGGCCAACCTGGCGCCGATCGCCGCGCGCCTGAACGCCGACTGCATCAAGGTCGCGCATCTCGACACCTCGCACTGGCTCTTCAACGACGCCGCCGTCTTCGCCCGCGAGCGCGAGCTCCTGGCCCGCCGCGGCGTGGCGCTGGAGAGCCACAAGTTCGTCTCGCCCAATGCCGCGATCGAGACCGCCGACTACGCGACGCTGCTCGGCAACGCCTTCGACTACGAAACCTACGCCTTCGCCGGCAAGCCGATCTTCCAGGTGCCGAACCCGGCGGCGGTGCTCTATCCCTGGTTCGCCGACAAGGACTTCGCCGCCTGCGCCGGCCGGTTCCTCTGGATCGGCAGCGCCGGGCTGGTGCACAAGGGGCTCGACCTGGTGCTGGAGGCCTTCGCGCGGATGCCGGAGCTGCACCTCACGGTCTGCGGGCCGATCAAGGCCGATCCGGCCTTCGAGGCGGCCTTCCGCCGCGAGCTCTACCAGACGCCGAACATCGAGACCCTGGGCTGGGTCGACATCGCCAGCCCCGAGTTCGCCGACCGCCTGAAGCGCACGGTGGGGCTGATCTATCCCTCCTGCGCCGAGGCCTGCTGCGGCACCGTCATCAACAGCATGCAGGCGGGGCTGATCCCGCTGGTCAGCGTCGAATCCGGGGTCGATATCGAGCCGGATTTCGGCGTGCTCCTGGCCGCGAACTCGGTGGCGGCGGTCGAGCAGGCGGTGCGCGCGCTGGCCGCGCGCCCGGGACCCGAGCTCGCCGCCATGGCCCGGCGGGCCTGGACGGTGGCGCGGGCGACCTACACCCGCGCGCGCTACAAGCAGGTGTTCGGCGCGGCGATCGCCCGGATCGTCGCCGAGCACCCCAACCCGAGCTTCGCCGGCTTCGTGCCGATGCCGGAGCGCCGAGAGCGCCCCGGCACCGCTGCAGGCGGCGCAGGGGCGCTGAGGGATGTCGGAGCTCAGCCTGCTCGAGCGCGCGGCCATCGTCATGGCCCATCCCGACGACGAGGTGCTCTGGGCGAGCTCGATCCTGGCCCGGGTCGGGCGGATCCTGCTCTGCTACGAGGACATCCCCTTCCAGCCGGCGATCTCCGAAGGGCGCCGCCAGGCGCTGGCGCGCTTTCCGCTGCCGAACGTCGCCAGCCTGCGGCTCGAGGAAGCCGCCAGCTACGGCAGCGCCGCCTGGTCCGCCCCGGTCGAGACCGAATACGGGCTGCAGCTGCGCCAGGGGCCGGGCTCGATGCGGGGCTTTTCCGCCGAGCGCTACCGCACGCAGTTCGCCGTGCTGAAAGACCTGCTGCGGGCGCGGCTCGGCGACTGCCGCAACGTGATCACCCACAACCCCTGGGGCGAGTACGGCCATGAGGACCACGTGCAGGTGTTCCGCGCCGTCACCGCGCTGCAGGCCGAGCTCGGCTATGCGGTCTGGGTCTCGGGCTATTGCAGCGACAGATCGGCCGGCCTGATGCTGCGCAGCCTGGGACGCCTCGGCGCGCCGACGCCGACGCTGCCCACCGATCCGGATCTGGCCGCGGCGCTGATGGCGCTCTATCGCGAGACCGGATGCTGGACCTGGTTCGACGACTACCGCTGGCCGGATCGGGAGGTCTTCTATCCCTGGCTGGGTGCGCCGCGGAACCCGCCCGAGCCGGGGCGCGTCCATCCGATGAACCTGGTCTGGGCGCCGCCGCTGCCGCGCGGCCCGCCGCGCGACGGCCCCGCCCGATCGCCTGGCTGGGCGGCGGCTCCCCCGCCGATCGCCGGGACCAGGAAGGCGTTGAGTTCGGGCCGCGGTCCCGGTAGCGTGCGCCGCTGAGCAGCGGAGTACGGAGGTAGAGCATGGACCGGTGGCTGTTCATCCATGTCATGAAGTAAGCGGCGGTTGCGCCCCACCTGAGTTCAGCTTGACGGCCTGAAGTTCCAGGGCAGGAGGTCGTCGATCCGGCTTTGCGGGTGGCCGGCGGCGATCGCCTCGAGGGTGGCCTTGAGATAGGCGAAGGGCTCGACGCCGTTGATCTTGGCGGTCTCGATCAGCGATGCGATGCGGCCCCAGGCGCGACCGCCTTCGTCATGGCCGGCGAACAGCGCGTTCTTCCTGTTCAGGGCGATCGGTCTGATCAGATTCTCGACGCTGTTGGAGTCGATCTCGACGCGGCCGTCGGTCAGGAAGGTCTGCAGCCCGTCCCAGTGATGGTGGATGTAGGCGAGCTTCTCGCCGAGGCGCGACTTGGCGGAGATGCGCAGGCGCTGCTCCTGCAGCCATTCCCCGAAGGCTGCGACGAGGGGCGCGGTGCGGGCCTGCCGGGCCGAGAGGCGCTGGCCCGGCGCCGCGCCGCGGATGTCGGCCTCGATCTTGTAGAACTCGGCGATCCGACGCAGGCCCTCGGCGGCGATCTCGGAGCCGTCGCGGTCGAAGACTTCCTTCAGTTTGCGCCGCGCGTGGGCCCAGCAATGTGCGACGCGGATCGGATCGCCGCCCTTGCGGGAGGGGCGCGTCAGGCGATTGTAGCCCTGGTAGCCATCGAGCTGCAGGATGCCGTCGAAGCCCCGCAGGATCTTCTCCGCATTCTCTCCGGCGCGGTCGGGCGCATAGAAGAAGACCACGCCCGGCGGATCATCGCCGCCCCACGCCCGGTCGTCGCGGGCCAGCGCCCAGAGGTATCCGGTCTTGGTCCGACCGCGCCCGGGATCGAGCACCGGCGCGGTGGTCTCGTCCATGAACAGCTTGGTCGACGCCTTCAGATGTTCGGCCAGCCGGTCGACCACGGGCTTGAGGTGGAACGCGGCGGTGCCGACCCAGTCGGCCAGGGTGCTGCGGTGGATCTCGATGCCGGAGCGGGCAAGGATCTGGCTCTGCCGATACAACGGCAGGTGGTCGGCGTATTTGCTGACCAGCACATGCGCGATGGCGCCCTCGGTCGGCAGCCCGCCCTCGATGAGATGCGCCGGTGCCGGCGCCTGGGTCACGCCATCGGTGCAGGTGCGGCAGGCATATTTGGGGCGAACGGTCGACGATCACCCGCAGCTGCGCGGGCACGATGTCCAGCCGCTCGGTGCGATCCTCGCCGATCCTGTGCATCTGCGCCGCAGCCGCAGGGGCACAGCAGGCTGTCCGGCTCGATCACACGCTCGATGCGTGGCAGGTCCTCGGGCAGGTGGCCGCGATTGCGCCTGGCCGCACGCCGGGGCCCGCGTTCCGAGGGAGCCTGCGCGTCCTGCTTCTCCTCGACCTCGGCGATGGCCGTCTCGAGATCCTCGAAGGCCAGTTGCCGTTCGTCCTCGCTGAGCTTCTCGGACCGCTTGCCGTGAACGACATGGTTGAGCTCGGCGACCAGATGCTCGAGGCGCCGGTTGATCTCCCTGAGCGCATCCCGCTCGTGCAGCACCGCGGCGACAGCAGCGCGCTGATCCTCGGGGATGGCGGACAGGTCGATGGTCGCGGCGGCGGGCATGGCCGGAGACTACCCCGAAGCCGCTTCGAATGCCTGGCGTTTCCCGCGCCTGAGTTCACTCTGCCGCAGCCGGGCGGCGGGCCTCCAGGGCCCTGACCCTGCGCCAGTCCAGGCCGGCGAACAGGGCCTCGAACTGTGCCCGGTTCAACGTCATCACGCCGTCCCGAACCGCCGGCCAGGTGAAGATGGTCTCCTCCAGCCGCTTGTAGGCCATCACCAGGCCGCTGCCGTCCCAGAACAGGATCTTCAACCGGTCGGCCCGCTTGGCCCGGAACACGAACACCGTGCCGGTGAACGGGTCCTCCTTCAGAACCGATTGCACCAGTGCGGCGAGCCCGTCGTGGCCTTTCCTGAAGTCGACCGGCTGCGTCGCCACCAGGATGCGGACGGTATGGGACGGCATCATCACGATGGCGCCCCGAGCGCATGGACGATCTCGGCAATCCGCGCCGCCGGGCGTGTCGGCGGCGAGCTCGATCGTCACGTCACCGAAGACCAGGCGCAGCCTGCCGTCCGACTGCGGCGAGGGCCGCGGCGCTGCCGAAGCGCCGGATCTCGCGCAAGACGAGAGGCGCGAAGGCCGCGGCTCGTCCGACTCTCGGCGGCAGGCAGGACCAGCTTGCCTTGCTTGGCCAGCCATCGCCAGGCCGACAGCTGGTTCGGCTTCACCCCGTAGCGCGCAGCCACCGCGTTGACCGTCGCGCCCGGCTCCAGCGTCTCGGCTACCGCCTGCGCCTTCACCGCCTCCGGCCAACGCCGATGACCGCTCTCGAAGACCTCAACGCCAAGCGATCTGAGAAACGCAGTCTGTTGCCTCCATTGCGAAACGCACTCCCCATCTTCAGATGCGTATGACCTCGCAACAGCTTGGGACGCCTGCAACGTGGGGCGGGACCGCCGCTTACTGTCATGAAGACGGCGGGAACCTCCTTTCGATCGATGCTCGAAGCCAAGCTCGGCGACGCGATCCATCCCACCTTCCCGGCGTGAAAGGCCCAGCCGCGCGGCTGGTATCGCCAGGCCGGACTGCCTCGGGGTGCAAATCTCCCGCCCTGTCACCGGTCACATGAGTTCGGGGCCCTGTCCGCCCGGTCCGGGCTCGGCGCGATGTTCCCTGCGCGGAACATCGCGCTCAGGCCTTTGCCGCCGCCCCGCGCTGCCCTGGCGCCCGGGCGAGCGCCAGGGCCGGCCGCTCGACCCAGGTCCAGGACAGCACCGCAAGCGCCAGCGTCACCGGCAGCGCGATCGCGATGTTGACGAGCGGATTCATTGGATGGAACAGGAAAACCACCAGCTGCTGCACCGGAAAGGCATAGACGTAAGTGCCGTAGGAATAGTCGCCGCGCCGGTTGTAGCGCCGCAGGAGACCCCCGGGCAGATAGGCCAGCAGAAAGACCACGTAACACAGGCTGAGGACGAAGAGCGCCGGGTAGAGGACGCTGTTCCACGCCAGCAGGGTGAGCCCGGCCAGGCCGAGCAGCAGACCCGGGTGCAGCACCAGCCGCGCTCGCCAGACGTAGAAGCCCGTGCCTATGGCGAACGGCAGACCGAGCCGCAGCAGCGACAGCAGCCGGTCGGGCGCCGCGGCGCGCAGCGGCGTGAGGGTCACGGCCAAGTAGACCAGGACGAAGAGGCCGAGCGCAATCCCCATCCCCAGGCGTGACCGCAGGACCCCCAGCACGCCGACGAGCATCACCCCGCCATAGCAGGCCACCTCGAAGAACAGCGTCCAGAGCGACCCGTTGATCGCTCGCGGATACGGATTGTCCCCGAAGACCCCCGGGAGACCCGACTGCCCGAGAGCCAGGCTCAGGTTGCGGGGGACGTAGGTCAGGGTCTCGGGCCGTCTGGCATAGTCGGCCAGCGGCAGCGTGGTGACCAGGGGGCCGAGAACCAGGACGGTCAGCAGCAGCACCACCGCCAGCGCCGGGGCCAAGCGCAGCAGCGGGCGCGCAGCCAGTTCGCCAGCGTGGGCTGCCGCTCGAAGCTGCGCGGGATCAGGAAGCCGGATATGACGAAGAACACGAGGACCGACAGGGACCCGAGCGACTGGCCGACGGCCGCGCTCAGCGGCTCCGGCGTTCCGGGGCCTAGAGAGAGCGGCCAAGCATGCGACACCAGCACGCCGACTGCGGCGATCATCCGGATCAGGTTCAGATTGTTGTCGCGACCCTCGCAGACATCCTTCAGAACGACCATCGAAATTCCACGCACCAAGCCCCACGTCCGGGGACCATATCCGACCGCTCGCCCAAAACCAATGTTCGCCATCACTCTGCCCG
>CAWKBH010000013.1:0-72633 GCA_963847795.1 uncultured Alphaproteobacteria bacterium
AGGGCCTGATGCTCGCCCGCCCGATCGCCGACAACCTGCTCGCCGCCTCCTATCCGCAGGTCTCGCGCGGGCCCTTCATCGACGAGGCCCGCGCCCGCGCCGCCATCGACGAGGCGCTGGCCAAGCTGCAGATCCGCATCGGCCGCCCCGAGGACCCGGTGTCGACGCTCTCGGGCGGCAACCAGCAGAAGGTGGTGATCGCCAAGTGGCTGATGGTCGCGCCCGACCTGATCCTGCTCAACGACCCCACCCGCGGCATCGACGTCGGCACCAAGCAGGAGCTCTACCGGCTGATGCGCGAGCTCGCCGACGAGGGCAAGGCGATCCTGTTCTACTCCACCGACTACGCCGAGCTGATCGGCTGCTGCGACCGGGTGTCGGTGATGTACGACGGCGCCGTCCTCGCCGAGCTCGAAGGCGCCGCCCTCACCGAGGAGGCGATCGTCGCCGCCTCGCTCAACCTCGGGACCGCGGCGTGAGCCGGCTCCGCCTCACCCTGGCGCAGAACCGCGGCTTCGTCGGTGCCTGCCTGCTCTTCGCCGCGCTCTATCTCACCTACAACATCCTGCATCCGCGCGGCTTTTCCGCCGCGGTGCTGGTGCAGAACGCCAACGAATCGGTCGCGATCGCCTTCGTCGCCATGGCCCAGACCGTGCCGGTGCTGCTCGGCGGGCTCGACCTGTCGGTCGGGGCGGTGATGACGCTGACCAACTGCATCGCCTCCGAGCTGGTGAACGGGACCCCGCTGCAGATCGTGCTCGGGATGCTGGCGACGCTCGCCGCCGGCGCCGCCTTCGGCTGCATGAACGGGCTGATCGTGGTCTACGGCCGGATCCAGCCGATCATCGCCACGCTGGCCACCGGCGCCATCGCCATCGGCCTGGCGCTGATCATCCGCCCCCGCCCGGGCGGCAGCGTCGACGAGGACCTGAACTGGGCGCTGACCAACGCGCTCAGCGATTTCGCCGATACCTACGGCCTCTTCGACGGCGGCAAGGCCGCCTGGTTCCAGCCGTTCGCCAACATCCCGGTGCCGTTCATCCTGCTCGTGCTGGTCGCGCTCGTCGTCTGGCTGCCGTTCCGCCGCTCGGTGACCGGCCGCACCGTCTACGCCATCGGCTCGGCCGAGGGTGCGGCCTACATGTCCGGCCTGCCGATCGCCCGGGCCAAGATCGCCGCCTTCACGCTGGCCGGCTTCTTCGCCGGCTGCGGCGGGCTTTACCTGGCGATCCAGACCTCGTCCGGCAACGCCGACGTCACCCAGGCCGGGGCCTACACCCTGAACTCGATCGCCGCGGTGGTGCTCGGCGGCACCTCGCTCTTCGGGGGCGCCGGCGGCGCCATCGGCTCGCTCTTCGGCGCGCTGATCCTGCGGGTGATCTCGTTCTACTTCCGGATCCTCTCGATCGACCCGCTGCTGCAGCCGCTGATCGAGGGGGTCGTGCTGCTTGCCGCCGTCAGCCTCGGCGCGATCCGCACGCTGCGGGTCCGCAACCGGCTCGAGCTGTTCCGCTAGGAGGACCGGAC
This sequence comes from uncultured Alphaproteobacteria bacterium, assembly GCA_963847795.1. GTDB lineage: Bacteria > Pseudomonadota > Alphaproteobacteria > Rhodobacterales > Rhodobacteraceae > Amaricoccus. The sequence goes on from CAWKBH010000013.1 coordinate 1,528, forward strand.
CCCCGTGATCGCCATCCTTGCGCGCCCCGAGAACCGGCCCATCGTCATCGCCGCGGGCTTCGTGGTGGCGATCCTGCTGCTCGGGACCGCCTACACGCTCTCGCGCCTCGGCACCGCGCCGCTGCTGTCGCCCCGCTACCTGCTGCAGCAGCTGCAGACCGGGTCCTTCCTCGGCATCGTCGCCGCCGGCATGATGATGGTGATCCTGCTCGGCCAGATCGACCTCTCGGTGCCCTGGACGCTCGCCGCCGCCGCGATGATGGCGACCAGCGTCGGCGGCAGCCTCGCGATCCCGACCGGGATCGCCGTGGGCATCGCCGTCGGCCTCTTCAACGGCTTCGGCGTCGCCTACCTGCGCATCCCCTCGATGATCTTCACCCTCGGCGTCGACAGCGTGATGCGCGGGCTGATGGTCGCCCATACCGGCGGCTTCGCGCCGCGCACCGAGGCGACGCCGCTGATGCGCTGGCTCGCCGCCGGCAAGCTCGCGGGCATCCCGGTGGCGATCTTCGTCTGGATCGCGGTCTCGCTCGTCATCGCCACCATCCTGGCGCGCACCGGCTTCGGCCGGGCGATCTACGCCACCGGCACCCGCGAGGGCGCGGCCTACCTCTCCGGCATCCGCACCCGCCTCGTGATCGTCGGCGCCTTCGTCGCCTCCTCGGTCTGCGCCGCCACCGCCGGGGTGCTGCTCGCCGGCTACTCGACCCAGGCCTATCAGGGCATGGGCACGCCGTTCCTGCTGCCGGCCATCGCCTCGGTGGTGCTCGGCGGCACCCGCATCCTCGGCGGCAGCGGCCGCTACATCGGCACCGTGGTCGGCGTCATCCTGATCGTGCTGCTGAACTCGGTGCTCTCGATCATGCAGATGCCGGAGGCCGGCCGCCAGATCATCTACGGCGCGGTGATCGTCGGCATGCTGCTGGTCTACGGCCGCAACGAAAAAGTCACGTCCTGAACGGAGGAAAGCCCATGCCCGGCGACTTCATCGAAATCCGCGACCAGCGCTTCGCCAGGCTGATCCACGGCAACGCTGGGCTCGACAAGCTCTGGAGCGGCGGACGCTGGGCCGAGGGCCCGGCCTACTTCCCGGCCGGCCGCTACCTGATCTGGTCCGATATCCCGAACGACCGGGTGATGCGCTGGGACGAGACCTCCGGCCACGTCTCGACCTTCGAGCAGCCCTGCCGCGTCCAGAACGGCCACACCGTCGACCGCGAGGGGCGGCTCGTCGCCTGCGAGCACCGCGGCCGTTGCGTCAGCCGCATCGAGCTCGACGGAAGTCGAACCGTGCTCGCCGACGCCTTCGCCGGCAAGAAGCTGAACTCACCGAACGACGTGGTGGTGAAGTCCGACGGCTCGATCTGGTTCACCGATCCGACCTACGGCATCGACGGCGATTACGAGGGCGACGCCGCCCCGTCCGAGATCGGGGCCTCCAACGTCTACCGCCTCGACCCCTCCGACGGTTCCGTGACGCTGATCATCGACGACATGGTCCAGCCCAACGGCCTCGCCTTCTCGCCCGACGAGACCGTCCTCTTCGTCGCCGACACCGGCCAGACCCACGAGCCCGACTGCACGCCGAAGATCCGCGCCTATCCGGTCGCCGCCGGCGGCGCCTCGGTCGGCCGCGGCACCGACTTCGCCACCAGCGAGGCCGGCCTCTTCGACGGCTTCCGCCTCGACACCCGCGGCAACCTCTGGACCTCGGCCGGCGACGGCGTGCACTGCTTCGCCCCCGACGGCACGCTGATCGGCAAGATCCGCCTGCCCGAGGTGGTCGCCAACGTCACCTTCGGCGGCCGCAAGCGCAACCGGCTCTTCATCTGCGCCACCACCTCGGTCTTCGCCCTCTTCGTCAACGCCCGCGGCGCCGGGGTCTGAACCACCCGCCGCGAAAACACCCATATGCGTTCCATACGCATTCCATACCGATCCCATACGCAGAAAAAGCCGTCTTTTCAGACGGTTGGGTGTCGCCCACCCGCGACGCCCGATCAGTCCCTTGGACGGATCCTAAGCACAGATCGCGGCCCCCAGAAACACCGCCGTGCAGCCCAGCACCACCGCCAGCGCCAGCCAGTTGACCTCGCCGTAGAGCGCGAACCGGATCAGCTCCACCGCCGAGGTGAACGGATTCGCCACCGCCACCCGGCAGAGCGGCACGCTCGATTCCCTGAGCCGCCACAACGGGTAGAGCGCCGAAGAGGCTAAGAACATTGGGAAAATCACGAAGTTCATCACCCCGGCGAAGTTCTCCAGCTGCCGGATCGCCGAGCTCAAAAACAGCCCGATCGCCTAGCGCGGCCAGCGCCGCGCCGGGCGAGCGGCGCAGATCGTTGCCGAAGACCGCGATCCGGCCGCTGACGTTGTCGTAGAGCCGGGTCGCCAGCGCGAAGAGCGTGGTCTTGCCGGCGCCGTTCACGCCGATCAGCGCCACCACCCGGCCTTCGGACTCGGTCAGCGGAACGTCGTCCAGCGCCTTCAGCGCGCCGAACGAATGGCTGACATGCTCGATGGAGAGTGCGGTGGTCGACAATCCCGGATTTGGCCTGCGCTCCCATCAGTAGCCGCGGCGCCGGCGCTTTCCCACCGGAAAGTAAGCGCTTGCGGTTTCAGCGCCTCCTCCGGCGCCGGCCCCCGCGCCGCCTTCACCGCCGCCCGGCGCGCCTTCGCCTCCAGCCGGCGGCGCACCGATCCCGCGGTCGGCCGGGTGGGCCGCCGCGGCCGCGGCCGCTCCAGCGCGGCCAGGATCAGCGCCCGGAGCTTCTCGCGCGCCTCCTCGCGGTTGAGCGCCTGGCTGCGAAGTCGCTCGGCGGTGACGATCAGCGCGCCCTCGCCGGTCCAGCGCCAGCCGGCCAGCCGGCGCAGCCGCGCCTTCACCTCCGCCGTCAGGCTCGGCGAGCGCTCCGCCTCGAAGCGCAGCGCCACCGCGGTCGAGACCTTGTTGACGTTCTGGCCACCCGGCCCGGAGGCGCGGTGAAACGTCTCGGTGATCTCCCAGTCCTCGAGCGCGATGTCGTCGTTGATCCTCAGCATGGCCGGCTCGCAAAAAAGGAGAGGGGCCGCAAACGCTGCGACCCCTCGTTTCATGAGCTTGGAGGCTGGCCGGCAAGGCCATAGCCCGGCGTGTCGGTTCCGTCCCGGGGGGCTGCCCCTCAGGCGGTCCCTCCTCGCGTCAACCCGGCCTCACGCTCCAAAGTCTCACTCGACATTGGATCACCTCCTTTCGCTGGTTTCGGTTGCCCCGATCGTGCCTAGATCGCGCCAAAACGCAAGCCCTTTTCAGATCCCCGGTGCCAGCCGGCGCAGCGCGACGCGGAATGGCACCAGAGCGAACACCGCCAGCGCCAGTTTGACCAGGAAATCGGCAGTTCCGAGACTGACCCAGAGCGGTACGACCGGCCCGTGGCCGAGCAGCGGCAGCGCTTCGTTGGCCCAGGCGACGTCAACCTGCGGCGCGATCCAGCTCAGGCTGGCCGAGAAAGCGATGCTGAAGAAGATCGCGGTGTCGAGCGCGCTGCCGAACAGGCTCGAGACGAAGGGCGCCTGCCACCAGCGCCCGGTCCGCAGCCAGTCGAAAATCGCCACGTCGAGCAGCTGCGCCGACAGGAACGCCAGCCCCGAGCCCAGCGCCACCCGCGGGCTGACCAGCGGCCCCAGCGGCCCGGTGATCCGGGTGCCGATCAGGCTGCAGACGATGCCGACCAGGAAGCCCGCCAGCACCACCCGACGCGCCGCGCTCGGCCCGTGCAGCCGGTTCATCAGGTCGGTGACCAGGAAGGCGAAGGGATAGGTGAAAGCCCCCCAGGTGAGCCAGTTGCCGAACAGGAACTGCACCAGGATGTTGGAGGCGACAACGATCGCGGCCATCGCGACGACGCCGGAGATGATCGGGCGGGACATGAAGGTCGAATTCCGTTTTGGCAAGGTTGCGGAGACTTGGCCGCGAGCACGGCAACCGCCCATATCCAACCCGGACGCCGCCTGCAAGGCGCGGGTTACGCCTCGATGCCCAGCCTGCTCCGCCAGGTCTGCGCATAAGCCTCGAGCGCGGCGCGGCGGCGCGGAGCCGGCTCGGCGGCCGCCGCAGCGGCGCCGGGCCGCGCTGATGCCGGCAGCGCCAGCAGCGCGGCGCCGGCGCTGGTGCCGGTTGCGGAGCCGCCGACCATCGCCACGCCGCCCAGCAGGATAGCGGCGAGCATTTCCGCGAAGTGCCGGTTCGCGGCGAGCGGACCCTCGACGAGAGTGGGACCGTCGGCACCGATCATCTCGAGGCAGACCCCGGTCATCAGCGCCAAGTACCACGACGCCGCGACCGCGCGCTCGCCGTCGGAGATCTCGCTCTCCGGAACCGACCAGGTATGGGCGCGGCCGGCGAAGGGACCCGAGCCCGGCTCGACGGCCGGGAACAGCATGATGCCCCGGGCGAGGACGGCGTCGGCGTCGGCCGGCGTGGCTTCGGTCGCGCGGCCCTCGGTGAGGCGCGACCATTCCCGCCCGCCCATGAAGCGCGCCGAGGGCACCGGGTCGCCGAAGGCGTCGACGTTGATCAGGGTGTCGCGGCGCGGGTCCAGCGTCACCGCCCGGCCGCCGATGGCCATGGCGATCACCCAGGTGCCGGTCGAGACCACCGCGAACGGCGGCTGGCGGCCGGCGAGGTGGGGCAGCAGCGAGGCATTGGAATCGTGGATGCCGCAGAAGACCGGCGTCGCGGGGTCGAGGCCGGTCGCGACGGCGACCTCGGGCGTCACCGGCCCGAGCAGGTCGTCGGCGCGGCGCAGCGGCGGCAGGCGGGCTGTCGAGCCCGAGGGCCGCGACCAGCGAGGAGAAGCGGCGGGCGTGGGGGTTCCAGAGGTCGCTGTGCGAGCCGAGCGAGGTGACCTCGATCGAGAGCACGCCGCGAGAGGCGGAAGCCCCAGTACTGCGGGTAGGTCAGGATCGCGGTGCAGCGGGCGAAGGCGGCGGGGAAGCATTGGGCCTGCCAGTGCAGCTGGGCGCCGAGGTTGAGCCCGGCGGGGAGGCGCGGCGAGCCGGTCTCGGCGAAGTCGGGGCGCAGCGCGGCGTAGCGCTCGGCGAGCGTCGTCGGGGCCGTCGTGCTCGTAGTCGAGGATCGGCAGCACCAGGCGGCCGTCGGCAGTCGAGGAGCGCGGCGGCGCAGGCGTGGGTGGTGGTGACGAGGGCGCCGACGCCGTGGCGTGCGTGCAGCTCGCGGATCGCGGCGAGGATGAAGCGCCAGAGGCCCTCGGCGTCGGCGTGCGGATAGGGCGGGGCGGGCAGCACGCGGTTCGGGGTGGTGCGAACGTCGATCTCGGCGAGGCTGGCGGCGTCGACCAGCGCCACCTTGGCGTTGGTCTTGCCGATGTCGATCACCAGCACAGTGGTGGGCAGAGCCATCGCGTCAGTCCATGTGGAAGACGGGTTCGAGCGGCACCGCGACCGGCGCGTGGTCCGGCGCGCTCTCCATGATGTCGGCCATGTGCTCCCACCAGCGGCGCATCACCGGATGGTTCGGCAGGTCGTCCATGCTGTGGTCGTCGCGGCGCCGCAGCACGCCGAACAGGAGGCCGGTCTCGCGGTCGAGGTAGATCGAGTAGTCGGAGACGCCGGCGTCGCGCAGCAGGGCCACCAGCTCGGGCCAGATGGCGTCATGGCGGCGGCGGTACTCGTCCTCCTGGCCGGGGTTGAGCCGCATGCGGAAGGCATAGCTCTGCATGGGCTCAGGCCCTCCGGGCCAGCAGGCGGCGTGCCAGGATCGGCAGGGCGATGACGCCGATCAGCAGCAGGCCCACGAAGATCGACATGACGATGCCCGGGACGTTCAGGAGCCCGAAGCCGAAGGTGACCATGCCGAGCACCAGCGCGGCGATCACCACCCCGGGGATCGAGCCCGAGCCGCCGAGGATGTTGACCCCGCCGAGCACCACCATGGTGACGATCTCGAGCTCCCAGCCGAGCGCGATCGAGGGCCGGGTGGAGCCGAGCCGCGAGGTGAGGCAGATCGAGGCGACGCCGGACATGAGGCCGGTGAGCAGGAACAGGATGAACTTCACCCGGGCGACCCGGATGCCGGAGAAGAGCGCGGCCGTCGGGTTGTTGCCGATGGCGTAGACGGCGCGGCCGAAGCTGGTGCGGTGCAGCAGCACGCCGTAGACGACCGCGAGGAGCGCGAACAGCACCAGCTCGAAGGTGAAGACCCACCAGACGTAGCCCTGGCCGAAGAAGGCGAAGGACGGCGGGTAGCCGGTGAAGGCCTTGTCGCCGAGCACGATGTAGGCGATGCCGCGGAACAGGCTCATGGTGCCGATGGTGGCCACGATCGAGGGCAGGCCGAAGCCGGGTCACCAGGGTGCCGTTGAAGGCGCCGCAGGCCGAGCCCGACGACGAAGGCCGATGACGACGAGGCCGGGGGTGCCCACGCCCTGCTGCACCGCATAGCCCATGGCGGTGGAGGCGAGCGCGATGATCGACGGCGACCGAGAGGTCGATCTCGCCGGCGATGATCAGGAGCGCCATCGGGAAGGCGATCATCGCCTTCTCGGTGAAGTTGAAGGTGGCGTCCGAGAGGTTCCAGGGGTCGAGGAAGTAGGGCGAGGCGAAGCTGTTGATCAGGAAGATCACCACCGCGACCCCGAGCAGCAGGCGTCTCCCAGCCCTTGAGCAGGCTGGCGGTGCGCGCTCTGCAGCCGGTCGGGGACCACGCGGGTGTCGGCGTGCGTGGGTCATGCGGCGTGCTCCGCCTGCTTCAGGATGATCCGGCCCTTGCGGCCGCTCGGCGCGGGCGTTGACGGCGACGGCGACGATGATGGCGGTGCCGGAGATCGCCAGCTGCCAGAACGGCGAGATGTTGATCACCGGCAGCGCGTTCTTGATCACGCCGAGGAACAGCGCGCCCATCACCGCGCCCGCCACCGAGCCGATGCCGCCGGCGATGGAGATGCCGCCGATCACGCAGGCCGCGACCACGTCGAGCTCGAAGCCGCCGGCGATGTCGACGTAGGCGACGGCGTAGCGGGCGACCCAGAGGTAGCCGCAGAAGCCCGGCCAGCGTGCCCGACAGCACGAAGGCGGCGAAGCGGGTCCGGCCGACGTCGATGCCGGTGTAGACCGCGGCGCGCGGGTTGCCGCCCACGGCGTAGAAGGCGCGGCCGAGGCCCGAGCGGGTGGTCAGGAGCCAGACCAGGGCGATGGCGGCGACGGCGACCCAGCTCAGCACCGGCAGGCCCGCGACCACGGCGCGGGGCAGGGCCTTGAAGGCGGGGCTCATCTCGTGGTCGTTGATCCAGGCGCCGCCGGAGATCAGGAAGATGATGCCGCGGTAGATGGTGAGCGTGCCGAGCGTCACCACGATCGGCGGGATGTCGAGCTTCCAGACCAGGAGGCCGTTGACCGAGCCCAGCGCCGCGCCGAGCAGCCCCGCCAGCGCCAGCAGCGCCGCCACCGGGATGCCGGGATGGGCGTGGTTCAGCATCGCCACCACCATGCCGGTCAGGGCCAGGGTGGCGGCGACCGAGAGGTCGATGCACTTGGTCAGGATCACCGTCATCTGGCCGAGCGCCAGCACGATCAGGATCGCGGTGTCGTTGAAGACGCCCGCGAGGTTCGACGGGGTGGCGAAGGCCGGGAAGCGCAGCGAGATCAGCGCGATCAGGGCCAGGATGGCGGCGGCGAGCAGGGTCTCGCGGGATTTCAGGATGCGGGTCATCAGGCCACCTCGGTGATGCCGGCGGCGGCGCGCACCAGCTTCTCGGGGGTGAGGCCGGCGCGGTCGAACTCGGCGACGATGCGGCCCTCGCGCATCACGATCACCCGGTCGGACATGCCGAGGATCTCGGGGATCTCGGAGGAGACCATGATCACGGCGAGGCCCTGGGCGGCGAGCTCGGCCATGAACTCGTGCACCGCGGCCTTGGAGCCGATGTCGATGCCCTTGGTCGGCTCGTCGAGGATGATGACCCGGGGCCGGGTCGCCAGCCACTTGGCGATCACCACCTTCTGCTGGTTGCCGCCGGAGAGCTGGCCGACGTCCTGGTCGAGCGCCGCGGCGCGCAGGTCGAGCCGGCGGGTGTATTCGCGGGCGAGGCGGAACTCCTCGGCCAGCCGCAGGAAGCCGCGGCGCGAGGTGCGCGAAAGCGAGGGCAGGGTGACGTTCTGGAAGATCGGCAGGCCGATCACCGCGCCCTGCTTGCCGCGGTCCTCGGGCACGTAGACGATGCCGCGCCCGATCGCCGCGGCCGAGCTCGCGGATCGCCGCGGCCTGGCCGTCGATGCTGACCTCGCCCCGCGACGGCCGGGTGATGCCGAACAGCGCCTGCATGACCTCGCTGCGCCCGGCGCCGACCAGGCCGTAGAAGCCGAGGATCTCGCCCTGGCGCAGGGTGAAGCCGATGTCGTCGAACTCGGTGGGGTGGCTGTAGGCCCGCGACCTTCAGCACCGGCTCGCCGCGCGCGTCGGGGCGCTTGGGGAAGATGGTGTCGATGCTGCGGCCGACCATCAGCGTGACCAGCGCGTCCTCGGTGACGTCGGCCATCAGCCCCTCGCCGACCATGCGGCCGTCGCGGAACACGGTGTAGCGGTCGGCGATGCGGAAGATCTCGTCGAACTTGTGGCTGATGAACAGGATCGCCTTGCCCTCGGCCTTGAGCTTCTCGATCAGCTCGTAGAGCTCGGCGATCTCCTTGTGCGACAGCGAGGCGGTGGGCTCGTCCATGATCACCACGCGGGCGTCGATCGAGAGCGCGCGGGCGACGGCCACCAGGTGCTTGTTGGCGATGCCGAGGTCGCGCAGGCGCGCGCGCGGGTCGATGGCGGCGCCGATGCGGGCGAGCATGGCCGCCGCCTCGGCGCGCATGCGCTCCCAGTCGATCAGGCCGAAGCGGGTGCGCGGGGCGTGGCCGAGGAAGATGTTCTCGGCGACCGAGAGATCGTCGAAGAGCACGGTCTCCTGGTGGATGGCGGTGACGCCGGCGTCGGCGGCGGCGTGGGCGGTGGGAAAGCTCACCGGGCGGCCGTCGAGCGTGATGCGGCCGGCGTCGGGCTGGTAGATGCCGGTGAGGATCTTGACGATGGTCGACTTGCCGGCGCCGTTCTCGCCGACCAGCGCCGTCACCTGGCCCGGGTAGAGCCGGAGCGCCACGGCGTCGAGCGCCTGCACGCCCGGGAAGCCCTTGGAGATGCCGTCGAGCTCGAGGATCGGCGCCGGATCGGGGTCGAGCGGCGGCGATCGTCCGGCCGTCGCGGACGGGGCGGGCGGTGGGCATGGCGGGATCCATCCGGGGCAGGGCGGGGCCTTCCGGCGCGAGGCCGGAAGGCGCTGGTTCTAGGCTCAGAAGATCGACTTGAACTCGTCGATGTTCGTGGCGTCGTAGACGAAGGGGTCGGCCATCGCGCCCTCGTTGTTCTCGTCGAGCGTGACCGAGCCCATGCGGCCCATCGGGATCTCGGCGCCCGGCTCGGCCTTGGCCTTGCCGGTGGCGAGGTTGTAGGCGATCATCGTCGCGGAGTAGCCGAGGTCGATCGGGTTCCAGATCGCGAACGACTTCGAAGCGCCCGAGGCGACGTGCCCGGCCATCTCCGAAGGCAGGCCGAGGCCGGTGACGTTGATCTGGCCGACCTTGCCGGCGTCCTCGACCGCCTGGGCGGCGGCGACGATGCCGACCGAGGTCGGGGCGATGATCGCCTTCAGGTTCGGATAGGACGCCATCAGGCCCTGGGCCTCGCGGTAGGACTTGTCGGCGAGATCGTCGCCGTAGACCGTCGCCACCACGTTGATGCCCGGGTAGTTGGGCAGCACCTTGTTCATCTCGGCGATCCAGGTGTTCTGGTTGGTGGCGGTGGCCGAGGCCGAGAGCACCGCGACGTCGCCGCCGTCGGGCATGTTGTCGGCGGCCAGCTTGATGATCATGTTGCCGATCAGCGCGTTGGACGACGGGTTGAGGTGCATCTCGCGGCCCTCGGGCGCGACGCCCGAATCCCAGGAGATCACGGTGATGCCGCGGTCCATCGCCTTCTTCAGTGCCGGCACCAGGGCGTCGCGGTCGTTGGCGGAGATGGCGATGGCGTCGACCTTCTGGGCGATCAGGGCGTTGATCACCTCGATCTGGCCCTCGGCGGTGGTGTCGGTCGGGCCGGTGTAGATGATCTCGACGTCGCCGAGTTCCTTGGCCGCCTCCTCGGCGCCCTTGTCGGCGGCTTCGAAGAAGCCGATGCCGAGCGCCTTGACCACCAGCGCGATGCGCTTCTGGTCCTGGGCGTTCGCCGGAGCGGCGACCAGGGCCGCGGCCACGGCGGCCGAAGCGATCAGTTTCGTCCAGATGCTCATCGATATTCCTCCCTGTGAGCGTTTCTACGACGGTATCGGCGTGCCGGTGTCCCTCAGCCGGCGGACGCGGATTCGATTGGCGGGGCCTGCGCCTCGGCGATCACCAGCCGGACGCCCGCGGCTTCGAGCATGGCGGCGGCGCGGTCGTCGGCGCGGTCGTCGGTGATCACCGTGGCGATGCGGTCGAGACCGCACAGGATCAGGCTGGAGCGGCGCTCGAACTTGCTGGCGTCGATCAGCACGATCAGCTCGTCCGCCTGGTTGATCAGCTTCTGCTCGGCTTGGATCAGCAGCGGATCGGCCTCCATCAGCCCGAGCGCGCCCAGTCCCTGGGCGCCCATGAACATGCGGCGGGCGTAGAAGTTGCGGGTGACGTCGTTCTCGAACGGGCTGAGCACGATGTTCTGCGCCCGGTAGATGGTGCCGCCGGGCAGCAGGATGGTGTTCTTGGAGTGCTTCAGCAGGTGCTCGGCGATCGGGAAGGAGTTGGTCAGGATCTGCATCCGCCGGCTCGCCAGCGGATAGACCATCTGGAAGGTGGTGGTGCCGCCGTTGATGATGATCGGGTCGCCGTCCTCGCAGAGCGCCACCGCCTCCCGCGCGATCGCCCGCTTCTGAGCGACGTTGGCGATCTCGTTCAGGCTGAACGGCCGTCCGGCGAGACCCACGAACTGCGGCGGCGAAATCGCCTCGGCGCCGCCGCGCACCCGGCGCAGCTTCTTCTGCATGTGCAGCGCGGCGATATCGCGGCGGATCGTCGCCTCGGACGACTCCGTCAGCTCGACCATTTCTTGCACGGTCACGACCGGCCTGTCCTGCACCGCCGCGACGATGATCCGATGCCGCTCTTTTTCGTGCATCCGAGCCTCCCCTACGCTCACGATGGCATTTGGCGATTCGCCTGTCAATCAGTTTCAATCAAATTCCGCCATGCTGCAGTGCGGAATGATCAGATATGATCGTTTGTGATTGACACCGGCGGAGTCGTGGGCGATACATCGGAGCCGGAAGCGCGCCCCGCGAGGGCCCCCCGCGGCAGACCAATGGGAGGATCACGATGCTCGACGTGAAGGCCGGCGACCGGCTTGCGAACCTGTGGGATAACGGCAAGGCGGCGGGGATGAGCGAGCCGGAGCTGTTGCTCTACCGCTCGAACCTGCTGGGCGCGGACAAGCGGATCACCAACTACGGCGGCGGCAACACCTCGGCCAAGGTGATGCAGAAGGACCTGCTGACCGGCGAGACGGTCGAGGTGCTCTGGGTCAAGGGCTCGGGCGGCGACGTTGGCACCATCAAGCTCGACGGCTTCGCCACGCTCTACATGTCGAAGCTCGAGGCGCTGAAGGGGCTTTACCGCGGCGTCGAGCATGAGGACGAGATGGTGGGGTATCTGCCCCACTGCACCTTCAACCTCAACGCCCGGGCGGCCTCGATCGATACGCCGCTGCACGCCTACGTCCCGCGCAGGCACGTCGACCACATGCACGCCGACGCGATCATTGCCATCGCCGCTGCGAAGGACTCCAGGGCGCTGACGCAGGAGGTGTTCGGCGAGGAGATCGGCTGGCTGCCCTGGAAGCGGCCGGGTTACGAGCTGGGCCTGTGGCTGGAGACGTTCTGCCGCGACCACCCGCAGGCCAAGGGGGTGGTGCTCGAGAGCCACGGGCTCTTCACCTGGGGAGACGACGCCAAGGGCTGCTACGAGACCACGCTCGCGATCATCAACCGCGCCATCGGCTGGCTGGAGGAGCGCACCGCCGGCAAGCCCGCGTTCGGGGGCGCGAAGCACGCGGCGCTGCCGGCGGAGGAGCGCCGGCGGGTGGCGGCGGCGCTGATGCCGGCGATCCGCGGCATGGTGTCGAGGGAGGTGCGCATGGTGGGGCACTTCGACGACCAGGAAGCGGTGCTGGCGTTCGTGAATTCGCGGAACATGGCGCCGCTGGCGGCGCTCGGCACCAGCTGCCCCGACCATTTCCTGCGCACCAAGATCCGCCCGCTGGTGGTGGACTTCGACCCGGCGAAGCCGGACCTCGACGCAACGCTCTCGGGCCTCGCCGGTGCCGTCGAGGCCTACCGCGAGGACTATGCGGGCTACTACGCCCGCTGCAGGCGGCCGGACAGCCCGCCGCTGCGCGACCCGAACGCCGTGGTCTACCTGGTGCCCGGCGTGGGGATGATCACCTTCGCCAAGGACAAGGCGACGGCGCGGATCTCGGGGGAATTCTATGTCAACGCCATCAACGTGATGCGCGGCGCCTCGGCGGTCAGCGAATACCGGGGGCTGCCGGAGCAGGAGGCCTTCGACATCGAATACTGGCTGCTCGAAGAGGCCAAGCTCCAGCGCATGCCGAAACCGAAGAGCCTGGCCGGGCGCATCGCCATCGTCACCGGCGGTGCCGGCGGCATCGGTGCCGCGACGGCGGAGCGGCTCCTCACGGAAGGTGCCTGCGTGGTGCTGGCGGACATCGACGCGGCGGCGCTGGCCGAGACGCTGGCGAACCTCGCCGGCCGGCATTCGGCGGACGTGGTGCGCACGGTGGAGATGAACGTGACCTCCGAGGAGGCAGTGGCGGCCGCCTACGCCGCGATGGCGGTGGAGTTCGGCGGCGTCGACATCGTTGTCTCGAACGCCGGGATCGCCTCGTCCGCGCCGGTGGAGGACACCACGCTCGAGCTCTGGAACCGCAACATGTCGATCCTCTCGACCGGCTACTTCCTGGTGTCGCGCGAGGCCTTCCGGGTCCTGAAGGCGCAGGGGATCGGCGGGGCGGTGGTGTTCATCGCCTCGAAGAACGGGCTCGCCGCCTCGCCCAACGCCTCGGCCTACTGCACCGCCAAGGCCTCGGAGATTCACCTCGCCCGCTGCCTGGCGCTCGAAGGAGCGCCGGAGGGCATCCGGGTGAACGTGGTCAACCCCGACGCTGTGCTGCGCGGCTCGAAGATCTGGGAGGGCGAGTGGCTCGAGCAGCGCGCCGGCACCTACAAGACCGACAAGGAGGGGCTCGAGGAGATGTATCGCCAGCGCTCCCTCCTGAAACGCTCGGTGCTGCCCGAGGACATCGCCGAGGCGGCCTACTTCTTCGCCTCGGAGGCCTCGGCCAAGTCGACCGGCAACATCGTCAACGTCGACGCCGGCAACGTCCAGGCCTTCACCCGCTAGGAGGGCAGGAAATGGCACGCATCGAGTCCGGCCTGATCGAGGCCGAGAACGCCGCCCGCAAACCGGCGCTGGAGGCGGACTACGCCGCGCTTGGGGCGCAGCTCGACCGCCGCGGCATCGACATCGACGCGGTCAGGGCCCGGGTCGCGGCCTTCGGCGTGGCGGTGCCGTCCTGGGGCGTCGGCTCCGGCGGCACCCGCTTCGCCCGCTTTCCCGGCCCCGGCGAGCCGCGCGGCATCTTCGACAAGCTCGAGGACTGCGCGGTGGTCCACCGCCTGACCGCGGCGACCCCGCGGGTCTCGCTGCACATCCCCTGGGACAAGGCCGACCCGGCGGCGCTGCGCGAACGGGCGGCGGAGCTGGGGCTGAGGTTCGACGCGATGAACTCCAACACCTTCTCCGACGCGCCCGACCAGAAGCTCAGCTACAAGTTCGGCTCGCTGTCGCACAACGACGCAGCCACCCGCGCCCAGGCGGTCGAGCACAACCTCGAATGCATCGAGATCGGCCGGGCGCTCGGCGCGAAGGCGCTGACGGTCTGGATCGGCGACGGCTCGAACTTCCCCGGCCAGTCGCATTTCACCCGCGCCTTCGAGCGCTACCTCGATTCGATGCGGGCGATCTACGCCGCGCTGCCGGACGACTGGCGCCTCTTCTCCGAGCACAAGATGTACGAGCCGGCCTTCTACTCGACGGTGGTGCAGGACTGGGGCACCAACTACCTGATCGCCCAGGAACTGGGTCCCAAGGCATTCTGCCTGGTCGACCTCGGCCACCACGCGCCGAACGTGAACATCGAGATGATCGTGGCCCGCCTGATCCAGTTCGGCAAGCTCGGCGGCTTCCACTTCAACGATTCGAAGTACGGCGACGACGACCTCGACGCCGGCTCGATCGACCCCTACCGACTGTTCCTGGTCTTCAACGAACTGGTCGACGCCGAGGACCGCGCCGCGGCGGGCTTCGCGCCGGCGCACATGCTCGACCAGTCGCACAACGTCACCGACCCGATCGAGAGCCTGATGGTCAGCGCCATGGAAGTGCAGCGTGCCTACGCCCAGGCGCTGCTGGTCGACCGCGCCGTGCTCGACGGCTACCAGGAGACCAACGACGCGCTGATGGCCACCACGACGCTGAAGACCGCCTTCCGCACCGACGTCGAGCCAATTCTCGCCATGGCGCGGCGCGAGGCCGGCGGCGCGATCGACCCGGTGGCCGCGTTCCGGCAGAGCCGCTACCGCAACGGGGTCGCCGAGGAGCGCCCGCTGGTGGCCAGCCTCGGCGGCGGCATCGTCTGACGACCCCTTGAGGAAACGCCGCGCTGAAAGCCCCTCACATGGGATCCTGATTGGGTCGCGACAACAAAGGTCATGTGCAAGGTCCGCATTCACTTCGTCGATTTGTCCGTCGACAAATCGGTGCGCGCCTGCCTTGTCTTGTCTTGCATCACAACCCCAATCCTACCGGAAAACCCGATGGCCGCGCCGCCCGTCAGCTACGCCACGTCATCGGAAGTGACGCGACAGGGCGAGGCAGGTCCGTCCGTGGGCCACCGAAAGAGCACGCCCGCCCCGGAAGGGGCGGGCGTGCCACGGGTTTAGTCGGGAACCGCCGGGCCGAGCGGCTCAGTGCGGCGCGGCGGAAGGCGCCTCGCCCGGAGGCGGCGGCGCAGCGGCGACCTTGGCTGCCTCCGCCGCCTCGTCCCAGTCGATGGGATCGGGCATCCGCACCAGCGCGTTGCGCAGCACGTCGGTCACGTTGGCCACCGGGATCAGCTCGAGGCCGTTCTTGACGTTGTCCGGGATCTCGCGGAAATCCTTCACGTTGTCGGCCGGGATCATCACCGTGGTGATGCCCCCGCGCAGCGCCGCGAGCAACTTCTCCTTCAGCCCGCCGATCGGCAGCACGTTGCCGCGCAGCGTCACCTCGCCGGTCATCGCCACGTCGCGGCGCACCGGGATCTTGGTCAGCACCGAGACGATGGAGGTCACCATCGCGATGCCGGCGCTCGGCCCGTCCTTGGGGGTTGCCCCTTCGGGGACGTGGACGTGGATGTCGATGGTCTCGAACATCGGCGGCTTGAGCCCCAGCTCGGGCGCCTTGGAGCGCACCCAGGACGAGGCCGCGTCGATCGATTCCTTCATCACGTCGCCGAGCGTGCCGGTGGTCTTCATCCGGCCCTTGCCCGGCAGCCGCAGCGCCTCGATCGAGAGCAGATCGCCGCCGACCTCGGTCCAGGCCAAGCCGGTGACGACGCCGACCTGGTCGGCCGTCTCCGCCAGCCCGTACTTGAACCGCCGGACGCCGAGGAACTCCTCGAGGTTCTCGGGCGTGACCGTGACCTTGGCGGTCTTGCCCTTGACGATCTCGGTCACCGCCTTGCGGCAGAGCTTGGCGATCTCGCGCTCGAGGTTACGGACACCGGCTTCCCGCGTGTAGTAGCGGACGATGTCGCGCAGGCCGGCGTCGGTCAGCTCGAACTCGGCCGCCTTCAGGCCGTGGCCCTTCTCCTGCTTCTCGATCAGGTGCTGACGCGCGATCTCGATCTTCTCGTCCTCGGTGTAGCCCGGGATCGGGATGATCTCCATGCGATCGAGCAGCGGCCGCGGCATGTTGTAGCTGTTGGCCGTGGTGATGAACATCACGTTCGAAAGGTCGTACTCCACCTCCAGGTAGTGATCCGAGAACGTCCCGTTCTGCTCGGGGTCGAGCACCTCGAGCATTGCGCTGGCCGGATCGCCGCGGAAGTCCTGGCCCATCTTGTCGATCTCGTCGAGCAGGATCAGCGGATTGGTGGTCTTGGCCCGCTTCATCGACTGGATGATCTTGCCGGGCATCGAGCCGATGTAGGTGCGCCGGTGCCCGCGGATCTCCGCCTCGTCCCGGACGCCGCCGAGCGAGATGCGGATGAACTCGCGCCCCGTGGCCTTGGCCACCGACTTGCCCAGGCTGGTCTTGCCGACGCCGGGAGGCCCGACGAGGCAGAGGATCGGCCCCTTCAGCTTGTCCGAACGCGACTGCACGGCCAGGAACTCGATGATCCGGTCCTTGACCTTCTCCAGCCCGTAGTGGTCGTCGTCGAGCACCTTCTGCGAGAGCACCAGAATCCTTCTTGATCTTCGACTTCTTGCCCCAGGGGATCGACAGCATCCACTCCAGGTAGTTGCGCACCACCGTGGCCTCGGCCGACATCGGCGACATCGAGCGCAGCTTCTTCAGCTCGCCCAGCGCCTTCTCCTTGGCCTCCTTGGAGAATCGGGTCTTGTTGATGCGCTCCTCGAACTCGCTGGCGTCGTCCTGGCCTTCGCCCTCGCCGCCGAGCTCGCGCTGGATCGCCTTCATCTGCTCGTTGAGGTAGTACTCGCGCTGGGTCCGCTCCATCTGGGTCTTGACCCGGCTCTTGATCTTCTTCTCGACCTTCAGCACCGACATCTCGCCCTGCATCAGGCCGTAGATCGCCTCGAGCCGGTCGCCGACGTCGGGCTCCTCCAGGAGCCGCTGCTTGTCCTCGAGCTTGGTGCCGAGATGGCCGGCGACGGTGTCGGCGAGCTTGGCCGCCGGCATCGAATCGGAGATGGCCGAGACCGCCTCTTCGGGGATGTTCCGGTTCAGTTTGGCGTAGCGTTCGAACTCTTCGGCCACGGCGCGGCTCAACGCCTTGATCGCCGAGGCGTCCTTCTCGGTCTCGGGGATCTCGTGCGCCTCGGCCTCGAAATAGGCCTCGTTCTCGACGAAATTCGCGATCCGCACCCTGACCTTGCCTTCCACCAGCACCTTTACGGTGCCGTCCGGCAGCTTCAGGAGCTGCAGCACGTTGGCGAGCACGCCGACGCGGAAGATGCCCTCGGCCCTGGGCTCGTCCTCGGACGCGTCGCGCTGGCTGGCGAGCAGGATCTGCTTGTCGTCCTTCATCACCGCTTCCAGCGCGCGCACCGACTTCTCGCGGCCGACGAACAGCGGCACGATCATGTGCGGGAACACCACGATGTCGCGCAGAGGCAGGACCGGGTAGGACGAACTGCTCAATTGGGTCATTGATTTTGTCCTTATGCTGGCAGAGCGCCCGGCCCCGGTATCCGGCGACAGGGCACTCCCTCGGCGTTCAGATGGCGCGAACTGCGCCGCGTTTCAAGTCGGCCCTATCTTGCGCGGCAGCCCGGGCCGTTGCAAGCGGGCGGATCTGCGTAAGCGATTGCATCCGGCACGACCGGCCGTGCCCCCTCCTCAGGCAAACGCCTTGGAATTGCGCCGAAAGATGGCCTTGCAATCCGGTATCAGTTCGCCGGGTCGGCTCCCGGTGGCAGAGCTCTATTCTGCGCCATCGGTAAAAGGGCCGGCGCGGGCGGAAGTCGGCCGAGGCGGTTTCCGCCCGTGCCGCGTATTCGGCGATGAGCCCGGGAAAGGCGTCGAAGGCCGGTAGCGCGGGTCCCAGTCGGGGATGGAGATCGGTCCTTTCCTCGGCTCAGACCGGCTCGAGATCGCCCGCGGCGCCGGCGGCCTCGAAGTCGGCGGTGAAGGCGGCGAGGCTGCCGGCGGCGACGGCGGCGCGCAGGCCGGCCATCAGCTCCTGATAGTAGTGCAGGTTGTGCCAGGTCAGCAGCATCGCGGCGATGATCTCGCCCGCCTTGAAGACGTGATGCAGGTAGGCGCGGGAATAGGATGTGCAAGCCGGGCAGCCGCAGTCGGGGTCGAGCGGGCGCGGGTCGTCGGCATGGCGGGCGTTCTTGAGGTTGACCGCCCCCCGGCGGGTGAACGCCTGGCCGGTGCGGCCGGAGCGCGAGGGCAGCACGCAGTCGAACATGTCGACGCCGCGCGCCACGGCGCCGACGATGTCGTCGGGCTTGCCCACGCCCATCAGGTAGCGCGGGCGGGCGTCGGGGAGGCTGGCCGGGGCGGTGTCGAGCACCTCGAACATCGCCGCCTGGCCCTCGCCGACCGCGAGGCCGCCGATGGCGTAGCCGTCGAAGCCGATGGCGGCCAGCGCCGCGGCGCTCTCGGCGCGGAGGTCGGCGTGCACCGAGCCCTGCTGGATGCCGAACAGCGTGTGCCCCGGCCGGTCGCCGAAGGCGTCGCGCGAGCGCTGCGCCCAGCGCATCGAGAGCCGCATGCTGGCCTCGGCCTCGGCGCGGCTGGCCGGGAACGGGGTGCATTCGTCGAAGGCCATGACGATGTCGGAGCCGAGCAGGCGCTGGATTTCCATGCTGCGCTCGGGGCTCAGGTGGTGCATCGCGCCGTCGACGTGGCTGCGGAAGGTGACGCCTTCCTCGCTGAGCTTGCGGAGCTCGGTCAGGCTCATCACCTGGAAGCCGCCCGAATCGGTCAGGATCGGCCGGTCCCAGTTCATGAAGCGGTGCAGGCCGCCAAGCCGGGCGACGCGCTCGGCGCCCGGCCTGAGCATCAGGTGGTAGGTGTTGCCGAGCAGAATGTCGGCGCCGGTCGCACGCACGCTTTCGGGCAGCATCGCCTTGACCGTGCCGGCGGTGCCGACCGGCATGAAGGCCGGGGTGCGGATGGTGCCGCGCGGGGTGACCAGCGCGCCGGTCCTGGCCCTGCCGTCGCGGGCGTCCACGCGAAATTCGATGCCGCTTGCCATGCCGACGTCCTGCCCTAGACGAGTCCGAGGGATTTCTTATATATTCAGTCGGGAATTCCAAGGGGAGGACGCCAGCCCATGAACATCGAGACCGACGCCCCCGTGGAAGGCACGCCGCTGATCCGGCCCTCGACGACCGACCATCCGCTCTACGATGAGGTCGTCGCTGCCTGCCGGACGGTGTTCGATCCCGAGATCCCGGTGAACATCTACGACCTCGGGCTGGTCTACACCATCGAGATCAGCGGCGAAGGCGACGTCAACATCGCCATGTCGCTGACCGCGCCGGGCTGTCCGGTGGCCGGCGAGATGCCGGGCTGGGTCGCCGAGGCGATCACGCCGATCCCGGGCGTGCGCCACGTCGACGTCGAACTGGTCTGGGAGCCGCAGTGGGGCATGGACATGATGTCCGACGAGGCCCGGCTGGAACTCGGCTTCATGTAGCTTCAAGCCATAGGACTTGCTTTTCTGATATCAAGCGTTATAACTTGATCTGACTGGATCAAGTCTCCAGGCTTGAAATGTCGCCTGACCCGATGCCCGACACCGCCGCGGTCCTGACCGGAGACCTAATCGGCTCGACAAAGGCCGCACCGTCCGCTTTGGAGCAGGCGATGGATCTGCTTGCCGAAGCGGCCGCCGAGGTCACCGACTGGACGCAGCGGCCGTCCCGCCCGGACGCGCGCTTCACCCGATTTCGCGGCGACGGCTGGCAGATGCTGGTAGCCGAGCCAGGCTTGGCGCTGCGGGCAGCACTCGTGCTCGCCGCACGGCTCCGCGCCGCGGACCTCGACCTCGCCACCCGCACTGCGATCGGCATCGGCGGGATCGACAGCCTCGGCAAATCGAGCCTCGCCGAGGCCCGCGGCTCGGCCTTCGAAGCCTCCGGCCGCACGCTGGACCACATGGGTCGCACCCACCGGCTGGCGATCGACGGCGACGGCATCACCAGCTTTCATCGGATCATTCTCGACCTGCTCGACCAGCTGGCCACCCATTGGACACGGCAGCAGGCCGAGGCAACCGCGCTCTATCTGCAGCCGGACAACCCAACGCTCGAGCAGATCGCGCCAGCGGCTCGGCATCTCCGCCCAGGCCGTCAACTACCGGCTGTCGGGAGCGGGGGCACCGGCGATCCGCCGGGCGCTGCGGACCTGGGAGGACGCCTTCGAGGCCAGCGACACCGGGGCGGGCGGCGCCGCATGACCCCCTTGTCCCGTCCCTCCCGCCCCGGGGGCTGCGATGCTTGAAACCATGGTGGCGCTCGCCCTCGGCCATTTCCTCGCCGATTTCGTGCTGCAGACCGACGCCATGGTCCGCGACAAGGCTCGGCCGCGCGTGCTGTTCTCGCACGTCGCCGTGGTCGCCGGCACGAGCTGGCTGGCGCTGGGCCTCGCGTTCCGGCCCCTGCTGATCCTGATGATCGCGGCCAGCCACTTCTGCATCGACTGGCTGAAGCAGCGCTACGGCAACCAGACCTTCGCGCCGTTCGCCCTCGACCAGGGGGCGCATCTGGCGATGATCGGCATAGGCGCCGCGCTCTTTCCCGGCGCCTACGCGGCCGGGCTCTGGAGCCTGGACGTGCCGGGTCCGCTTGCCTTCTGGCTCGGGCGGCTGCCGCAGGCCATGGCGCTGGCAACCGGACTGATCGCCGCGGTCTGGGCCAGCGACTATGCGGTCCGGGCGCTGATGTCCGGGCTGACGCCGCCCGATCCGTCCAGCCTGCCAAAGGGCGGCCGGCTGATCGGCCGGCTGGAGCGCGCGATGATCCTGATGCTGGTGATCGCCGGGCAGACCGACGCCATCGGCTTCCTGATCGCCGCCAAGTCCCTGCTGCGCTTCAACGAGCTGGCGCGCGACGCCGACCGGCTGACCAGCGAGTACGTGATCATCGGCACGCTGGCGAGCTTCGCCTGCGGCCTCGGCGCCGCCTTCGCCGCCCGCGCCGCGCTGACCGCGCTCGCCCCTTGAGGCGGTGGGATCCCTGCACTACTTTAGCAAAACGACCAGGATACGAGGACCCGTCGCCCATGTTCGGCATTCCAGGCAAGCCGCCCGTCACCATGACCCCGGCGGCCGAAGCGCAGATCGCCCGCCTGATGGCGAGGGGCGACACCAAGGGCCTGCGCATCGGTGTGAAGAAGGGCGGCTGCGCCGGCATGGAATACACCATGGAATATGCCGCCGATATCAATCCCCACGACGAGGTGGTCGAAAGCAACGGCGCCCGGGTGATGATCGCGCCGATGGCGCAGATGTTCCTGTTCGGCACCGAAATCGACTACGCCACCGGGCTGATCGACTCGGGCTTCAAGTTCAACAACCCCAACGTTACCGAGGCCTGCGGCTGCGGCGAATCGATCAAGTTCGCCGGGACCTGAGGTGACGGTCTCGGCCGCGACGCGAGCCTGGGTGCTGGAACTGTTCGACGACATCGGCGGCGTGAGTGCCCGCGCCATGATGGGCGGCCTCGCGATCTACCGCGACGGGCAGATCTTCGCCATGGTCGGCGGCGACGAGCGCGTCTATCTCAAGGCCAAGGGACCGCTCGCCGCGGCGCTGGCGGCGGAGGGGGCGGAGCAGTTCAGCTACCACCGGGCCGGCAAAGGCGTGGCGCACATGGGCTACTGGACCCTGCCGGAAGCGGCGGTCGACGACCCCGAGGCGGCCTGCGACTGGGCGCGAAAGGTGCTGGCCAGCGACTCTGAGGGCTTTTCCTGACCGCTCCGCTCTGCTAGCAGCGCCGGCACCATGCCAAACCGCAAGCTCGTCGCCGGAAACTGGAAGATGAACGGCCTCGCCGCCTCGGCGGCGCTGCTCGACGAGCTGGCCGCC
Organism: uncultured Alphaproteobacteria bacterium; assembly: GCA_963847795.1. GTDB lineage: Bacteria > Pseudomonadota > Alphaproteobacteria > Rhodobacterales > Rhodobacteraceae > Amaricoccus. The sequence goes on from CAWKBH010000013.1 coordinate 23,441, forward strand.
GCCCAGCCTTCCCCCGCCTGCGACGTGCTGATCTGTCCGCCCGCGACCCTGATCGCGCGGCTCGCCGGCGGCCGGTTCCCGATCGGCGGCCAGGACTGCCACTGGGCGACCTCCGGCGCCCATACCGGCGACATCGCCGCCGAGATGCTGGCCGACGCTGGTGCTGTGGCGGTGATCGTCGGCCATTCCGAACGCCGCACCGACCACGGCGAGACCGACGGCACGGTGGCCCGCAAGGCGACCGCCGCATGGCGCGCCGGCCTGCAGGCGGTGGTGTGCCTCGGCGAGACCGGCGCCGAGCGCGACGCCGGCGAGACCCTGGCCCGGGTCGGCACCCAGCTCGCGGGCTCGGTCCCCGACGGCGCCACGCCCGACCGGCTGGCGATCGCCTACGAACCGGTCTGGGCGATCGGGACCGGGCGCACCCCGACGCTGAACGAGATCGGGCAAGTTCACGATTTCATTCGGGAAACCCTGTCGAAGCGTTTCGGAACAGGCGTGGGTGGCGGCATCCGCATCCTCTACGGCGGATCGGTCAAGCCCGGGAATGCCGCCGCGATCTTCGCCATTCCGAATGTCGACGGCGCGCTGGTGGGCGGGGCCTCGCTGACCGCCGCCGATTTCGGCGCGATCATCGCCGCCGCGGGCTGATCTGGTGGATTGACCCGGATCGAATAGTCCGATCTGGAATCTCGCGTTGTGCGGTAGCGTGCGAGTTTGCCGCATGGGCAGCGGCATCTCCTCTCGCTCGTCTCGCGACCGTCAGCAGGGGCAACCGATCGTCGCGGACCACCAAGAGCCCGCGAAAGCATGTCCGGCGGGCGGGAGTCACGCATCGAACATGTGAGATCGTGTGCGCTCCGGCTTACGGCGCAATTCCAGACACGGCGGGCATTCATTCCAGAGACTCAGTCTTGTCCAGCGGTTGATCCGGAAAGATGAGGGTGAACTGCGATCCTCGGCCAGTTTCGCTGAAGACTTCGATTCTGCCACCATGCAGTTCGATTGACTTCTTCGTGATCGTCAGACCAAGGCCGGCGGCCCCCCGCGTGCGTCGATCGCCCTGGTGGTAGCGATCAAACAGGTCAGGCGATCCGTTCGGCGGGAATGCCGGGGCCGTGGTCACGCACCGAAATCCTCGGTCCAGGCCCCACTGCAATCACGACGCTTGCTCCTGGCCCCGTCACCCGGATCGCGTTCTCCACCAGATTGCGCACCGCGCTGTCGATCACTTCCGCCTGCCCCTTGACGACGAGGCGCGGTGGCGCCTCGACCTCCAACTCGACCCTGCTTTCCAGGGCTCCGGGTGCCAACCGCGCAGCAAGCGAGCGCACCAGTGCCGCGAGATCGACATCCACGAAGTCGGACCGGCCCAGTCCTTCGAGGCGTGACATCGAGAGGATCTGGTCGATCAGGCGGGTCATGGCCTGCACTTCGGCCACGTCATGGCGAGCCGCCGGGTCGGTCGATCGTTCCAGATCAAGCATAATCAGCGCCAACGGCGTTCGGAGCTCGTGAGCGACGTTGCTGGCAAATTCGTGGTGTGCCTCGATCGTCTGGTCGAGGCGGTCGAGAAGCGTGTTAACCGCCTTGCCAAGCACGCCGATCTCCGATGGCGCGCCATCGAGATTGAGGCGTATTCCGCCACGGTTGGGCTCCAGATCTTTGAGGGCCCGTGCCGTCGCTTCGACCGGAGCGAGCGACCGATCAAGCACGATCCACAGACTGGCGAACAGAATCAATGAGAACGGCACCACGGGCAGGGTCACGTGATCCATGACCTCGTTGATGAGCACCTCCGTCTTCAGACCGGCGGGATCGTTGATGGCGGCGGCCCGTATCGTGTATCCCACACCACCCACCGTGACCGAGCGGCTTACCATCAGTCTACGGTCCCCGTCTGAGTTGTCCGCAACAATGATATCTTGGCCAAACGTTGGGACAGCGACGGCGAAACCGTCGAAGATCGAAGCATTTGACGATTTCACCACCTCGCCCGATGCACGACGGATCTCAAACCCGTAGTTCTCGGGGTATTTGGCGAATCTGGCCGCTAGGACTTCGGGGACAACGAGTTCTCCCGACCCCTCGGGTATCGCCATCGCCAGTCGATCCAGATCCCGCTCCAAAGCAGTTTCGAACAGGTCGCCGGGGTTCCTGCTATAGTCGTAGATGATATAACCCAGCTGAAGTACCAAGGCGCCGATAGCGATCGCTGAAAAGCGTCGCGCAAGGGCCCGGCGCAGACTTCGACCCGCCGCCATCGTTCAGATCGCCTTGAGAAGATAGCCTACGCCACGCACCGTGTGGATACTGGCGTGCGCGCCTGCGCCTTCCAGCCTGTGGCGCAGGCGCGACATCGAGGCTTCGATGGCATTGGGCGTAACCTCGTCGTCGAAGGAATAGGTCTGGCTCTCGATGATCTCGCGCGGCACGACATTTCCGGCCTTGCGCAACAGCAACTCGAGCATTCCCTTTTCGCGCCGGCCCAACTCGATCGGGCGCTCATTGACCAGAACGGTGCGTGTTGTGAGATCAAAGAGTATACCGGCGAAATCGAGAACCGTGGACGTCGCTGCCGTGGGACGACGCATCAAGGCGCGGCACCGGGCGAGCAGTTCATCCATGGCAAAGGGCTTCACCAGGTAGTCGTCACCGCCACTGTCCAGACCCTTGACGCGATCGCCGAGGGCGTCCCGGGCAGTAACCACCAAGACCGGAGTTCGCAGGCCAGCCGACCGCCTTCGTTTCAGCCAGATGACGCCGTCCCCGTCGGGAAGCCCCAGATCGAGGAGAATGAGATCGTAGGTCGCAGCTTCGAGAGCGCCGTCTGCTTCCGAAAGGCTCGTGACCAAATCCGTGGTGAACCCGGCCTTTGACAACCCGGACACCATCAGGCCGGCAAGGCGTTCGTGGTCCTCGATGACGAGTGTCTTCATCCACCCCATCCTGGCGCAGCCTCTGGACAGCATCCGCCCAGCGGCGGCGCTCCGAACAATGGGAGCCTTCTGTCCGAGACCGTCGCGCTGTTCATGGGTTGTGCTGAGCAGACACCTTCTGGAACTGGAGTGGGGTGGAGATTGTATCCACCCCACTGGTCGCTTGCGCTATCTATTCGGCCGGGCACTGTCGTTCTCTTTGTGAGCCTCGTTCCCGAGCCGAAACGGGGCGTGCCGCACTACTTGCCCGCGGAACGACCAGAGCGAGAATTATGAGATCGGTCCCGCGACCCGCTATGGTCTTTCGCGCCGTGGTCCTTCTTGTCGTTCGAACGGTCGCCTCCTGTCAAACCGGAGTGAGCGCTGCGATCGGACTTGTGCTTCTCACTCGTGGCTCGGTCTCCGCTGTCAGCCTTGCCGCGATGCTCCGTTTGGACCGCCTTGTCCTGGCTAGTGAGGTCGACCGAGGCGTAGGCAGCGGGCATCGAGGCGAAAATTGAAATTGCGCTCAGGGTGGCGATGAGAGTCGATTTGGTAAGCATCTGAGTTCTCCTTGGTTTCGGTGGTCTCTTGTTTCCGATAAACAGAGACTGGACCTCCTGTCTGACCGAAACCTGACGAGCCTGTTGCGGCACCGAGAAAATCGCCGAGGTGCTCCTTCGCCAGCTGTGACCGGTAAAGGATTACCTCCACAACCTGGGGCGCGAGCAGCGTCCGCCGCAGGATTATGCTGACAGAGGTTGCGTTTACGCCGTTAGGGACAGGTCAGCACTATCGCGGCGCAGCGACCGTCCTGCCGGCTCTCCCGGACGCCGATTTTCTGTTCGCCGCCCCTGTCCGAACCCGAAATGAACCCTGGATTCCGGGCCGATCGAACCGGAAAGCGCCCATCCCCCACGACGCCGGATTCTACAAGCTCCGAAAAGCAGCGAAACCGAATTGCGATTATGCGGCCAGGTGCATGGTGTCCACCCGGTCGCGTCGGAACTGGGCTGGGGAGCGGTGGCCGTGCCGCTCGATCAGCCAGGATTCGTTGTAGGTCTGCTTGAAGTCGAGCAGTGCCAGCCGGAGCTCCTCGACCGTCCGGAAGGCCCTGACCCAGAGCAGGTTCTCCTTGAGCGTCCGGATGAAGCGCTCTGCGCAGCCGTTGCCCTCGGGGGCGCGGACGAAGGCGGGGGAGGACGCGGCTCCGAGCCAGGCGATCTCCCTCTGGAAGTCGCGGGACATGTACTGGCTGCCGTGGTCGTGGCGGATGCTCAGGCCCGCGGCTGCCGCCTTCTCGACGCCGCCGAAGCGCGCGGTCACGCCCTGCCGGATCGGCTCCAGCGCCTCATGGCGCGTGCCGTCGAGAGCGGCGTGGATGCCGACGCATTCCGCCGAGCAATGATCGACGGCGATGAAGACGGCAACCTGGCCATGCTCCACGGTGAACGTTGCGGTCATGTCGGTTCCCCACATCGTGTCGAGGGCCTCCGGGATGATCGTGCCGTCATGGTTGCGCGGACCACGGGGGCGGCCGGTGCGGATCGCCGCCGCCAGGCCGTTCTCCCGCATCAGGCGGCGCACCCGCTCCCTCGAGGTGCGCAGGCCCTGGTGACGCAGCCGCGCCCAGACCTTCCGATAGCCCTCGCCGTGAAAGGGGCTGTCGGTGAGCACCTGCCGGATGGCGTCGATCAGGGCGGCGTCGGGCATCGGCCCCTGCGGCCCCGGCCGGCGCCGTGGCGTCGGCGGCAGGAGCGCCGCGCGCCGGCTCCGATAGATACCCGCCCGGGCAAAGCCCCAGACACGGCAGACCCGGGCGACCCCGTAGCGGCGATGCGCGGAGATCGAGATCACGGCGCTCATCGCCTCGACCTCCGCACCGCAAAAGGGGTGCCGCCACCCGCCTCCAGTCGCTCGATCTTCGCATGGAGCAACTCGCTGTCCATGGTCAGCTCGCCGACCTTGGTCCGCAGCCGCTTGATCGTCGCGTCCCGATCGTCCCGCGCCCGCGATTTCAGGCTGGCCGACCCGGCATCGAGAAACCCATCACGCCAGCCGCTCAAATCCGCTGCCGTCACTGCGTGCTCCCGGGCCACGATCTCCAGCGGCTCGCCGCGCAGAACCCGAAGCACCGCGTCCCGCTTGCGCACCGCCGTCATCCGCCGCTCCCGGCCCGGAGCCGCGACCGCTCCGATATCCGAGGTCTCCGCGCCCGCGGCTCCTTCGCGCTCAACGTCATCCATCTCAACACCTCCATCGGCTCCAAATAAGCCGTCTGGGATGTCTCAGGAAACCCCGGGGCGGGGGAGAATAGAGCGCACGTGGCGCCGCATGGTCGTGTCGCGCGAGTGGTGGAAATTGGCGGGCGGCGTAGTCTCCGGGTGACCTGAAACCACCCAACCGGCGGCGGCAACCGCCAAGGAGATCACGCCATGACCATGAGTACAGACACCGCCATGCCTGCGCTACTGCTGGGCGAGGCCGGGAGCGATCCGATCGAGGACCGGCTGCGCGCGACGGTTCGCGCCACCATCGAGGCCCTGTTCGACGAGGAACTGGCCGGGTATCTCGGCCGTATCAGATACGGCCGCGGCGGCGGCGCACGGCAGGGCTATCGCCACGGGCGACGCGAGCGCGAGTTGGTCGGCACCTTCGGCCCGGAGACAGTCAGCGTCCCACGGGCGCGCATCGAGGGTGAGGACGGCAGGACCACCGAATGGCGGTCGAAGGCGCTGCCGCGGTATCAGCGGCTGACGAAGCGGGCCGAGGCGCTGATCGCCGCGGTCTGTCTGGCCGGGACCAACACGCGGGCTCGGTGAAGCGGGCGCTGTTCGGCCTGTTCCAGGGCGCGGTCGGCAAGGACGTCGTCAGCCGGGCGTGGCGCAAGGTGAAGGTCGACTGGGACGCGTGGTGCGGCCGCAGCCTCGCCGGGGAGGACATCGTCCGTCTGATCCTCGACGGCACGGTGATCCGCACGCGGCTGGACAGGAAGGCCACGAACATCTCCGTGCTGGCCGCCATCGGTATACGCCGCGACGGCCAGAAGATCCTGTTGTCCATCAGGCACATGGGCGGGGAGAGCACCTCGGCCTGGCGCCAGTTCCTCGACGACCTCGACGCCCGCGGTCTGAAGCGTCCCGACTTCGTCATCGTCGACGGTGCGCCCGGGCTCGAGGCCGCGCTCACCGCACTGTGGGGCGCGGAGCTGCCGATCCAGCGCTGCACCGTGCATGAAGCACCGCAACCTGCTCGGCCATGCGCCGAAGCACCTGCACGACGAGCTGACCGAGGATTACCGCGACATGATCTACGCCGAGACCGCCGCCGAGGTGGAGACCCGCCGCAAGGCGTTCCTCCGCAAATGGCGCCTCAAGTGCCGCGCCGTCGCCGACAGCCTCGAGGAAGCCGGGGAGCGGCTGTTCGCCTTCAGCCGCCTCGATCCGTCGCAATGGAAATCGGCCCGCACCACCAGCGCCATCGAGCGGCTGAACGAGGAATTCCGCCGGCGCATCAAGACCCAGACCGTGCTGCCCTGCGCCGAGACCGTGCCCATGCTGGTCCGGGCCCTGCTCGCCTCCGGCCAGATCGCCATGCGCAAGGTCGACGGATGGGAGACCCTCTCCCAGCCCATCGAGCCAGGGGAATCGCACTTGAAGAATAGGGCTTTCCTTTCAGACTGATGTGGATTCTTCCGTTTGCTCCCGAAGAGAGGAGCTGACGTTGTCGCTGATGGACAGGCTTGGAGAGATCCGCGATCCGCGGCGTGGGAATGCGCAGCGGCACGAGTTGCTCGACATTCTGGGGATCGCGTTGGTGGCGTCGGTCTGCGGCGCGGAGAGTTGCGTCGACTTTGCCGAGTTTGCCGAGGACCGGGAGACGCTGCTCCGGGAATTCCTCAAGCTGGAGAATGGCTTGCCGAGCCACGACACCTTCAGCCGCATCTTCCGCCTGCTCGACCCGGCAGCCTTCGGGCAGGCCTTCGAAGCCTTCCTCGACGACCTCGGCGCCGGCGGCGACGGGGTGCTCGCCATCGACGGCAAGACGCTGCGGCGCTCGTTCGACCGGGCGGCGGGCCGCTCGGCGCTGCATGTGGTCACCGCCTTCGGCACCGGCGCGCGGATCGCCATCGCGCAAGCTGCCGTCGCCGAAGGCGGCAGCGAGATCCTCGCCGCCCGCGCCCTGCTCGGAACGCTGGCCCTGGGTGGCATGCTGGTGACCGGGGATGCGATCCACGCCCAGGCCGCCACGGCAGAGGTCGTGCGCGCGCAGGGCGGCGACGATCTCTTCGCGCTGAAGGCCAACCGCCCCGCCATGCTGCGCGAGGTCGAAGCCTTCTTCGCCGATCCACCGGCGCCGCTTGCGGCGTTCGAGACCACCGACGCCGACCACGGCCGGATCGAGACCCGCCGCCACCGGGTAACGCATGACGTGGACTGGCTTTTCTCCGACCGCCGCTATGCCGGAGAGCCACGCCTCCCCGGCCTCGCGACCCTCGCCTGCGTCGAGGCGGAACGCTGTCTCGACGGCCGTACCAGCCGATCGGTCCGCTACTATCTCTCCTCGGCGCCGCTCACTCCCGAGCGCTTCGCCCGCGCCGTCCGCGGCCACTGGGCGATCGAGAACAGCCTCCACTGGGTGCTCGACGTCAGCTTCGACGAGGACCGCGCCCGCAACCGACGCGACAACGGACCCGAGAACCTCGCCATCCTCCGCCGCCTCACCCTCAACCTCATCAACAAGGCCAGGCCGAGAATGTCCGTCAGCCGCAAACGCAAGCGAGCAGGATGGTCCGACGCCTTCGCGAGAACCATCATCGGCCAAATGCGATAGCCCTGGGGATCACCTGCGGTTTCCGTCGCGGTCGCTCTCGCCTGCGACGGTGCCGACGCAGCTGCCGCAGGGCCGGGCCGTCGGTTTCGCGACGGTCACGGTCAACAGCTCGAACGGCCCGGTGTCGACCGATTTGGAGCAGCTTCTCGACCGGAGCGGCACCACGGCACTTGTGGTGCTCTCTGAGGGACGGATAGTTTTCGAGCGCTACGGCAACGGCGGGGCGCGGGACATTCCGGGTCGGTGCTTCTCGGTGACCAAGTCCTTCACCTCTGCGCTGATCGGGGCCGCGATAACCGATGGAGTCATCGCGGGGACCGAAACGCGTGTGGGCGATCACGTCCCCGAGTTGGCGGGCTTGCCTATCGGCGGGCTGACGATACGCCATCTGCTCGAGATGCGATCCGGCATCCGTTTCCGGGAGGGACCGCTGCCGTGGTCGGACGACGCGATCTGCTACTTTTCGCCGGACTGTCGGGCCGCTACGCGGCGCGCCCCGGTGACCGATCCCATCGGCGCTTATTTTCACTACAATGACTATCACCCGTTCCTGCTGGGCATGGTCCTCGAGCGGGCGACGGGCGAACCGGTCGAGCGGTACTTCGAGCGGCGGCTCTGGCAGCCCATGGGTGCGGAGTATCCGGCAAGCCTGACCATCGACAGCCGTCGGCACGGCTGCGTTCATCTGGAAAGCGGCCTGAACGCTTCTGCGCTCGACCTGGCCAGATTCGGGCTTCTCCTCCTCCGTGGCGGCGCGCGGAATGGTGAGGAGATCGTGCCAAGGCATTGGATTTGGGGAACGACCGGAGTTCGAGGGCGCCCGACGGGATCGGGATTGGTTCCGGTACTATGAGGGGCGGCCGTGGGGGCGCATCTTTGGTTCGGGCCGCTACTTCTATAAGCAATTCTGGTGGGGCATGAGGTCGCACCAGGCGACTGCGACTTCTTCGCGATGGGCGCGCTCGGCCAGCACGTCTACGTCTCGCCGCGCCACGACGTGGTGGTGGTGCGCCTAAGTCAGCGGTTTCCGAGGGGGATGTGGTGGGCGCCAGTGTTTCGCCAGCTCGCCGAGGCCGCGTCGGGACGGTGACGTGCCGGGCGGCTCAGCCGCCACCAGCAGCGCCTCGCTGCGGGCGCGCTCGATGAACTTCAGGTAGTTGGCATAGTAGACGATGCCGCCGGCGTCGGTGTCCTCGTAGTAGACCCGCAGCCGGTAGTCGAAGCTCATGTCCCCGGATGCGGATGCAGGATCGCCAGCACCCGGCCGGCGGCATCGACCTCGCAGGCGTGGACCCGCTCCGTGACCGCCCCCTGCTCGTCGCTCACCGTGACGGCGGCCACGCCCTCCGAGGACATTCCGCTCCAGGTCGCCGCGACCGCCTCCACCGGCTTGCCGACATGCGCCGCCACCGCCTGCGCGCAGGAGGCCGTCTGCGCCGCGCGGTCGGGGCCGGCCGGCTCCCCGGCCGCGCATCCCGCCTGCGCGACGGCGACGACCCCGAGCTTGCCGTACCGCATTCACCCTCTCCGATTCGCCTGAGCCGATCTTGCGCCGTTCGGCTCTGGAAGGGCCATCCCGCCGGCGATTTCTTTTTGGCGCGCGCCGTATGGGTTATGGCTGTCGGCAAGATGTCCGAGACGCGCCCGCCGCAATCCACCCTCGTCCGCGCGCTGACCACGACGCGGATGGGTCGCTACGTGCTCTGGAACCGGCCGAGCGACCGGGATCACCTGCGGTTTCCGTCGCGGTCGCTCTCGCCTGCGACGGTGCCGACGCAGCTGCCGCAGGGCCGGGCCGTCGGTTTCGCGACGGTCACGGTCAACAGCTCGAACGGCCCGGTGTCGACCGATTTGGAGCAGCTTCTCGACCGGAGCGGCACCACGGCACTTGTGGTGCTCTCTGAGGGACGGATAGTTTTCGAGCGCTACGGCAACGGCGGGGCGCGGGACATTCCGGGTCGGTGCTTCTCGGTGACCAAGTCCTTCACCTCTGCGCTGATCGGGGCCGCGATAACCGATGGAGTCATCGCGGGGACCGAAACGCGTGTGGGCGATCACGTCCCCGAGTTGGCGGGCTTGCCTATCGGCGGGCTGACGATACGCCATCTGCTCGAGATGCGATCCGGCATCCGTTTCCGGGAGGGACCGCTGCCGTGGTCGGACGACGCGATCTGCTACTTTTCGCCGGACTGTCGGGCCGCTACGCGGCGCGCCCCGGTGACCGATCCCATCGGCGCTTATTTTCACTACAATGACTATCACCCGTTCCTGCTGGGCATGGTCCTCGAGCGGGCGACGGGCGAACCGGTCGAGCGGTACTTCGAGCGGCGGCTCTGGCAGCCCATGGGTGCGGAGTATCCGGCAAGCCTGACCATCGACAGCCGTCGGCACGGCTGCGTTCATCTGGAAAGCGGCCTGAACGCTTCTGCGCTCGACCTGGCCAAATTCGGGCTTCTCCTCCTCCGTGGCGGCGCGCGGAATGGTGAGGAGATCGTGCCAAGGCATTGGATTCGGGGAACGACCGGAGTCGAGGGCGCCCGACGGGATCGGGATTGGTTCCGGTACTATGAGGGGCGGCCGTGGGGGCGCATCTTTGGTTCGGGCCGCTACTTCTATAAGCAATTCTGGTGGGGGCATGAGGTCGCACCAGGCGACTGCGACTTCTTCGCGATGGGCGCGCTCGGCCAGCACGTCTACGTCTCGCCGCGCCACGACGTGGTGGTGGTGCGCCTAAGTCAGCGGTTTCCGAGGGGGATGTGGTGGGCGCCAGTGTTTCGCCAGCTCGCCGAGGCCGCGTCGGGACGGTGACGTGCCGGGCGGCTCAGCCGCCACCAGCAGCGCCTCGCTGCGGGCGCGCTCGATGAACTTCAGGTAGTTCGCGTAATAGACGATGCCGCCGGCGTCGGTGTCCTCGTAGTAGACCCGCAGCCGGTAGTCGAAGCTCATGTCCCCGGATGCGGATGCAGGATCGCCAGCACCTGGGCGTTCTCGTCGACCTCGCAGGTATGCACGCGCTCGCCGGAGGTCGCCCTGGGATCCTCGTCGCTCACAGTGACGATCGCGGTGCCATCCTTCGTGAGCCCGGTCCAGGCCGCCATCACCGCGTCGACGCCTTTGCCGACGTGCTTGGCGACGGCCACCTTGCAGGCCTGCTCCTGCGCCGCCCGCAGCGCCACCGTCGCCTCCGAGACCGGGGCCGAGCCTCCGGTAGCGCACCCCGCGAGCGCAAGTGCCAGCAGGCCGAGACCGACACGCCGCATCACCCGCCTCCGTTCGCCGATTCGCAACTCGGCAAGCATGCGCCCGCGCGGCGCGCGCATCCAGCCGGCACCAGTGCGCTCAGGGGCCGCCCCCGCCGGCCGGCCCCTGAACCCCGTCTCGCCTACTGCGGCGAGAAGGTCGAGATCGTCGTGCCGTTGGGCTCGACCACGCAGTTGTAGGCGATCCCGCCGGCCGTGACGGTGTAGATGGTGTCGCCCGTCTTGGTCGACGAAGTCGGAACCACCGTGACGGTCGAGACATCGACCTTCGCGGTAGCGGCGCCGCGGTTCGCGCAGACCTGCTCGGGCCCTGTCATCACCGGCGCCGGCGGTGGCGCCGGCTTGGGCGCGCAGGCCGCGACGATTACCAGCGGCCCCAGCACCGCTAAGAGGCTAAGTCGGTTCATTCTGCCCTCCGTTGAGGAGCACGTTCCGCGTGCCACCCCACACTGGCCTAGCAACCGCGCGCCTTTCCCGCAACTCACACGGCGTCGCACCGGCGGCCATCCGCCGGTCGCACCGAACCGCGCCCACAAAACGAAGGCCGCCGACGTACCCGACGTCGGCGGCCCGGTGTTGCGTACGGGGCGGTCTGCGGAGGCGCGGCCTCAGGCCAGCGCCGACTTCGCCTGGTCGACGATCGCGCCGAAGGCGGCCGGCTCGTGCACGGCGAGATCGGCCAGCACCTTGCGGTCGACCTCGATCCCGGCCTTGTCGAGGCCGTTGATGAAGCGCGAATAGGTCAGCTCGCCGTCGTGCGCCCGCACCGCGGCGTTGATCCGCTGGATCCAGAGCGCGCGGAAGTTGCGCTTGCGCACCTTGCGGTCGCGGGTGGCGTACTGCAGCGCCTTGTCGACCGCCTGCTTGGCGGTGCGGTAGTTGGTCGAGCGGGCACCGTAGTAGCCGGCGGCCTGCTTGACGATCTTGCGGTGGCGGGCGTGGGAGGCGGGGCCGCCTTTGACTCGGGACATCGCGAGGCTCCTCTAGCGGGCGTAGGGCATGTACGACTTCACGATCTTCTCGTCCGGAGCCGAGAGGGTCGTGGTGCCGCGGGCCTGGCGGATGAACTTGGTCGACCGCTTGATCATCCCGTGCCGCTTGCCGGCCTGGGCGGTGAGGATGCGGCCGGTGGCCGTGACCTTGAAGCGCTTCTTGGCGCCCGACTTGGTCTTCATCTTGGGCATTTCGATCTCCTGACGGATGATTGTTCGATGCAGCGACTCGGCAGCCCTGATCGGCCGGCCGCTGCGGATGGAAGCGGGTGTATAGGGAGCGCCCGCGGCGGATGCAAGCGCCGCGCCGCTCACGTCGCCGGACCGACAGTCTCTAGCGGGCAGGCTCGTCGATGGCCCAGCTGATGCCGAACGGGTCCTCGAGCATCCCCCAGCGGTCGCCCCAGAACATCCGCTCGAACGGCGCGAGCACCTTGCAGCCGGCCTCTACGGCCCGCGACCACCAGCGGTCGCCGTCCGCGACCACCAGCGTCAGGTTGAAGCCCTGCGGCTGCTGCGCCGCGGTCTGCCACGGCGCCCGGCAGTCGGTCATCATCACCCCGCCGCCGTTGATCTCCAGCGCGCAGTGCATGAGCCGCCCCGGGTTCGCCTGGTCGGGCATGCGGGAGAGCTCGCGGGCGCCGAAGGCGCGGGCGTAGAAGTCCGCCGCCTCGCCGGCCCTGCCGTCAAGGCCCAGGTGGGGGATCACCCCGGTCATGGTCGCGGTCGGCGCCGGCTGGGTCTGCAGGTCGTCGGGCATCGCAGTCTCCTTATCGGTCAGAGGTCGAGGATCGGGTCGAACCCGCCGTAGATCATCCGCTTGCCGTCGAACGGCATCGCGACGGCGCCCGGCTGCATGCGCGGGTCGGCCATCGCCTTGGCCCAGGCGGCATCGCGGGCCGCCTTCGACTCCCATTCGATGAAGCCCACGACCACCGTCTCGTCGTCGGCGCGTTTCACCGCCATCGGGAACGAGGTCAGCTTGCCCTCGGGCACGTCGTCGCCCCAGCAGTCGACGCAGCGCAGCGCCCCGAGCTCCTTGAAGATCGCGTTCATCGCGCTGGAATGCTTGAGGTAGGTGTCGCGGTTCGCGGTCGGGACCGCGGCGACCATCGCGTCGAAGTAGCTCATGAGTTTGCCTCCTCTGGGGTTTCAGGAACGAACAGCAGTCGCAGGTAGCGCAGCAGGTGGCCCAGGCTGTCGGCCGCGACCTCGGGGCCTCCGGTCGCCTTGGCCAGGATGAACGCGCCCTGCAGCACGGCCTGGATGTGCAGGGCCAGGCTCATCGGCGTCCAGCCAGCAGCGGGCCCGATCCGGGCCATGGCGGCGGCGATGTCGGGCTCGAGCGTCGCGGCGTGGCCGGTGATCTCGCGCTCGCAGGCCTCGCGGATCGCCGGGTGGCTGGCATAGGCCTCCTGCACCATGGTGCCGAGCAGGCAGGTGTAGTCCGGCAACTCGCCCTGCAGGATCTCGCGGCGGAATTCCACGTAGGCCAGCAGCCGCTGCAGCGGATCGTCCAGGGTCCGGTACGGCGCGGCGGAAAAGATCCCCTCGGCCATCTCGCCGAAATGCGCCGCCGCGGCGACCGCGAGGTCCTCCTTGGAGCGGAAATGGTGGAAGAACGCGCCCTTGGTCACGCCGGCGGCCTGGCAAAGCTCCTCGACCGAGGTGGCCGAGTAGCCCTTGCCGCGGATCACCGCGAGGGCGGCGTCGAGCAGCCTGGTCCTGGCGTCCTTGCTGGCTGGTGACATCGCCGACTCCCTGGTCCACGACTACATACCGACCGGTCGGTATGGTTGTCAACCAGGGATTTTCCGTGCGGTGGGAGCCGCCGCAGGGCGGCCCGTTATCCGTCCTCGAACAGGTCCCCCACCGGCCCGGCCGGCCGCGGCGCCGCCAGGCCGAGATGCGTCCAGGCCTTCGCCGCCAGCAGCCGGCCGCGCGGGGTGCGCTGGATCAGCCCCTGCTGCAGCAGGTAGGGCTCGATCACCTCCTCGATGGCGTCGCGCACCTCCGAGAGCGCCGCCGCGATGGTCTCGACCCCGACCGGCCCGCCGCCGTAGCTTTCGGCCAGGAGCCGCAGGTAGCGCCGGTCCGCGCCGTCGAGCCCGAGGTCGTCGACCCCGAGCCGGGTCAGCGCCCGGTCGGCGACCTGTCGCGTGACCTTGCCGTCGCCCTCGACCAGCGCGAAGTCCGCCACCCGGCGCAGCAGCCGCCCGGCGATCCGCGGCGTGCCGCGCGCCCGCCGGGCGATCTCCAGCGCCCCGTCCGGCGTCGCGTCGGCCCGGAGCAGCCGCGCCGCCCGGGTCACGATCTGTATCAGCTCGTCGACCTCGTAGAACTCCAGCCGGGTCGGGATGCCGAAGCGGTCGCGCAAGGGCGTCGTCAGCAGGCCGAGCCGGGTGGTGGCGCCGACCAGCGTGAAGGGCTGCAGCTCGATCCGCACCGTCCGCGCCGCCGGTCCCTCGCCGATCACCAGGTCGAGCTGGAAGTCCTCGAGCGCCGGGTAGAGGATTTCCTCGACCGCCGGGTTCAGCCGGTGGATCTCGTCGATGAAGAGCACGTCCCGGGCGTCGAGGTTGGTCAGGATCGCCGCCAGATCGCCGGCCCGGGCCAGCACCGGCCCCGAGGTCAGGCGGAAGTTCACGCCGAGCTCGCGCGCCATGATCTGCGCCAGCGTGGTCTTGCCGAGGCCCGGTGGCCCGTAGAACAGCGTGTGGTCCATCGCCTGGCCGCGCCGCCGCGCGCTCTCGATGAAGACCGCGAGGTTGGCCCGCGCCGCCTTCTGGCCGATGAATTCGTCCAGCGTCTGCGGCCTGAGCGCCCGGTCGGCATCCTCCGGCAGGGTCTCGGGGCGCAGCTTGGGGTCCGGATCGGCCACGCGCTATCCCTTCGGCGCCAGCGCGCGCAGCGCCGCGCGGATCAGGTCCGCGGTGTCGGTCGCCTCGGCGCCGGCGTCGGCGATCGCGGCCGCCGCCTCGCCGGGGGCATAGCCGAGATTGACCAGGGCCGACAGCGCGTCCGCCTGGTCCTGGGCGCCAGCGGCCGGGATCGCCGTGCGCCGCCGAGCGCCGCCGGCGTCCCGCCCGAGATGCCTGCGGGTCTGCCGTCCGACACCAGCGCCGGCGCCGCGCCCGAGGCCCCCATCGCCATCACCGTCGGCGCCTTGGCCTGCAGCTCCAGCACCACCCGCTGGGCGATCTTCGGGCCGATGCCCGGCGCCGCCCGGATCGCGCCGGCGTCGCCGAGCGACAGCGCCCGCGCCACGCCCTCGGTCCCGAGCGTGCCGAGGATCGCCAGCGCCGCCCTGGCGCCCACCCCCTGCACGGTCAGCAGCAGCCGGTGCCATTCGCGTTCGGCCAAGCGTCCGGAAGCCGAACAGCTGCAGCAGGTCCTCGCGCACCAGCAGGTCGGTGTAGAGCGCGACCACCCCGCCCGGGGCCGGCATCGCCGCCAGCGTCCGCTCCGAGCAGAACACCACGTAGCCGACGCCGCCGGTGTCGATCAGCACATGGTCGGCGGCGCGGTGGTCGAGCCGGCCGCTGATCTTGCCGATCATGCGCCCGCGCCCGCCAGCGCCGCGTCGAGCCGGCCGCGAAACCGCGCGTGATGGGCGTGGCAGAGCGCGATCGCCAGCGCGTCGGCCGCGTCCGGCCCGGCGATCTCGACGCCCGGCAGCTGCAGGCGCACCATGTGCTCGACCTGCGCCTTCTCGGCGTGGCCGACGCCCACCACCACCTTCTTCACCGCGTTCGGCGCGTATTCCGCCACCGCCAGCCCCGCCTGCGCCGGCACCAGCAGCGCGATGCCCCGGGCCTGGCCGAGCTTCAGCGTCCCGGCCGCGTCCTTGTTGACGAAGGTCTGCTCGACCGCCGCCGTCTCCGGGCGGTGGGCACGCATCACCGCCGTCAGCGCCGCGAAGAGGCTGTTGAGCCGGGCCGCCAGCTCGGTCCCCTCCGACAGGCAGACCCCGTTCGCCACGTGGCGGATCGCGCTGCCGTCGACGTCCACGACGCCCCATCCGGTCCGCCTGAGCCCTGGATCGATCCCGATGACGCGCATTGGCTGTCCGTTCTGCTCTGTCGCCTCGCCGCCTTCCTAGCACGAAGCCAGAACATTCGCCAAGGCTCGCGTTCGGGTTGCGCTCGGCCGGCCGCGGTGTCCGGCGGCGTGCCGGTGTTTACCTCCTTGCGGGAAATGCATGGCCGGGATGCAGAAATCGCGATGGTATGCAACGGTCGGCAATCCTACATGCGTGTGGCCAAACCGCCGGATCCACCGGCGGCACAGAGAGAAAAGACCATGTCCGTGTACGATACCACCCCCGCCGCCAGACGCCCGGTTCCGATGGGCGCCGTCGCCATCTTCAACGTCATTTCCGGCTTCGAGCGCACCGTCGGCCGGCTCTTCGCCTGGCGCAACGCGCGCGCCACCGAATCGGCGCTGCTCAAGCTCTCCGACTCGCAGCTGGCCGATATCGGCCTGCATCGCGGCGAAATCCTCGAAGTGGCCGAGGATCTGGCCCGAATCTGACCGCTTCAGACCGCGTGGCGCAACACCAGCGTCGTCCAGTCGCCGATGCGCACCGCGTCCTGGGGCAGGTAGCCCCAGGCGCGGTAGACCGCCGCGACCCCCGCAGCCTGGCGCGCCAGGATACCCGACAGGATCGCCACGCCGCCACGGGGCTGGTGCGCCGCGAGCTGCGGCGCCAGCCGCCGCAGCGGGCCGGCCAGGATATTGGCGAAGACCAGGTCGTAGGGCGCCCCGGCGTGCAGCCGCGGGTGGCGGAGGCCGGCCGCGGTGACGCAGGCCACGCGACGGCTGAGCCCGTTCGCCGCCACGTTCGCCCGGGCGGTCGCGGTCGCCAGCGGGTCGATGTCGCCGGCGATCGCCGCCGCCGGCCAGAGCGCGGCCGCCGCCATCGCCAGCACGCCGGTGCCGCCGCCGATGTCGGCGACCCGCCGCGCCACCAGCCCGCGCCGGGCAAGCCGGTCGAGCGCCGTCAGGCAGCCCTGGGTAGTGGCGTGGTGGCCGGTGCCGAAGGCCTGGGCGGCCTCGATCTCCAGCCCGATGCGGTTGGCGGGCAGCCGGTCGCGGTCATGGCTGCCGAAGACCACGAACCGGCCGGCCGCCACCGGCGTAAGCTCGGCGCGGACCTGCGCCACCCAGTCGCGGTCTTCGACCCGCGCCACCGCGAAGTCCGGCGCCGCGTGCAGCCGCGCCAGCAGCGCCAGCGCCGCGGCATCGGGTCGCGCGGCGAAGAGGCCGCCGATGTCCCAGAGCCCCGAGCCGTCGTCGTTGTCGTAGATTCTCGCTCGCCACCGGCGCCGGGGCGAGCGCCTCGAGCGCGTCCTGCAGCGCGCGGGCCGCCGCCTCGCCCGTGAGCGCGGTCGTGGCGCGATAGAGCGGCATGGCAACCTCCGCAGTTCCGGGGCGCGCTTACGCGCCCGCACGGCACCGCGTCAAGCCGGCCGGTGCCGGCGCGTTGACAGCGCCGGCCGAGCGACTATAAGGCGCGCAGCCTGCCGTCCGATTGGGGCGGCGGGATGATCTGGCGTTCGCGGACCCCGCAAGGGGAAACCTGTCGGCCGGGGAGACCCGGCAGAGGAGACGCCGCCGATATTGAAGCGATACGAGGAAGACCGACGTGACCAAGCGCACCAGTGCGAAATACAAGATCGACCGCCGCATGGGCGAGAACATCTGGGGCCGCCCGAAGAGCCCGGTGAACAAGCGCGAATACGGCCCCGGCCAGCACGGCCAGCGCCGCAAGGGCAAGATGAGCGACTTCGGCACCCAGCTCCGCGCCAAGCAGAAGCTGAAGGGCTACTACGGCGACCTGACCGAGAAGCAGTTCCGCCGCATCTACGGCGCCGCCGAGCGCCTGCGCGGCGACACCTCCGAGCAGCTGATCGGCCTGCTGGAGCGCCGGCTCGACGCCGTGGTCTACCGCGCCAAGTTCGTGCCGACGATCTTCTCGGCGCGGCAGTTCGTCAACCACGGCCACGTGGCGGTGAACGGCAAGCGGGTCAACATCGCCTCTTACCGGGTCAAGGAAGGCGACGTGGTTTCGGTCCGCGACAAGTCGCGGCAGATGGCGCTGGTGCTCGAGGCGATCGGCTCTCCGGAGCGGGACGTGCCCGAATACCTCAGCGTCGACCACTCCAAGCTCACGGCGGAATTCGTCCGCGCGCCCTCGCTCTCGGACGTGCCGTATCCGGTGATGATGGAGCCGAACTTGGTGGTCGAGTACTACGCGAAGAACTGACCAGAACCATCTGACGACGCACGCGAAGCCCTGCACCGAGGTGCAGGGCTTTTCTGTGCCGCGACCTTCGGGTGAGCGCGTGGGGCCTCGGCCAGGGCCCTCCTAAGACCATATACCCGTTTCGACCGGATCCGGTGCTATATCGGGAGAACGGGGATGACCGGGCGGCCGCTCTTGCGCCCGGCGGGGGGAGCGTATGGAAGATCGAGACGCGGGGCGCGCAGCAGCACCGGACGAACCGCAGGTCGTCGAGGTGTACCGAGGCTGGAACGCGCCGACGCCTCGCTGGGCCGGCATAGGTATCTTCATCCTGCTGCTGGTCGCGGGGCTGGCCTACGCCAAGGCCTTCCTGATGCCGGTGGCCCTGGCCTTCATGCTCGCCTTCGTGTTCAGCCCGATGCGCCGGTTCATGGAGAAATGGGGCTGTCCGCCCGGCGTCTCAGCCCTGCTCATCGTCGGCACCCTGGTCGCGATGCTGGGAGCCGGCGCCACCATGCTGGCGAGCCCCGCGAGCCAGTGGATCGAGAGCGCCCCCACGATCGGCCGCCAGCTCGACTTCAAGCTGCGCGAACTGAAGAGCGCGGCAGAAGGCGTGCGCGAGGCGGCCAAGCAGGTCGACAAGATCACCGGTTCCGAGGGGCAGGACCAGGCCCCGGCTGTGGTGGTCAAGGACCAGGGCATGACCACCCGGGTGGCCGCGATGGCGCCTTCCATCCTGGCCCAGATCCTGCTGACGCTGGTGCTGCTCTATTTCATCCTGGCCTCCGGCGACATGATCTACGAGAAGATCGTCTACGTGCTGCCGACCTTCCGCGACAAGCGCCTGGCGATGCGCATCGCGCACGACATCGAGCGGCGGGTCTCGCGCTATCTCTTCACCATCACCCTGATCAACGCCGGGCTGGGGATCGCGATCGGCTGCGCCATGTGGCTGCTCGGCATGCCCGAGCCACTGCTCTTCGGCGTGATCGCCTTTCTGCTCAACTTCATCCCCTACATCGGCGCGATCGCCGGCACGGCGCTGGCCACGATCATCGGCCTGGTCAGCCTGCCCCATGCCGGCTCGGCCGTCGCGGCCGGCGCATCCTACCTGGCGCTGACCTCCTTGGAGGGCCAGTTCGTCACGCCCTATTGCATCGGCCGCAGCCTGAAGCTGAACACGGTGGTGGTGTTTCTGTCGGTGACGCTCTGGGCCTGGCTGTGGTCGGTGGTGGGAATGATCGTGGCGACACCGCTCCTGGTCTCGTTCCGGGTGCTCTGCGAGCACATCCCGATGCTGGAAGGCGTCGGGCACTTCCTGTCGGCCCGGGGCGCGGAGAACGAAACCGACGGCAGGCCGGGCGGGTCGACCTAGCGCGCACCCGTCAATCGCCCTGCGCGACAGGGACGGGTCTCGGTGCCCCCGGCGGTGCGGCTCCGGAAATCAAAAGCGATTATATCGCAATAGCAATGACTTACCTTAGCGTCCCGCGCGGACGCTCGGGGCCAGCTCCGGTCGGGCGCGGTGATCCCGTGCTCGGTCTTGGCCCAGTAGCTCGGCCGGGTGAAGATCTCGCCGACCGCGCGCCAGGCCGCGATTGCGCCGAGCGGCCAGTAGAAGGGCAGCGCCAGCACCCAGCGCAGGAGGCCCGGCCGGCCGGTATCCCGCGCCGCGATCACCGCCGTCGTCAGCATCACCGCCTGGCCCGCCAGCATCGACGCGAAGAAGCTCCACATCAGCCAGCCGGGAAAGCTGCGCCAGAACGCCAGGTCGAAGCCGACCGCCCCGGTCCAGATCGCCCAGAACAGCGGCAGCGACAGATACGAGGTCAGCGCTCCCAGAAACAGCACCTGGAAGCCGACGAAGCCCCGCAGGCCCAGGTCGCGATAGAGCTCGCCCGGCCGCCGCATATGCGTCGCCCAGGTCACCGCGTAGCCCTTCAGCCAGCGCGAGCGCTGGCGGATCCAGGGCAGGGCGCGACAGTTCGCCTCCTCCCAGGTGGTCGAGGCGATCATCTCGCAGCGATAGCCGAACCGCGCCAGCCGCATGCCCAGGTCGGCGTCCTCGGTGACGTTGTGCGCGTCCCAGGCGCCGATCCGCTCCAGCACGTTGCGGCGGAAGAAGACGCTGGTGCCGCCCAGCGGGATCGGCAGCCCGAGCCGCTGCACGCCGAGCAGCACCACCCGGAACCAGATCGCGTATTCCAGCGTGAAGCAGCGCGACAGCCAGTTGTCGCCCGAGTTGTAGAAATCGAGGTAGCCCTGCACGCAGGCCACCTCGGGCGGCGCCGCCTGCAGGTGGTGAACCACGGCGCGGATCTGCCCCGGCTCCGGCCGGTCCTCGGCGTCGTAGACCCCGACGATGTCGCCGCGGCAGAAGGGCAGGGCGTAGTTCATCGCCCGCGGCTTGGTCTTCAGCCCGTCGGCCGGAACCGCCACCACCTCGATCGTCGGCGGCAGCATCGCCCGGTCGATGGCGGCGCGCGTCACCGTGTCGTCCGCCTCGAGCACCAGCTTGATGTCGAGCAGCGCCGCCGGATAGTCCATCGCCGCCAGCGCCTGCAGCAGCCGCTCGGCCACCGCCTCCTCGCGCAGGAGCGGCACCAGGATCGACACCCGCGGCAGCTTCTTGTAGTCGGCGAGCCGCGGCGTGTTGCCGCCCGGCTCGGCCCGCGGCCGCCGCAGCCGCGCTATGATCGCCACCAGCCGCAGCCCCATGGTCATTGCGTTGGCAAGCAGGATCCAGCCCATGAGGATCTGAAGCGCCGTCAGCGGCGCCGCCGCGATGCCGGCAATCGCGACCAGGACCGTCGCCAGCACCCGCCGCCGCTTCGGCGCCGTGGTCCAGGTCCGGCAGCTGAAGATCTCCGGGCAGCGCTGGCGCGCATCGTCGCGCAGCCGGCCGGCGAAGGCGACGGTGACCGCCCGCCGGATATCCTCCGGCGCCGCCAGCGCCAGCGCGACCCGCGCCGCCGCACCGCCGCAGGCGGCCATCGCCGCCTCGGCGTTGTCGGGGTTGCTGATCGCCACCACCCGCGTGCCGCCGATCTGCCGCCAGGGTACCGCCTCGAGCGCGATGCAGCGGTAGGGGTCGATGCCGCGCAGCAACTCGGGATCGGGGGGGCTGGAGACGAGATCGACGCGACCGAGCCCGGACTGGCGCGACAGCGCCTGCTCGAGGTCGTCGTTGGAAATCAGTCTGTTGGCGATGAGAATTCGCCCGAGCTTCTGGTCCTGCCCGTCCTGCTGCTCCAGGGCTTCCCCCAGTCGGTCCGCATCGACCGCGCCGGCGTCCAGCAGCAGTTCCCCCAGCAGGCGCCGCCGCGGCACCGGCGCCGCCGCCGGCGCGTCGAGGGGCAGAAAGGGCAGGACAACAGCCATCGCAACACTCGCACAACACCAACGTGCGAAGTTGCTAGCCCAAACTTAAGGAACGTTTAAGGTTATTGAATAGTAACGATTAATCGCCCTGGCGCCGAGCCGGTCCCATCGACGCGACGAAGCGCTCGAACAGATAGAAGCTGTCCTGCGGGCCCGGGCTCGCCTCCGGATGGTGCTGCACCGAGAACACCGGCCGGTCGGCCATGGCGATGCCGCAGTTCGAGCCGTCGAAGAGCGAGACGTGGGTCTCGACCACCCCCGGCGGCAGGGTCTGGCTGTCGACGGTGAAACCGTGATTCATCGAGGTAACCTCGACCTTTCCGGTCGCAAGCTCCTTCACCGGATGATTGGCGCCATGGTGGCCGTGGTTCATCTTGATCGTGCGCGCGCCCAGCGCCAGCGCCAGCATCTGGTGGCCCAGGCAGATGCCGAACACCGGGATGTCGCCCCGGTCCAGCACCTCGCGGATCATCGGCACCGCGTAGGCGCCGGTCGCCGCCGGGTCGCCGGGCCCGTTCGACAGGAACAGCCCCTCCGGATCGTGGGCGAAGACGTCCTCGGCCGTCGCCGTGGCCGGCAGCACCGTGACCTCGCACCCCGCAGAGGCGAGGCAGCGCAGGATGTTGCGCTTGGCGCCGTAGTCGATCGCCACCACCCGCCGCCCCGGCCCCTCGCGGCGGCTGTATCCGGCCGGCCAGGCCCAGCGCATCTCGTCCCAGCGGTAGCTCTGGGCGCAGGTCACGTCGCGGGCGAGGTCCATGCCGGTGAGGCCGGGAAAAGCACGCGCCCGGGCCAGGAGGTCGTCGAGGTCGAAGTCGCCGTCGGGCGCATGGCAGATCGCCACGTGCGGCGCGCCCTGCAGCCGGATCGCCCGGGTCAGCCGGCGGGTATCGACGCCGCCGACGCCGATGCGGCCGCGCCGGGTCAGCCAGTCCGACAGGCCGCCGCCGGCCCGCCAGCTCGCCGGCTCGGTCGGGTCCCACTTCACCACCATGCCCGCGGCGACCGGATCGGCGGTCTCGTCGTCTTCGGGATTGACGCCGACATTGCCGATGTGGGGAAAGGTGAAGGTGACGATCTGTCCGGCATAGGACGGATCGGTCATGATCTCCTGATATCCGGTCATCGCGGTGTTGAAGCAGAGTTCGGCCACCGCCACGCCGGCTGCGCCGAATCCGCGTCCGTAGAACACCTCGCCGCCGGCCAGAACGATGCAGGCCGTGGGCTTCAGCGCGCGGTCCGGTGCCGAGGCCAGGGCCTGGTCCGAAGGAGCGGCGCGTGCGGTCATGATGAGCGAATCCCGAGGCTTCGGCCGACACGCTACGCTGCCCCGCAGGGCGGGTCAAGTTGACGGGCGGCTCAGAAAGATCAGTTTAATCAGGGGTTTGCGCTCCAGGTCGCCCCTTGCGAGCGAGTGTCACGAAGTTTATATAATAGCGAACCAGGCCGACCGTTCGGCCGCAAGATCAGGGTATCGGGATGATCCGAGAGCAATTCTCAGGCGACCTCAAGGACGCGATCAAGGCGCGGGACGCGCAGCGAATCTCGACGCTGCGGTTGATCTGTGCGGCGGTGAAGGACCGTGACATCGCAGCCCGAACCGAAGACAACGTCGATGGCGTGGCAGACGCGGACATCCTCGCGATCCTCGCCAAGATGATCAAGCAGCGCCAGGAAAGCGCCCGCGCCTACGAGGAGGGCGGCCGGCTCGATCTCGCGGCGCAGGAGCGCTCCGAGATCGGCATCATCCGCGACTACCTGCCGCGGCAGATGTCGGAAACCGAGGTCGACAAGGCCGTGGCCGATGCGATCGTCGAAACCGGCGCCTGCTCGATCCGCGACCTGGGCAAGGTCATGGCCACGCTCAAGGCGCGCCACACCGGCAAGATGGACTTCGCGCGCGTCGGCGCCGCGATCAAGCAGGCCTTCCGCTAGCGGCGCCCCGGCCTGCGGCGGGCACTCTCGCTCTCTCCTCGTCCCGGCCGGCCCCATGGGGCTGGCGCCGCCGCCTTCGCTCGTGCCAGATAGCGAAAACCGGGGGAGGAAAGCGATGAAGAAGCGCCTGTTCGGCCGCACCGACGATGGCCGCGCCGTCGACGAGATCGTGCTGGAGAGCGCGGATGCCGCGGTCGCGATCCTCAGCTACGGCTGCATCGTCCGTGACTGGCGGGTCGACAGCCCGGCCGGCAGCCTGCCGATGGTGCTGGGCTTCCCGCAGCTGCAGGACTACCTGCGGCATTCGCGCTCGCACGGCGCCATCGTCGGCCGGATCGCCAACCGCGTCGCCAATTCCGAGTTCAGCCTCGACGGCCGGAGCTATGCGCTGACTGCGAACGAGGGCCCCAACCACCTGCACGGCGGCGCGATCGGGCTCGGCAACCGGATCTGGCAGATGGAGGCCGACAGCGCCGCGGGCACGGTGCAACTGGCCTATGCCAGCCCCGACGGCGAGGAGGGCTATCCCGGCGCTGTCGCCTTCACCGTGACCTTCCGGCTCGAGGGGCCGCGGCTGATCTGCGAGATGGCCGGCCGCCCCGACCGCCCGACCCCGATCAACCTCGCCAACCACAACTATTACAACCTCGGCGGCGGCGGGCAGGTGAAGGACCACCTGCTCTGGGTCGACGCCCGCGAATACACCCCGACCGACGCCGACCTGATCCCGAAGGGCGAGATCCGCCCGCTGGAGGGCACGCCGCTCGACTTCTCGACCGAGCGCGAGATCGGCGACACCCGGCTCGACCAGAACCTGGTGCTCGCCCCCGACCGCGACCGCAAGAAGCCGGCGGCCCGGGCGCGCTGTCCGCGCAGCGGGATGCGGCTCGAGCTCTGGACCGACGAGCCGGGGCTGCAGCTGTTCGACGCGCCGGAGATGACCATCGCCGCCACCGGCCACGACGGGCAGCACTACGGGCCGTTCGCCGGGCTCTGCCTCGAGGCCCAGCACTTTCCCGACAGCGTGCACCACCCGGACTGGCCGAGCATCATCCGCTCGCCGGACAATCCATATTTCCAGCGGCTGGTGGTCGAGATCGCGGGCGATGCGGAGGCATCGGACGGGTGATCGATTAACCCTCTGAATTGTCGCGTTTTTGCGGGTCTGGTAGCCGTCTGGAACGCGTCTGGAATCCATCCATACGTTTTTTGCCTTGCGACGCGCGTGCGAGGGTAGCGTTAACCATTTGCAATCGTTAACGAAAACCTAACGGCGCCCTACATTTTGCGTGCCTGACTGTGTCAAGCACAAAATCTGCGAGGGTGGCAAAAAAATCCGTTGACCGACTCGGCTCAATCCATCCTATTGGTGTTCCGCCCATCAGCGGACACAAAATCTGGTATCTCAAAACCAGTCAGGCAAGAAACCGGCAGCAAGGCCCGAGGGACAGTGACATGAAGATCGAACGCCGCTTCACCACCGAAGACACCGGGGCCTACGGGGCGCTGGCGTTCCGCACCACCACCTCGGAGATCCGCAATCCCGACGGCTCGGTGGTGTTCAGCCTCGAGAACCTCGAGGTGCCCGAGGGCTGGAGCCAGGTCGCTTCCGACGTGCTGGCCCAGAAGTACTTCCGCAAGGCCGGCGTGCCGGTGGCGCTGAAGCGGGTGCGCGAGAAGGGCGTGCCGGCGTTCCTCTGGCGCTCGGTGGCCGACGAGGCGAAGCTCGCGGGCCTGCCCGAGGCCGAGCGCAGCACCGGCGAGACCAGCGCGAAACAGGTGTTCGACCGGCTGGCCGGGGCCTGGGCCTACTGGGGCTGGAAGGGCAGCCACTTCTCCACCGAGGCCGACGCGCGAGCCTACTACGACGAGATGCGCTACATGCTGGCGACCCAGATGGGCGCGCCGAACAGCCCGCAGTGGTTCAACACCGGGCTGCACTGGGCCTACGGCATCGACGGGCCGGGGCAGGGGCATTTCTACGTCGACTTCCAGTCGGGCGAGCTGACCCGGTCCACTTCGGCCTACGAGCACCCGCAGCCGCACGCCTGCTTCATCCAGTCGGTCAGCGACGACCTGGTGCAGGACGGCGGCATCATGGACCTCTGGACCCGCGAGGCGCGGCTCTTCAAGTACGGCTCGGGCACCGGCACCAACTTCTCCTCGCTCCGGGCCGAGAACGAGAAGCTGGCCGGCGGCGGCAAGTCCTCGGGGCTGATGAGCTTCCTCAAGATCGGCGACCGGGCGGCGGGTGCCATCAAGTCGGGCGGCACCACCCGGCGCGCGGCCAAGATGGTGATCTGCGACCTCGACCACCCCGATATCGAGGACTTCATCAACTGGAAGGTGGTCGAGGAGCAGAAGGTCGCGAGCCTCGTCGCCGGGTCCAAGGTCCACCAGGCGAGGCTCAACGAGATCTTCGCGGCGATCCGCGCCTGGGACGGGGCGGAGGCCGACGCCTTCGACCCCAAGGCCAACCCGGGCCTGAAGGCCGCGATCCGCTCGGCCAAGAAGGCGATGGTGCCCGAGACCTACGTCAAGCGCATCCTGCAATACGCCGAGCAGGGCTACACCTCGATCGACTTCCGCACCTACGACACCGACTGGGATTCGGACGCCTACCTGACGGTCTCGGGCCAGAACTCCAACAACTCGGTGCGCGTCACCGACGCGTTCCTGAAGGCGGTGCGCGAGGACGCCGACTGGGAGCTGGTCCGCCGCACCGACGGCAAGGTCGCCAAGGTGGTGAAGGCCCGCGATCTCTGGGACCAGATCGGCCACGCCGCCTGGGCCTGCGCCGATCCCGGCGTGCAGTTCCACGACACCATCAACGCCTGGCACACCTGCCCCGAGGACGGGCCGATCCGCGCCTCCAACCCCTGCTCGGAGTACATGTTCCTCGACGACACCGCCTGCAACCTGGCGTCGATGAACCTGCTGACCTTCCTCAAGAACGGCCATTTCGACGCCAAGGCCTACGTTCACGCCACCCGGCTCTGGACGGTGACGCTGGAGATCTCGGTGCTGATGGCGCAGTTCCCGAGCCCGCGCATCGCCGAGCTCTCCTACCGCTTCCGCACCCTCGGCCTCGGCTACGCCAACATCGGCGGCCTCTTGATGACCATGGGCCACGGCTACGACAGCGCCCAGGGCCGCGCGCTCTGCGGCGCGCTGACCGCGATCATGACCGGCGCGGCCTACGCCACCTCCGCCGAGATGGCGGCGGAGCTCGGCGCCTTCCCCGGCTACGCCGCCAACGCCGCCAGCATGCTGCGGGTGATCCGCAACCACCGCCGCGCCGCCCAGGGCCACCTCACCGACTACGAGGGCCTCAGCGTGCCGCCGGTGGCGCTCGACCACGCCAACTGCCCCGACAGCGCGCTGGTCAACCTCGCCCACGCGGTCTGGGACGAGGCGCTGGATCTCGGCGAGAAGCACGGCTTCCGCAACGCCCAGACCACGGTGATCGCGCCCACCGGCACCATCGGCCTGGTGATGGACTGCGACACCACCGGCATCGAGCCCGACTTCGCGCTGGTGAAGTTCAAGAAGCTGGCCGGCGGCGGCTACTTCAAGATCATCAACCGCGCGGTGCCGGGGGCGCTGGTCAACCTCGGCTACCGCCCCGCCGAGGTCGAGGAGATCATCGCCCATGCCGTCGGCCACGGCACGCTCGAGGGCGCGCCGGAGATCAACCCCACGGCGCTGATCGGCCACGGCTTCGGCAAGGCCGAGATCGAGAAGCTGGAAGCGGCGCTCCCCACCGCCTTCGACATCCGCTTCGTCTTCAACCAGTGGACGCTGGGCGAGGAGTTCTGCACCGGCGTGCTCGGCATCCCCGCCGACAAGCTGCGCGACCCGGCCTTCGACCTGCTGCGCCACCTCGGCTTCAGCAGGGCCCAGGTCGAGGCCGCCAACAACCACATCTGCGGCACCATGACCCTGGAAGGCGCGCCGCACCTGCGCGAAGAGCACTACGTGGTCTTCGACTGCGCCAACCCCTGCGGCAAGACCGGCAGGCGGTATCTGTCGGTCGAGAGCCACATCCGGATGATGGCCGCCGCCCAGAGCTTCGTCTCCGGCGCCATCTCCAAGACCATCAACATGCCGAACGACGCCACGATCGGCGACTGCAAGGCCGCCTACGAGCTCTCCTGGTCGCTCGGCGTCAAGGCCAACGCCCTCTACCGCGACGGCTCGAAGCTGTCGCAGCCGCTCTCGGCCGCGCTGATCGAGGACGACGAGGACCTGGAGGAGGTGCTGACCGAGGCGCCGGTCGCCGAGCGGGTCACCGTGCTGGCGGAGAAGATCGTCGAGAAGATCATCTACAAGGAGCTGGAGCGGGCGAACGCGCGCGTCCGCCTGCCCGAGCGGCGCAAGGGCTATACCCAGAAGGCGATCGTCGGCGGTCACAAGGTCTACCTGCGCACCGGCGAGTACCAGGACGGCTCCTTCGGCGAGATCTTCATCGACATGCACAAGGAAGGCGCGGCCTTCCGGGCGATGATGAACAACTTCGCCATCGCCGTGAGCGTCGGCCTGCAATACGGGGTGCCGCTGGAGGAGTTCGTCGAGGCCTTCACCTTCACCCGGTTCGAGCCGGCCGGCATGGTGCAGGGCAACAACTCGATCAAGAACGCGACCTCGATCCTCGACTACATCTTCCGCGAGCTGGCGGTCAGCTACCTCGACCGCACCGACCTCGCCCATGTGAAGCCCACCGGCGAGAGCTTCGACGACCTCGGCCGCGGCGAGGAGGAGCGCGCCGGCAACGTCGCCCGGCTGGACGGCGAGGTGGCGCAGAGCTCGATCGCGGTGATCAAGCAGCTGTCGTCGACCGGGTACCTGCGCAAGCGGCTGCCGCAGGAGCTGATGGTGCTGCAGGGCGGCGCCGCGGTCTCCGGCGCGCTGGAGCTCGGCGCGCTCAGCGGTCTCGCCTTCCGCGAGACCGTGTCGGCCAGCGTCACCGCCATCGACGCCCGCACCAAGGCCAAGATGCAGGGCTACGAGGGCGACCCATGCGGCGAATGCGGCAACTTCACCCTGGTGCGCAACGGCACCTGCATGAAGTGCAACACCTGCGGCGGCACCAGCGGCTGCAGCTGACGCGAGGAGTTTCGGGCGGCGCCGTCGAGCAGGACGAAAAGCCGGACGATGACTGAGGAGGGGCCGCGGCCCCTCCTTCTCTGTCGGGGCTCAGCTCTCCAGAGCCGCATCCATGGTGATGTCGATCGAGCCGTTCAGGAGCTTGGAGATCGGGCAGATCTCCTTGGCCTTCTGCGCCGCGGCCTTGAACGCCGCCTCGTCCGCCCCCGGGACCCGCGCCCGGACCGTGAGATGCACGTTGGTGATGGTGAAACCGCCGGGGTCCATCGAGCCGGTGACCGCCGCCGTGGTGTTGATCTCGTCCGGCGTGAGGTTCGACCCGCCGAGCACCCCGGAGAGCTGCATCGAGAAGCAGGCCGCGTGCGCCGCCCCGACCAGCTCCTCGGGGTTGGTGCCCTTCTCGTCGCCGAACCGCTTGGCGAAGCTGTAGTTGACCTCGCTGAGCGTGCCGCTCTCGGTCGAGAGCGTGCCACTGCCGTCCTTGAGCCCGCCCTTCCAGACCGCCGATCCTGTGCGCTTCATCTCGGTCCTCCCCTTGCCTTGGATTCCTCGACGACCGAGCGTATCGGGATGCGCCCGGCATGCAAACCCAGGCACAACGCCGCGTATGCATAGTGTTTCTGTCAGGAATTGCCGGCCGACCAGACCATCGTGCCGCCCGCAGCGCCGGGAACCCGGGTCTCCCGATAGCGGGCGAGGTCCCGGCGTGCGTAGTGCTCCGGGGCGAGGTGGGCGAGATACGCCTCGGCCTCGTCGAGCAGCGCAGCGGCCCGCGCCGCGTCGCCGTCCAGATCGGCGAGCCAGCCGCGCAGCATTGCAATCTGGCCGCGGCGCACGGGGATTCGGATCGCTGTCTTCCTCGGGCGCGGAATCGCCAGCGCTGCGCGGGCGCGCTCCACGGCACCCTGTTCGAGGGCGGTCCGCGCGAGCGCCCGACGCGCTGGCGAGCGTGCCGGGGTGGTCCTTGCCCCTGACCTTCTCCTCGCGCGGGAGGAGGTCGCGGAAGAGGCCCTCGGCCTCCTGCGCCCGCCCCTGGTTGAGGATTGCCCGCGGCGAGTTCGTGATGCGTGGTGAGCGTGTGGGGGTGGTCCTTGCCCTTGACCTTCTCCTGGCGCGGGAGGAGGTCGCGGAAGAGGCCCTCGGCCTCCTGCGCGCGCCCCTGGTGGAGGATCGCCCGGGCGAGGGTGTGGTGCGTGGTGAGCGTGTCGGGGTGGTCCTTGCCCCTGACCTTCTCCTGCGCGCGGGAGGAGGTCGCGGAAGAGGCCCTCGGCCTCCTGCGCCCGCCCCTGGTGGAGGATCGCCCGCGCGAGGCCGTGGTGCGTGGTGAGCGTGTGGGGGTGGTCCTTGCCACTGACCTTCTCCTGGCGCGGGAGGAGGTCGCGTAAGAGGCTCTCGGCCTCCTGCGCCCGCCCCTGGTCGAGGATCGCGTACGCGAGTTCGTAGTGCGTTGCGAACGTGTCGGGGTGGTCCTCCCTTGACGTCTCCCGGCGCGGGAGGAGGTCGCGGAGGAGGCCCTCGGCCTCCTGCGCGCGCCCTTGGGCGCGGATCGCCTCGGCGAGTTCGTGAAGCGTGCCGAGCGTAAAGGCGTGTTCCTCGCCATTCACCTTCTCGGTGAGCGCCAGCAGGCCGTGTGAGGCCGGGCTCAAGGGTTTCGCCGGGGCCGAGGGATTGAGCGGCCGCGATCGCGCAGGATATTGAGACGCCTGAATGCGATTATCCGACTTGCGGCAGGTAGTCGATATGGGCGCGTCGGAGATGGGCTGACGAGCGGTGGCCGTGACGCTCGATCAGCCAGTTATCGTTGTACGTCCGCCTGAACTCGATCAGGGCGAGGCGGAGTTCCGAGACGGTGCGGAAAGTCCAGACCCAGAGCAGGTGCGCCTTCAGAGTACGGATGAACCGCTCGGCGCAGCCGTAGCTCTCGGGCGCCCGGACGAAGGCCGATGAGGACGCAGCCCCGCGCGAAGCGATCTCCTCTGGAAGTCGCGGGGCATGTACAGGCAGCCGTGATCGTGGCGCATGCCGAGGCCCGCGGCGCGTCCTTCTCGAAGCAGCCGAAGGCTCGGCCAGCCCAGCCGGATCGGCTCCAGGGCCTCATGGCGCGTGCCAGGAGCGCGGCGTGGATGCCGACGCATTCCGCCGAGCAGAGGTCGAAGGCGATGAAGACGGCGACCGGGCAGTACTCGATGGTGAACGTTGCGGTGATGTCGGTCCCGACATGGCGCCGATGGCCTTCGGGATGATAGTGCCGTCGTGACTGCGGGGGCCGCAGGGGCGGCCACGCGGGTCACCGCCGACAGACCGATCGCGCGGATGAATCGACGCACGCGCTCCTTCGAGGTGCGCAAGCCCGGATGAAGCAGCCGCGCCCAGACCTTGCGGTAGCATAGCCGTGGAACGGGCGTCGGTGAGAACCTGCCGGATGCCTCGACTAGCGCTACGTCGGGCATCGGCCAGCGGTACGGGTCTGCGCCGGGCGCTGGTGGCATGACCGCCGCGCGCCGGGTCAGATAGACCGCAGCGAGGGTAATGTAACAGAAGAGACAGATATGTGAGAAAAAGTAGAGGAGGAGAGAGGAGATGAAGATGAAGGTGATAATAGATAAGATATAAGAGAAGAAAAAGGGAAGAAGATTATAGATTATAGATGATAGATATAAGAAAGGAGAAAATAGGTGTATATGGTAAGAGAGAAAAATTAGGTAAGAAGCCGGTAGATCGTTGCGAAAAGATCGTAACGCGCCAGCGATTACAGGCTAGACGTAGCTGACTCGAGAAACTCGTAGAGATAGAAGATAAGGTATGATGATGTCACCGCCAGCTCGCGTGCCATAATGTCCAGCGGCTCCCCGCGAAGAACGCGGAGATCCGCGCGCGCCTTGCGGTTGGCTGTAATGCGCCGCTCCCGGATCGGAGCAGCGACCGCTCCGATATCTGAAATCTAAACGCAAGCAACACAAAAAAAATAATTCTGGCCGCGAGAAAGGCGTTCGACCTCGGCGTAGGCTCCTTCGTTGTGGCGGAGCTCGGATAGCAAGAAGCACGACGACAGGTTGAGCGTGTCCGTCGGGTCCAGCGCTCGTTCGCAATGATCGGCAAGGGGAACGATGATGTCGCGCGCAGCCGCTATCCGGCCCGCGCGAAGCGTTGCATAACCAAGGTCGATCCGAACGGCGAGGCCCAGGAGGCTGTTGACTCCCAAGCCTTCGGACTCGACCGTTTCGAGTGCCCTCTCCCAGAGCAAGGCGGCCTCCGATAGCGGCCGGCGTCGAACTCGCGTCGGCCAATGGCGCGCAGTGCCTCGATGTCTCCCGGAGAGTTGCGAAGCAGCTGCCGGAGCCGCTCGCGCTCCTCGGCCTCCCTGATGTCCTCCTGGGTCTCGCGGAGGCGCAGCGTCCACCTTCTGCAACGCTTCGATTTCGCCGAGGAGGAAAGGTGAATCCTTGTCGGAGGGGTCGGCAGCCATCGCGCCCATGACCGCGGCGCGTGCCCTACGCAGGGCGTCAGCTCCATCCTCGTACCGCGAGAGGTGATGTTCCGCGAGGATGCGGCAAGCCTCGGCGAAGCAAGCGCGGTGATGCTCCATATACTCGTCGGCGGTGGCGATCAGCCCGGACCGCTGGCCATCGCGGCGCTCCTGCTCGAATTTGCGCAGGACGGTCCTGGGTTCAAATCGGGCAAGCGCTTCGTTTTCCTGCGCCAGCTTATCTTTGGCCGCCGTTGCAACATCCAGATCCCGCTTCGTGATACTGGCGTTCTTAACAATGTCAGTCTCACGTCGCTTCATCCATCTCCAGACCGCAGGCCCCGGAGAACCGACGAAGCAGATCACGCCGAACACGGCAAGGATTTGTTCCCAGGGCCCCCAAGTCTTTGCCTCCTGGAGGACGGCGATGAGGAGATCAAACAGCCAATCCAAACCAACCCCCATCCGTCAGGGGTCTAGCGTGCTCCTTTTTCGATCGCTTTTGAAGCGCCGGCTCAGCCGCCGGTATGGCTCATGTGCCGCGACACCTGTCCGTGCACGGTCTGGCGCGAATAGTCGAAGTCGTGGCCTTTGGGCTTGCGCTCGATCGCGGCGCCGATCGCCGCTATCACGGGCGCGTCGTCGTCCGGACTGGCCCTGAGCACGGCGCGCAGGTCGGCCTCGTCCTCCTGGCCGAGGCACATGAAGAGCTGGCCGGTGCAGGTCAGGCGCACCCGGTTGCAGCTCTCGCAGAAGTTGTGGGTGAGCGGCGTGATGAAGCCGATCCGTCCGCCGGTCTCGGCCACCCGGGCGTAGCGGGCCGGGCCGCCGGTGCGCTCGGCGGTGTCGCTCAGGGTCCAGCGGGTCTCGAGTTCGCGGCGCAGGTCCTTCAGCGACCAGTACTGCTCCAGCCGGTCCTCGTTGCCGAGGTCGCCCATCGGCATCACCTCGATGAAGGTCAGGTCGAACCCGCGCTCGCCGCACCAGGCGACCAGCCGATGCAGTTCGTCCTCGTTCACGCCCTTCAGCGCCACGGTGTTGATCTTGACCCTGAGGCCCGCCTCGACCGCGGCGTCGATGCCGTCCATCACCTGGGCGAAGCGGCCCCAGCGGGTGATGCGGGCGAACTTGTCGGCGTCCAGGGTGTCGAGCGAGACGTTGATGCGCCGGACCCCGCAGTCCCTGAGCTCGGCCGCGAAGCGCCTGAGCTGGCTGCCGTTGGTGGTCAGGGTCAGCTCCTTCAGGGCCCCGGTCGCGAGTTGGCGCGACATGGCGCGGAAGAAGGTCATGATGCCCTTGCGCACCAGCGGCTCGCCGCCGGTGATCCTGAGCTTCTCGACCCCGAGCCCGACGAAGGTCGAGCACAGCCGGTCGAGCTCCTCCAGCGTCAGCAGCTCCGCCTTCGGCAGGAACTCCATGTGCTCGGTCATGCAGTAGACGCAGCGGAAATCGCAGCGATCGGTCACCGACACGCGCAGATAGGTGATCGCGCGCGCAAACGGGTCGATCAGGCGTGGCAACTCGGTCAAGACGGCGTTTCTCCCCCGTTGAGAGTAGGAGCGACGACCCGGCTTATCAAGCCGGACCGCGCGGCACGGGACTTGCTCATCGGATCGGGGGCAGGGCGCCCGCGTAGAGCCCGCGCAGCACCAGGGTGAAGAGCGGCGCCAGCAGCAGCACCGCAGCGAAGGCCATGAGGTAGGCGACGGCCGAGCGTACACGCGAGACCTGATGGATCACCCGGTAGACCGGCCAGCAGACCAGCATCCAGATCACCATGAGCAGGACCTCGGCCAGCAGCAGCAGCGTCACCGTCGCGCCGATCCACGGCCGGGTGGCGAAGAGCTTGGAGACCACCTCGTCGGGAATGCTCCGCGACAGCGACCAGGCCAGGGCGACGTCGCGGTCGTAGCTCGAAAGCGCTCCGACCGCGACGGTATCGAGCAGGATCAGCGCCAGGTAGAGCGGGCAGACCACATAGAGATAGGCGCAGAGCGTGGCCTCGAAGCTGCCCTTGCCGCCGACCACGCGGAAAACGGCCATGATCACGCCGGCAAAGATCAGGATCGCCAATACCTTGTAGGCGATCATCGAGCCGCCGACGCTCATCAGCTCGGTGCCGTCGCGCGCCAGCGGGGCCTGGAGCAGGAAGCTGAGCGCGACCGTCACGCCGGCGAAGCTGAGCGCCTCGGCGAAGCGGTCGTCCGGCCCGATCAGCCGCAGGATCGTCTGCCGCGGCGCGGAGATCACGGCGACGAGCACCGGGATGTACCGGGACAGGCTGCGCCAGAGCAGCTCCACAAGGTCCTTCATCGGAAGCCTCGTCGGAAGGTTTGCGCGCGTCCGGCAGGGTGTCGGCAACCCGGCCTTCCACGCAAGCGCTTTCGCCGCCGCCGCCGGCGCGGGCGCGGGGTCGCCACTCACGACTCGCGCCATCGCGTCACGATCGTATACAGCGCGGGGTCGTCGTACTACGATTGTATCTCTGGATTGCGTCCAACGACAAGTCGTTCTGGCAGCCGGGGGGACTGTCCTTTTGGATCCGACCGAGTTCGAAACCCGCCTCGATGCCGAGACCCGGCTCGAGGACGTGTGGAACCGGATGGTCGCATTCGCCCGCGAATGCCGGGTCAGGCGGATCGGCTATCACCACCTGCCGCCGCCCGGCGCCCCGGACGCGCAACTGGTGCGGGTCGAGAACGAAGGCTTCGGCGAAGCGCTGCTGGCGCAGTACCTCGAGGCGCGGGTCAACGGCATAGCCGCGCTGGCCAACATGATCCAGAACAGCGTACGGCCGGTCTATCTCGACGAGATCGAAGCCCTGGCGGATCTCAGCGAGCGTGAACGCGCCCATCTTGCCGGCTATCGCGCGGCCGGCGTGGTCAACGGCCTCGGCCTGCAGGTCTTCGGCCCGAACGGGCGGAACGGCATTTTCGCGATCGACCTCGAGCCCGACACGCCGCGGCTGCCGCAGGAGGTGCTCGCCCGGCTGCGCTGGGCCTGCCAGACCATGCACCTGCGCTATTGCGCGCTGCTGCTGCCGACCCTGGGCAAGCTGCCGACCCTGTCGACGCGGGAGGCGGAAGTCCTGGCCTGGGTGGCGCGCGGCAAGAGCAACGTCTCGATCGCCGAAATTCTCGGAATCTCGACGCACACCGTGGACGCGCACCTCCGGCGGATCTATCTCAAGCTCGGCGTGTTCGATCGGATCTCGGCGGCGCTGCGCGGCCTGGGGTTCGGCCTGATCAGTCCCGACGGTTGAACCCTGTCACGTGATTGCGTTAGTCCGCCACGTCAGTTGCTACAACTGTCGGTAAACGATTACACCGGCCCTCCTAGCGGGGACGGGGTGGCCGTGAACACTCAAACGAAACTGGACTGCCAACTGGTCCGCGCGCTGCGCGAGGGAAGCAGCGCGTTGCCTAGTGATCTCAGGCAGTTGCGGAGCTATCTTCGCCTGATCGAATCACTTCTGCTGGAAAAGGCGGACGAGCTGGAACCCAGCTGGGAGCAGGCCTGTGCTTCCGCCGCCGAGATCGCGACGCTGCAGGCGCTCGAAGCGTCGGTCGTCGAGCGGGCGATCGCGGTGCGCGCGGACAATCTCGATGCCCTGCGCACCAAGCTGGCGATCTGGCGCACGCTGGAGTCGGATGCCGAGGACGGCGAACGTTGCCAGCGCGACCGGCTGGTCCTTTCGGTCGAGGCCGACCTGGAGCGGCTGTCTTGCCGGGTCGCCCGCTGAGGGGCGGCAGAGCGCGGCAGCCCCGGCGTTCCGGCGTGGCTCCGCAACTCCGTACTGCACATCTTCCGATATTGCCTTAAGCGTGTTCCGACCCAGGGGGGCGGATGCTGCTGCCGGATTTCGAAATCGCCGTCGAAGGCGCGATGCGGATGGACACCCTGTGGTCCGTCTTCGCGGGTTATTTCCGCGGCACCGTGGTCTCCCGCGTCAGCTATCTACACCTGCCGCCGCTCGGCGCGCCGGACGGCCTCAGCCCGACCATCGCGGCCGAGGGTTTTCCCGAGGTCCTGGTTGCCGAATATCTCCGAGAAAGGCTCTATCGCGCCAATCCGGTCCTGCAGCACGCGCGAAAGGAGATCCTGCCGGTCTACTGGGACGAAATCGCGACCCTCAAGCCGCTGAGCGAGCAGGAGGCCGCGTTCCTGGAAAGGTTCCAGGCGGACCTGGGCAACGGCGTCGGCATCCATGTCTACGGGCCGAACGGACGCGGCGGCCAATGCGGTCTCGGCTTCAGGCCGGGCGTGCGCCGGCTCGATCCGGCGACGCTGCGAGAATTCCAGCGGGTCTGCCAGCTGGTCCACCTGCGCTACTGCGCGCTGCTCGCGCCCGCGCTCGAGCCGCGGCCCAAGCTGTCGGAGCGCGAGACCCAGATCCTGGCCTGGGTGGCGAGCGGCAAGAGCAATACCATGATCGGCGAGATCCTCGGCATTTCCGGCCATACGGTGGATGCCCACATGCGCCGGATCTACCTCAAGCTCGGCGTCTTCGACCGGATCAGCGCCACGGTCCGCGGCATCGGCATGGGCCTGATCCACGCCGAGACCTGACGCGCCGCCTGCCTCGGATTCCGACGCGCCTCCGGCGTCATTCGACCGTCACCGACTTCGCCAGGTTGCGCGGCTGGTCCACGTCGGTGCCCTTCAGCACCGCCGCGTGATAGGCGAGCAGCTGCGCCGGTGCGGCATAGACGATCGGGGCCACGAAAGGATCGACCGCCGGCATCGCCAGCGTCCGCCAGGTGCCCGCGCCGGCCTGGGCGATGCCCTCGGCGTCGCTGACCAGCAGCACCTTGCCGTCGCGCGCCATCACCTCCTGCATGTTCGAGACCGTCTTGTCGAAGAGCTCGTCGCTCGGGGCCAGCACGATCACCGGCACCTCCTCGTCGATCAGCGCGATCGGCCCGTGCTTGAGCTCGCCCGAGGCATAGCCCTCGGCGTGGATGTAGCTGATCTCCTTCAGCTTCAGCGCCCCTTCGAGCGCCAGCGGATACATCGACCCTCGCCCGAGGAACAGCACGTCGCGGGCCCGCGAGAGGTCGCGGGCGATCTCGGCGACCTCCGCTTCCAGCGCCAGCGCCCGGACGACCAGGCCCGGGGCCGCCGCGAGCGCAGCGACCAGCCGCTCCTCCTCGGCGGCGTCCAGATGCCCGCGCTGGCGCCCCGCGACCAGCGCCAGCATCGCCAGCACGGCGAGCTGGCAGGTGAAGGCCTTGGTCGAGGCCACGCCGATCTCCGGTCCGGCGAGGATCGGCAGCGCGACGTCGCTCTCGCGGGCGATGGTCGAGGTCTCGACGTTGACCACCGAGACCACGCGCCCGCCCTGGCCGCGCACGTAGCGCAGCGCCGCCAGGGTGTCCGCGGTCTCGCCGGACTGGCTGACGAAGATGCCGAGGCTGCGGGCGTCGAGCGGCGGCTCGCGGTAGCGGAACTCGGAGGCGACCTCGATCTCGACCGGCAGCCGGGCGTGGCGCTCGAACCAGTATCGCGCCACGTGGCAGGCGTAGTGCGCCGTGCCGCAGGCGACCAGCACCACCCGGTCGCAGGCGGTGAAGTCGATGCCGGCGGGCGTCTGCACCGACCGGCGGTCGGCCGCCAGGTAGCGCGCCAGCGCGTCGGAGATCACCTGCGGCTGCTCGTGCATCTCCTTGGCCATGAAGTGCTTGTAGGGGCCTTTCTCGGCATAGAAGTTCTCGACCGGGATGTGGTGGATTTCGCGCTGGACCGGGTTGCCGGCCGCGTCGAAGATTTCCGTGGCGCCGCGGGTCAGCACGGCGTGATCGCCCTCCTCGAGATAGGCGATGCGCTGGGTCAGCGGCGCCAGCGCCAGCGCATCGGAGCCGACGAAAGCCTCGCCGTCGCCATAGCCGATCGCCAGCGGCGAGCCGCGCCGGGCGGCGACCAGCAGGTCGTCCTGACCGTCGAACAGGAAACAGAGGGCGAAGGCGCCCTGCAGCCGCGCCAGCGTCGCCCGCGCCGCGGCGACCGGATCGGCGCCGCGCGCGAGCTCGCGGTTGCAGAGCTGCACGATCGTCTCGGTGTCGGTCTCGGTCGCGAACACCGCGCCGTCGGCCTCGAGCTCGGCTGCGCAGCGCCCGGAAGTTCTCGATGATGCCGTTGTGCACCACCGCGACGCCGCCGGCCTGGTGGGGGTGGGCGTTGCGTTCGGAGGGCTGGCCGTGGGTGGCCCAGCGGGTATGGCCGATGCCGGCATGGCCGCGGATCGGGTCCTGGACCAGCAGGTCCGAGAGCGCGATCAGCTTGCCGACCGCGCGGCGGCGATGCAGGTGGCCGTCCTGCCACCGTGGCGATGCCGGCGCTGTCGTAGCCGCGGTATTCCAGCCGCTTCAGCGCCTCGAGAATCAGCGGCGCCACCTCGTGGCGGCCCAGGATCGCGACGATGCCGCACATCAGTTTGCACCCTTTCCCGCGCGCCTTCAGCGCGCGCAGGCGCTCCATCAGGCGCTGCCCGAGCCCGGGCTTGGTTTCCTGTGAGCCCCGGCTGATCGCCAGCGCGCCGTCGGGCACGTCGCGGGTGACGACCGTGCCGGCGCCGACCAGCGCGCCGGCGCCGATCCGGACCGGGGCCACCAGCGCCGTGTTCGAGCCGATGAAGGCGCGGGCGCCGATCTCGGTGCGATGCTTGAAGACGCCGTCGTAGTTGCAGGTGATGGTGCCGGCGCCGAGGTTGGCTCCGGGGCCGACCCGGGCGTCGCCGACATAGGTGAGATGGTTGGCCTTGGCGCCTTCCTCGATGATCGAGTTCTTCACCTCGACGAAGTTGCCGATATGCACGTCCTCGGCGATCTCCGCGCCCGGCCGCAGCCGGGCAAACGGGCCGATGCGGGCGCCGCGGCTGATGTGGCAGCCTTCCAGGTAGCAGAAGCCGAGGATCGTCGCGCCCGACTCGACGGTCACGCCCGGACCGAAGACGACGTTCGGTCCGATCAGCACGTCGCGGCCGATGGCGGTGTCCAGCGCAAACCACACCGTCGCCGGGTCGGTCAGGGTGGCGCCGTTCTCCAGCGCCGCGGCGCGGGCCCGCGCCTGGAACGCGGCCTCGGCGGCGGCGAGATCGGCGCGCGAGTTGATGCCGAGGGTTTCGGCCTCGGGGCAGCTGATCACCGCGGTGCTGAGGCCGCGGGCGCGTGCCAGCCCGACGACGTCGGTCAGGTAGTACTCGCCCTTGCGGTTGTCGTTGCCGACCCCGGCGAGAAGCTCGAGCAGCGTCCCGGCGTCGGCCGCGAGCAGGCCGGAATTGCAGAGCCGGATCGCCCGCTGTGCGGCCGTCGCGTCGCGGGCCTCGACGATGGCCTCGAGCCCGCCTTCGGCGTCGAGCACCAGCCGGCCGTAGTCGCCCGGTTCCGCCGCCTCGAACCCGAGCACCACCACCGCGGCGCCGTCCGCCCGGGCCGCCAGCATCGCCGCCAGCGTCTCGGGGCGGATGAAGGGCGTGTCGCCGTAGAGCACGATCGCGTCGCCCGCGAAGCCGGCGAGCGCCGGCGCCGCCTGCAGCACCGCGTGTCCGGTGCCGAGCTGCTCGGCCTGGGTCACCACCGCGAGCGTATCGTCGATCCCGTGCGCCGCGGCCGCCACCGCCTCGGCGCCGTAACCGGTCACCACGATCACCCGCTCCGGGTCGATGCCGCGCAGCGACGCCAGCGCATGGGCGAGCAGCGGCGCCCCGGCCAGCGGATGCAGCACCTTCGGCAGGTCCGAATTCATCCGACGGCCCTGTCCGGCGGCAAGCACGATGGCAGCGGTCGGCATGCGGCGGGGCTCCTGCAAGCGGCGTGCACCGCCTTCTAGCAGCCGTTGTGCGGCGCGAAAAGGTCGGCGGGGATCAGATTCTATTTCAAATCTCGCCTCGATCGCGCCAGAGATGTCGCGCGATGGTAAACGGAAGAACAATGCGGGTAGCGGTCTTCGATCTCGACGGGACGCTGGCGGACACCTCCGCCGACCTGATCGCGGCCGCGAACGCGGCGCTGGCCGAGGCCGGCCGCGGCCGGCCGCTCGATGCCGAGGCCGACCGCGCCATAGCGTTTGCCGGGGGCCGGGCTATGTTGCGCGCCGGGCTCGCCCGGCGGGGCGGGCCCTGGGACGAGGCCGAGGTGACGCAGCTCTACCCGCGGCTTCTCGAGATCTACGGCGCGGAGCTGGCGCTGCATACCCGCCTCTACGACGGTGCGGCGGCGGCGCTCGAGCGGCTGGCCGCCGAGGACTGGCGCCTCGCGGTCTGCACCAACAAGCCGGCGGGACTGGCGACGCGGCTGCTTGCGGAGCTCGGTCTGGGAGACCGCTTCGCCGCTTTGCTCGGCGCCGACAGCCTCGCCTTCCGCAAGCCCGACCCCCGCCACCTGCTCGAGACCATCGCCCGGGCGGGCGGCGTGCCGGGCCGGGCGGTGCTGGTGGGCGACACCGCCAACGATCGCGACGCCGCATCGGCCGCCGGCATCCCGTGCGTCCTGGTGAGCTTCGGACCCGAGGGCGCCGCCGTGGCGGAGCTGGCCCCCGAGGCGCTGCTGGCAGATTTCGCCGACCTGCCCGCGCTGCTCGAGCGGCTGGTGCCGCGGACGCCGGGCCTTCGCTCCGGCCCGCCCAGGCCCTGATCGGCGAACCACGCCGGCTTGATGCCAGCGGGCCGGCCTGGCTATAAGGGGCGCGCGCGGGTGTAGCTCAATGGTAGAGCAGCAGCCTTCCAAGCAAGTCATTTGAGTTTCAGCCACGTGTCGCCGGCTTGCTATCCGTTTCTTCCTGTTGGATAATATCTCGCACGAGGTTGCATGGGGTGACCTCGACTTGCATGCAGCTACCTGCAAAAAACCGACAGAATGCCAAAGCTCAACGAGACGTTTGCGAAGAAGGTCCCTCACTCGACCGCGGGAACCGAGAAGCACTGGGACACCGAGGTGCGCGGGCTCGTCCTCTTTGTCGGCAAGCGCTCGAAGACCTGGTACTTCCAGAAGGACGTCGGGGGCCAGACAAGGCGCGTCCTGATCGGACGCTATCCGATAATCTCGGCGGAAGCGGCTCGGCAGTCCGGAATGGCGCTGGCGCTCGACATGGCGCGCGGCGTCGGCAAGTCCGTGCAATCCGGCGCACCGACCGTCGCGGTTGCCCTGGAGGCCTATCTGGCCCGCCCGAAGCTACGCTCCGAGGTGCACAAGCACGGGGTGCGTCTCCAACTGGGCAGACACTTGAAGGATTGGCTGCGACTTCCGCTGACCGAGATCACCAAGGCGATGGCCGTTCAGCGGCACCGGGAAATGGCAAAAATTCCCTCCGGTGCCAACCACACTCTGCGGCAGTTTCGCTCGGTCTGGAACCATGCGCGGCGGACGTTCGATCTGCCCGAATGCCCGACCGTCGCAATCGAATGGTACGGCGAAGCGCCGAGCGGGCAGATGATCGATGATCTCCCCGCCTGGGCCGCTGCGGTGGACGAGCTCGACAACCCAATTCATGCGGTGTTCTACCGGCTGATCCTTTTCACCGGATTTCGGAAGGGCGAGGCGCTGGCGCTTGAGTGGAAGCACGTTCACGACGACCGCATCCATCTTCCGATGACGAAGAACGGCAGGAGCTTCGATCTTCCGATCGTGGACGTCCACCATGAGATACTGAGGCCCCTGCGGCGTCTGAGTTCGAAATGGGTCTTCCCCTCCCCTAAAGCGAGCGGCGGTCACCTAACCTCACCGGAGCGCATGGCTTGGACCGCCCACTCCCATAGGCGGACCTTCGCGACCGTCGCGATGGAGAGCCGGAGTCCTGGAGGAAATCGTTGGGCGGCTTCTGAACCACACGCCCTTGTCAATCACCGGGCAGCGGTATGCTCGTCCATCGCTCGATGCGCTGCGCCCGGCGATGCGCACGACGTGCGACGAGTTGACTAGGAGGACCAGAGGTTCTTTGGAAGGTCCGACGGCTTAGGGGTAGCGACCTGACCCGTCTCTCATTGCGTCCTAAAGCTGTCGAGAAGGCGCTGAGAGAGGTTGAGC
Source organism: uncultured Alphaproteobacteria bacterium (assembly GCA_963847795.1). GTDB lineage: Bacteria > Pseudomonadota > Alphaproteobacteria > Rhodobacterales > Rhodobacteraceae > Amaricoccus. Next base: position 65,598 of record CAWKBH010000013.1, read on the forward strand.
AGCCGCCGTCGGCCTGATTTACCGTGGTTTCTGGCAAGAGACGACGGGGGATCGGATGGCGTGGACGGCGGCCACCCGGGGCGACTATGTGCGCCCGAGCGGGAGCTATGCAAGCGACGTGACGGATCGGGAATGGGCGCTGATCGCGCCGCTGCTTCCGGCAGTCGCGGCCGGGTGGGCGACCGCGGACGACCTGCCTGCGGCGGGTGGTGGACGCGATCTTCTACCTGCTGCAGGCCGGCTGCCAGTGGCGGATGCTGCCGCGGGATTTCCCGCCGCGCAGCACCGTCTACGGCTACTTCCGGGCCTGGATCGCGGCCGGGGTCTGGGCGCACGTCCACGACGTGCTCTACCGCCGGACCCGGGAGCTGGAGGGCCGCGACGAGAGCCCGACCGCGGCGATCATCGACAGCCAGAGCATGAAAACCAGCGCGGAGGCCCGCGAAATGGTCGGATACGACGCCGGAAAGCGGGTCAAGGGCCGCAAGCGGCACCTGGTCACCGACACCCTCGGCCTGATGCTGCGCATCGAGGTCCACTCCGCCAGCGTGCAGGATCGCGACGGCGCGGCGCTGGTCCTCGACCGGATCACCCGCCGCTTCCCGTTCCTCGAACGCATCTTCGCGGACGCCGGCTACCAGGGGCCGCGCGTCGCCGCGGCCGCCCCGCGCCCGGTCGAGATCATCAAGCGCACCGACGCCGGTTTCGTCGTCCAGCCCAAGCGCTGGGTCATCGAGCGCACCTTCGCATGGGCCTGCATCAACCGCCGCCTCGCCCGAGACGTCGAGCGCGCCGCCGAGACGGTTCGAGCCCTCTTCCAGATCGCCATGATCAAGCTCATGGCCCGCCGGATCGCCCGCTACAGGGACTTCTGGGACAGACTTGGAGCTTCTTGGGGGGGGTTTTTTTTTTTTTTTTTTTTTGACTCGCGACGCGTCTAAGTCGCTTGGATAGCGTTCACGGCGTCCTGTCTACCAAACTTTGATTGCGGTATCATTCCACGGCATCTGGTCTCCCCATCTTCTCGACAAAGACGGGGAATCACAAAAGCCTGACATCGCTCAACTTCTTTTCGGGCAGGCTCTTAGGGGTAGCGACCTGAACCGTCTCTCGTTGCGTCCTAAGGAATTTGTGTCGCGACAAAAACGGTAATCAGTACGGCGACCGCGATGGGTGGGAGCGGCCACTCGACTCCATCTTCAACTCTGATTGCGGCCGCTCGAAGCGGTCATTCCCAAGTTCACCACGGCGCGGTCCACGAGCGGGTAGTGAGCCAAGATTGCTAGTCTAGCAGGATTTCGTTGATGCGGGTTTGTCTACCGGGATCGGAAGCGGAAAGCGTCGACGAAAGCGGTGAATGCCGGCGAAGGATGGCGTCGGCTGGGATAGTAGAGATGGTAGCCTTGGAAGGTGGGGCACCAGTCCGCGAGGACCTCCTGCAGTTGGCCGCTGTCCAGGTAGGGTCGGGCAAGCTCCCCCGGCGCGTAGGCCAGACCGACGTCGTCCAGGGCCGCATCAAGCGCCGGGCCGATGTGGCTTAACGTCAATTGGCCGCCTACGCGGACGGTGAACTCGCGAGTGTCCTTCTTGAATTCCCAAGCGTAGATCCGCCTGACGTCGGAAGCCGCAGGTTGATGCAATTGTGGTCTGGTCAGTTCCTGGGGAGTTCTCGGCGCGGAACGTTGCGCGAAGTAGTCCGGCGAGCCGACGACGGCATAACGGACATCGGCGCCGACGCGAACGGCCACCATGTCTCGCGCGATGGCTTCGCCGAGCCGCACGCCGGCATCGAACTGGCGCTCGACGATGTTGGTGAAGCCGTTGTCGACAATGAGCTCCACGCCGATGTCCGGGTAGTCGCGCAGGAACGCCTTGCAGCCGCGGTCGGAAGACCAGGTCGATTGCGTCATCGGGGCACACGATGCGGATGTGGCCCGACGGCTTGTCGCGCAGGGCGCTGAGCGCGCTGATCTCGGCGGCGATGCTCTCGAAGTGGGGCTCGATGCTCTCCATCAGGCGCTCACCGGCCGCGGTGGGCGCCACGTCGCGGGTGGTGCGGGCGAGGAGGCGGATACCGAGCCGCTCCTCCAGCGCCCTGACCGTATGACTGAGGGCCGATCGGGTTACCCCAAGCCTGGCGGCCGCTCGCGTGAAGCTTCGCTCCCGGGCAACCTCGAGGAAGGCGCGCATCTCGCTGAATTCGTCCCGCGGCATTGGTGAGCTCCATTCACTACGACATGCAGATTATAGCTGCTAGTCGCTCAGGACCAGCCTGGCTATCTAGTCCCGCAACGGACAGGAGGGCACAGGATGGCCATTGCAATGACACTGGAGCACGCGCCCTCGGCTGACGGGGCGGCAACCTCGTGGGCATCGGTCACCTGCCTCTCGCTTCTGACCTTTCTCCTGGTCGGGCTGGAGTTCATGCCGGTGAGCCTTCTCACCCCCATCGCGCGGGACTTGGCCGTCTCGGAAGGCCAGGCCGGACTGGCGATCGCCGTGTCGGGTCTCTTCGCCGTGATCACCAGCCTCTTCGGCAACAGCCTTCTGGCCGGGCTCGACCGGCGGACGGTCGTCCTGCTCTATACGGCGGTTCTGACCGCTTCGAGCCTGGCCGTCGCCCTTGCCCCAAACTTCGTCGTCTTCCTGGCCGGGCGGGCGCTGGTCGGCATCGCGATCGGCGGCTTCTGGTCGCTCTCGACGGCCATTCTGGCACGGCTGGCCTCCGGATCCGATCTGCCCAAGGCCATTGCCTTGCTCCAGGGCGGCACCGCGTTCGCGATCGTCATCGCCCCGCCGCTCGGCAGCTTCCTCGGCGAACTGATCGGGTGGCGGGGCGCCTTCCTCGTCACGGTTCCCGTCGGGCTCGCGGCGCTCCTCTGGCAGCTCGTCGTCCTGCCGACGATGCCGCCGATGCAGGCCGTCTCAGTGTCCAGCATGTTCCGTCTGCTGCGCAACCGGACCTTCGCCGTCGGCATGGCCGCGACGGGCCTCGCGTTCATCGGAATGAATTCGCTCTCGATCTACCTGCGCCCGTTCCTCGAGAACGTCACCGGACCTCGACGTGAACCTTCTGTCGCTGCTCCTCCTCGGTCTGGGCCTCGGCGGGCTGGCGGGATTGCTGATCGCGGGCTTCGCCTTGCGGCGGAACCTGACAGCCGCGCTGATCGGGCTGCCGGGCGCGCTCGCGCTCTTCGCCCTGCTCCTGATCGCCGGCGGGCCCGTTCTTCTGGGCGACCACCGCCCTGCTGGTTCTCTGGGGGTTCTGCAACACGCCGATCCCGGCGGCCTGGGGCACATGGATGGCCAGGGTCATCCCGGACGACCTCGAAGCCGGAGGCGGCCTGCAGGTCGCCCTGATCCAGCTCGCCATCGCCGGCGGCGCTTACGCGGGCGGCGTGCTGTTCGACACCGTCGGCTGGTGGAGCGCCTTCCTGCTCGCCGCGCTCCTGCTCACCGGCTCGGCCCTGCTCGCCGCGTGGGCCGGTCCTCGCACCCGAACCATCCCAGCCACCGCTTAGGAGAAGAATCATGTCCGGAAAACATCAAGAACAAGGTTGTCGTCATCACCGGCGCCAGCAGCGGCCTTGGCGAAGCTACGGCCCGCCATCTTGCAGCGCAAGGGCGCCACCGTCGTGCTCGGCGCACGCCGCGCTGACCGTATCGAGGCCCTGGCAGACTGAACTGGTCGCCGCAGGCCGCAAGGCGCTCGCCGTCGCACCGACGTCACCGACCGCGACCAGGTCAAGAACCTGGTGGACACTGCGGTCCAGCAGTTCGGCCGGGTCGACGTGATCCTGAACAACGCCGGGCTCATGCCGCTCGCCCCGCTCGAACGGCTGAAGGTCGACGAGTGGGACCGCATGATCGACGTCAACATCAAGGGCGTGCTCTACGGCATCGCCGCGGCGCTGCCGCACATGCAGGCGCAGAGGTCGGGGCACATCATCAACGTCTCCTCGGTCTACGGCCACGTGGTCGATCCGGGCGCGACGGTCTATTGCGCCACCAAGCACGCGGTCCGTGCGATCTCCGAGGGTCTGCGCCAGGAAGTCAAGCCCTACAACATCCGCACGACCATCATCTCGCCCGGCGCGGTCAGCACCGAGCTGCTCGAGCACATCAGCGAGAAGGACATCCAGGCCGGGACGAAGGAGTTCGTCAGCAAGATCGCCATCGGCCCCGACACCTTCGCCCGCGCCGTGGCCTTCGCGATCAACGAACCCGACGACGTCGATATCAACGAGATCCTGTTCCGTCCGACCCTCAGCCGGTCTGACGTCGAGGGCCCGCAAACACCAGCGCTGTCGCCGGAACAGGCAACCATAAATACCCGCGCTCGGTCTGCGCCTGCATGAGGCAGCCCCGACCCATGGGGACCATCAACCACCAAAACGAAAGGACTGGACATGACGACCAACTTCAAGATCGCCCTCATTGCCTTGGCCATGGCGGCTGCCGCCCCGGCGTTCGGCCAAGACGACAAGTCCTCCGTCATCGGCGCCTGGCGCATGACGTCGCTGCAAATCGCCAACCCCGATGGCAGCATGGCGGAGGTGCCCTATTCCGGCCAGGTCATCTTCTCGCAAGGCGGCACCCTGTCGGTTCAAGCGATGAACCCTGATCCCGATGCGGAGCCGACCACCTACACGACGAACGGCTACGAAGCCTACTACGGCCCGGTCGTGATCGACGAAGGGGACAATACCTTCGCCATCACCGTCGAATCGTCATTGGTGCGGGATCTCATCGGCCAGGAGCTCGAGCGTGTGTTCGACGTTGCGGACGACCAGCTCGTGATCACGCCGGTCAACCCCGAGGAGGGCTGGCGCGTAACTTACGAACGCCTTTGATCGACGAGGGCCCCGCACCGCGGGGCCTCACTTTCGTTTTCCTCAGGTCGGAAGGCAGTTGATGTTCGGCGGGGGCACCTGGCTTGCCCAACTGCGCTCCAAACCGGACCGCTCTACAGCCGCCGACACGGCCTCCGGCAGCCACTTATCGCCTATCACCAGAAGGACTTGAAGATGAAGAACCACATGAAACTTGCCGCTCTCGCCTTGAGTGTGGCGCTCGCAGCTCCCGTCGTCGCGATGGCGCAGAATGCGGGCCCTGGCGGCGTTGCAGAAGGCGAGACGCCGATCCGGATCACCGTCGGCGAAGTCGTGATGACCGGCCGATTTAACTCGACGACCATGGCTCAGCGTATGGTCGAGCGGTTGCCGGTCACGTTGATGTTCGGAAATCACTCCATCGGCGGCGATGACTTTCCCACCAAGGTGACACTCCTGGACCCGGAGATTCCGACCGAAGGGACGGATCTGGGCGGCGCGCCGGGCACTGGGGACATGGCTCACTATGTCCCCAACGGCAACTTCGGCTTCTATTACGGTCAGCTGGACTATTGGCCCGGCGTCGTCACCCTTGGTTCCTTCGAGGGCGATCCTGATGTGTTCGCGCGGCAGACCGGCCCCTTCGAGGTCACGATCGAACGGGCAGCCGATTAGTTCGACAAGACTGGCCCGCCGCGGCCCTTGCTGGTGATCGCAGGCTGCCCGCCCAAATCCGCTGAACCAAGGAACGTCGCATGTGGAAATCAACATTGGGCGCTGTCGCTTTCGCCCTCGGATTGTCTGGAGCTGCCATGGCACAAGAACAGATGCGTATCTCGTCCGTTTGGGGCGAGGTGACCGCCACGCTTGCGGATAACGATGCCGCCAGACATGCTGGAGATGCTGCCGCTGACCATCGACATGCGCGATCATCTTCGACAGGAAAAGACGGGTTACCTGCCATCTGACCTGCCCGAACTGGCGCGACAGCGCGACTTCTCGACCGGCACGCTCGGTCTGTGGAGTTCCAATCACTTCGTGATCTATTACAGCTCCGGCAGCGTCCCTGCGCCGGGTATTATCTTCCTCGGACAGGTCACGGGCGATGTGTCGATCTTCGATCGGCCTGGCGACATCACTGTCGAACTGACGCGCCTGGATTGAACCAACGGTGGCGTCGACCGCAGCGAGATCACGCTGGGGTCACGAACGGCTGTCCGCCGTCTGCTGCCTGACGCGGGTCGTCTAGGAGACAGCGCCTACGCCACGTGGCGCTCCGGGTGCGACGGTCTGCTGCGATGTTGCGGACGGACCAGCTTGTGATCAGGCCGGTCAACTGCGAGCATCACCCTTTTTTCAACGGCCATCATAAGGCGGACAGCCGCCGTTCGCCGCAGCGCGACGGGAATTGCGACAAGGGCAGAGAGCTGCCGTTGCTGGAGTGCCTGGAGGTCACGTCTCCGGATGAGCCGTATCGCTCCAGACCTGGAGCCGATATCCGACACCTGTCTCAGTGCGAATGTGCCCGAGCCCATCGGGGTCAGGCTCCAGTTTCTGCCGGAGCTGCCGGATCAAGACGCGCAGGTTTTGGACGTCGACCGCGCCGCCCCAGACCTGGCGGATCAGGAACTGGTGGGTCAGGACCTTGCCGGCGTGCTGTACCAGGACACGGAGCACATCGAATTCGCGCGGCGTCAGGTCGACCGGCGTCTCGCCGAGCCGGACGCTGCGGTGGACGAGGTCGACCTTAAGATTGTCCGGAACGAAACACAGGCGGCTCGCCTGTTCCTGTAGACGGTGGCGCAGCGCAGTTCGGATGCGGGCGACGAGTTCGTTCATGCCGAACGGCTTGGCGACGTAGTCGTCGGCGCCGAGCTCCAGCGCTTCGACGATTCGGCTTCGTCGATCCGGCTGGAAAGAATGATGACCGGCGTCTCGCAGGCCGGCAGTGCGCCAGCGGCGGAGAAGCTCATGGCCGGATAAGTCCGGCGGGCCCGAGGTCGAGCAGACCAGGTCGGGGGTCCGGGCGATCTGCCTCGGCGGCGCCGGCCATCGGCCCGACCTCGATAACTGGTAGCCCTGCGAGCCGAGGCCGGTGCGCAGCAGCCGCCGGATCGGCGGCTCGTCGTCGACGACAGGGATTCGGATCGGGGTGGCGCTCATCCGGCAGGGCCTTCGAGGAGCGCGGCGGCGGCCGGCAGGGT
>CAWKBH010000014.1:0-186026 GCA_963847795.1 uncultured Alphaproteobacteria bacterium
GGCTGCCGCCGATCTCGACGTCGAGGCCGCGTCCACGCACGAAGATCTGGTTCGGCGCGTCGATCCGGATGTCGAGGCCGATGCCGGCCCGGCTGCCGGGCGGGGACGGCGGCTGGGGCGTGCCGACCCGGGCGCGCTCCAGCGTGGTCACCACGCGCGGCGGCGGCCGGTAGTGGGTGACCTGGTCGATCGCGGCCTGGGCGTTGGCGCCGAGCCCTTCGGCGACCGAGAATCTCGGTCCGGCCCAGCTCGATCTGGCCCGAGAGCAGCCCGCCGGCGCCGATCAGCGGGCCCTTGAGCGCGAGGTTGCCGGTGAGCTGGGTGCTGACGAACACGCCATCGTTGTAGCGCAGGCCGTCGAGACGCGCGGTGATGTCGGCCGGATAGCCGGGCGCCAGCGTCACCCGGCCCTGGGCGGTGATCGCCCCGCCGGCGGCCGACTTGGCGCGGAAGCTCTGCAACACCGCCGCGTTGCCTTCGAGCGAGGCGTCGAGCGCGATGTTCTGGAAGCGCAGGTTCGTCTGGGGGTCGAACACGGTGCCGCCCTGGAGCGAGACTTTTCCGGCAAGCTGGGGAGCGGTCAGGGCGCCGCGGGCGGTGGCGTCGACGCGGAGCTGGCCGGTGGCCTGCAGCGAGCGCTCGGCCAGCGGGGCGTCCGCCAGCGACAGCGGCAGCACGCCCGAGACGCTGGCGTCCAGCCCCGGTCCGCGGAACGGAATCCGGCCGGAGCCGTCGAGGTCGAGGCCGCCGGCGCCCGAGGCATGCGCGGCGGTGAGCTGCAGCGCCATGGCGCGGTACTCGCCCGTCGCGGTGAGGGTGAGGGGCGGCACGCCGTTCTCGCTCAGGATGGTCGCGGCGATGCCTTCGCCGCGCAAATCGAAGCTGACCGCGGGATCCGACAGCGGGCCAGTCGCCCGGCCCTTGCCGGTGACGGTGCCGCGCAGGCCGCGGTTGCCGGCGACACGATCGACCAGCGCCAGGGGGAAGCTCTGCAGGTCGATGTCGAGGTCGAGCTCGCCGGCGCCGAGCGGCAGCGAGCCCCGCGCCTCGGCCGCGAGGCCGTTGCCGGAGCCGACCTTGGCATCGAGCTTGAGCCGGCCGTCGGCGGTCTGGCCGGTGGCCTCGAGCCGGACCGGGGGCAGGCCTGCCCCCCGGGTCATCGCCGAGGCGACGTCGGCGGCGGCAAGGTCGAAGCGCACGTCCGGCGCGGTGCGCGGCCCGGTCACCCGCGCGGTGCCGTTGACGGTGCCGGCCAGGCCGAGGTCGGGGCGGATGGCGTTGGCGATGCCGAGCGGCAGGTCGCGGATGGCGAGGTCGAGGTCGAAGGCCTCGTCCATCCGTCCCCGTGCCGTCAGGTTGCCGGCGCCGACGTCGAGACCGAGCGGGGTGAGCTCGATCGCGCCGTCGCGCATGGTGATGGTGGCGGGCGCGGTCAGCGTCGCCGCCACGCCTTGCTGGCGCACGTGGAGCGAGGCGAGCGTCGCGGCGAAGCCGGCGTGGAGGCGTGCGAGTTCGCCCGAGAGATCGACCAGGGTGCCGATGGTGAGGCGGGCATCGGCGGCGAAGTGCATGTGGTCCTGGTCGACCTGGTTGGCCGTTGCATGCAGCGAGCCGAGCTCGATGCCGGCCAGCGCGAGATCGCCGGCGGTGAGTTCGCCGTCGATCAGCGGCAGGCCGAGGGCGTCCTCGATTCGCGCCTTGGCATCGAGCTGGCCGATCCGGTTGTTGCCCATCGCCAGGCCGTTCGCGCCGACGACGAGGCTGATGCCCTGGCCGATCTGGGCGGCGTCGAGCTGGATGTCGGCGTCGACCGCGCCCGTCGCCTCGACCAGCGCCAGCGCGGCGAGCGGGGCGATGTCGGGGGCGTGCAGGGTCAGCCGGCCGGTGGCGGGTGCGGTGCCGGCCTTGGCGACCTCGCCGCTGAGCCGGTTCGGCCCGACCATGAGCTCGAGCCCCGACAGCGACCGGTTGGTGCCGGCAACCGCGAGATCGCCGGCGAGCTGCAATACCAGCCCGTCGAGGGCGCCATCGCCGCTGAGGCTGCCGCTGACGTCGGTGCCGTCGACCTCTCCCTTGAAGCCCACCCGTGCGTTGGTCAGGCTGCGGCCCATCAGCTTGCCCTGCGCGATAGCCGCCGAGACGTCGACGGCGATCGGACGGCCGTCGCCGGTGGCGTGGCCGCTAGCGGTGAGGGAGCCGGCGAGGCGCGGGTCGACGAGGGCGAGGTCGGTGAGGCTGGCGTTGAAGCCGATGTCGGTGTGCTTGCTGGAGATCTGGCCGTCGGAGGCGAAGGTGAGCTGCGGGTTGGAGATGCGCAGGTCCTGGGTGCGGATGCCGCCCTCGTCGCGCACCGCCCGGCCCGAGATCGTGGTCTCGCCCGCCACCAGCCGGTCGAGGCGCGGGTCGCCGAGGGCGAGGTCGGTGGTGCCGCCCTCGAAGGTCAGGTCGAACCCGCCGCTGAGCGGGCTGACGGTGCCGGTGGCGCGCAGGTCGACCGCGCCGGACAGCGGCCGGTTGGCGACGCCGGCGAAGATCGCCAGGTCGGCAATGCGGATGGCGCTGCGGCCGGTGTAGACCAGCTTGTCGAGGCTGCCGGCGGTGAAGATCGACAGCCCGTTGCCGCTGACCTGCAGCTGGTGCAGCGTTATCGGCGCGTTCGGCGGCAGCGCGGCGTCGGCGAAGAGGTCGATGCGGGTGCCGAGGGCACGGGCGACCTTCGGCTCCGCCGCCCAGACGCCGGTGGCGAGGCCCTCGACGTTCACGGTGACGTCGCGGCGCGCCGGGTCTTCGAGGTTCTTCGCCAGCCCGCCGAGCTTGAGCGTGACGTCCTCCATCTCGATGTCGGCGGTCTCGAGCCGATCGAGGACCACCAGACCGTTCCAGCGGCTGGCGTTGCCGAAGTCGACGTGCAGCACCGCCGAGTGCAGCCGGGTGCGGCCGCCCGGCACCGGCAGCACCACCGCCGGGCCGGCCGGGTCGCCCAGCGAGCCGGTCAGGGTCAGCGCGCGCAGGAAGCCGTCGGTGCCGGTCTCGAGGTCGCCGTCGAGCTTCAGCACCGCGCCCTGGACGTTCAGCCGGTCGATGCGCAGCCCGCCCGCGGCCTTGCTGACGCCGGCGACCTTGACCGTGCTCTGCCCGGCGAAGAAGTCGCGGAACTGCGCCGGGACAAGCGGCGAGAGGCCGCCATTGAAGTTCACGTCGAAGCCGAGGCCCGCGTCGGTGGACCGCAGCGCGACCACGCCCTGGGCGATGCGGTCGTGGTCGGCGTCGAGGCTGAAATTGACGTCCACGTTGTCGAGCGGGCCCGAGCCCTGCACCTCGAGATCGATCGCGGGCTTGCCCTCGATCTTGAGCAGCGTGGCGACGAGGCCGCCCTGCGGCTCCTGCAGCGCGAGGTCGACGTCGAGCTGCCGGGTCTCGTTCGAGAAGCCGGCCTTGAGGGTCAGTGCCCCTCCCGGCCCGTCGAGCCGCTTGATGTCCAGGTTGGTGTCGAGGACCCCGCCGGCCAGGTTGAGCGAGCCTGTCGTCGAGAGGTCGGCCGCCTGGCCGAACACCTGCTCGTCGAAACTGATGCGGTCGAATTGCAGCTTCGCCACGTTGATCGAGACCGGCAGCTCGGGCAGCGCGAATGGCTTGGCCTCGGCGCTGGGCAGCTTGCGCGCCGGCGGCTGCGGCTCGGCGCGGCGCAGCCAGGCGATGCGCTCGGCGTGCAGGAGGTTGACCGAGACGCGGCCGCGCAGCAGGGCGAGCCGGTTCCAGTCGAGCTCGATGTTGTCGATCTCAAACCAAGGGCCCTTGTCGTCGGAGATGGTGACGCGACCGACCGTGGCGTGCGACGAAAGAGCGCCGGACACGCCGCTGAGCTGGATCTGGCGGCCCGGAGCCGACAGCTGGTTCTGCAGCAGGTTGAGCAGGAAGCCGTTGTCGTCCGGTGTATCGGAGGCGTCCTGAGCCAGGGCCGCGATCGCCACGAGCACCAGCAGGCCCAGCGCTGCCAGCAGCCGTTTCAAAATGCCTGCCCGATGCCGATGTAGAGCGCAACCCGCGGATCGCCCGACGCGGGATCGAGCGGGGTTGCGAGATCGGCCCGAAGAACGCCGATGCCGGTATAGTAGCGCACCCCCAGTCCGACGCCGGTCTTGAACGAGGTGTTGCCGGCGAAGCTGGACTTCTCGCTGACGAAGCCGGTGTCCACGAACCCGACGGCGCCGAAGCTCTTGTTGATCCGGTAGCGCAGCTCGCCCGAGGCCTCGAACAGCCCCTTGCCGCCGGCGATGAAGGTGTCGTCGGGCGGCACGAAGGTCTCGACCCCGATCGAGCGGTACGGGTAGCCGCGAATCGAGCCGCCGCCGCCGGCGAAGAACAAAAGGTCCGGCGGGCTCTCGGCGATCGAGGCCCCGACGTAGCTGCCGATCTTGGCCCGCCCGGCGAGCACGACGTGATCCTCGGCGCCGAAGCCATGGTAGGCGCGGCCCTCGAGCGTGCCGCGGACTGCGGTGTTGCCGAATTCCGCTTCGTAGAACGGCTGGATTTCGGCGGCCAGGTAGTAGCCGCGGGTCGCATCGAGCGGATCGTTGCGGCGATCGTAGGCGCCGCGACCGACGATGCCGAAGGTGGTGAAGTGGCGGATGCCGAAGTCGTCGTCGTAGCGGGCGCGCGAGATCTGGGCGAAGACCTCGCCGGTGAGGCTGTCGCCGAAGAGTTGCGAAATTCCGGCGGTGCCGGTCACCGAGCGCTCGCGGTAGGTGTCGTAGTTGACCTTCGAGGCCACGAGCGAGGTGACGAAGCTGGTGTCCGGCGTCCAGACCCCAGGCTTGGTGTAGGTGACGCCGACGTTGTAGTCGTAGTCATTGGGATTGAGCGAGCCGCCGAGGCCGTCTACGCCGGCGTCGAAGCGCAGCCGCTCGCCCCGGCCGAACAGGTTGCGATGCTGCCAGAAGGCGTTCACGCCGATGCCGTCGATCGTCGAGAGCGTGCCGCCGATGCCGATGGTACGGGGCTTGCGATCCTCGACCCGGACCGTCATCGGCAGGCTGCCGTCGGGGGCGATCTCGTCGGCCTCCTCGATCCGCAGCGAGCGGAAGATGCCCAGCCGGTTCAGGCGGTCCTGCCCGGCCTGGATATCGTCGGGATCGAAGGGCTTGCCCTCGGGCAGGTCGGCCATGAAGGCGATGAAGGCGGGATCGGTGCGCCTGCTGCCGACCACGTGCGTCGGTCCGTAATGCGCCGCCCGGCCGGGATCGAGCGTCAGGGTCACGTCGAGCTGCTGGCGGAGATGATCGGCGATCACCTCGCGGTCGGCCTCGCGCGCCTTGGCGCGCGCCAGCTGCCGCCAGCGCTCGATCGACAGCGCCGATGCCTGGTTGATGACGCCGGAACGTGCCGGCTGGCCAGTGACGAAGCCGACCGAGGCGGGGGTGTCGCCGCTGTCCGCCGCGCTCGCCGGGGGCGGCGCATTCACGATGCTGGTGGCGCCGAAGCTGAAGCGCGGACCGGCCGCCACGTCGATGGTGACCGGCACTTGCCGGGGGAACTGGACGGCCAGATTCAGGGTCGCCACCTCCTGCCCGGCGGCGCGGATGCTGATCGATGGGCCATAGTAGCCGGCCCCGTAGAGCGCGGCGAGGAGCCGGCGATAGTCGCCGCGGGCCTTGGAGAGCAGGCCGGCGTTGCCGGACGCCGGGGTATCGCGGTCGGTCCAGAGCGAAGAGGCGGATTCGAGCTGGCGCTTCAGTCCGTCCTCGCCTCCCGAGACGTTCAGCGTGACGGTGTAGGGAAGGGGATCGATGATCTGGTTTTCGTCCTCGCTCGCGCGCGGACCCCAGAGGTGGATGCCGAAAAGATCGAACGCCGCGGCCGGCGCGGCGAGCATGACCGAGCCCAGCGCGAGGCCGGTCAGGATGCCGCGGTGCGGCTTGCTCGCCATGGTTCCGACCTGCCCAAGCCCGTTTTTCGTTAACCAGACCCTAAAGCATTCTTGACGCGGAACAAGCGCATGGGTTCCGGAGCCCGCGTTTTTCCTGCCGAATCGTGCGGTTCGGCAACGCTCGGCGCGGGCGCGCAGGAAGGGGCTGGACGGCGCCCGCGCCGATCGCATAAGCGGTTGGGCATGGAAATCCGCGAGACCGCGCTGCCCGAGGTGAAGGTCCTGACGCCGCGCCGCTTCGGCGACGCGCGCGGCTATTTCTGCGAGACCTGGAGCGCGGCGCGGATGGCCGCGAACGGGCTGGACTTCGACTTCGTCCAGGACAACGAGAGCCTGTCGGCCCGCGCCGGCACCCTGCGCGGGCTGCACTACCAGGCGCCGCCTTTCGCCCAGGCCAAGCTGGTGCGGGTGGCCAGGGGCGCGATCCGCGACGTGGCGGTGGACGCCCGGCGCGGCTCGCCGCGATACGGCAAGTGGGTCGCCGAGGAGATCTCGGCCGAGAACGGCGCGCAGATCCTGGTGCCGCACGGTTTCCTTCACGGGTTCGTCACGTTGACCGACGATACCCTGGTCATCTACAAGGTCGACAATGTCTACGACGCCGCCAGCGACGGCGGCGTGCGGTGGGACGACGCCGATCTCGGCATCGACTGGGGGGTGGCGGCCGAGGGGCTGACCCTCTCGGACAAGGACCGCCGGGCGCCGGCGCTTCCGCGACTGGGTGTCGCCCTTCGAGTACGGAGTGAGCGCATGAGGCTTCTGGTGACGGGCGGCGCGGGCTTCATCGGCTCGGCGGTGGTGCGGCAGGCGATCGCGGACGGGCACGAGGTGGTCAACCTCGACGCGCTGACCTATGCGGCGAACCCGGCCAATCTCGACAGCGTCGCCGCGAGCAACCGCTATGCCTTCGAGCACGCCGACATCCGCGACCGGGCGGCGCTCGACCGGATCTTCGCCGCGCACCAGCCCGACGCGGTGATGCACCTGGCGGCCGAGAGCCACGTCGACCGCTCGATCGACGGCCCGGCGGCCTTCATCGACACCAACATCACCGGCACCTACACCCTGCTGGAGGCGGCGCGGGCCTACTGGGGCGGCCAGCGCGATTTCCGCTTCCACCACGTCTCGACCGACGAGGTGTTCGGCACGCCTGGGCGCCGACGGGCGCGTTCACCGAGACGACGGCCTACGCCCCGAACTCGCCCTATTCGGCGTCGAAGGCCGCCAGCGACCACCTGGTGCGGGCCTGGGGCGAGACCTACGGGCTGCCGGTGGTGCTGTCGAACTGCTCGAACAACTACGGGCCGTTCCATTTCCCCGAGAAGCTGATCCCGGTGGTGATCCTGAACGCGCTGGCGGGCGCCGAGATCCCGGTCTACGGCCAGGGCGAGAACGTGCGCGACTGGCTCTTCGTCGAGGACCACGCCACGGCGCTGCTGGCGGTGGTCGAGCGCGGGCGGATCGGCGAGAGCTACAACATCGGCGGCAACGCCGAGGCGAAGAACATCGACATCGTGCGGGCGATCTGCGCGCTGATGGACGAGATGGTGCCCGAGGGCGCGCCGCACGACCGGCTGATCCGCTTCGTCACCGACCGGCCGGGGCACGACTTCCGCTACGCGATCGACGCCGAGCAAGATCCGCGACGAGCTCGGCTGGGCGCCGTCGGTGACGCTGGACGAGGGGCTGCGGCGCACGGTGCGCTGGTACCTCGACAACCGCGACTGGTGGCAGGCGATCCGGGCCCGCGGCCACAAGCTCGAGCGGCTGGGCCTGAAGCAGGCCAGCGCCTGATGCGGGCGCTGGTGTTCGGCGAGACCGGGCAGGTGGGCGCGCGAGCTCCGCCGCGCGGCCGCCGGGCGCGGGATCGCGGCCACGGTGCTGGGCCGCGCCGCGGCCGATCTGGCCGACGCCGAGGCCTGCGCCGCGGCGGTGCGGGCCTGCGACGCCGACGTCGTGGTCAACGCCGCCGCCTACACCGCCGTCGACCGGGCCGAGGACGAGCCGGCGCTGGCCCACGCGGTGAACGCGGCGGCGCCGGGCGCGATGGCGGCGGCGGCCGCGGCGCGGGGCATCCCGTTCCTGCACGTCTCCACCGACTACGTGCTTCGACGGCTCGCCCGGGCGGGCCTGGCGCGAGGACGACCCGACCGGGCCGCTCAGCGTCTACGGCGCCAGCAAGCTCGCCGGCGAGCGGGCGGTCGCGGCCGCCGGTCCCGACCACGTCATCCTGCGCACCGCCTGGGTGTTCTCGGCCCACGGCCGCAATTTCGTGCGCACCATGCTCGAGGTCGGGCGCGGCCGAGCCGGAGATGCGGGTGGTCGGCGACCAGCGCGGCGGGCCGACGCGCGGCGCGCGACATCGCCGCAGCGCTCTGGACCATGGCCGAGGCCTGGACCGCGGGGCGGGGCCGGCCGGGCATCTTCAACTTCGCCGGGGCGCCCGCCACCACCTGGGCCGAGTTCGCCGAGGCGATCTTCGCCCGCACCGGCTGGGAGGCGCGGCCGCGGGTGGTGGCGATCGCCACCGCCGACTGGCCGACCAGGGCGGTGCGCCCGGCCAATTCGGTGCTGGACTGCCGCAGGATCGCCGAGGCCTACGGCGTGCGCAGCCGGACTGGCGGCCGGCGCTGGACGAGGTGCTGGGCGAGCTCACCGAGGTGCGGGCGTGACCGGCCCCGCGCGCAAGGGCATCGTGCTGGCCGGCGGCTCGGGCACCCGGCTCTACCCGATCACCCATTCGCTGTCGAAGCAGCTGCTGCCGCTCTACGACAAGCCGATGATCTACTATCCGCTGTCGGTGCTGATGCTGGCGGGCCTGCGCGAGATCGCGATCATCACCACGCCCGAGGACCAGGACCAGTTCCGCCGGCTGCTCGCGCGACGGCGCCCAGTGGGGCATGCGCTTCGAATACATCGCCCAGCCGAGGCCCGAGGGGCTGGCGCAGGCCTACCTGCTGGCCGAGGACTTCCTCGCCGGCAGCCCCTCGACCATGGTGCTCGGCGACAACATCTTCTTCGGCCACGACCTGCCGCTGCTGCTGCGCCGGGCGGGCGAGCGGCCGGAGGGCGGCACGGTGTTCGGCTACCAGGTGGCCGATCCCGAGCGCTACGGCGTGGTCGCCTTCGACGGCGGCGGCCGGGTGCTGTCGATCGAGGAGAAGCCCGAGCGGCCGCAGTCGAACTTCGCCGTCACCGGGCATCTACGTGCTCGACGGCAGCGCGCCGCGCCGGGCGCACGCGGTGCGTCCGAGCCCGCGGGGCGAGCTGGAGATCACCGAGCTCCTGAACGCCTACCTCGCCGACGGGCTGCTGAGCGTCGAGCGCATGGGCCGGGGCTTCGCCTGGCTCGACACCGGGACCCACGCCAGCCTGCTCGACGCCGGCAACTTCGTGCGCACCATCGAGGAGCGGCAGAACTTCAAGATCGGCTGCCCCGAGGAGGTCGCCCACGCCGAGGGCTGGATCACGAGCGACGCCCTGCGCGCGCTCGCCGGGCCGTACCTCAAGACCGAATACGGCCGCTACCTGGTGCGCATCGCCGACGGAGGCTGAGCGTGCGCACGCGTGCGACTCCGAGTATCTATTTGACATTCCTTTGTAATATTTCTGACGTCAATCAAGCCGAAACCTTCCTCAAGGTCTTCGGAGTGCCAGCCGATCGGTCGAACGCGGTCTATCGGGTCAGACGGGGTCCGGTCGGATCCCTCGGGTGACCTCGAACCGACAGCGATGCCGAGCGCGACGATGCAGGATACGTTCCCCGAACCCGCAACAGCGAGGCACTGCCTCGCGCGGGTTCGTCGGCTGGAGCGCGTGAGCGCGGAGGCCGAGGGGCGTGCAGCCGGGGCGATCGCGGTTGTAATCCGCGCGCGCCTGCCTGGGCGGCGCGGAACGCGCCTGCCAGGGGCTGTATCCGTCTTGCGCAAGCGGCATGGGGGGTCCATTTCCGGCGGTCTGGAGCAGGGCGTTGGCGAGGACGAGGAGCTTGCGCATCACCGCCACGAGCGCCAGCTTCTTCGGTTTGCCGGCGGCCACCAGGCGCTCGTAGACGGTGCGCAGGTCGGGGTTGTGGCGGGCGGCGACGAGGGCGGGCATGTAGAGGGCGCGGCGCAGGGCGCGCGGCCGCCGCCGATGAAGGCGCGGCCGCGCCACTGACCGGAGCTGCGGGTGAGGGGCGCGACCCGGCCAGCGCCGCCGCCTGCCGGCCTCCATGCCGCCGAGCTCGGGCATCTCGGCCAGGATCGTGGTGGCGGAGGTCGCCCCGAGGCCGGGGATCGAGACCAGGATCGCCTCCCGGGCGCGGAGCTCCGGGTCGGCCCGCACGAGGGCGGCCAGCGCGGCGTCGAGCTCGGCGATGTCTGCCTCGACCGCCTTCAGGCGCCGCTCGATCTGGCGGCGCACGAGCGCATGCGCCGCGGTCTGCCGCTGCGCCAGGAGCGCGGTGCGGTCCTTGACCAGCGCCTGGCGGCCGCTCGACAAGGCATTGAGATCGGACTGGGTTTCGCCCCGGGGCGCCTGCGGCTCCAGCTCCAGCACCTGCCCCATCAGCGCCAGCATCGCCGCGTCGATCCGGTCGGTCTTGGCCCGCCGCCCCAGCGCCTGGGAGAAGCGCCGGGCCTGGCGCGGGTTGACCTTGCAGTAGAGCAGCCCGGCGTGCTCGAGCGCCTCGGCCAGCGCCCGGTGATAGGCCCCGGTCGCCTCGAACACCACCCGCGGCGCGTCCGCCGGGGGCGCGCCCCCGGCGGACGCGCCCGGCCCTCGAGCCAGGCGATCAGCGCCGCATGGCCGCGGCCGGTGTTCGCGAACCGCGCGCCGGGCGCCTCGGGAAAACAGCCGACGTCCAGCCAGTCCTTGGAAATGTCGATGCCGACGCTCATACTCATGTCTCGGTCTCCACCTGGTCTTGTCATACGAGCCTCGCGCTCGGGTATCCGTTCAGGTCGGTGATCGGACGAAGGCGACCAGACTGCCCACGGGCCTCGCGCCCAAGGCAGGCGACGGTCCGTCCTCCGCCGTTGCCGGTGCTCGTGACACCGGCAACGGCCCCATATCCCTCAGGGGCCGGGAAAACCATAAGACAAGGCAGGCGCGGGCGGATTTGTCTCCGCCAAATCCGCCAAGTGAATGCGGCGCGGTTGCGCGTCATGCCGGGCAACGGTCGGAAGGGATCAACCGTATCGCGATATCACTCCTTTACATGCTCCTTCCAACAGGTAGAGCGCTTCGCCGGACGGAGAACCTCGACGAAAAACGCGAAGGGGATCGCTGCCGGGTCCTTCGGTTCGCGCTCGCGCTCGGGGTTCAGAGCACGACCAGGGCCTCGCGGAGCGCGATCGCCACCGCTTCGGCGCGGTTGCGGGCGTGGAGCTTGGCGAGGATGGCGGCGACGTGGAACTTGGCTGTGCGCACCGAGATGCCGAGGGCGCGGGCGATCGCCTTGTTCGGGGCGCCGTCGACCATCAGCGCCAGCACCTCGCGCTCGCGCGGGCTGAGCCGGGGCGCCGGGCGGTAGGGGTCGGGCGGCGGCCCGCCGGGCTCGAGCCGCAGGCCGGCGGACAGCAGGTGCGCCGCCGACAGGATCAGCTCGAGCGGCGCGTCGGCGGGAAGCGGCCCCACGCCCAGGCGCAGCACCGGCGCCCCCGTGGACGGGGCGGCTCGGTCGCTGATCACCAGATCCGGCTCGGCGCCGGGCGCGGCCGGGGCCAGCGCCGGATGCGTCTCGAGCGCCTCGGCCAGCGCGTCGCGCAGGTCGAGATCGCCGAGATCGAGGGCGATCCCGTAGCGGAAACCCGGCGCCCTCCCCAGCCACATGCCGCCCCCTTCAGCGCTTCGGCTGCCGCTCGCCGACCGTCACCACCAGCTCGATCGTGCTGCCCGCGCGCAGCACCCCGAGCCGCAGCTGCTGCCCGACCGCGTCCGGTCCGAGCCGGCGCGAGAGTTCGCGCATCGAGCGCACCGTCTCGCCCTCCAATGTGGTGACGATGTCGCCGACCACAAAGCCCGCCGCCGCCGCCGGCCCGCCCTCGGCCACCTCGGCGGCGACCAGGCCGCCGGCCCCGCGGCGGAGCGGCTGCAGCGCCAGGCCGAGATAGCCGCGGCCGACATAGCCCTTGGCCGCCAGCGCCGCGGCCGCGCGGGCCACCGTGGCGGTCGGGATCACCAGCGCCCGTCGCCGCGGATCGGCGACCACCAGGCCGAGCAGCGCGCCCTCGGCATCCACCGCCGCGCCGCCCTCGATGGCATGTGGCAGCATGAACGACAGGCGCAGCCGGGAGTCGATCCGGCCGCCGGCGGCGCTGGTCCAGGCCGGCCCGGACGCCGCGACCGCGCCGAAGGCCGCGAGCGGCCCGTCGCCGCCGCGGCCGACCGCGAGGGCCAGGGCCCCGGCGCCCGGGGTGGCGGCGGCGGGCCAGTCGGGCTGCGGCCCGGTCTCGGCGCGCAGCAGCGCCACGTCGGTCGAGGCGTCGCGTCCGGCGAGCTCCGCCGGGACGCTGCGCCCGTCGGGTAGGGTGGCGGTCACGCCGTCATCGCCGGCGAGGCATTCCTCGGCGGTCACGATCAGCCCTTCAGCCCAGATCAGCCCGCTCAGGTGCCTGCCGCCGTCCTCGAGGCGGACGACCCGGGTAGCGGCAGCGGCGACGGCGGAGGCGGTGGCGCGGGACAGGGCGGCGAACAGGTCGGCATCGGACATCGGGATCTCCTGAAAAGCGATGGCCGCGAGGTTTGCCCCGGAACCCCGCGCCGCGGAAGCTGGTCTCATGGGCAGGTGCGCCGGCCGCCGGGCCTCCCCATTTCCCGGTGGAGATTGCAGGAGGCCTCCCCATGACCGACGCGGACCGGACCCCGACCGAGCCCGACCTGCTCGACGCCTATTCCCGCAGCGTGGCCGGCGTCGCCGAGACGGTCGGCCCCGCGGTCTGCGCCCTGGCGGTGCGGGGCCGGGGCGGCGGCTCGGGCGTGGTGCTGGCGCCGGACGGGCTGATCGTGACCAACCACCACGTGATCGCCGGCGCCCGCGAGGCTCGGGTGAGCTTCGCCGGCGGGCGCGAGAGCCCGGCGCGGCTCCTGGGCAGCGACGCCGACACCGATGTGGCGGTGCTCCGAGCCGAGGCCGACGGGCTGACCGCGGCGCGGCTCGGCGACAGCGCCCGGCTGCGGCAGGGCCAGATCGCGGTGGCGATTGGCGCGCCGTTCGGCTTCCAGGCGACGGTGACCGCCGGGGTGGTCTCGGCGCTGGGGCGGACGCTGGCCAGCCGGTCGGGGCGGCCGATCGAGGACGTGATCCAGACCGACGCGGCGCTGAACCCGGGCAACTCCGGCGGGGCGCTGGCCTCCTCGGCGGGCGAGGTGATCGGGGTCAACACCGCGGTGATCCGCGGCGCCCAGGGCATCTGCTTCGCCATCGCCGCCAACACCGTGAGCTTCGTGGTCGGCCAGAATCCTGCGCTTCGGCGCGGTGCGCCGGGCCTGGCTCGGGGTGGCGGTGGGCACGGTGGCGCTGCCGCAGCGGGTGGCCGACGCCGCCGGCTCGGATCAGCGCACCGCGGTGATGGTTCAGTCGGTGCAGGAGGGCGCGCCGGCCGCCCGGGCCGGGCTGCGCAGCGGCGACATCCTGCTGACGCTCGACGGCGTCGCGGTCACCGGGCCGGACGCGCTGTTGCGCCGACTGGCCTCGGACGCGATCGATCGGGCGATGCCGGCCCGGCTGATCCGCGGCGGGCGGTTTCTCGAGCTCGAGCTGACGCCGGCGGAGCGGGCGCCGGAACCGGCCGCCCGCGCCCGCGACGCCGCCTGAGCCTGGCGCGGCCGGCTAGCCGACCCGGAGCGGCGCCGGGGGCTTCTTCTTCGGCTTGAAGGGCGCCATGCCGGCACGGGCCAGCGCGTCGGCCCGTTCGTTCTCCGGATGGCCGGCATGACCCTTGACCCAGTCCCAGGCGACGCTGTGCCGCGCGGCGGCGATGTCGAGGCGGCGCCAGAGGTCCTCGTTCTTCACCGGCTTGCGATCGGCCGTCTGCCAGCCGTTCCGCTTCCAGGCGTGCAGCCAGCGGGTGACGCCGTCGCGCAGGTAGGCGCTGTCGGTGACCAGTGTGAGCTCGGCGGGGCGCTCGAGCGCCTCCAGCGCGGCAATGGCGGCCATCAGCTCCATGCGGTTGTTGGTGGTGAGCGCCTCGCCGCCCGAGAGCTCGCGCGACCTCAGCTCGCGGTCGCCGTCGCGGGCGACCAGCACCGCCCCCCAGCCGC
This sequence comes from uncultured Alphaproteobacteria bacterium, assembly GCA_963847795.1. Taxonomy (GTDB): domain Bacteria; phylum Pseudomonadota; class Alphaproteobacteria; order Rhodobacterales; family Rhodobacteraceae; genus Amaricoccus. Next base: position 14,171 of record CAWKBH010000014.1, read on the forward strand.
CGGGGCCGGGATTGCCCGAACAGGCGCCGTCGGTATAGGCGAAGAGCTCAGCCATAGAGCGCGCCGACCAGGAGGCAGGCCATCACCACCGCGGTCAGCGGCAGGCGCAGGCTCAGCCAGTAGTCGGGGGCGACGCCGGCGCGCTGGAAGACCACGTCGATGCCCTGCAGCACCACGTAGCCGAAGGCCAGCCAGATGCAGGAAAGCGAGGCGCTGGGGCGGATCGCAAGGAAGGCGATCAGCGCCGGCAGCGCCGAGCCGACGAGCATGGCCAGGCTCGGGACCCGGCCCGGCGGCGACGCGAAGCCCCAGAGGCAGCCGCCCATGAAGCCCAGGATCACGGCGCCGAAGCGCTCGAGGATCAGCAGGCCGCCCTCGGCGTCGGAGGGGAAGACGCCGAGGGTCGGCCAGGTGCCGGCCTCGGAGAGGATCATCAGCACGCCGTAGAGGAACGGGACGAGGCCGGCGAGGCCGACCAGCAGGACGGGCGCCGGGATGCGGATCATGCGACCTTGGCGCGCAGGACGCGCGGCACCTTGAACTCGACGCTCTCGCGCGCGGTCTCGATGAGCCGCTCGGTGACTGCGAAGCGGGCGCGGAAGGCGGCGATCACCTCCTCGACCAGCATCTCGGGGGCCGAGGCGCCGGCGGTGAGGCCGACGGCGCGGGCGCCGGCAAGGGCGCGCCAGTCGATGTCGGCGGCGCGCTGCACCAGCTGGGAATAGCCGCAGCCGGCACGGCGGCCGACTTCCACAAGCCGTTGGGAATTCGAAGAATTCGGGGAGCCGATCACCAGGAGGGCCTCGACCAGGGGGGCCATCGCCTTGACCGCCTGCTGGCGGTTGGTGGTGGCGTAGCAGATGTCTTCCTTGTGCGGGCCGACGATGCCGGGGAAGCGGGCGCGCAGGGCGGCGACGACCTCGGCGGTGTCGTCGACCGAGAGCGTGGTCTGGGTGATGTAGGCGAGCCGCGCCGGGTCGCGCGGGGCGAGGCGGGCGACGTCGGCGGGGGTCTCGACCAGCAGGACGGCGCCGGGCGGGAGCTGGCCCATGGTGCCGATCACCTCCGGGTGGCCGGCGTGGCCGATCATCACCATCTGCAGGCCGTTCGCGTGGTGGCGCTCGGCCTCGAGGTGGACCTTGGAGACCAGCGGGCAGGTGGCGTCGACATACAAGATGTTGCGGGCCTCGGCCTCGGCGGGGACGGATTTGGGGACGCCGTGGGCGGAGAACACCACCGGGCGGTCGGGGGGGCACTGGCTGAGTTCCTCGACGAAGACGGCGCCCTTGGCCTTGAGGCCGTCGACGACGAAGCGGTTGTGGACGATCTCGTGGCGGACGTAGACCGGGGCGCCCCACTTCTCCAGCGCCATCTCGACGATCTTGATCGCCCGGTCGACGCCGGCGCAGAAGCCGCGCGGGGCGGCGAGGTAGAGGGTCAGGGGCTCGGCCATGTGCGGGGAGGTAGCACGGGTGGCGGGGGAGGGGAAGGGGCCGAATTCGCGGCTGGCGGGGTGAGGGCGGGATTTGTAAGGGTTAACGGGGGTTTGGGCGGTATGGGATGCGTATGGAACGCATATGGGACGCATATGCATGGTATTTTTGTCGGGATTGAAGGGTTAACGGCCGGCGAGCGGGTGGCCCGGCGGGTAGGGGGCGTCGAGGGGGAGCGGGGTGCCGGTCTTGCGGCGGGGGTTGTCGGGGGAGCAGAGGAATTCGGCGCGGATGGATCGGGGTCGCGATGCTCGGTCCTCGGCGACGCGTGCAACGAGGGCGTCGAAGCCCTCGGGCGGGATTTCCCAGCAGCTCCAGACGTAGAGCGGCGGCCGGTGTCGGGCAAGCGAGGGTCTGCCGGCGTTGCCGAGTTCGATACGCCGGCCCAGTTTGATTTCCGGCAATCCGCGTCGCGAGGTCCGCCCCCTCCAGCCGCGCCAAGGCGAGGTCCGCCCCCTCCGAGCCGCGACCGCCGTTGAGGTCCGCCCCCTCCAGCCGGCGCCGTCTGAGGTTCGCCCCCTCCAGCCGCGCCGCGTCGAGGTTCGCCCCCTCCAGCCCCGCGCCGCGCGAGGTCCGCCCCCTCCAGCCGCGCGCCAGCCGAGGTCCGCCCCCTCCAGCCGCGCCCAGCCGAGGTCCGCCCCCTCCAGCCGCGCCCAGTAGAGGTTCGCCCCCTCCAGCCGCGCCACGCCGAGGTCCGCCCCCTCCAGCCGCGCCCCGCCGAGGTCCGCCCCCTCCAGCCGCGCGCCGCGGAGGTCCGCCCCCTCCAGCCGCGCGTCGCTGAGGTTCGCCCCGACGAGGGTGGCGCTCTCGCCGACGATGCTGCGCAGGTCGCGGCCGCGAGGTCGAGCTGCGGGAGATCGGCGATGGCGCTCGCGCGCTCGGTGCGCCAGTCGCGCGTCGAAGCGCGCGTCGAGGGCGGCGAAGGCCTGCGTCGCAGGGCGCGCCGTCTGCGATCCCGTGGTCGCCGCACCAGTCGCGGCGGTCGTGGACGGTCTGCGCGGGCGAGCGGGTCGGCGTCCGGGTCGCGGCGGCTGGCCGCAGACGGCACGTCTCGAGGCCCTCGCGCTTGCACCAGGTCTCGCGGAAGGCGGTGCGGGCGGTCTCCCAGTCGCGCCAGCCGGCGGGCAGGTCGACCATCTCGACGCCGGTGACGTCGGCCCGGGCCAGCGGCGGGTCGTCGGCGAGTGGGCCAGGCGGTGCGGACGAGGGTGACGTAGGCGAGGAGGCGGCGAGCGCCCAGATGCCGGCGTGGCGGCGGAGGCGCGAGCGCGGCCGCGAGGCGCGGAGGCGTTCGGCGGGTCGCAGAGGTCGCGGAGCGCGGTCCAGAGCGGGGGGCGTCGGCGGCGGGGCGGTTGCCGGAGAGCCAGGCGTGGGCGGTCTGCCAGCCGGTGAGGCCGGCGGCGAGCGCGATCAGGAAGCAGCCGGCGAGGAAGAGCGACAGGAGCGGGCGGTGGGCCGGCATCGACCACCACCAGAAGAAGAACAGCGCCAGCGGCGCGGCGGCCCAGACGAGGAGGAAGCTCGCGAGGTTGCCGAGGGCGCGCAGCGGGCGGGCGGGGAGGAAGGGGCCGCCGCGGACGGAGAGCGCCCAGTCGTTGACCAGCCAGGGGACGAGGGCGTCGCCGACGGGCTGGCCGTCGAGGTGGGCTCGGTCGAGGTCGGCGATGGCGTCCCAGAGCTTCAGGAGGATGATGTGGAGGTAGACGTAGAGGGCGGCGGCGAGGATGGGGGCGAAGACGAAGAAGCTGGCGGTGGGGATGGCGACGTTGACCAGCGGGAGCTGGGTCTGGCGGGAGGGGACGAAGAAGTCGGCGTCCTCGACGCCGAGGAGGGTGACGCCGATGAAGGCGAGGTAGCCGAGGAGCGCGATCCAGGAGGTCCGGGCCATGGCGGAGACCTGGTTGATGCGCTCGATCTGGGCCTTGGGGTCGGCGGGCATGGCGGGTCCGGTGGCGCGGAATCTTGGGAAGGTAGCATGGGGGTGCGGGAAATCACGGCGGGGAGTGGCGGCGCCGATCGTGCGGCGATTGACGGGGAGCGCTGGCCGGCGGAGGGGCGGGGACTAGGTAGGGGAGGGCAGCAAGCGAAGGAGGGGCCACCCCGTGCCACTGAGACTCAACGTCGTCATCGCCAGCACCAGGCCGGGCCGGGTCGGGGTCCATGTCGGGACGTGGTTTTACGGGATCGCGCAAGGCGCATCCGGCCTTCGACGCGCAGTGGGTGGATCTCAAGGAGGTCGGGCTGCCGATGTACGACGAGCCGAAGCACCCGCGGCTGCGGGACTACCAGCACGAGCATACCAAGCGCTGGAGCGCCATCGTCGATGCGGCGGACGCCACGGTGCTGGTCACGCCGGAATACAACTTCAGCCCGACCCCGGCGCTGATCAACGCCATCGACTTCGTGCATCAGGAATGGGCGCAACAAGCCGGTGGCCTTCGTCAGCTACGGCGGCATCTCCGGCGGCCTGCGCGCGGTGCAGGCGACCAAGATCACGCTCTCGGCGGTGCAGGCGGTGGTGATCCCGGAGGCGGTGACGATCCCGTTCGTGGCGCGCCAGGTCGAGGACGGGGTGTTCACGCCGAACGAGGTGCAGGAGAAGGCGGCGCCGGCGCTGCTCGACGCGCTGGCGCGCTGGGCCGAGGTGCTCAGGCCGATGCGGACCTGACCGCTTCCCGGTCGAGGAAGGCCCGAAGGTCGGCGAAGACCGCCTCGAACATCGCGGGGGTCAGGCGGCGGGTGTTGGTGTTGTAGCGCGAGCAGTGGTAGCTGTCGAAGACCGCGAGGCCGTCGAGGTCGTAGCGGGCGCCGTGGACGAAGGGGTGGGTGGCGAGGCGGCGGCCGAGGGTGCGCAAGAGCGTCTCGTGGGCGATGCGGCCGAGGCAGAGCACGGCGCGGAGCCGGGGCAGGGCGGCGATGCGGGCGGCGAGGAACCGCCGGCAGTGGCCGATCTCGGCGGGGGTGGGCTTGTTCTGCGGCGGCACGCAGCGGACGGCGTTCGAGACCATGCAGTCGCTGAGGACGAGGCCGTCGCCGGGATCGGCGGCGAAGCGGCCGTTGGCGAGGCCGAATTGCGTCAGCGTCGCGTAGAGGAGGTCGCCGGCATAGTCGCCGGTGAACGGGCGGCCGGTGCGGTTGGCGCCGGCGACACCGGGGGCGAGGCCGAGGACGAGGACGCGCGCCTCGAGGGTCGCCGAAGGACGGCACGGCGCCGTTGAACCAGTCGGGATGGCGGGCGGCGTTGGCGACGCGGTAGGCGGCCAGCCGCGGGCAGCGCGGGCAGTCCGCGGGCGGCTCGGGCCCGGTCGGGTCCGGCGTCATTCGTCCTCGTCGGCGGTGACGACCGTGGCATGGGCATGCGCCTGCTCGCCGCGGGGCGGCCGGCCGATGACGTCGCGCAGCTCGTCGAGCTCGATGAAGTTGTCGCACTGGCGGCGCAGCTCGTCGGCGATCATCGGCGGCGAGGAGCGGATGGTGGAGACCACCGAGACCCGGACGCCGCTGCGCTGCAGCGATTCCACCAGCGGCCGGAAGTCGCCGTCGCCGGAGAAGAGCACGATGTGGTCGACGTGCGGCGCCATCTCCATGGCGTCGACCGCGAGCTCGATGTCCATGTTGCCCTTGACCTTGCGGCGGCCGGTGGAGTCGGTGAACTCCTTGGCGGGCTTGGTCACCATGGCGAAGCCGTTGTAGTTCAGCCAGTCGACCAGCGGGCGGATGGGCGAGTATTCCTCGCTCTCCAGCAGCGCGGTGTAGTAGAAGGCGCGCAGGAGCTTGCCGCGGCGCATGAACTCGGTGCGCAGCAGCTTGTAGTCGATGTCGAACCCCAGGGCGCGGGCGGCGGCGTAGAGATTGGCGCCGTCGATGAAAAGGGCAAGCCGTTCGTCACGGTAAAACATGCTCGAAAACCTCCTCTCGAACGATCTTGAGATTGGACCGGAACAATCAAAAATCCACCGGTCGGGCGCGCTTATATGCTGTCGCGCAAGCGGGCGAAAGCCCAAACGATGTCGCAGCGGCGCCGCGGAGGCGGGCCCGTGCTGCTGATCGCGCTCGGGGCGAACCTGCCGTCCGCGGCCGGGGACCCGCGGGCGACGCTGGAGGCGGCGCTGGCGGCGCTGCAGGCGCGGGGGGTGAGCGTGGCGGCACGGAGCCGCTGGTACCGCACGCCGGCCTATCCGCCGGGCGCAGGGCCCGACTATGTCAACGGCGCCGCGGCGCTGCACGCCACGCTGCCGCCGGCGGTGGTGCTGGGGATGCTGCACGCGGTCGAGGCCGACCTCGGCCGGCGCCGCGGCCGGCGCTGGGGGCCGCGGGTCTGCGATCTCGATCTGCTGGCGAGCGGCGGCGCGGTGCTGCCCGACCCGGCGACGGTGCGGGACTGGATCGACCGGGTGGGGGAGGCGCGGATGGCACGCCCGCCGGGGCTGATCCTGCCGCATCCGCGGCTGCAGGAGCGCGGCTTCGTGTTGCGGCCGCTCTCAGACATCGCGCCGGGCTGGCGGCACCCGCTGCTGGACCGGACCGCGGCCGAGCTGCTGGCGGCGCTGCCGGAGGAGGCGCTGGCGGGGGTGGAGCCCCTCTAGCGCCGCGGCCGCGGGCGGCGCATGCTGGGCGAAAGGGAGGGCGAGGCGATGCGGGCGATGGCGCTGACAGCGGGGAGCAACCGCCTGGGGGCGGTCGAGCGGCCGGTGCCCGAGCCGGGGCCGCAGGAGGTGGTGGTGCGGGTGGCCGCCTGCGGCGTCTGCCGCACCGACCTGCACGTGGTCGACCGCGAGCTGCCGGACGTGCCGGACGGCATCGTGCCCGGGCACGAGATCGTCGGCCGGGTAGCCGGCGCTCGGGGATGACGCCCGGGGCTCGCGGTCGGCCAGCGGATCGGCATCCCCTGGCTGGGGCACACCTGCGGCGCCTGCCGCTACTGCCGCGAGGGGCACGAGAACCTCTGCGACTTTCCCGGGTTCACCGGCTACAGCCGCGACGGCGGCTATGCCGAATATGCCTGCGCCGATGCGCGCTACTGCTTCCCGTTGCCCGAGGGCTACAGCGACGCCGAGGCGGCGCCGCTGCTCTGCGCCGGGCTGATCGGCCACCGCAGCCTGGCGATGGCGGGGCCGGCCGAGGCGCTGGGCCTCTACGGCTTCGGCGCCGCCGCGCATATCGTGGCGCAGGTGGCGCGGGCCGAGGGGCGCCGGGTCTACGCCTTCACCCGGCCCGGCGACACGGCGGCGCAGGACTTCGCCCGCGGGCTCGGGGTCGCCTGGGCCGGGGGGTCGGACGAGGCGCCGCCGGAGCCGCTGGACGCGGCGATCCTGTTCGCGCCGGTAGGGGCGCTGGTTCCCGCGGCCCTGGCGGTGACGCGCAAGGGCGGGACGGTGGTCTGCGGCGGCATCCATATGAGCGACATCCCGGCCTTCCGCTACGATCTGCTCTGGGGCGAGCGGGTGGTGCGCTCGGTCGCCAACCTGACCCGTGCCGACGCCGAGGCCTTCCTGGCCCTGGCGCCGACCGTGCCGGTGCGCTGCGCGGTCGAGACCTTTCCGCTGGCCGAGGCGAACGTGGCGCTCGACCGGCTGCGCCAGGGGCGGCTGACCGGTGCGGCGGTGCTGGTGCCGTGATCGCACCTCGCGCCCCAGGGCGTGTACCCGTAAACGGCTCGGGTCCGCTTTGCGCCAAGAGCGGCCCAGCCGCTGCCGGAGGGGCGCCCGGACCGGATCAGCGGCGCGCCGGTGGCGCGCCGCCCGGTCCGTCGCCCGGAGCAAGCTTGCGGAGGGCGAGGGGCGTGCAGCCTGGACCGACGCGCGTAATCGGGGCGCGCATGCCCCGGCGGGCGCGGCAACGCGCACGCCCTTGGGGGGGCGTGCGCGGCACGATTTGTCGACGGACAAATCGTGCGGGAAAGCGGCGCGGTTCGGCGCAGGCGCCAGGCTTCGAACAGATCCTCATGCTGGGCCGACCGAACCAACGCACCGGTGCTGCGGCAAGAGGCTTGCACGGAAGCGGTCTTCGGCCCTGCCCGAAGTTGGGGGGCAGCCCATTGAGCAATCTACGGCCAATCTCGTATCGTTGCGCGGCTCCAACTCGCGAAGTAGAAGGCGTCTTGCAGTTCGAGTATACATGGCGATCGCCATCGCCTCGGGCGTGACGCCGGAGCGGGGCCTCTACACGGCGATCGTCGGCGGCTTCCTGGTCTCGGCGCTCGGCGGCAGCCGGTTCCAGATCGGCGGTCCGCCTACCGTGAAGCCCTTGCCTTTCGGCGGCTACGGGTTTAGATACGGCCTCTTCTCACGCAACACGTGTTCAGGAGTTGCCGTATGGCCCGCGTAACCGTTGAAGACTGCGTCGACAAGGTGCCGAACCGCTTCGAGCTGGTGATGCTGGCGGCGCACCGGGCGCGGGCGCTCGCTTCCGGCTCGCCGCTGACGGTGGAGCGCGACAACGACAAGAACCCGGTGGTGGCGCTGCGCGAGATCGCCGAGGAGACCCTGACCGCCGACCAGCTGCGCGAGTCGGCCATCGAGAGCTTCCAGCGCCAGATCGAGGTGGACGAGCCCGAGGAAGATGTCATGACCCTGCTGGCCGGCAACGACGCGCCGGTCGAGGACGACATGTCCGAGGAGCGCCTGCTGCGCGCGCTGATGGAAGCCCAGGGCGAAAACTGAGCCCGGCCCTTTCGTCCGCCGTCGCGACGGCGCCGGCCCGGCCGGGGCCGGACGGGGTCATTGCGGTCGAGACGCTGACGGCGCTGGTCCGTTCCTATAACCCCAGGTCGGAATCGGGCCTGATCGCGGCGGCCTACGACTACGGCCGGCTGATGCACGAGGGCCAGCGGCGGACCAGCGGCGAGCCCTATTTCAGCCATCCGGTGGCGGTGGCGATGCTGCTTGGCCGAGCAGCGGCTCGACGACGCCACCATCATCACCGCGCTGCTGCACGACACCATCGAGGACACGCTCTCGACCTATTCCGAGATCGCGCTGCGCTTCGGCGACGAGGTCGCGCAGCTGGTCGACGGGGTGACCAAGCTCACCAACCTCGAGCTCAGCTCGGTCGAGAACGCCCAGGCCGAGAACTTCCGCAAGCTCCTGATGGCGATGTCCAAGGACCTGCGGGTGCTGCTGGTCAAGCTCGCCGACCGGCTGCACAACATGCGCACGATCAAGCACCTGCCGGTCGAGAAGCAGCAGCGCAAGGCCCGCGAGACCATGGACATCTTCGCGCCGCTGGCCGGCCGGATGGGCATGCAGTGGATGCGCGACGAGCTCGAGGACCTGGGCTTCCGCGTGCTCAATCCCGAGGGACGCAAGTCGATCATCCGCCGCTTCGTGTCCCTGCGCCGCGAGAGCGGCAACGTGATCGCCAAGATCACCGACGATATCCGCAGCGTGCTCGACCAGGCCGGCGTCGATGCCGAGGTCTTCGGGCGCGAGAAGAAGCCCTTCTCGATCTGGCGCAAGATGGAGGAGAAGAAGGAGGGGTTCTCGCGGCTTTCCGACATCTACGGCTTCCGGATCATCACCGACACCGTCGGCGACTGCTATGTGGCGCTGGGCGCGGTGCACCAGCGCTGGGCGGCGGTGCCGGGCCGGTTCAAGGACTACATCAGCCAGCCGAAATCGAACGGCTATCGCTCGATCCACACCACGGTCTCGGGGCGCGACGGCAAGCGGGTCGAGGTGCAGATCCGCACCGCCGCGATGCATGCGGTGGCCGAGACCGGCGTCGCGGCACACTGGTCATACAAGGACGGCGAGCGGTTCGAGAACCCGTTCGCGGTCGATCCCTTCAAGTGGCTGCGCTCGATCGCCGAACGCTTCGACGGGGCCGAGGACTCGGAGGATTTCCTCGAGCACGTGAAGCTCGAGATGTTCCAGGACCAGGTGTTCTGCTTCACCCCCAAGGGCGACGTGGTGAAGCTGCCGCGCGGGGCGACGCCGATCGACTTCGCCTATGCGATCCACACCCGGATCGGCGACAGCTGCGTCGGCGCCAAGGTCGACGGCCAGCGGGTGCCGCTCTGGACCAAGCTCCGGAACGGCCAGTCGGTGACGATCATCCGCGCCGAGGGGCAGCGGCCGCAGCCGTCATGGGAGGACATGGTGGTCACCGGCCGGGCCAAGGCGGCGATCCGGCGCAGCCTGCGCGGCGAGCAGCGGGCGACGCAGGTGCGGCTGGGGCGCGAGATCGCCCGGGTGGCGCTGGAGCGGGTCGGCAAGAAGGCGACCGACAAGGCGCTCGAGGCGGCGGCGCGGCGGCTCGGGCTCGAGGAGGCCGAGGAGGTGCTGGCGCGGCTGGGCGCGGCCGAGATGACCGGCAAGGAGCTGGTGGCGACGCTCTATCCCGAGCTCCTGCGCGAGGCGACGCTGCCCCGGCCCTTCGACAAGACGGCGCCGGTGGTGATCGGGCTGAGCTCGGGCCAGCTCGCCCGGCCGGCGTCCTGCTGCAACCCGATCCCGGGCGAGCGCATCGTCGGCATCGCGGTGCGCGGCAAGGGGGTGATGATCCACGCCATCGACTGCGCCGAGCTGAGCGCGCTCGAGGGGATGCCCGACCGCTGGATCGACCTGCGCTGGGCCGAGGGCCAGTCGCAACCGGATCACGTGGTGCGGATCGAGATCACGCTGGCCAACGACGCCGGGGTGCTGGGACGGATCTGCACGCTGATCGGCGAGCAGCGCGCCAATATCACCGACATCGTGTTTACTGACCGCAAGCCCGATTTCTTCCGTATGGTCATTGATGTAGAAGTGCGGGACATGGAACATCTCACCCATGTCCTGACTGCGATCGACGCCGATTCGGACGTGGCGCAGGTCCGCCGGTACCGGCAGGCGCCGACGGCCGGCAAGGGGCCGGCAGGGTAAGAGGTAACGGGCGGCAACCTCCCGGGGGTGGCAGGGCGATCCGGGAACATGGTCTTCAAGCGACGCGACAAGCCCCCGCTCCTGAGCCGCATCCGCGAGGCGGTGCTGCCGCGGCGTGGCTGGCGCCGCGGCATCGAATACCTGGGCCACCGGGTGAAGCGGCTGCCCGACACCCCGCACCGGATCGCGCTCGGCTTCGCCTGCGGGGTGTTTTCCTCGTTCACGCCGTTTCTGGGGCTGCACCTGCTGCTGGCGGCGCTGATGGCGCGGCTGTTGCGCTCGAACATGATCGCGGCGCTGATCGGCACCGCGGTGGGCAACCCGCTGACGCTGCCGCTGATCGCCTCGATCTCGCTGGCGCTGGGGCGGCGGGTGCTGGGCTTCGGCGCCACCGGGCGCGACTTCAGCCGGGTTTCGGACGCCTTCGCCCAGGCCTTCGCCGGGATCTGGCAGAGCCTGCTCAGCCTGTTCGGCCACGGCGAGAGCCAGTGGGCCAAGCTGATCCCGTTCTTCCGCGACATCATGTGGCCGTATTTCGTCGGCGGGCTGCTGCCGGGGCTGATCGCCGCCATCGTCAGCTACTATCTGACCCGGCCGCTGATCGCGGCCTACCAGATGCGGCGGCGGGCGCGGATGCTGGCGCGGGCGCGCGAACGGCTGGCACGGCAGCGTCCCGGGGCTGACGCCGGCTCCGCCCGCCCCTATGAGTCGGCCAAGGGCGGCGCAACCGGAGGCAAATCGGCACCATGACACCCACACCGCTCGGACCGCTGCGGCTCGGCGTCAACATCGACCACGTGGCCACCGTCCGGAACGCCCGCGGCGGGCGCTATCCCGAGCCGGTGCGCGCGGCCCGGCTGGCCGAGGCGGCCGGGGCCGACGGGATCACCGCCCACCTGCGCGAGGACCGCCGGCACATCACCGACGCCGACATCGACGGGCTGATGGCCGCGCTGACGGTGCCGCTCAACCTCGAGATGGCGGCGACCGACGAGATGCAGAAGATCGCGCTGCGCCACCTGCCGCACGCGGTCTGCCTGGTGCCCGAGCGGCGCGAGGAGCGCACCACCGAGGGCGGGCTCGAGGTGGCGCAGGACGAGAACCGGCTGGCGCATTTCATCGCGCCGTTGCGCGAGGCCGGCTGCCGGGTCTCGATCTTCGTGGCCGCCGACCAGCGGCAGATCGAGGCGGCGGCAGCGCATCGGCGCCCCGGTGGTGGAACTGCATACCGGCGCCTATTGCGAGGCCGGCCAGGCGGGCGACGCGGAGGGCGTCGCGCCGCGAGCTGGCGCGGCTGACCGAGATGGCGGCCTTCGCGCACGGGCTGGGGCTCGAGGTGCATGCCGGTCACGGGCTCAGCTTCGACGACGTCGGCCCGGTCGCGGCGCTGCCCGAGGTGCGGGAGCTGAACATCGGGCATTTCCTGATCGGCGAGGCGATCTTCGTCGGGCTGGAGGCCGCGATCAGGCGGATGCGGGCGGTGATGGACGAGGCGCGCGCAGGGGCGGCCGGGCGCCCGCGAGCGGTAGCATGCCGCCGCGGCGGACAGCGGGGTGGCCGGAAAAGTGGCGAGCCACTTTTCCGGATCAGGCTCAGGCGCGCGGCGCGGTCTTGCGGGGCTTCGGCGCGGCTGCGGTCGTTTCGGAGACGCGCTTGGCCGCGGTGCTGGCGGCGGCGACCGACTTGCGGCCCGCGGGCTTGGCGGCGGCCGGCCGGCCGGTTTCGGCGGCGAGCTGGGCGCTCGCCAGGCTCCAGTGGGCGTCGGCGCGGCCGGAGGGCCGGCCTTCGTCTTCCCAGATACTGTGGGCGCGTTCGCGGATGCGGTGGCTAAGTTCCTTGTTCATGCGTGCCTCCAGAGGTGTGCGGCATGGGTGAACCCGAAAGCGGGCCTTCGTGGCATGCCCGAAAACCGTGGACGATTGCAACTCCTAGTTGCCATGAAGGGTCGGCGAGTCGCCTAATAAACGTTTACGCTCGATCGGGCGGCAGGGCTGCGTCGGGAGCGGCGCTGGACAAGCGGCGGCACCGTGGTATCTGTCGGTCCCTGGGTTCCGGCAGGAGGGTACTGGGATTATCCTCGGCATCGGCTCGGATCTCGCCAACATCGAGCGGATCGGGCGCACCATCGAGCGGTTCGGTGCGCGGTTCCTGAACCGGGTCTATACCCCGACCGAGCAGGCGCTGGCCGAGCGGCGGCGGCTGCAGGTCGAGACCTATGCCAAGCGCTGGGCGGCCAAGGAGGCCTGCTCCAAGGCGCTCGGCACCGGGCTCAGGATGGGGATCAGGTGGCGCGACATGGGGGTGGTCAACCTGCGCTCCGGCCAACCGACCATGGTGCTGACCGGCTGGGCGGCGGAGCGGCTGGCGGCGATGACCCCGCCGGGGCACCGGGCGCACGTCCATGTCACCCTGACCGACGACCACCCCTGGGCGATGGCCGTGGTGGTGATCGAGGCCCTGTCGGAGACGTGAGCGCGCCCCGGGCTTGCCTTGACAGGGCAGAGGGCAAGGGCGACAAGGCGGGCGCGGCAGGCGGGCCGGCAACGGGCGGATTTGAATGGTGACCAAGAGCAAGGCCAAGGGCGGGTTTCTCGAACTGGTGAAGACCGTCGTCTATGCGCTGTTGCTGGCGGGGGTAATCCGCACGCTGTTCTTCCAGCCGTTCTGGATCCCGTCGGGTTCGATGAAGCCGACGCTCTTGATCGGCGACTTTCTCTTCGTCAACAAGATGGCCTACGGCTATTCGCGCTATTCCTGCCCGTTCGCGATGTGCCCGTTCTCCGGCCGGATCCTGGCCCGCGAGCCCGAGCGCGGCGACGTCGTGGTGTTCAAGCACCCGACCAACGGCACCGACTACATCAAGCGGCTGATCGGCCTGCCGGGCGACAAGATCCAGGTGACCGACGGCATCCTCTACATCAACGGCGAGGTGCTGCCGCAGGAGGCCGCCGGCACCTTCGTCGAGCCGAACGCGCCGGAGGGCCCGATGCGCAGCCTGCCGCGCTGCATGAACCGCCCGGTCTCGCCCGGCGGCGACTGCATCAAGGAAGAGGCGATCGAGACCCTGCCCGGCGGCAGGCAGCACGCGGTCCTGAACATCGAGAACAGCTTCGGCGACAACACCCCGATCTTCACCGTGCCCGAGGGCCAGTTCTTCTTCATGGGCGACAACCGCGACAATTCGATGGATTCGCGGTTCCCCCGCAGCGCCGGCGGCGTGGGCTTCGTGCCGTTCGAGAACCTGGTCGGGCGCGCCGACCGGGTGATCTTCTCCTCCGCCGGGCCGTCGATGCTGGCGTTCTGGACCTGGCGGCCCGACCGCTTCTTCAAGGCGATCGAATGAAGCTGAGCCGGGCCATGGCCGGGGCTCAGGCCCGGCTGGGCCACGGCTTCAGGCGGCCCGAGCTCCTGATCGAGGCGCTGACCCATCCCTCGCTGGCGGTCGGCGCGCACAACCAGCGCCTGGAGTTCCTCGGCGACCGGGTGCTCGGCCTCGTCATCGCCGAGGCGCTCCTGGCCGAGGATCCGGCAGCCGAGGAGGGCGCGCTGGCGCCGCGGCTGAACGCGCTGGTGCGCAAGGAGACCTGCGCCGAGGTGGCCGAGAGCCTCGATCTAGGGGCGGCGCTGCGCATGGGCCGCTCGGAGATGCTGTCGGGCGGACGGCGCAAGACCGCGCTGCTGGGCGACGCCATGGAGGCGGTGATCGCCGCGGTCTACCTCGACGGCGGGCTGGAGGCGGCGCGGCGCCTGATCCTCGGCGCCTGGGGTCCGCGCATCGCCGCGGTCCGCGCGGTCGGGCGCGACCCCAAGACCATGCTGCAGGAATGGGCGCAGGCGCGTGGGCTGTCGCCGCCGGCCTATCACGACCGCGACCGCCAGGGTCCTGACCACGCCCCGGTCTTCTCGGTCGAGGTGCGGCTCGACGACGGCCGCAGCGCCGACGGCCGGGCGGCGTCGAAGCGGGCGGCGCAGCAGGCTGCCGCCGAGGCGCTGCTGGGCCGGCTGGAGCGCGCGCCGTGACGCGCTGCGGCATGGTGGCGCTGATCGGCGAGCCCAACGCCGGCAAGTCGACGCTGCTGAACCGGCTGGTGGGGGCCAAGGTGGCGATCGTCACCCACAAGGTGCAGACGACCCGGACCCGGATCCGCGGCATCGCCCTCGAAGGCGCGGCGCAGCTCATCTTCGTCGACACGCCGGGCCTGTTCCGGCCGCGGCGGCGGCTGGACCGGGCGATGGTGAAGGCGGCCTGGGGCGGGGCGACGGATGCCGACGTGGTGGTGCTGATGATCGAGGCGCAGCGCGGGCTGACCGACGGCGTCCGCGCGATCCTGGAGGGGCTGGCGGCGCAGCTGCCGGCGGGGGCCGTGGTGGCGCTGGCGATCAACAAGATCGATCGGGTGCCGGCGGAGCGGCTGCTGGGGCTGGCGGCGGAGCTGAACGGCCGCCGGGATTTCGCCGCGACCTTCATGATCTCGGCGGAGCGCGGGCACGGGGTCTGGGACATGCGGCGCTGGCTGGCGGAGCAGGTGCCGGAGGGGCCCTGGCTCTATCCCGAGGACCAGATCGCCGACCTGCCGCTGCGGCTGATCGCGGCGGAGACGACGCGGGAGAAGCTGACGCTCAGGCTGCACCAGGAGCTGCCCTACGAGCTGACGGTCGAGACCGAGGGCTGGGAGGAGCGGGGCGACGGGTCGGTGAAGATCGACCAGGTGATCTACGTGGCCCGCGACGGGCACAAGGGCATCGCGCTGGGGCCGAAGGGCGAGACGATCAAGGCGGTGGGCAAGGCGGCGCGGGAGGAGATCAAGGCGTTTCTCGGCCGCGAGGTGCACCTGTTCCTGACCGTGAAGGTGCGCCCCGGCTGGCTGGAGGAGCGCGAGCGCTACGGCGAGATCGGCCTCGAGTTCAAGGACGGCGATGCATGACGCCGCGGCTGACGGCGGAGTTCTGGGTGCAGGCCTACCTGGCCCGGCTGCGGCTGGCCGATATCCCGGCCTTCGTCACCTCCCGGGGGGACGCGACGGCGGGGGCGGTGGTGGTGAAGCTCAATACCCTGGACGGCGACGGCGCGGGCCTTCGCCCGCAGCTACGACGCCACCGGGACCCGGGTCTGGACGCCGCTGGCCGAGGGGCCGGAGGCGGAGGTGGACGCGGCGCTGGGGCGGCAGCGGCGGTTCGATCCCGACCTCTGGGTGATCGAGGTCGAGGACAGGCAGGGGCGGCACCTGCTCGACCAGCCGGGGCTGGCCGGAGACTAACCAACGAAGATGGACTGGCGTGACGAGGGCATCCTGATCTCGGCGCGGCGGCACGGCGAGAGCTCGGCGATCGTCGAGGTGCTGACGCGCGGCCACGGCCGGCACGCCGGCGTGGTGCGGGGCGGGGCGGGGCGGCGGCTGGCGCCGGTGCTGCAGCCGGGAGCGCGGCTGTCGCTGGAATGGTCGGCGCGGCTGGAGGAGCATATCGGCACCTTCCGGGTCGATCCGATCGGCGCCTGGACCGCGGCGATCATGGCAGACCGGGCGGCGCTGGCGGCGCTCGGCGCGATGACGGCGCTGATCGCGGCGACGCTGCCGGAGCGCGACGCGCATCCGGAGCTCTATGCCCGCAGCCTGGCGCTGGTCGAGGCGCTGGCCGGGGCGCCGGACTGGCCGGCCCGCTACGCGGCGTGGGAGCTGGCGCTGTTGGCGGAGCTGGGATTCGGGCTGGATTCTGGCGGCCTGCGCGCTGACCGGGGCGCGCGAGGATCTGGCCTGGGTGTCGCCGAAATCGGGACGGGCGGTCAGCCGCACGGCCGGCGCCCCCTGGGCCGACCGGCTGCTGCCGCTGCCGGGGTTCCTGCGTGCGGGCTGGGAGACGCCGCCGGGGAGGGACGAGGTGGCGGCGGCGCTGGCGCTGACCGGGTATTTCCTGGAGGCGCGGGTGGCGCCGGGGCTGCCGCGTGGGGCGCTGCCGGCGGCGCGGGGGCGGGCGGTGGCGGCGATCGGGAAGGGCTGAGCCGGAGGCGGTGAGGCTGGAGCGACGCCGGCATCGGGCGCGGCTGGCGCCGCGCGGCGGCTTTTGCCGCCTTCAAGGTGCGCGCGGTGCGCGCAGGTTTTCTTTGCTGGTGATGCGCCTGTTGGCGCATCACGACTGCTCTCCAGGTTAGCAAACCTGTATGAAGCCGGGCCGGGAGCCGAGGCCGGATGCTGCGGCCGGTAACCGCGGGCTCCCAAGGCGCTTGCGCGGTGCACCCGGGTGGGGCACTCTGGAATCGGTCAAAGTCCAAGAACTTGCCGGAGGCCCATTGGCGATCACCGCCCCGAACCCCGCCTCGAACCCGGATGATCCGTCCGACACGCTTCTGGAATTTCCCGACAACCGGCTGCTGATCGATCTCTGCGGCGAGCTCGACCGCAATATCGTGCAGGTCGAATCGCGGCTGGGCGTGGCGATCCATCGCCGCGGCAACCACCTGGCGCTGCACGGCCCGGCGCCGGAGCGCGAGGCGGCCGAGCAGGTGCTGCGCAACCTCTACGCCCGGCTGGAGCAGGGCCGGCCGGTGATGCCGGGGGACGTCGAGGCGGCGATCCGGCTGGTGCCGGGGCAGGCGCCGGCGGCGCCGCCGGCGCGGGTCAGCCAGCTCGACATGTTCTCGGGCGAACCGCTCGAGATCCGGACCCGGCGCAAGCTGGTCGAGCCGCGGTCCGCGGCGCAGAAGCAATACGTGCGCAACCTCTTTCGCAACGAGCTGGTGTTCGGGCTGGGGCCGGCGGGGACCGGCAAGACCTACCTGGCGGTGGCGGCGGCGGCCTCGATGTATATCGACGGCCACGTCGACCGGATCATCCTGAGCCGGCCGGCGGTGGAGGCCGGCGAGCGGCTCGGCTTCCTGCCGGGCGACATGAAGGAGAAGGTCGACCCCTACATGCAGCCGCTCTACGACGCGCTCAACGACTTCTTCCCGCCGAAGCAGGTGGCGAAGCTGATCGAGGAGAAGCAGATCGAGATCGCGCCCCTGGCCTTCATGCGCGGGCGGACGCTGGCAAATGCCTATGTGGTGCTCGACGAGGCGCAGAACGCCACCACCATGCAGATGAAGATGTTCCTGACCCGGCTCGGCGAGGGCAGCCGGATGGCGGTGACCGGGGACACCACCCAGATCGACCTGCCGCGCGGGGTGACCTCGGGGCTGGTGGAGGCCGAGCGGCTGCTGAAGGACGTGCCGGGCGTCGGCTTCACCCGGTTCACCGCCGAGGACGTGGTGCGCCATCCGCTGGTCGCGCGCATCATCCGCGCCTACGAGAGCGCCCGCCCGTCCGATGCCTGACGCGCCGCTGGTCGAGGTCGTGGTCGAGGAGCCGCGCTGGCAGGCGGCGGGGATCGAGGCCGTCGCCGAGCGGGCGGCGCGGGCGGCGCTGACGGCGGTCGGGCGCGATCCGCTTCGATCACGAGATCGGGCTGCTCGCCTGCGACGATGCGCGGATGGCGGCGCTCAACACCGAGTTCCGCGGCAAGGCGCAGGCGACCAACGTCCTGAGCTGGCCGGCCTTCGCGGGCGTGGTGCCCGAGCCGCCGGGCCTGCCGGGCGAGGGGCCGCTGTTTCTCGGCGACCTGGCCCTGGGGTTCGAGACCTGCGCGGCGGAGGCGGAGGCGGCGGGCCTGCCGCTCGCCGATCATGCGGCGCACCTGGTGGTGCACGGGGTGCTGCACCTCGTCGGCCACGACCATGCCGAGGACGGCGAGGCCGAGGCGATGGAGGCGCTGGAGACGAAAGTCCTTGCCAGCATGGGCGTGGCGAACCCATATTCCGGCTAGGAGGCGCCCCTTCGGCGCCGCGGTCGGACAGGAGACATGGGCGAGACATCGGACGGGCAGACGGCATCGGGGCCGGGCATGTCCGAAGACGAGGACCCTGACAGTCCGGCCAGGTCTTCTTCGTTCTTCTCGCGCCTGTTCCGGCGGGACGCCGGCGAGGACGCCGAACCGTACGGCCAGAGCGCGGGCAGCCGCGGCGCCCTGACCGCCGCGCGCGAGATGCTGCTGAACCTCCGCAACATGCGCCGGATCCGGGTCGACGACGTCTGCGTGCCCCGCGCCGACATCGTCGCGGTCTCCGAGCACGCGACCCTCGACGAGGTGGTGGCGGTGTTCCAGGAGAGCACGGTGTCGCGGCTGCCGGTCTACTCGGAGACCCTGGACCAGCCGGTCGGGCTGGTGCACCTGAAGGATCTGGCGCTGAAGTACGGCTTCGGCGCGACCGCGCCCGAGTTCGACCTGCACGCCCTGCTGCGGCCGCTGCTCTACGCGCCGCCGTCGATGCCGATCGGGGTGCTGCTGCAGAAGATGCAGACCGCGCGCATCCACATGGCGCTGGTGATCGACGAATACGGCGGCGTGGACGGGCTGATCACGATCGAGGACCTGCTGGAGCAGATCGTCGGCGACATCGCCGACGAGCACGACGAGGACGAGAGCCAGCTCTGGACCCGCGAGGCGCCCGGGGTCTACCTGGCGCAGGCGCGGATGGACCTGGACGCCTTCGAGGAAGCGGCCGGGGTGCGGCTGGTCGATCCCGAGCTGGCCGAGGAGGTCGACACCCTCGGCGGGCTGGTTATCCGCCTGGCCGGCCGGGTGCCGGTGCGCGGCGAGGTGGTGCCGCATCCCGACGGCCACGAGTTCGAGGTGGTGGACGCCGACGCCCGCCGGATCAAGCGGCTGCGGGTCCGGCTCAACGCCGCTCTCGGGACCCCGGCCGAGGCGGCGGAATAGGCTGGCCTTCGGGGTGATCGCCCTCGAGCGGCGGGTCGCCGCGCTGCCGCGGGGCGCCCGGCTGGCGGCGGCGGCGGCGGCCGGAGCGGCGACGGCGCTGGGCCAGGCGCCGGTCGGCTGGCCGGCGGTGCTGTTCCTGGCCCTGCCGCTGCTCTGGTGGCTGCTCGAGGGCGCGGCGGGACCGCGCGCCGGCTTCGGCATCGGCTGGGCGGCGGGGGTGGGGTTCTTCGCCGCGGCGCTGTTCTGGATCGTCGACCCGTTCCTGGTGCAGCCCGAGATCTACGGCTGGATGGCGCCGTTCGCGCTGGTCGGCGTGGCCTGCGGGCTGGCGCTGTTCTGGGCGGTGCCGTTCGCGCTGGCGCGGGCCTGGCCGCCGGGCCTGGGGCGGATGCTGGCGCTGGCGGCGCTCTGGAGCCTCTCGGACTATGCGCGGTCGCACCTCCTGACCGGGTTTCCCTGGGCGCTGCCGGCCTATGTCTGGGTCGAGACGCCGGTGATCCAGACGGCGGCGCTGTTCGGGCCGCACCTGCTCGGCCTGCTGACGCTCGTCGCGGCGCTGCTGCCCGGGCTCGGCAGCTGGCGGGCGCTGGGCGCGGCGGCGGCGCTGGTGGCGGCGGGCTGGGGCTTCGGGGCCTGGCGGCTGTCGCAGCCGGTGCCGGAGCGGCCGGTGCCGCTGGTGGTGCGGCTGGTGCAGCCGAACGCGGTGCAGGCAGAGAAGTGGCTGCCGGGAAAGGCGCAGGAATTCTACGACCGCCACATCGCCATGACCCTCGCGCCGGGCGATCCGCGGCCGGGGGTGACGATCTGGTCGGAGACCGCGGTGCCGTTCGCGCTGGGCGACGCGCCCGAGCTGCAGGCGGAGTCCGCGGCTGCGGCCGGGCCGGACGGGCGGCTGATCCTCGGCATCACCCGGCACGAGCCCACCCCCGAGGGCGAGCGCTGGTTCAACTCGCTGGCCGTGCTCGACCCGGACGGCACGGCCGCGGCGGTCTACGACAAGTATCACCTGGTGCCCTTCGGCGAGTACGTGCCGCTGGCGCGGCTGGATCGGCCGGCTGGGGCTGCCGGCCCTGCAGACCCTGACCGGGGGCGGCTTCACCGCGGGTTCCGGGCCGCACCTGGTGAGCGTGCCGGGCCTGCCGCCGTTCCTGCCGCTGATCTGCTACGAGGCGATCTTTCCCGACGCGATGCGGGCGCCCGAGGGCCGGGCGGAGTGGCTGGTGCAGGTGACCAACGACGCCTGGTTCGGCGCGGCTTCCGGCCCCTACCAGCACTTCGCCCAGGCCCGGGTGCGCGCGATCGAGCAGGGCCTGCCGCTGGCCCGCGCCGCCAATACCGGGATCTCGGCGATGGTCGATCCCTATGGTCGGGTGCTCGCCAGCGTCGGTCTCGACCAAGCGGGCTTCGTCGATGCGGTGCTTCCGGGCCCGCTGCCGCCTACAACCTATGCGCGTTTCGGCGATATACCCGCTTTGACTGTCGTCATTGTACTTTTAGGATTAACTGCTTCAATTTTTTACGATGGCATTTTTCGAAAGTTGCGTCGATAACTTGAACCCGAAGCGGCGGAGTGGCCTGCGGCAGGTACGGCGCAGGAGGCGGCAAGGGCAGCGGCCGCGCGTCGTAGTACTTGGTGGGGTGAGTATAGCCAGTGTCAATGTCAGCCAGACGATATCGACGTTCATGTGGGCCTGCGGATGCGGAGACGCCGCGAAGTCCCTCGGTATCAGCCAGGGTCGGCTGGGGCGCCATCTGGGCCTGACCTTCTCGCAGATCCAGAAGTACGAGAAGGGCACCAACCGGATCGGGGCGGGGCGGCTCTATCAGATCGCGAGCTTCCTCGGCGTGCCGCCCAGCCACTTCTTCGAGGGGCTCGACGCCCCGGCGCAGCCGGTCGGGTTGCAGGTCCGCAACGGCACCGCCCGGCGCGACGAGTTCCACCTGCTGACCGAGGCCTTCGCCGCCATCGAGGATCCCGATACCCGGGCCTCGGTCCTGGCGCTGGTGCGCTCGCTCGCCGCCGACTCGGGGCTGCGCCAGACCCGGACGGAATGACGCATCGCCCGTTGACAGGGCTGCGGCCCTGGGTAGGTATGGCGGCGGGTTTTTCAGTCCGGGGTGTCCGATGAGCAGTCGCAGCGATTATCTCTTTACGTCCGAATCCGTTTCCGAGGGGCATCCCGACAAGGTCTGCGACCGGATCTCCGATGCGGTGCTCGATGCCTTCCTGACCGAGCATCCCGAGGCGCGGGTCGCCTGCGAGACCTTCGCCACCACCGACCGGGTGATCGTCGGCGGCGAGGTGCGCGGGCCCGAGGGCGTGCTGGGCCGCATCGAGGAGATCGTGCGCGAACTGCGTGCGCGACATCGGCTACGCGCAGAAGGGCTTCAACTGGGAGACCCTGCGCGTCCACAACTACATCCACGGCCAGTCCGAGCACATCGCCCAGGGCGTCGATGCCGCCGACGGCAAGGACGAGGGCGCGGGCGACCAGGGCATCATGTTCGGCTATGCCGTGGACGAGACGCCGGAGCTGATGCCGGCGCCGATCCACTACGCCCACGCGGTGCTGCGCCGCCTCGCCGAGGTGCGCAAGAGCGGCGCCGAGCCGCGGCTCGGGCCGGACGCCAAGGCGCAGCTGTCGCTGCGCTACGCCGGCGGGCGGCCGGTGGAGGTGTCGTGCCTGGTGCTCTCGACCCAGCATCTCGACGAGGACATGGACAGCGGCCGACGGTGCGCGAGATGGTCGAGCCGCTATATCCGCGAGGTGATTCCCGAGGGCTGGCTGACCGCGAACACGGTCTGGCACGTCAACCCGACCGGCAAGTTCGTGATCGGCGGGCCGGACGGCGACGCCGGGCTGACCGGGCGCAAGATCATCGTCGACACCTACGGCGGCGCCGCGCCGCACGGCGGCGGCGCGTTCTCGGGCAAGGATCCGACCAAGGTCGACCGCTCGGCGGCCTATGCGGCGCGCTATCTGGCCAAGAACGTGGTCGCCGCCGGGCTGGCGACGCGCTGCGTGCTGCAGCTCAGCTATGCGATCGGCGTGGCGAGGCCGCTCTCGATCTACTGCCGACACCTTCGGCACCGGCGAGGTGCCCGAGGCCGAGATCGAGCGGGCGGTGGCGGAGGTGATGGACCTGACGCCGCGGGGCATCCGCACCCATCTCGGGCTGAACCGGCCGATCTACCAGCGCACCTCGGCCTACGGCCATTTCGGCCGCGCCTCCGACAACGAGGGCGGGTTTTCCTGGGAGCGGACCGACCTGACCGAGGCGCTGGCCAAGGCGGTCTGACCGGCCGGCCGCCGGTGGGTCCGAGGCCCGCCAGCGCGGCGAAGGACGGCGGCCCGGTTCCGCCATGGCGCAACCTCTACGGCCGCCGCCACGGCAAGAAGCTGCGGCCGGCCCAGCGCCGGCTGCTTCGAGGAGCTGCTGCCGGCGCTGGCGATACCCGGGGTGGTCCGGGGCGGGGCGGGACTGACGCGGGCGGCGCTCTTCGCCGATGACCGGCCGGTCTGGCTCGAGATCGGCTTCGGCGGCGGCGAGCACCTGGTGCACCAGGCGCTGGCGCATCCCGAGGTCGGGCTGGTCGGCTGCGAGCCCTTCGTCAACGGCGTCGCGATGGCGCTCGGGCGGATCGCGGCGGCGCGGCCCGGCGAACGTCCGGTTGCACGCGGGCGACGCGCGCGACCTGATCGAGCTGCTGCCCGACGGCATCCTGGCGCGGGTCTTCCTGCTCTATCCCGACCCTGGCCGAAGGCGCGGCACCACCGGCGCCGCTTCGCCAGCCCGGAGAACCTGGCGCTGCTGCGCCGGGCGATGGCGCCCGGCGCCGAGCTCCGGCTCGCGACCGACATCGCCGACTATGCGGTGCACGCGCTGGCGGCGGCGGAGGCGGCCCCGGGGTTCCGCGCCCGGCCGCCCGCCGCCGAGCCCTGGCCCGACTGGCCGGGCACCCGCTACGAGGCGAAGGCGCTCGCGGCCGGGCGGCGCCCCTGGTACCTGACCTTCGTCCGCGACTGACGGCGACCGACGCGCCGGCGACGGAGCGCCGGGGCATGGACCGTGTCGTGGCGATCCCGTATGAGGACGCCAGCAACCGACGGGGGAGAGCGATGGCGGGGCATGGCGAGCCGAAACCGATGCGCGCCGAGGCGTCCGGGGCGCTCACCGGCCGGGCCGAGGTGCCCGGCGACAAGTCGGTCTCGCACCGGGCGCTGATCCTCGGGGCGCTGGCGGTCGGCGAGACCCGGATCACCGGGCTGCTGGAAGGCCAGGACGTGCTCGACACCGGCCGGGCCATGCGCGCCTTCGGCGCCATGGTCGAGCGGGTCGGAGCGGGAGAATGGCGGGTCGAGGGCGTCGGCGTCGGCGGCTTCCAGGAGCCCGACAACGTGATCGACCACGGCAATTCCGGCACCGGGGTGCGGCTGGTGATGGGGGCGATGGCGACCACCGACATCACCGCGACCTTCACCGGCGACGCCAGCCTGCGCGGCCGGCCGATGGGGCGGATCACCGACCCGCTGGCGCTGTTCGGGGCCGAGGCGCGCGGGCGGCGCGGCGGGCGGCTGCCGATCACCCTGACCGGCGCCGTCAACCCGATGCCGGTGCACTACACCACGCCGGTGCCCTCGGCGCAGGTCAAGTCGGCGGTGCTGCTGGCCGGGCTGAACGCGCCGGGCGAGACGGTGGTGATCGAGAAGGAGCCGACCCGCGACCACACCGAGCGGATGCTGCGCGGCTTCGGGGCGCAGGTGACCGGCGAGACCACGGCGGAGGGCCGGGTGATCACGCTGAAAGGCCAGCCGGAGCTGCGGGCGCAGGCGATCGCGGTGCCGCGCGATCCGAGCTCGGCGGCGTTCCCGGTGGCGGCGGCGCTGCTGGTGGAGGGCTCGGAGATCACCCTGCCGGGGATCGGGCTGAACCCGACCCGGGCGGGCATCTACACCACGCTGATCGAGATGGGGGCCGACATCGCGCTTCGAGAACCGGCGCGAGGAGGGCGGCGAGCCGGCGGCGGACCTGCGGGTGCGGTTCTCGCCGCTGCGCGGCATCGAGGTGCCGCCGGAGCGGGCGCCGTCGATGATCGACGAATACCCGATCCTCGCGGCGCTGGCCGCCACCGCCGACGGCGCGACGGTGATGCGCGGGATCAAGGAGCTGCGGGTCAAGGAGAGCGACCGGATCGACGCCATGGCGCGCGGGCTCGAGGCCTGCGGCATCAAGGTCGAGGAAGGGCGCGACTATCTGATCGTGCATGGCCGCGGCCCGGGCGGGGTGCCCGGCGGGGCGACGGTGCAAAGCCGGCTCGACCACCGGATCGCCATGGCGTTCCTCTGCCTCGGCCTGGCGGCGCGGGCGCCGATCGCGGTCGACGACGCGGCGACGATCGCCACCAGCTTCCCGGCCTTCGTCGCGCTGATGCGCGGGCCTCGGGGCGCGGCTGAGCGAGGGCACGTCATGAGCGCGTTCACCGTGGCGATCGACGGGCCGGCGGCGGCGGGCAAGGGCACGATCGGCCGGGCGGTGGCGGGGGAGTTCGGCTTCGGCCATCTCGACACCGGGCTGCTCTATCGCGCGGTGGGTCCAGGCGCTGACCGACGGGCGCGGGGTGATCGATCCGCACTGGGCGGCCGAGCTGGCGCGGCGGCTGAAGCCCGAGGATCTGGAGCGCGACGACCTGCGCACGGCGCGGGCCGGGCAGGCGGCCTCGAAGGTGGCGGCGCTGCCGGAGGTGCGCGCGGCGCTGCTGGCGTTCCAGAAGAAGTTCGCGCGTCGGGACGGCGGGGCGGTGCTGGACGGCCGCGACATCGGCACGGTGATCTGCCCGGAGGCGGAGGCCAAGCTCTACGTCACCGCCTCCGACGAGGTGCGGGCCGAGCGGCGGCGGGCGGAGCTGGGCGCCGCGAACCTCGCGCCGGTGCTGGCGGACCTGCGGGCGCGCGACGCCCGCGACGCCGGGCGCGACGCTGGCGCCGATGGTGGCGGCGGCGGATGCGCTCTTGCTCGACACCACGGATTTGTCTATAGACGCGGCCGTCGCCGAGGCCGTTGCCTACGTGAGAAGCCGATTCCGTCCGGGAGGGGCGTGAGCCCCCGACCCCGGCGTTTCGGCTTTTTCGGCGAGACCCTGAAAGACCGGCGGAGCCAACCGCCCGGCCCGAAACATGACAATTGGAGAACTGAATGCCAGCTGCGGCAACAATGGATGATTTCGAGGCGCTCCTGAACGAGAGCTTCGAGCTGGAAACCCCCGAGGAGGGGTCGGTCGTCAAGGGCACCGTGCTCGCGATCGAGGCCGGACAGGCCATCATCGACATCGGCTACAAGATGGAAGGCCGCGTCGATCTCAAGGAATTCACCCCTCCGGGCAAGGCCCCCGAGATCGAGGTCGGCGACGTCGTCGAGGTCTACCTCGACCGGGTCGAGAACGCCCGCGGCGAAGCGGTGCTGTCGCGCGAGAAGGCGCGGCGCGAGGAGGCCTGGGACCGGCTGGAGAAGGCCTACGAGAAGGAAGAGCGGGTCGAGGGCGCGATCTTCGGCCGGGTCAAGGGCGGCTTCACCGTCGATCTCGGCGGCGCGGTGGCGTTCCTGCCGGGCAGCCAGGTGGACGTGCGCCCGGTGCGCGACGCCGGGCCGCTGATGCACATGCCGCAGCCCTTCCAGATCCTGAAGATGGACCGCCGCCGCGGCAACATCGTGGTCTCGCGCCGGGCCGTGCTCGAGGAGAGCCGGGCCGAGCAGCGCGCCGAGATCGTGGCGCGGCTGACCGAGGGCGACGTGATCGACGGCGTGGTGAAGAACATCACCGAGTACGGCGCCTTCGTCGACCTCGGCGGCGTCGACGGCCTGCTGCACGTCACCGACATGGCCTGGCGGCGGGTGAACCATCCGAGCGAGATCCTCGGGATCGGCGAGACCGTCAAGGTCCAGGTGATCAAGATCAACAAGGAGACCCAGCGCATCAGCCTCGGCATGAAGCAGCTGCAGGCCGACCCCTGGGACACCGTCGAGGAGAAGTTCCCGATCGGCTCCAAGCATACCGGCCGCGTCACCAACATCACCGACTACGGCGCCTTCGTGGAGCTGGAGCCGGGGATCGAGGGGCTGGTGCACGTCTCCGAGATGTCCTGGACCAAGAAGAACGTGCATCCCGGCAAGATCGTCTCGACCAGCCAGGAGGTCGAGGTGGTGGTGCTGGAGATCGACGGCCAGAAGCGGCGGGTGTCGCTCGGCCTGAAGCAGACCCAGGGCAACCCGTGGGAGACCTTCGCGGCGACCCATCCGAACGGCACCGAGGTCGAGGGCGAGATCAAGAACATCACCGAGTTCGGGCTGTTCGTCGGTCTCGACGGCGACATCGACGGCATGGTGCACCTGAGCGACCTCGACTGGAACCGCTCGGGCGAGGACGCGATCCACGACTACCACAAGGGCGACGTGGTCAAGGCGGTGGTCACCGACGTCGACACCGAGAAGGAGCGGATCTCGCTCTCGATCAAGGCGGTCGGCGGCGATCCGTTCGCCGATGCGGTGGCGGGCGTGAAGCGCGGCGATATCGTCACCGTCACCGTCACCTCGATCGAGGACGGCGGCATCGAGGTGGAATACGACGGCATGAAGAGCTTCATCCGCCGCTCGGACCTCAGCCGCGACCGCTCCGAGCAGCGCCCGGAGCGCTTCACCAGGGGCGACAAGGTCGATGCCCGCGTCACCAACATCGACAGCAAGACCCGCAAGCTCGGCCTGTCGATCAAGGCGCGCGAGATCGCCGAGGAGAAGGAGGCGGTGGAGCAGTACGGCTCGTCCGACAGCGGCGCCTCGCTCGGCGACATCCTCGGCGCGGCCCTCAAGCGCAAGGACAACGTCTGAGCGCATGGACGCGCTCGAACGCGATTTCTACGAGGAACGGCGCCGCAAGTGGCGCCGTTCCGCGTTCTGGCGCGGCTTTCTGGTCGCGGCGGTGCTGGCCGCGCTGATCGTCGCCTGGCTCGGGTCGGGCGCGATCGAGGCGGAGCGCCGGCAGATCGCGCGCTTCGAGGTGACGGGCGTCATCACCGACGATCCCGAGCGCGACCGGCTGCTCGAAGGCCTCGCCGACAGCGACAACATCCGGGCGGTGATCCTGCGGGTGAATTCGCCCGGCGGCACCACGGCGGGATCCGAGGCGCTGTTCGCCTCGCTGCGGCGGATCGCCGCGAAGAAGCCGCTGGTCGCCGAACTGGGCGAGGTCGCCGCGTCCGGGCGGCTACGTCGCGGCGATCGCGGCCGACCACGTCGTCGGGCGCGGCAACACGCTGACCGGCTCGATCGGCGTGATCATGGAATATCCCGACCTGACCAAGGTGATGGACCGGCTGGGCATCGGGCTGGAGACGGTGCGCTCGTCCGAGCTCAAGGCCGAGCCGTCGCCGTTCCGCCCGACCAACCCGGCGGCGCGGGCGCGCGACGAGGCGCTGGTCGCCGAGAGCTACGGCTGGTTCCGCGGCCTGGTGGCGGAACGGCGCGGCCTCGACGGCCCGGCGCTCGACGCGGTGGCGAACGGCGCGGTCTTCACCGGACGGCTGGCGCTCAAGAACGGTCTGATCGACGAGATCGGCGGCGAGCCGGAGGCGCTGGCCTGGCTCGAATTGCGCGATCGCGCGCTGGCCGACTTGCCGGTCCGCGATTGGAAGGTCGAGCATGACGAGCCGCTGGTGACCCGATTCCTCGGCAAGATCGGGCCAAGCGGCGGGATTCTCGGGGAAATATCGCTCCGCACAGGCCCCAAGCTCTATTCCATCGGTCCGTAATTCCTGCCAGTATGGTCGCCGCAAGGGATTGTCTCGAAGCGATGCGTCGCCGCAGAGCTGCGGCGCACGGGGGATCAGGGTGTCGCGATGATTAAGTCCGAACTCATTCAGAAGATCGCCGAGGAGAACCCCCACCTCTTCCAGCGCGACGTCGAGCGCATCGTCGGCACGGTCTTCGACGAGATCATCGAGGCGATGGCGGCAGGGCACCGGGTCGAGCTGCGCGGCTTCGGCGCCTTTTCGGTCAAGCGCCGCGAGGCCCGGCAGGGCCGCAACCCGCGCACCGGCGACGCGGTGACCGTCGAGGAGAAATACGTGCCGTTCTTCAAGACGGGCAAGCTGCTCAGGGACCGGCTGAACGGCGGCTGACGGCCGCGGCCCGGCATTTCGGAGGAGAACCCGTGCGGACACTCAAGCTGCTGATCCTGGGCGTGATCCTGGTGGCGCTGGTCGTGCTGGCGCTGGCGAACCGTGACCCGGTGACGCTGCACCTGCTGCCCGACGGCCTGGCGCGGGTGATGCCGGTGTCGGTGGAGCTGCCGCTGTTCGTGGTCAGCCTGTTTTCGGTCGTGGTGGGCATGGTGCTCGGGTACCTGGTAGAATGGCTGCGCGAGCACAAGCATCGCCGGCGGGCGTCGCAGAAGGCCCGCGAGGCCGAGCGGCTGAACCGGGAAGTCGACCGGCTGCGCAAGGGGTCGGGCAAGGCCGACGACGAAGTGCTCGCCTTGCTGGGCGGCTGAGCGCGGCGATGCGGGTCAAGATCTGCGGCCTCAGGTCGCGCGCCGAAGCCGGCGCCGCGGCCGACGCCGGTGCGGCCTACATCGGCCTGGTGTTCTTCCCGCCGTCGCCGCGGCATCTCACGCTGGCCGATGCGCGCTGGGTCGCCGAGGGCGTGCCGGAGGGCGTGGTCCGGGTGGCGCTGACCGTCGACGCCGAGGACGCGGCGCTGGAGGAGCTGGTCGAGCTGGTGCCGATCGACCTGCTGCAGCTGCACGGTCGCGAAAGTCCCGAGCGGGTGGCCGAGGTGCGGGCGCGCTTCCGCCGCCCGGTGATGAAGGCGGTGGGGATCTCCGGCGAGGAAGACCTGGGGCAGCTGGATCTCTATTCGGCGGTCGCCGACCAGATCCTGGTCGACGCCCGCCCGCCGCGCGGCGCCGAGCGGCCCGGCGGCAACGGCCTGGCCTTCGACTGGCGGCTGATCCGCGGCCGGCGCTGGAGCCGGCCGTGGATGCTGGCCGGCGGGTTGACCCCCGAGAACGTGGCCGAAGCGGTGCGGCTGAGCGGCGCCGACCAGGTCGACGTCTCCTCGGGCGTCGAGCGCAGCCCGGGCTACAAGGACCCCGACCGGATCCGGGCCTTCATCCACGCCGCGCTTTCGGCGCCCGAGGCGGCGCTGAACTGAGGCCCCGGGCGGGATCCCCGCCTGCCCCAGGGAACCGGCTCGACGCCCGGCGCGTGGGGGGATAAGAACGCCGCGAGCCCGAGGGGGAAGCCCGATGAACCTGCAGCAGCCCAACTCCTTCCGCACCGGCCCGGACGAGCGCGGCCGGTTCGGCGATTTCGGCGGGCGCTTCGTCTCCGAGACGCTGATGCCGCTGATCCTCGACCTCGAGGCGGAATACGAGAAGGCCAAGACCGACGCCGGGTTCTGGGCCGAGATGGACGACCTCTGGAAGCACTACGTCGGCCGCCCCTCGCCGCTCTATTTCGCCGAGCGGCTGACCGAGCGGCTGGGCGGCGCCAAGGTCTACTTCAAGCGCGACGAGCTGAACCACACCGGCGCGCACAAGATCAACAACGTGCTCGGCCAGATCCTGCTGGCGCGGCGGATGGGCAAGACCCGGATCATCGCCGAGACCGGCGCCGGGCAGCACGGGGTGGCGACCGCCACGGTCTGCGCCCGGTTCGGGCTGAACTGCGTGGTCTTCATGGGCGCGACCGACGTCGAGCGCCAGAAGCCGAACGTCTTCCGCATGAAGCTGCTCGGCGCCGAGGTGGTGCCGGTGACCAGCGGCCGCGGCACGCTGAAGGACGCGATGAACGAGGCGCTGCGCGACTGGGTGACCAACGTGCGCGAGACCTTCTACTGCATCGGCACCGTGGCTGGCCCGCACCCCTATCCGGCGATGGTGCGCGACTTCCAGTCGATCATCGGCAAGGAGACGCGGGCGCAGATGCTGGAGCGCGAGGGGCGGCTGCCCGACACGCTGGTCGCCTGCATCGGCGGCGGCTCGAACGCGATGGGGCTGTTTCACCCGTTCCTCGACGATCCCGAGATCCGGATCATCGGGGTCGAGGCCGGCGGCCACGGGGTGGACGAGCGCATGGAGCACGCGGCCTCGCTGACCGGCGGCCGGCCGGGGGTGCTGCACGGCAACCGCACCTACCTGCTGCAGGATGCCGACGGGCAGATCCTCGAGGGGCACTCGATCTCGGCCGGCCTCGACTATCCGGGGATCGGTCCCGAGCATGCCTGGCTGCACGACGTCGGTCGGGTCGAATATGTCAGCGTCACCGACGACGAGGCGCTGGCGGCGTTTCGGCTCTGCTGTCTCAGCGAGGGCATCATCCCGGCGCTCGAGCCGGCGCACGCCCTGGCCCATGTCACCAAGCTGGCACCGGCGCTGCCGGGCGACAACCTCCTGGTGATGAACATGTGCGGTCGCGGCGACAAGGACATCTTCACGGTGGCCGATGCCCTGGGCGTGACGCTGTAGCCGTCTATGTCTTTGGTTTAGGCACCTTGGCAGTAGGTCTCGGTTTGGCGGAATGCAACCTCTGGACAATCGCAAGGCGCGGCGGATTGGTGTCATCTCCGTTCTGCGATCCGGCGTCGACCCGTGGTATGGGGGGCGGGCGGTCGTCGGTGCGGAGGCAAGACCGCATCGAGGAGTGACCAGTGTTGATGAGGGGTGCACGGCCGGCCCGGACGTTCAGCGTCGTGACCTCCCGTGGTGGTGTGTGGGTGTTGGCGGCCTCGCCCGGTTCGTTCCGGGCGGGGCTGTTTTCGTGCTAGGGTGGTGGAGACGGCTCCATGACGCGTCGATCGGTTTTCGCGGGTGTGCTGCTCTACACCGCCGCAGTCGCGGCGGCGCCCGCGGTGGTCGCCGCGCCGCTGGACGACGTCGCGGCCGAGCTGCAGCGGCAGGGCTATCATATCCTGGAGGTGCGCAGGACTTGGCTGGGACGCATCGAGATCACCGCCGAGACCCCGACGACGCACCGCGAGATCGTGATCGACCGCACCACCGGCGAGATTCGCCGTGACCTGGTCGAGCCGAAGGCCGATCCAAGCGCACCCGCGGGACGCCAGGGGCTCAAGGACGTCATCGGCCGTCCTGCCGGCAAGGTTCCCGCCGCCCCCCGCCAGGTCCACGCGGCACCGGCAGCGCCGGTCAGCCCCGGCGTGGCCGGGACCACGGCAAGAAGCTCCGGCACGGCCGGCAGCGCCGCGACCGGTACGGCCGGCGGACGCAGGCCCAAGGAACGCGCGGCGGCGCCAGCCGCGGGGGCGGCTTCCTCGGCGGCCTCCTCGGGCGTCTTCGGCGGCCAGCCGGCCGACACCGGCCAGCCCGCCGGCGGCAGTTCGGGCGCACGGCGCTGCGCAGTTCGGGACATGGCGCCGCCCAGACGGGCGGCGGCCAGACGGGCCGCAGCCAGAGCGGCGGCGCCCAGAGCGGCGGCGGCCAGCCCGCCGGCGGCCAGGGCGGAAGCCAGACCAGCGGAAGCCAGGCCACCGGCGAGAGCGGCGGCGGCAGCGCCCAGAGCGGTGGCAGTCCGTCCGATCAGTCCGGTGGCAGCCCGTCCGGAAGTGGCCAGACCGGCGGCGGCCAGGCGGGTAGCGGTGGCGCCGAAGCCGGTGGCGGTGGCGGCCAGACCGGGAGCGCCGGCGACCAGGGCGGGGGTAGCAGCAGCGGCGGCAGCCAAGACCACGGCGGTAGTCAGGGCGGGGGCAGCGACCAAGGCGGTGGCGGCAGCCAGAGTGGCGGCGGCGAGCAGCGGTGGCGGCGGCCAGAGTAGCGGTGGCAGCGAGGGCGGCGGCCAGAGTGGCGGTGGCAGCAGCGAGCCGAGTGGCGGCGGCGGCGGCGGCCAGAGTGGCGGCGGCAGCGAGCGGCGGCGGCCAGAGCGGCGGTGGCAGCGAGCGGCGGCGGCCAGAGTGGCGGCGGCAGCGAGCGGCGGCGGTGGCAGCGAGAGCGGCGGCGGCCAGAGTGCGGCGGCAGCGACGGCGGCGGCGGCAGCGAGGGCGGCGGCGGCCAGAGCGGCGGTGGCAGCGAGGGCGGCGGCGGCCAGAGTAGCGGCGGCGGCGAGGGCGGCGGCGGCGAGCGAAAGCGGCGGCGGCCAGGGCAGCAGCAGCGACCAGGGCGGCGGCACCTAGGGTCGCGCTGTCGCGGAGCGACCGCGCCGGAGGCGCCGGCGCCGGGGATGGGCTGAGGCATGCGGCGCCGCCTGCCCGGGACGCTCGCGCTGGTGCTGGTCGTCGGGATCCAGGGCGTCTGCACGCTGTTCTTCGTCACGGACATCGTCGCCGGGATCATCGGCGTGCACCGCCAGCCGATGAGCTGGGAGACGCACGAGCTGATCGAGATCGGTGCGAGCGTCGGGCTGATCCTCGGCGTGGTCCTGGGGGCGGTGCTGCTGGCGCGCACCCTGCTGCGCAACCGCACCATCGAGGGCCGCCTGCGCCAGGTCTCGGGCGCCTTCGGCGAACTGCTCGAGGAGCGGTTCGTCCACTGGGGCCTGACCCGGTCCGAGCGCGACGTGGCCTGGTTCACCATCAAGGGGCTGAGCATCGCCGAGATCGCCCGGCTGCGCGGCACCAGCGAGGGGACGGTCAAGGCGCATTCCAACGCGATCTACCGCAAGGCCGGGGTCAGCGGCCGCACCCAGCTCCTGAGCCTGTTCATCGAGGACCTGATGGACCCCAGCCCGCCGCCGCCGGCGGAACCGCGCAAGACGGCGTGATCACGGCCGCGAGGCTTGCCCGGGCCGGCACAAGCGCTTAAGGCAAGGCCCCTGGGGGCGGCAGTTCCGCCCGGGGCGCGGGCGCTGGGACGTCCGGCAGCGAGAGCACGTTACGGTATGGACAAGCTGGAAATCGGGGACCTGGTGGTCCTGACCTCGGGATCGATGCGGATGGCGGTCGAAGGCGTCGACGGCGCGCAGGTCGCCTGCGTCTGGTGCCACGAAGGCGAGATCGGCCGGGACGCGTTCGACGCGCGGCTGCTGAAGAAATGGGAGCACCGCGAGGACGAGCGCCCGGCACGGGCCGAGGCCCGTCCGTTCCGGGGCGACCGCGAAGGCGGCGGCAAGCCCTACCGCGCCCCGGAGCGCGAGGACCGGCCGCGCGGCAAGCCCGGCTGGGACGGCAAGCCGCGGGAGAAGAAGTTCTTCCGCAAGGACGGCTGAAGCGGAATCCGCAAGCGCGACGCGCGAGCGGTAATCCCGATCGCTGCGATCAGGCCCCGGAATCGCTGCGGCTCGCGCCGTCGAGGTGCACGGCGACCGGGCCGCGGACGTGCAGGTCGCGCTGCGGGAACGGGATCTCGATGGCGTTGGCCTTCAACACGTCCCAGACCGCGAACAGCAGGCTCGAGCGCACGTTGGCGAGGCCCTCGACCGGATCGCGGATCCAGACCCGGGCGACGAAGTCGAGCGAGCTGTCGCCCATGCCCATGAAGTGCACGATCGGCCGCGGCGAGGGCAGCACCCGCGGCACGCCGCAGCAGGCGGCCTCGACCAGACGCTTCACCGCGTGCGGATCGGCGTCGTAGCTGGTGCCGAACGGCACGTCGATGCGGACCTTCTCGTCGGAATAGCTCCAGTTGATCACCGTCTCGGAGACGAACTGCTCGTTGGGGATCAGGTGCTCGCGGCCGTCGCGGGTGACCACCGAGACGTAACGGGCGTTGAGCGCGGTGATCCAGCCGAAGGTCTCGCCGAGCGAGATCACGTCGCCGGGCTTGATCGACTTGTCCAAGAGCACGGTGATGCCGGAGACGAAGTTCGACACCGACTTCTGCAGGCCGAAGCCGATGCCGACCCCGACCGCGCCGGAGAAGACCGCCAGCGCGGTCAGGTCGATCCCGACGGCGCTGATCGCGAAGAGCACCGCGGCGATGGTCAGCAGCACCCGCGCCAGCTTGCCGATCAACACCCTCAGCGACGGCGAGAGGTCGCGCGAGCGCCCGAGCCCGGCGTCGATCGCCCGGCTGATGAGGCCCGCGAGCCAGAGCAGCACCCCGAGCAGCACCAGGGCTTCCATGATCCTGAGCGCCGAAACCCGGGTGCTGCCGATGGTGAAGGCGATGCCGTCGAGAAAGGCCGTGGCCGCCGGCAGGATGCCGAGGATCGAGGCGGCGGCCATCAGCCAGAGCCCGATCGAGACCACCCGGTAGAGGAAGCGGTTGCGGATGATCAGCGCCAGCACGTTGATCACGATCCAGGCGGTGGTGAGGCTGGCGACCAGGCGCAGGATCACGGTGTTGCCGGTCCAGGTGATCTGGCGGAAGATCAGGAGCTCGATCCAGATCACGATCAGGAAGATGATCGGCGTCACCCGCTCGACGATCTCCTTGCGCCAGCTGCGCAGCAGGCTGCCGCTGCGCGAGTTGTCGGCCAGCGACTTGATGCCGCCCGAGACCCGGCGGGTGAACAGGAAGGCGATGCCGAGCGCCACGGCGATGGCGCCGAACTGCAGCAGGATCCAGGTCGAGGAGATGCGCTGGTAGATGTCGAGCGCGGCCGCAAACGGGCCCTTCAGCGCGGGAAACCAGTCGGTCAGTGCCTGCATGCCTGCTCCCGATGCGCGGCGGCGCGCCGTGCCGTCCACCCTAGGACAACGGCCTGCCGAAAAGAAGGTTTCGGCCCTTCCGGCGCGGCGGTATGACCCGGCCGGAAGCGGGGGACGCAGCCGACCGACCGTCAAGCCCGGCGCTTAGCCTCAGGCCGGAATGACGCCGCCATGCGCCAGCCAGGCGGCGCAGTCCGGCGGCAACTCCGCGAGCTTTTCCTGGTAGCGCGCCAGATCGGTCTCGCGGAAGACGCCGCGCCAGCGCCCGTTGGTGCCCTTGTTGAGGAAGCTCCGGTGCCCGCCGCGGAAGACCTTGACCTGATGCGGCAGCAGCGCGGCGCCGTCCCGCTGCATCGCCCCGAACTCGGCGGCGGCAACCAGCTGGGGCAGCAGGCCCTCGGGAACCGAGATGTCCAGGAAGGCCGCGATCCGCGCGACCTCGCTCGCCAGATCGGCCTTGAGGTCGGCGTAGTGCACCATCAGCACGTTCGGCCGGTGGCGCGCCTCCCACCAGGTCGCCTCGCCCTCGAAATAGGAGAGGTTGGGGCAACCATCGGTCTGATCGGCGGTGGCTCCCTCGGTGAGCCAGCGGTGGAACTGCGCGGCCGGGTCGGTGAGCCGGGGCGGATACGCCCGGCCGATCGTCTCGTCGCCGAGCCCGTTGGCATCGAGGCGCGCGATCAACTCCGGCAGCCACGCCGCGTCATGGTTGTGCCAGGACATCAGCGCGTCGCGTCCGTCGCGGGCGACATGGATGTACTTCACCTCGTCGTAGATCGGCAGGCCGTCGAACGGCAGGTGCGCCTTCAGGAACCGCCGGTGCGTCTGGGCCTCGATCGTCGCCAGCGCCTCATCGAGCGACTTCATGGTCCGGGAATCGATCCGAGAGCGAGATCTCGCCGCTGAACGGCATCGGCTCGGGCGTCTGAAACACCAGCGAGCCGACGATCCGCTGCATCCAGGTCGTGCCGCACTTCGGGTAGGTCGCGATCACGATGTCGGCGGCTCGTGGAACGTACCCGGACCAGCGGCGGCTGTCGGTGACCCAGGTGCGGTATTCGCGGGTAGCCGGACGTTCCAGCCGCATGGTGACGCTCCCGAACAAGGCAGCGCAGCATAGCAGGAAGTTGTCCCGCCATGCGCCGGGGGAATTGGTTTTGCTGGCGGCGGCGGCTATAACGCCAGCGGCAGCGGGGAGCATTTCCGGCATGGGCAACGTGGTGGTGGTCGGCGCGCAGTGGGGCGACGAGGGCAAGGGCAAGATCGTCGACTGGCTGAGCGAGCGCGCCGACGTGATCGCCCGCTTCCAGGGCGGCCACAACGCCGGGCACACCCTGGTCATCGACGGCACGGTCTACAAGCTGTCGCTGCTGCCGTCGGGGATCGTGCGGCCCGGCAAGCTCAGCGTCATCGGCAACGGCGTGGTGCTCGATCCCTGGGCGCTGCTGGCCGAGATCGAGAAGCTGCGGGGGCAGGGGGTGGAGATCGGCCCCGCCAACCTGACGATCGCCGAGAACACGCCGCTGATCCTGCCGCTGCACCAGGACCTCGACCGGATGCGCGAGGAGGCGGCCGGACAGGCGAAGATCGGCACCACCGGGCGCGGCATCGGGCCGGCCTACGAGGACAAGGTCGGGCGGCGCAGCGTCCGGGTGGCCGACCTCGGCGACGAGGCGACGCTGGAAACCCGCCTCGACCGGCTGCTCGCGCATCACGACGCGCTCCGCCGCGGCCTCGGCGCCGCGCCGATCGACCGGGCGGGCCTGAAGGCGATGCTCGTCGAGGTGGCGCCCAAGGTCCTGCCCTATGCCGGCCCGGTCTGGAAGGTGCTGGCCGAGAAGCGGCGCGAAGGCCGGCGCATCCTGTTCGAGGGGGCGCAGGGGGCGCTGCTCGACATCGACTTCGGCACCTACCCTTTCGTCACCTCCTCGAACACGCTGGCGGGAATGGCCGCGACCGGCACCGGCATGGGCCCGGGCGCGGTCGGCTTCGTGCTCGGCATCGTCAAGGCCTACACCACCCGCGTCGGCGAGGGGCCGTTCCCGGCCGAGCTCGACGACGCGGCCGGCCAGCGGCTGGGCGAGCGCGGGCGCGAGTTCGGCACCGTGACCGGGCGCAAGCGCCGCTGCGGCTGGTTCGACGCGGTGCTGGTGCGCCAGACCTGCACCACCAGCGGCGTCACCGGCATCGCGCTGACCAAGCTCGACGTGCTCGACGGCTTCGAGGAGCTGAAGATCTGCACCGGCTACGAGCTCGACGGCGCCCGGCTCGACCACCTGCCGACCGCCGCGGCGCTGCAGGCGCGGGTGACGCCGGTCTACGAGACGCTGCCCGGCTGGTCGGAGACCACCGCCGGCGCCCGCTCCTGGGCCGAGCTGCCGGCGCAGGCGATCAAGTACGTCCGCCGCATCGAGGAGCTGATCGGCTGCCCGGTGGCGCTGCTCTCCACCAGCCCCGAGCGCGACGACACCATCCTCGTCACCGACCCGTTCGCGGCATGAGCCTGAGCTGGCGGGCGCGGCGGCGCTGGGCGCTGGTGATCCTGCTGGTCGGGCTGCCGCTCTACGTGGTGGCCGCAGTGACGCTGGTTGGCTGGTTCGGCCGGCCCGGGACCTTGGCCGAGCTCGCGATCTATGTCGCGCTGGGGCTGGTCTGGGCGCTGCCGTTCCGCTTCGTGTTTCTCGGCGTGGCGCGGCACGATCCGGATCGGCGCTGACAGGGGGAATGCCATGCGGAAATGGGTGCTGACGTCGGCGATGCTGCTGGCCGGGGCGGCCGGCGCGGTCGCGGCCGACGACATCGGCTCGGTGACGACCGCCTTCAAGATCCTGGGCGCCAACCACAGGATCACCGTCGCAGGCCTTCGACGATCCCAAGGTCGAGGGGGTGAGCTGCTTCGTCAGCCGGGCGCGCACCGGCGGCATCTCCGGCAGCCTGGGGCTGGCCGAGGACACCTCGGACGCGTCGATCAACTGCCAGCAGACCGGGCCGGTCAGGTTCCGGGGCGAGCTGAAGGACGGCGAGGAGGTGTACGAGGTGCGGGCCAGCCTGATCTGGAAGCACATCCAGGTGGTGCGCTTCCAGGACAAGGCGCGCAACGCGCTGGTCTATCTCACCTATTCCGACAAGCTGGTCGACGGCTCGCCCAAGAACAGCGTCTCGGCCGTGGTGATCCGCGACTGGCCGTGACCGGCATCCTCTACCGCGCCGCCGGACCGGTGACCCTGGTGGGCGGCGGGCCGGTCGCGCCGGGCCAGCTCGCCGCGGCGCTGGAACTCGCGCCGGAGGCGGTGGCGGCGGACGGCGGCGGCGACGTGCCGCTGCCGGGCGGCGCCAGCTTCCGGGCGGTGATCGGCGACATGGACTCGCTGCGCGATCCGGCGGCGCTGCGCCGGGCCGGCGTGCCGCTCCACAGCGTCATCGAGCAGGACTCCACCGATCTGGAAAAGTGCCTCTATTCGGTCGAGGCGCCGCTCTTCATCGGCCTCGGCTTTCTCGGCGGCCGGATCGACCACCACCTCGCGGCGATGAACGCGCTGGCGAAATACCCCGACACCCCGGTCGTGCTGATCGGCGGCGGCGATCTCTGCTTTCTCTGCCCGGCCGCGCTCGAGCTCGACCTGGCCGCGGGCACCCGGGTGTCGCTGTTTCCGATGGGTCCGGTCGAGGGACTGGTGTCGGAAGGGCTGCGCTGGCCGGTCGCCCGGCTCGCCTTCGCCCCGGACGGCCGGATCGGCACCTCGAACGCCGCGCTCGGCGGCCGGGTGCGGCTGGGATTCGACGCGCCCCGGATGCTGGTGATCCT
This sequence comes from uncultured Alphaproteobacteria bacterium, assembly GCA_963847795.1. Taxonomy (GTDB): domain Bacteria; phylum Pseudomonadota; class Alphaproteobacteria; order Rhodobacterales; family Rhodobacteraceae; genus Amaricoccus. The sequence continues at coordinate 52,675 of CAWKBH010000014.1, forward strand.
GCCCGCGGCGCTGCTGCGCCAGGTGGTCGACCGGCTCCGGGGCGCGTGAACCTCTAGCTGGCCGGCGCTTCGGTGACCGAGACCGCGACGGCCCGGGTCATCGTCACCAGCACCCGCGAGCCCGGCCCGCGCGCCGCGGCGAAGGTCCTGAGCTCGGGCGGGACCACCGCACGGCGGGTGAAGCCGTCCGGGGTGCGGAAGGACGCGAGGCCGGTCCTGCTGTCGTAGTTGATGAGCGTCACCACCATGCTGTCGGTCGACGCCGCGAGACCGCCCGGCCGGGCGCCTTCGGGCGCCGTTGCGACGACCGCCGCTCCGGCGGCTTCGCCGGTATCGGTCGGGTCCGCCATGCTGAGCGTCGTCGCCCGGTAGAAGTCGATCTGGACGTGGTCGCCCGCCTTGACCTGCGCCAGGTTGCGCACCTCTGGGCCGGCGGTGACGGTAAAGCTGGTGCCGTCCGCGTCGTCGCGCAGCGTCACGTTGCGGGTGCTCTGGTCGATCGCCTCGACCGTGGCGGTCGCCGTGGTCAGCGACTCCTGGGACGCCACCTGCCGGCTCCCCGACATCTCGGCGCAGCCCATCAGCAGCAATCCGGCAAGCAGGCCGATCGCGTGTCTCATTCGCATCAGAATATCCCCCGATTGTTCGGTCCGGCCACGAGCGCCGGGCCGGCGACAGTTAGCGGAAGCCGTCCGGGCTTGTCGAGCCATCCCCGCCGGCGGGCGAAACTCCGCGCCCTCAGCAGGCGGGCACGTTGACGGCGAGGCCCGCCGAGCGAGGTTTCCTTGTACTTGCTGTCCATGTCGCGGCCGGTCTGGCGCATGGTCTCGATGCAGGCGTCGAGGCTGACCAGGTGGCGGCCGTCGCCGCGCAGCGCCAGCGACGCCGCCGAGACCGCCTTGATCGCGCCGAGGCCGTTGCGCTCGATGCAGGGCGCCTGCACCAGCCCGGCGATCGGGTCGCAGGTCATGCCGAGATGGTGCTCGAGCGCGATCTCGGCGGCGTTCTCGATCTGCGCCGGGCTCCCGCCCAGCACCGCCGCCAGCCCGGCCGCGGCCATCGCGGCCGCCGAGCCGACCTCGCCCTGGCAGCCGACCTCGGCGCCGGAGATCGAGGCGTTGGTCTTGAGCAGCGCCCCGATGGCGGCGGCGGTCAGCAGGAACTCGGGGATCCGCGCCGGCGACGACGCCGGGAACGTGGTCGAGGAAATAGCGGATCGTCGCCGGCACCACGCCCGCGGCGCCGTTGGTCGGCGCGGTCACCACCTGCGCGCCGGCGGCGTTCTCCTCGTTCACCGCGATGGCATAGACCGCGATCCAGTCGTTGATGGTATGCGGCGCCGTCAGGTTCTGGCCGCGCTCGGCCAGCAGGCGCTGATGGATCGCCCCGGCCCGGCGGCGCACCCTGAGCCCGCCGGGCAGCTCGCCCGCTCCCGCGAGCCCGCGGTCGATCGATCCGGTCATCACCGCCCAGAGCCGCGCCAGTCCCCGCGTCGAGCTCGGATGCGCTGCGCCGCGTCAGCTCGTTGGCGCGCTGCAGCGCGGCGATGCCGAGGCCGGTCGCCTCGGCCCGTGCCACCAGTTCGTCCGCCGAGCGGAACGGATGCGGCACCGGCGGCCCGTCGCCGTCGCGCGGCGGCCGCTCCAGCTCGCGGGCGGTCACCACGAAGCCGCCGCCGACCGAATAGTAGGTTTCCTGCAGGTGCAGGTTGCCGTCGCCGTCCCAGGCCGACAGCACCAGCCCGTTGGCGTGGCCGGGCAGCGCCGGGCCGAAGTCGAAGACCAGGTCCCGCCCGGCGTCGAAGGCCAGCTCCGGCAGGTCGGGCGGGGCCACGCGCCCGGTCTCGGCGATCGCCGCCAGCACCGCCGCGGCGCGGGCGGCGTCGAAATCGCCGGGATCGAACCCGGCGAGCCCCAGGATCACCGCCCGGTCGGTGGCGTGGCCCTTGCCGGTGAAGGCGAGGCTGCCGTGCAGCCGGCAGCCGAGCCGCGCCGGCTCGCCGGCGCCGGGGATGCGGTCGGCGCCCGAGCGCAGCGCGGCGAGGAAGCGGCCGGCCGCCACCATCGGGCCCATGGTGTGCGAGGACGAGGGCCCGACGCCCACTTTGAAGATGTCGAAGGCGCTGAGGAACATGGCCGCATTTAAGGCCAGCGGCGCCGGATTGTCAGGCGAAATGCGACCTCCCGCCCGGGGTCCTGCGGCAATTCGGCTTTCGGCCGCCGCGCAATGCGCCTATAAACCGCCGCACTTCAGAACGGAGGTCCCGCCCGATGTCTCTCGCTCCCGCCGATGAAGCCAAGCGCGCCGCGGCGGCGCGGGCCCTGGAGATGGTTCAGGACGGCATGACGCTCGGTCTCGGCAGCGGCTCGACCGCGGGCTGGTTCGTGCGCCTGCTGTCGGAGCGCATCCGCGAGGACGGGCTGGCGGTGACCTGCGTCGCGACGTCGAGCGCCACGGTCTGGCTGGCCGAGGAGCTCGGAGTGCCGCTGTGCAAGCTCGAGGACGTGGCCCATATCGACCTGACCGTCGACGGTGCCGACGAGATCGACGACCGGCTGAACCTGATCAAGGGCGGCGGCGCGGCGCTGCTTGCAGGAGAAGATCGTCGCCAGCGCCAGCGACCGCATGGTGGTGATCGCCGATGAGACCAAGCGCGTGGCCCGGCTCGGCGCCTTCCCGCTGCCGGTCGAGATCGTGCGCTTCGGCTGGAGCGTCACCCGGCGCGCGGTGGGCGAGCTGATCGCGGCGGCGGACGTGGACGGCGACCGGGTCGACGTGCGCATGGGCAAGAACGGCGCCGCTGGTCACCGACGAGGGCAACTTCATCATCGACCTGCACCTCGGCCGGATCGGCGATCCGCCGGCGCTGGCCGCGGCGCTGAACGCGCTGCCCGGCGTGGTCGAGCACGGCCTCTTCATCGGCCTGGCCAATGCGGTGGTGATCGGCCACGACGACGGCTCGACCGAGCTCCTGCTGCGGCCGGGCGCCCGCATCCACGATCCGGTGGAGATCGCCGAGCTGATGCGCAACCAGGACGCGTGATGGCGGGGTTCGACTTCGACCTCTTCGTCATCGGCGGCGGTTCGGGCGGGGTGCGCGCCGCCCGGGTCGCGGCCGAGGCCGGGGCCAAGGTCGGGCTGGCCGAGCAATACCGCTACGGCGGCACCTGCGTGATCCGCGGCTGCGTGCCGAAGAAGCTGATGGTCTACGCCTCGAGCTTCTCCGACGCCTTCCACGATGCCGCCGGCTACGGCTGGACCGTCGGCGAGGCCAGGTTCGACTGGCAGAAGTTCATCGCCGCCAAGGACGCCGAGATCTCGCGGCTGGAATCGGCCTACCACGACCGCCTGCGCCGGGCCGGGGTGCAGCTCTGCGGCGTCCGCGCCAGCGTGCTCGACCCGCACCGGGTGCGGCTGGCCAACGGCGCGGAGTACGCGGCCAGGCACCTGCTGATCGCCACCGGCGCGCATCCGGTCCGGCCCGATGTCCCGGGCGCCGAGCTCGGCATCACCTCCAACGAGATGTTCGAGCTCGAGGAGCAGCCCAAGCGCCTGCTCGTCGTCGGCGGCGGCTACATCGCCTGCGAGTTCGCGGGCATCATGAACGGGCTCGGCACCCAGGTCACCCAGCTGGTCCGCGCCGACCAGATCCTGCGCGGCTTCGACGACGACCTGCGCGACCACCTGGCGGCGGCGATGCGGGCGCGCGGCGTCATCCTCGAGATCCAGCGCGAGGTGGCCGCGATCGAGCGCGACGGCTCCTGCCTCAAGGTGACGGCCGACAACGGCGAGACCCACGTCGCCGACCAGGTGCTCTTCGCCACCGGGCGCGACCCGAACACCGCCGGGCTCGGCCTCGAGGCGCTCGGCGTCGGCCTCGCCGCCGACGGCGCGGTCAGGGTCGACGACTGGTCGCAGACCGCGGTGCCCTCGATCTATGCCATCGGCGACGTCACCGATCGCCCGGCCCTGACCCCGGTGGCGGTCCGCGACGGCCAGGCCTTCGCCGAGACGGTGTTCGCGGCGCGGCCGGTGCGCCCGGCCCATGCGCTGGTCCCGACCGCGGTGTTCTCGCAGCCCGAGCTGGCGACCCTCGGCCGGACCGAGGCCGAGGCGCGGGCCGAGGGCGAGGTCCTGGTCTACAGCGAGATCTTCCGCCCGCTGCTTGCACACGCTTTCCGGGCGCGACGAGCGCATGCTGATGAAGCTCGTCGTCGCCGCCGGCAGCCGGCGGGTGCTCGGCGTGCACATCGTCGGCCACGGCGCGGCCGAGATGATCCAGCTCGCCGCCGTCGCGGTCGGGATGGGCGCGACCAAGGAGGATTTCGACCGGACCCTCGCGGTGCATCCGACCGCGGCGGAGGAACTGGTCACCATGCGGCCCCCGACCCACCGGGCCGGGTTATCGCGGGCGTCTTGAATTCGCGGTCCGAGGGGTCACATGCCCCTCTGAGCCCGACGACGGAACCAAGAGGAGCACGAATGCCCTACAGCAACAACGGCGGGCCCTGGGGAGGCGGCGGCGGTGGCGACGACAAGAAGGGCGGCGGCCGGGGTCCCTGGGGCAGCGGTGGCCGGGGGGGTGGCGGTCCGGGCGGGCAGCCGCCGGTGCCCGATCTCGACGAGATCGTGCGCAAGGGCCAGGAGCAGCTGAAGATCCTGATGGGCGGCGGCCGGTCCGGCGGCAAGGGCCGCGGCCCGGGCGGTGGCGGCGGCTTCGGCCGGCGCGGGCTCGTGCATCGTCGCGCTGGTGCTGGTGGGCGGCTGGCTGCTGATGTCGTTCTACTCGGTCCGCCCCGAGGAGCAGTCGGTCGAGCTGACCTTCGGCGAGTGCCGCGGCGACTGCATCGGCCAGCCGGGCCTGAACTTCGCGCCCTGGCCGATCGTGACCCACGAGATCGTCCAGGTCACCCGCGAGAACACCGAGGACATCGGCTCGGGCACCATCCGCAACGCCAGCGCCGGGCTGATGCTGACCGGCGACGAGAACATCGTCGACATCACCTTCCAGGTGGTCTGGAACGTCCGCGACCCCACGGAATTCCTGTTCAACCTCTCCAACCCGACCTCGACCATCCAGGCCGTCGCCGAATCGGCGATGCGCGAGGTGGTGTCGCGCTCGCAACTCTCGCCGATCCTCAGCCGCGACCGCGGGGTGATCAGCCAGGAGGTCAAGGATCTGATCCAGACCACGCTCGACGAATACGGCTCGGGCGTGAACATCGTCCGGGTGAACTTCGACAAGGCCGATCCGCCGCAGGAGGTGATCGACAGCTTCCGCGAGGTGCAGGCCGCCCGCCAGGAGCGCTCGACCCTGCAGAACCAGGCCGACGCCTACGCCAACAAGAACCTCGCCGCCGCGCGCGGCAACTCGGCGCAGATCCTGCAGGAGGCCGAGGGCTACCGCGCCAAGGTGGTCAACGCCGCCCAGGGCGAGGCCAGCCGCTTCACCGCCGTGGAGGCGGAGTACGTCAAGGCGCCGGAGGTCACCCGCAAGCGGCTCTACCTCGAGACCATGCAGGACGTGCTCGGCGGGGTGCGGATGTTCCTGCTCGACACGCCTTCGGGCAGCGCCAACGGCATCGTGCCCTACCTGCCGCTCAACGAGCTCAAGCCGCCCGCGCCGGCGGCGACGACCGGGGAGACCAAGTGATGCGCCGCCTTCCGATCCTCATCGCGCTGCTGGTCGCCGTGGGCTTCCTGCTGCTGAACTCGATCTACACCGTCGACGAGCGGCAGAAGGCGATGGTGCTGCAGTTCGGCCAGGTCCGGGCGATCAAGGAAAAGCCCGGCCTCGCCTTCAAGATCCCGTTCATCCAGAACGTGGTCTACTACGACAGCCGCATCCAGGGCCTCGACACCAACGCGCTCGAGGTGACGCCGCTCGACGACCGGCGGCTGATCGTCGATGCCTTCGCGCGCTGGCGGATCTCGGACGTGGCGCAGTTCCGCCGCGCCGTCGGGGTCGGCGGCATGAACGCCGCGACCCAGCGGCTGGAGGCGATCCTGAACGCCAACGTGCGCGAGGCGCTGGGCGCGGTGCGCTCCGAATCGGTGCTCTCGGCCGACCGGGTCGGGCTGATGAACCGGATCCGCGACGCGGCGATCGTCGAGGCGCGCGATCTCGGCGTCGAGATCATCGACGTCCGGATCAAGCGCGCCGACCTGCCCGAGCAGAACCTCAAGGCCACCTTCGACCGGATGAAGGCCGAGCGCGAGCGCGAGGCGGCCGACGAGCGCGCCCGCGGCAACGAGGCGGCGCAGCGCGTCCGCGCCCAGGCCGACCGCACCGCCATCGAGATCGTCTCCGAGGCCCAGCGCGACGCCGAGGTGATCCGCGGCGAGAGCGATGCCGAGCGCAACCGCATCCTCGCCGAGGCCTACGGCGCCGATCCCGAGTTCTTCGCCTTCCTCCGCTCGATGGACGCCTACAAGGCCTCGCTCAAGTCCGACAACGCCACGCTGATGGTCGAGCCGAACAGCGACTTCTTCGACTACCTGCACTCGCCCGAGCCGCGGGGGCCGGCGTCCGCTCCGGGCTCGGCGCTGCCGGCGCCCGCCAAGAGCGCGGGCCTGAATGATTGACGACCTGCTGCTCGGCCTCGGCCTGGTGGCGATCCTCGAGGGGCTGGCGCTGGCCCTGGCGCCGGCGCACCTGCGCGAGGCGCTGGAGACGATCGCCCGCATGGACCCCGAGCGGCGGCGCACGCTCGGCCTCCTGGCGGTGACCGCGGGCATCGCCCTTGTCTGGCTGGCGCAGGCGTGAGAGCCTTGCGGCCGGCCGCGCACGAAGGCGTGACTTGCGCCCCCTTGCGGGCGGCCCAGAATCAGGCGTGGACGCCGAACGGCCGAGGTCCGGCCGCGACAGAGGAGGAGCCGAGTTGGCAGCCCTGACCATCCGTTTGCCGCAGCGGCGCGACGGCGCGCGCGCGGTGCTGCCGCTCGCTCCCGCGCTGGCGCTGGCCCTCGCCCTCGGCTTCTGCGACCCGGTGGCGGCGCAGTCCGCGCCCGCTGCCCCGGCGCCCGACGCCGGCGCCCCGCTCAAGGTCGACCCGGGCCCCCGCTTCGTTCCCGAGAGCTTCGCCGAGCTCGCCGACCGGCTCAGCCCCGCCGTGGTCAACATCACCACCACCACGACCATCGCCGACGTCGACCAGAGCATGCGCCCGGTGATCCCGCCCGGCTCGCCGTTCGAGGACTTCTTCCGCGACTTCATGGACCGCCAGCCCGGGGCGCCCAAGCACCAGCAGCGCTCGAGCGCGCTCGGCTCGGGCTTCATCGTCTCCCCCGACGGCTACATCGTAACCAACAACCACGTGATAGATGCCGCCGACGAGATCTCGGTCGAGCTGTTCCATGGCGGCAACCTCGACGCCCACGTGGTCGGCCGCGACACCCGCACCGACATCGCGCTCCTGAAGGTCGACAGCGACGAGCCGCTGCCCTTCGTCCAGTTCGGCGACAGCGATGCCGCCCACGTCGGCGACTGGGTGCTGGCGATCGGCAACCCGCTCGGCCAGGGGTTCTCGGTCTCCGCCGGCATCGTCTCGGCGCGCAACCGGACCCTGCAGGGCTCCTACGACGACTTCATCCAGACCGACGCCGCCATCAACCGCGGCAACTCCGGCGGGCCGCTTTTCGATATGACCGGCGGCGTGATCGGCGTGAATACCGCGATCCTCTCGCCCAATGGCGGCTCGATCGGCATCGGCTTCGCCATGTCCTCGGCCGTGGTCAGCCGGGTGGTCGACCAACTCCGCGAGTTCGGCGAGACCCGGCGCGGCTGGCTCGGCGTGCGCATCCAGAACGTCGATGCCGACGTCGCCGATGCGATCGGCCTGAAGGAAGCCAAGGGCGCGCTGGTCACCGACGTGCCCGAGGGACCGGCGCTGACCGCCGGCATCAAGTCCGGCGACGTGATCCTGAAGTTTGGCGGCAAGGACGTCCCCGACACCCGCGAGCTGGTCCGCATCGTCGCCGATACCGCGGTCGGCAAGTCCGTGGACGTGGTGGTGTTCCGCGACGGCGCCGAGACCACGCTCAAGGTCGAGATCGGCCTCTTGGAGGACGCGACCACGCTGGCCGCCGCCCCCGGCGCTACCCCGAACGACACGCCGCCGCCGAGCGAGCAGAGCGTGCTCGGCATGACCGTCGCGGTCGTCACCGACGCGTTGCGCGATCAGTTCGGCCTCGACAAGGACGTCAATGGCCTGATCGTCACCGGGCTCGACGACGGCTCGGACGCCTATGCCAAGGGCATGCGCGAAGGCGACGTGATCGCCGAGGTCGGCCAGGAGGCGGTCGCCAGCCCCAAGGAGATGCAGAGCCGCATCGACGCCGCCGAGGCGGCAGGGCGCAACTCGATCCTGCTCCTGGTCAAGCGCGACGGCCAACCCCGCTTCGTGGCGCTGAACCTGTCGAGCTGACCCAGCTCAATGACGCCGTGACGGTCGGGGCGGCCCGGCCCGCCTTCGCGCCGCTCCACGCGCCGGGGGCGGCTAGCGGAGGGTCTTGTCCGTCGGACCTGCTCCTTGTCATGCCCGCAAAGTCGTCTCGTTGCGCCGTTGCCATCCGCCGCCGCGTCGGATTCACTTCTTTCGGAAATTGGCCCGGATAATCCGACGCTCTTTTGCTATTCTCCCCAGCGTTCCGGCCGGAAAACCCGCAATGGATGTTCAAGAATAGCTTGCCTGAGTTCCGCGAACTTCGTGCGTTCGCATTGGATGAAGTCCCGCGCCTCCTTCGAGCCAGCGGAGGTGCCCTCGAGAAGTCCGCGCTGCATCGTCAGATCGAGAATGGCTTCGCGCGTGCTCGCGGCGGCTGGCCGGAAGAGCTTGATTCGATTGGGCGTGGGGGATGTAGGCGTGCGTCCAACGCGATCGCCTGGGCGCTCGCCATGCTCACGAGGAAGGGAGAGATTGAGCCGTGCCTCCGCTCCCATCTGGTCCGCCTCCGGTCGGCGGACGCATCCGGATCGAGCTTCGAGCAGGTGGATGTGCGAAGACGCGACCGGACCTCGACGAACGCCGAAGCCAGGATTGAGGCCTGCGTTCGGGATCGAGCGAGAGAAGCGATGCGTCGCGCAATGATCACCAACCTGCCCTTCGACCCTAGCTTCGTCGAGGACTCGGTTCGCGCGGTGAGGCAGGCGGGGTACAGATGCGCCGCCACGGGCCGTCCCTTTGACATCGACTATCGTTCGAGTGGGGCGGGCGGGACACATTTCGCCCCCTCGCCCGACAGGATCGCTCCTGAGCTTGGCTATGTCCGGGGGAACGTGCGCTGGGTTCTGTGGTGTCTCAATCGCGGCAAGGGTCGAATGTCGGCCGAGGAGTACCTCGAGATCTGTCGGCTGGCGGCAGCCTACAAGGCAGAGCCGATCGTTCCGGAAGACGCGGGTGGCGGGGGCGGCGGGGTGCCGCCAGCCGGCGCCGTCGATGCGTCGGAGCCGGTGCCCCTCACGAGACGGCAGGCTGCTGCACTCAAGGCGCATATCACCATGACGCGCCGGTCATTGAACGACCTGACCGGCGACGCGAGGGCGGCCGCCCTGAGGAAGCTGGCCCGCCTCGAGGCGCGGCTCGACGCCGCTCTCTCTTCCTCAGCGTGATACCAGCGGCGGGCACCTGATCTGCCGCAAAGCGAAAACGCCCAGACGGATTCCATAGGCGTTCCATACGGAGCCCATACGCAGAAACTTGCGGCATTTCAGTGTCTTGCCAGCTCACTCGTAGGAGTCATCCAGTCCCGGTCTGAGGCGCAGCTTGCGTATGGTCTGGCAGCGCCTTGACTCCGACGATCTCGTCCAGCAGCGCCGAGATGTCCTCGATCCGCTCGGCCACCACATGCACCACGTCGCCGTCGCGCTGCAGCCGGCCGGTGATCTTCAGGCAGCGTCCGGCGATCACGGCGCGGCGGAAACGCTCGAAGATCTTGGCCCAGACCACGACGTTGGCAGTGCCGGTCTCGTCCTCCAGCGTCAGGAAGATCACGCCCTTGGCGGTGCCCGGCCGCTGCCGGCAGACGACGAGGCCAGCCACCGCCACCCGCGCGCCGTTCGGCGGAAGCGCCATCTGGTGGGCGGTCAGGCAGTGCGGCGGCCGCGGCCAGGACGGCGGTCGGCCGCTCATCGCAGGCCGGTGAGATGGCGACGGGGTAGTCCGCGGCCTGGGTCACTGCAAACCCGCAATCCGGATCGGGTCACCACCGGTTTCGCCTGATCAAGCCTGAACAGTTGCGTGGGCTCGAAGCCCGAAGACATCGACAGGATGCCAGCATGACACGGAACCACATCAGCGTCGATCTACTCCTCCACGCCGTCGCCGTTCTCGGCGATCAGCGCCACCGAGACGACGTGCTCGTCGGCGGCGGTGGAGAAGACCCTGACGCCGCCGGCGCCGCGCGAGCGGAAGGAGATGTCGGAGACCGGGACCCGGATCGACTGGCCGGCGTCGGTGGCGAGCATCACCTGGTCGGCGGGGTCGACGGCGAAGAGCGCGACCAGCAGGCCCCCGCGCATCGCCCGGTCCATGGCGGCGACGCCCTGCCCGCCGCGGCCGCGCACCGGGTAGTCGTGGGAGGACGAGAGCTTGCCGGCACCGTTCTCGGTGACGGTGAGGAGCAGGTCCTCGGCCTCGGACATCGCCACGTAGCGGCTCTGGCCGAGCTCGAAGCTGCCGTCGGCGGCGGGCTCCTCGCCCTCCTCGGCCTCGACCTCCTCTTCCTCGGGGGCGCCTGCGACGGCGCGGCGCATCTTGAGGTAGGCGGCGCGTTCTTCCGGCGTGGCCTCGAAGTGGCGGATAATCGCCATCGAGACCACCTCGTCGCCGGGAGCGAGGCGGATGCCGCGGACGCCGGTGCTGTCGCGGCCCTTGAAGATGCGCACGTCGGGGCACGGGAAGCGGATCGCCTTGCCGAGGCGGGTGGTCAGCATCACGTCCTCGTCGGGGCCGGCGATACGGGCGTTGATGAGGCGCGTGCCCGAGGGGAGCTTCATGGCGATCTTGCCGTTGCGCATCACGTTGGTGAAGTCGTCGAGCGCGTTGCGGCGGACGTCGCCGTCGGAGGTGGCGAAGAAGATCTGAAGGCTTGCCCATTCGTCCTCGGGCACGTCGACGGGCAGGATCGCGGCGATGGAGACGCCGGCGGGGATCGGCAGAATGTTGACCATGGCCTTGCCGCGGGCGTTGCGGCCGGCGAGCGGCAGCCGCCAGGTCTTGAGCGTGTAGACCATGCCCTCGGTGGTGAAAACCAGGAGCGCGGTGTGGGTATTGGCGACGAAGAGCCGGGTGACGAAATCCTCGTCCTTGGTGGCCATGCCGGCGGTGCCCTTGCCGCCGCGGCGCTGGGCGCGGTACTCGGTCAGCGGCGTGCGCTTGATGTAGCCGCCGGCGGTGACCGTCACGACCATGTCCTCGCGCTCGATCAGGTCCTCGTCGTCGAGATCGGCGTCCCAGTCGATCACTTCGGAGCGTCGGGGCACGGCGAATAGCTCGCGGACCTCGCGCAGCTCTTCGGCGATGATCGCCATGATCCGGCCGTGCGAGCGCAGGATGTCGAGGTAGTCGGTGATCTTGGCCGAGAGCTCCTCGAGCTCGTCGGTGATCTCCTTGACGCCGAGGGCGGTCAGCCGCTGCAGCCGCAGCTCGAGGATGGCGCGGGCCTGGGTCTCGGAGAGAAAGTAGGTGCCGTCCGCCTGCACGCGGTGCGAGGGATCGTCGATCAGCGAGATGTAGGCGGCGATATCAGTGGCGGGCCAGGCCCGGGTCATCAGCCGCTCGCGGGCCGCGGCGGGGTCGGCGGAGGCGCGGATCGTGGCCACCACCTCGTCGACGTTGCTGACGGCCACGGCGAGGCCGCAGAGGACGTGGGCGCGCTCGCGGGCGCGGCGCAGCTCGAAGGCAGTGCGGCGGGCGACCACCTCCTCGCGGAAGGCGATGAAGGCGGTGAGGAAACGCTTGAGGTCGAGCTGCTCCGGACGGCCGCCGTTCAGCGCCAGCATGTTGCAGCCGAAGCTGGTCTGCAGCGGAGTGAAGCGGAAGAGCTGGTTGAGCACGACATCGGGCGTGGCGTCGCGGCGGAGCTCGACGACGACGCGGATGCCGGCGCGGTCGCTCTCGTCCTGGACGTGGGCGATGCCCTCGATGCGGCGCTCGCGGGCGAGTTCGGCGATGCGCTCGATCATCGTCGCCTTGTTCACCTGGTAGGGGATTTCGGAGACGATGATCGCGGTGCGGCCGCCGCGCACTTCCTCGATGCGGGTGCGGGCGCGGATAATCACCGAGCCGCGGCCCTCGTGGTAGGCCTTGCGCGCGCCGGAGCGGCCGAGGATCAGCCCGCCGGTGGGAAAGTCGGGGGCCGGGATGAACTCCATCAGCTCGCTGACCGTCAGCTCGGGGTTGGCGATCAGCGCCAGCGTGGCGTCGACGACCTCGCCGAGGTTGTGCGGCGGGATGTTGGTCGCCATGCCGACGGCGATGCCGCCGGCACCGTTCACCAGCATGTTCGGGAACCGCGCCGGCAGGACCGTGGGCTCCTGGTCCTTGCCGTCGTAGTTCGGCTGGAAGTCGACAGTCTCCTTGTCGATGTCCTCGAGCAGGTAGGCCGCGGACTTGGCCATGCGGACCTCGGTGTAGCGGAAGGCCGCCGGCTTGTCGCCGTCCATCGAGCCGAAGTTGCCCTGCCCGTCCAGCAGCATCAGCGACATCGAGAAGTCCTGCGCCATCCGCACCAGCGCATCGTAGATCGCCGCGTCGCCGTGCGGGTGGTACTTGCCCATGGTGTCGGCCACCGGGCGCGAGGACTTGCGGTAGGGCTTGTCGTGGGTGTTGCCGACTTCGTGCATGGCATAGAGGATGCGCCGGTGCACCGGCTTCAGCCCGTCGCGCAGGTCGGGGATGGCGCGGCTGACGATCACGCTCATCGCGTAGTCGAGATAGGACGCCTTCATCTCCGCCTCGATGGCGATCGCCGGGCCGGAATGGGCCGGGCGCGGCGGCTCGGGGAGGTCGTCGTCTTCGGGGCTGTCGGTCAAGGGCGGGGGCCTGAGGGCTGAGGAATGCGCGCCGGCATCCTAGAGGCTGCGGGCGCCGACCGCAAGGCCGGCCCACGGCACCGCCGGGCGTTATGCTCCTGATTAGAAAAGGAATGTCCGTTCCCGTCGCCCTGGCGGCTGGGGAAAGCGCAGCGGCAGGCCGCGATCGGCCGTAAAAGCTGCGGCGCGCTGGCCGCGAACGTGCGGCGAGGCGGCGCTACGACGGTTCGCGGGAGGCGCTCAGGTCAGGAAGGCGATGATCAGGACGACGAGAAGGGGGCGCCGAGGAGCCAGGCGATGAGGGCAGCCATGAGCGAATCCTTTCAGCGGCCGAAGCTGCGGAAGGGCAGGTTGCGGTCGCGGTGGTCGCCGCCGGTGGTGGCGGCGAAGTAGGCGGCGGCGGCGCTGGCCATCAGGCTGGCGGCGACGACGAAGGCAGCGATCGCGGCGGCGACGCGGGCCTTCTCGGCGGCGCCGAGGGCGTCGTCGTACGCCTTCTTCGCCTCGGCCAGCGCGGAGTCGACGGTGGCGGAAGCCTGCTCGGGAGTCTGGCCGGTGCGCCGGGCTACCACCGCGGCGAGATAGGCGTGGTCGTCGTCGGAGAGCTTGCCGTCGGTGAGGCTGCGCTGGAGCAGCGAGATCACCTGCTGGCGGGTCTGGTCGCTGGCCGGTGCGGCGCCGTCGTCGCTGCGCAACAGGCGGTTGCCGAGGTAGTCGACCTCGCCGCTCACCGCCTTGGATGCCGCGTCGGCGGCGGTTCCGGCCGCCGAGCCGACGGCGTCGACCACGCCGGTGACGCCGCTGGCGGCCAGCATGGCACCCACCAGCGCGCCGGTCGCCCAGACCAGCACGCCATGGGCGCCGTCGCGGGTCTCGACCTCGTCGGCGCCCGCTGGGGCACGGAACGTCTCCCGGTGGGGGTCAGGCCAGGCCGACGAGCGACAGGAGGGCGAGGACGACGACGATCAGGCCGACCAGATAGATGATGCTGTTCATGGCGGGTTCCTTTTGCGATTGCTGCGAAACGCCGGCGAACCGGCGGCCGCGTGCGGCCGAATGCTGGAGATCAATGCGTTCCGGGGGAAAATCGTTCCCGCCGGCACGTCAGCCCGGCGCCGGGGCGAGGCGGGCGCGGGCGGCGGGATCGACGACCGGCGCGGCGAGCGCGGCGGCGCGGGCGCGTAGCGCGGCGGCGCGGGCGGCGAGGGTGGCGGCGTCGGCGCCGAGGCGTTCGGCGTCGGGTTCGGCGGCGGCCAGCGCGGCATCGAAGGCCGCGGTCTCGCCGAGGTGCGGCGGCGGCGCGGCGCGATCTGCCTCGGAGATCGGCACCTCGGCCGCCTTCGGCGGGCCGCATGCGGCGAGCGCGAGCGCGAGCAGGACCGCCGGACAGCAGGGCAGGGGGCCGGTTGCGCATGCTCTCTTTCTGGGCAAACCCGGATCGAGCCTGTAGTATCGGCGCCGGCGTCGCGCCGCAAGGCCGCGGCCCTTAGCGGAGCATGGGGGGAGGGAAAGCATGAGCGAGAGCAAGGACGTCGACACGCTGGCCGCGCAGAGCCAGCACATGGCGCACAACATGGCCGAGGTGTTCGATGTCTCGGGCCAGATCTGGCAGAAGTTCCTGGCTGCCCAGATGCAGGACGGCGGGCCGAAGCACGCCGATCCGCTGAACACCTGGCCGACTTTCGCCGAGCTTTACCGCACGATGTGGGACAACCCCCAGCAGGTCGCGGACATGACCATCGAGTTCTGGGCGGCGCAGAGCGCGCTCTGGCAGAACTCGATGCTGAAATGGCTCGGCGCCAAGGACGCGCAGGAGAACCTGCAGCTGCCGCACATGATGAAGGCCGACAAGCGCTTCGCCCACAAGGAGTGGTCGGAGAATGCGCTGTTCGACTACCTCAAGCAGTCCTACCTGCTGACCTCGGGCTGGGTGCAGGACACCGTCGGCACCGTCGGGGACATGGATCCCAAGGAGCGCAAGAAGGCGGCGTTCTACACCCGCTACTTCGTCGAGGCGCTGAACCCGGCCAACTTCTTCGCGCTGAACCCCGAGGTGATCGAGGCGACGGTGGAGCAGAAGGGCGAGAACCTGGTGCGCGGCCTGAAGATGATGCTGGCGGATCTCGATCGCGGCAAGGGGAAGCTGCTGATCCGGCAGACCGACATGGACGCCTTCGAGGTCGGGCGCAACACCGCCGTCAGCCCCGGCGCGGTGATCTGGCAGAACGAGTTTCTGCAGCTGCTGCAGTACGCCCCGAAGACCGAAACGGTGCTGGCCAAGCCCCTGCTGATCATCCCGCCCTGGATCAACAAGTTCTACATCCTGGATCTGAACCCGAAGAAGAGCCTGGTGCAGTGGTTGGTCGAGCAAGGCTACACCGTGTTCGTGATCTCCTGGGTCAATCCCGACAGGCGCCACGGCAAGGTGACCTGGGAGGACTACATGTTCGAGGGCGCCAGCGCCGCCATCGACAGGGTGCTGGAGGAGACCGGGCAGAAGAGCCTGAACCTGGTCTCCTACTGCGTCGGCGGCACTATGGCCGGGACGCTGATGGCGTATATGGGCAAGACCCGCGACAAGCGGGTCGCCTCGTCGACCTTCTTCACCGCGCAGCTCGATTTCGAAGACGCGGGCGAGCTGCAGATCTTCGTCGACGAGCACATCCTGTCGGTGGTCGGCGAGGAGATGGAGCAGGGCTACATGCCCGCGGACCGGATGGCGACCGCCTTCAACATGCTGCGCTCCAACGACCTGATCTGGGGCTATATCGTCAACAACTACATGCTGGGCAAGGATCCCTTCCCGTTCGACCTGCTCTACTGGAACGCCAATTCCACCGCGATGCCGGCGCGGGTGCACAGCTACTACCTGGAGGAATTCTACATCCGGAACGCCTTCGCCAAGGGCGCGTTCAAGGCGCGGGGCGAGCCGATCACCCTGGCCGACATCCGCGGTCCAGTCTACCACGTCGCGACCAAGGAGGACCACATCGCGCCCGCGGCCTCGGTCTATCGCGGGGCGAAGGAGATGACGCGCGCCGACCTGCGCTTCGTGCTGTCGGGCTCGGGGCACATCGCCGGGGTGGTCAATCCGCCGGCGCTGCACAAGTACCAGTTCTGGACCAACCCGGACATGTCGCAGCCGACGCTGGAGGACTGGCTGAAGGGCGCCGAGGAGACCGAGGGCAGCTGGTGGCCGGACTGGGACGCCTGGCTGAGGGCGCGCTCGGGCCGGCAGGTGCCGGCGCGCGAGCCCGGCGCGAAGCTCGGGGTGATCGAGCCGGCGCCGGGGTCCTACGTGAAGGTGC
Source organism: uncultured Alphaproteobacteria bacterium (assembly GCA_963847795.1). GTDB lineage: Bacteria > Pseudomonadota > Alphaproteobacteria > Rhodobacterales > Rhodobacteraceae > Amaricoccus. The sequence goes on from CAWKBH010000014.1 coordinate 69,016, forward strand.
GCTTCGACAAGGAGTGAAGCGCGGGGCGGGCTCCCGCCGTTGAGGGCGCCCGCCGCGGTCGGATCAGGAGTCGTGTGCCTCCTTCATCGCCGCCAGCTGGCTGAGGGTCAGATTCTTCGCCTGGTCCACGGTGATGCCGGCCTCCATGGCCAGTTGCGCCAGAGTGTTCTGGTCGAGTGCCGGCTTCGCGGTTGCCGCCGACGCCGGGGCCGGGGGCGTCTGGTAAGGCGTGGTCATGGTGGCATAGGCGGGCGCCAGCCCGCCGAGCATCGAAAGCGCGAGCACGGCCGGCAGCAGTGTCTTGGTCTGCATTTTGCGTATCCTTCCTCGATACCCCGCCGGTCCGTCGCCGGGCCGGCGGCCGGCTTTCACACGCCGGCAGAAAGGATATGGGAGGAACGCGAAGCGCCGGCTGCCGCTCTCACGAACTGTTGCGCCCAGGTGGGGTTGCAGGCGGGATCTGCGGCGGAATGTCACGGCAGAACGCGCACTTGTCGGTGCCGCGGCACCGGGCCTGCTCGGCGGCTGGTTGCAACCGACGGACCCGAGGGATCGATTTGATGGCCGCGCTGCCCCGCCGGCTCAGGGAATACCGCAGCTACGTCTTCGAGAGCCGCAACTGGGACGGCTTCGTGCCGCGCGACGGCGACGTGGTGATCTCGAACTCGCACAAGTCCGGGACCACCTGGATGCAGAACATCGTCGTGCAGCTGGTGTTCGACGGCGGCGAGGTCCCGGCGGTCCCGGCGGTCTCGGCGGTGTCGCCGTGGCTCGACCGCCGCCGCGACGATCTCGACGGGACCCTGGCCCGCATGGACGCCCAGCCGCACCGCCGGATCGTCAAGGGCCACCTGCCGCTCGACGTCCTGCCCGCGCTGGCGGGACGTGCTGACGCCCGACGAGCTCGCGATGTATGACCGCGCCAAGGCGCGGGTGCTGACGCCGGACTGCGCCGCGTTCATCGAAGGGGGCTGCGCGGCGCCGTAGCTCAGCGGCCGATCAGATCCCAGCGGTTGCCGAAGGGGTCGCCGAAGACCGCGACCATGCCGTAGGGCTCGCGGCGCGGCGGCGCCTCGAAGGCTACCCCGTGCGCCAGCAGTGCGGCGTGGGCGCGGGCGAAGTCTTCGGTCTCGAGGAAGAAGCCGACGCGCCCGCCGGCCTGGGCGCCGATCGCGGCGGCCTCGGCCGGAGTGGCGGCGCGGGCGAGCAGCAGCCGTGCGCCACCGTCAGGCGGGGCGACCAGCACCCAGCGCCTGCCGCTGCCGAGGTCGGTGTTCTCGACGAGATCGAAGCCGAGCGTGCCGATGAAGAAGTCGAGCCCGGCTTCGTAGTCGGGCACCAGCAGCGTGACCGCGGCGAGGCGCACCGACCGATCAGAGGCCGGGATAGACCGGGAAGCGGTCGCAGAGGCCCTGGACCTTCGCCCTGACCGCGGCCTCGACGGCGGCATTGCCCTCGGCGCCGCCCGCGGCGAGGCCGTCGAGGACCTCGACGATGAGCCCGGCGATCTCGGCGAACTCGGCGGCGCCGAAGCCGCGGGTGGTGCCGGCCGGGGTGCCGAGCCGGACGCCGGAAGTGACCATCGGCGGCTCGGGGTCGAAGGGGATGCCGTTCTTGTTGCAGGTGATGTGGGCGCGGCCGAGGGCGGCCTCGGCGGCCTTGCCGGTGGCGCCCTTGGGGCGCAGGTCGGCCAGCATCAGGTGGTTGTCGGTGCCGCCCGAGACGATGTCGATGCCGCCCTGCATCAGCGCCTCGGCCATGGCGCGGGCATTGGCCACGACCTGGGCCGCGTAGGTCTTGAAGTCGGGCTTGAGCGCCTCGCCGAGCGCCACCGCCTTGGCGGCGATCACGTGCATCAGCGGCCCGCCCTGGAGGCCGGGGAAGACCGCGGAGTTGACCTTCTTGGCGACGTCCGCGTCGTTGGTCAGGATCAGCCCGCCCCGGGGGCCGCGCAGCGATTTGTGGGTGGTGGTGGTGACGACGTGGGCGTGGGGCAGCGGCGAGGGATGCACCCCGCCGGCGACGAGGCCGGCGATATGGGCCATGTCGACCATCAGCCATGCGCCGATCTCGTCGGCGATCTCGCGGAAGGCGGCCCAGTCCCAGATCCGCGAATAGGCGGTGCCGCCGGCGAGGATCAGCTTCGGCCGGTGCTCCAGCGCCTTGGCGTGGACCTCGTCCATGTCGAGGAGCTGGTCCTGGCTGCGCACGCCGTAGGAGACGACGTTGAACCACTTGCCCGACAGGTTGACGGGCGAGCCGTGGGTGAGGTGGCCGCCGGAGTTGAGGTCGAGCCCCATGAAGGTGTCGCCGGGCTTGAGCAGCGCGAGGAACACCGCCTGGTTCATCTGGCTGCCGGAGTTCGGCTGCACGTTGGCGAAGCCGCAGGCGAAGAGCTGCTTGGCCCGCTCGATCGCCAGGGTCTCGACCACGTCGACGAACTGGCAGCCGCCGTAGTAGCGCCGGCCGGGGTAGCCCTCGGCGTACTTGTTGGTGAGCACCGAGCCCTGCGCCTCGAGCACGGCCAGGCTGACGATGTTCTCCGACGCGATCAGCTCGATCTCGGCGCGCTGGCGGCCGAGTTCGTCGCGGATGGCGCCGAAGATCGCGGGGTCGCGGGCGGCGAGGTCATCGGTGAAAAAGCCGCTGTCGGGCAGGGTGTCTTTCACGGGGCGGCGCTCCTCGGGTGGGTCCCGCGTCAGATACCGCGATTACCGCGGGCGGGGAACCCCGGAATTCGGAGGTTATCGGAAACCAGGAAGGGGGCCGACGCCTGTTGACGGCGGAACGCCCCGGGAGGATCCTCAGGAGATGCAAGGGGCCAGCGGATGGCGGTGACCGTACGACCGGCGGCTCGTGCCGACGCTTTCGCGATCGCCCGGATGCTGGATATCGCGAGCGACGGGCTGGCGAGCTGGTTCTGGAGCCAAATCGCCGAGCCGGGCGAAGATGCCCTGGCGGTCGGGAAGCGCCACTCGGCGAGCGACGACAGCGATCATTCATGGCGGCGGACGATCGTCGCCGAGTTCGACGGTCAGGTGGCCGGCGGTCTGTCCACCTACCGGCTGCCGGCAGCGGCGGAGCCGGCGGAGGAGCCCAACCCGATGATGCGGGTGGTCCGGCACCTCGAGAGCCGCGTGCCGGGTACCCAGTACGTCTACCAGCTCGCGACCTTTCCGGGGTTCCGGAGATGCGGCGTGGCGCGGGCACTCCTCGCCGAGGTGGAGCGGCTCGGCGCCGGCGCATCCGGCCTCAGCGTGGTCGTCGTGGACAGCAACGCTGCGGCGCGTGCGCTCTATGATGCCGCGGGCTTCGCCGAGGTTGCGCGCGCACCGATCGCGAAGCTGGATGGCTGGGCGAGCCCGGGGGAGGACCTTGTGTTGCTGCTGAGGCCGCCGCAGGCTCGGCGCGGGTTTGGTCGCGGGGCTTGAGTTCGGCCGGGGCGCGGGCAAGAGTGGCGCTCCTCGAGCGGCGGAGCGGGACCACCCCTTGGCATTTCAGCGGATCCATTTCGTGGCGAGCCGGGCGGCGCTTGCCGAGCAGGCCCGCGACCGGCTGATCGGCCGGCATGGGCAGAGCCCGATCGACGAGGCCGAGGTGATCGTGGCGCTGGGCGGCGATGGGCTGATGCTCTCGACGCTGCACGCGACCGAGGGGCTGGCGATCCCGGTCTACGGCATGAACCGGGGCACGGTCGGCTTCCTGATGAACAGCTTCGCCGAGGACCGGCTGGTGGAGCGGCTGGAGGCGGCCGAGGAGGCGGTGATCAATCCGCTGCGGATGCGCGCGACCCGCGCCGACGGCGAGGTGATCGAGGCGCTGGCGATCAACGAGGTCTCGATCCTGCGCGCCGGACCGCAGGCGGCCAAGCTACGGATCCTGGTCGACGGGCGCGAGCGGCTGGCGGAGCTGGTCGCGGACGGGGTGCTGCTCTCGACGCCGGCGGGGTCCACGGCCTACAATTATTCGGCGCACGGGCCGATCCTGCCGATCGGGTCCGGGGTGTTGGCGCTGACGCCGATGGCGGCGTTCCGGCCGCGGCGCTGGCGCGGCGCGCTCCTGCCCAAGGCGGCGCGCGTGACCTTCGAGGTCAAGGAGGCCGACAAGCGGCCGGTCTCGGCGGTCGCCGATTCGACGGAAGTGCGCGAGCCGGTCCGCATCGACGTCGCGAGCGTCGTCGACCTGGAGCACCATATCCTGTTCGATCCCGGCCACGGGCTGGAGGAGCGGCTGATCAGGGAGCAGTTCCTGTAGCGGCCGGAAGCTCGCCGGCGTTGATGGTCGGACACTCCGCGGCGCGGCTGCCGCGTGCAGGGCTTGCCACGCCGGGGGGCCTGCGCCACCTAGGTCCGCAAAGCGAGGGATTCCATCCATGGCGGTCAGCGCCGATCGGCAACTGCGGTTCTGGGGCATCGGCTTCTCGGTCTTCGTGCTGGTGCTGTGGCTGCTGGGCGCGACGCTGCTGCCGTTCCTGATGGGCGCCGCATTGGCCTATTTCCTCGACCCGCTCGCGGACCGGCTGCAGCGGCTGGGGCTGAGCCGGGTCGCGGCGACGGCAGTGATCGCGGTGACGGTGATCGTCGCGGTCGTGCTGATCCTGCTGCTGGCGGTGCCGGCGCTGATCGAGCAGGTCCAGGGGCTGGTCGAGACCGCTCCCGACTACATCGCCGGGCTGATCGACTTCCTGAGCAAACGCTATCCCGCGATCTTCGGCGAGCACTCGTCGCTGCTGCGCAACCTCAGCGACGTGGAGAGCATGCTGCGCGACGGCGGGATGACCGTGCTGAACCAGGTGCTGGCGGGCTCGCTCAAGGTATTCGACTTCCTGATCCTCTTGGTGATCACGCCGGTGGTCACCTTCTACCTGCTGCTCGACTGGGACCGGATGGTGGCCGAGATCAACACGATCCTGCCGCGCGAGCACGCGCCGACCATCCGGCGGCTGGCGCGGGACATCGACCGGGTGCTGGCGGGGTTCGTGCGCGGGCAGCTGTCGGTCTGCCTGATCCTGGGGGTGTTCTACGCGGTGATGCTGATGGCGATCGGGTTGCAGTTCGGCTTCCTGGTCGGGCTGGTGGCGGGGCTGATCTCGTTCATTCCCTATGTCGGCTCGACGGTGGGGCTGGCGGTCTCCATCGGCATCGCGCTGTTCCAGTTCTGGGACGACAAGATCTGGATCGTCGCGACCGCCGGCATCTTCTTCTTCGGGCAGTTCGTCGAGGGCAACATCCTGTCGCCGAACCTGATCGGCAAGTCGGTGGGCCTGCACCCGGTCTGGCTGATCTTCGCGCTGTCGGTGTTCGGGGCGCTGTTCGGCTTCGCCGGGCTGCTTGTGGCGGTGCCGATCGCGGCGGCGCTCGGGGTGGTCTCGCGCTTCCTGGTCGAGCGCTACATGACCAGCCAGCTCTACACCGGGCGGCCGCCGCCCGGCGACGGCTGAGCCTTGCAGGCGCCGCGGCAGCTGGTGCTGGACCTGCCCGCGCGGCCGGCGCTGGGGCGGGCCGACTTCTTCGTCTCGCCGGCGAACCGGGTGGCGCTGGCCCAGGTGGAGCGCTGGCCGGACTGGCCGCAGGGGCGGCTGGCGGTGGCGGGGCCGCGGGGCGCCGGCAAGACCCATCTGGCGCATGTCTGGGCGGCGCGGGCGGGGGCGGCGATCCTGCCGGCCGCGGCGCTGCCCGGGCTCGATCTCGCGGCGCTGCGCGGCGACGCGGCGCTGGCGGTCGAGGATGCCGACCGGCTGGCGGAACTCAAGGCGGCGGCGGCGGCGGAGGAGGCGCTCTTTCATCTGCTGAACCATCTCGCTGCCGGCGGCGGCAGCCTGCTGGTCAGCGGCCGCGAAGCGCCGGCGCGCTGGCCGGTGGCGCTGCCGGATCTCGGCGAGCCGGCTGCGCGCGGCGCCGGTGGCCAGGCTGGAGGCGCCGGACGACGCGCTGCTGGCGGCGGTGCTGGTCAAGCTCTTCCACGACCGGCAGCTGGCGGTGGGGCCGGACCTGGTCCGCTACCTGGTCGAGCGGATGGACCGCTCGTTCGCGGCGGCGGAGGCGCTGGTGAGCGCCCTGGACCGCGCCGGGCTGGCGCGGCAGCGGCCGATCACCGCGCGGCTGGCGGCGGAGGTGCTGAACGCGGACGTGCCGGGCGTCGATGACTGAGGGCGCGGCAGGCGGCCCGACCTCGGCCGGGGCCGACCCCGCCGTGAGGCTGATGGCGCACCGGCCGTTCGTGCACTATTTCCTCGGCCGCGGGTTTTCGCGCTTCGCCGCGCAGATGGGGACGGTGGCGCTCGGCTGGCAGGTCTACGCCCTGACCGGAAGCGCCTTCTACCTCGGGCTGCTCGGGCTGGTGCAGTTTCTGCCGGTGCTGCTGCTGGTCTTCATCGCCGGCCATGCCGCCGACCGCTACGACCGCCGGCGGGTTGTGCAGGTCTGCCAGAGCGTGGAGGGACTGACGGCGGCGGTGCTGGCCTGGGGCAGCTTCGCCGGCTGGCTCGGGGTCGGCGGCATCTTCGCCGCGGTGGCGGTGCTGGGCGTGGTCACCGCCTTCGAATCGCCGGCGGCCGGGGCGCTGCTGCCGGGGGTGGCGCCGTCCGGGCAGCTGCAGCGCGCCACGGCGCTGACCACGGCGGCCGGGCAGTTCGCGGTGATCTGCGGCCCGGCGCTGGGCGGGTTCGCCTACGCGGCGTCGCCGGGTCTGCCCTATGCGATCATGGCGGTGTTCTGGGTGGCGGCGGGGGTGCTGATCGGCACGATCCGGCTCGATCGCCGCGTCGGCGACCGCGGGCCGCCACGGATCTCGGAGGTCTTCGACGGCGTGCGCTTCGTCCGCCGCGAGCCGGCGATCCTCGGCACGATCTCGCTCGATCTCTTCGCGGTGCTGCTGGGCGGGGCGACGGCGCTGATGCCGATCTATGCCCGCGACATCCTCAACACCGGTCCCTGGGGCCTCGGGGTGCTGCGGGCCGCGCCGGCGATCGGGGCACTGGCGATGACCGCGGTGCTGGCCCGCCACGCCATCCGGCGGCGGGTCGGGATGCGGATGTTCCAGGCGGTGATCGTCTTCGGGCTGGGCACGCTGGTCTTCGCGCTGTCGAAGCTGATGTGGCTGTCGCTGGCCGCGCTGGTGGTGATGGGGGCCGCGGATGTGGTCAGCGTGGTGATCCGGGTGTCGCTGGTGCAGCTGCGGACGCCGGACGCGATGCGCGGGCCGGGTCGGGGCGGTGAACTTCCTGTTCATCAACGCCTCCAACCAGCTCGGCGAGTTCGAGAGCGGCATGACGGCGGCGCTGTTCGGGGCGGTGCCGGCGGCGGTGCTGGGCGGGCTGGGGACGATCGCGGTGGCGCTGCTCTGGATGCGGATCTTCCCCGAGCTCAGGAGGGTCGAGCGGCTCGAATAGCGCAGTCTGGGGCGCCGTGCGCCGGGGCGCGGGGATAAGCCGTTGCGTCGCGGCGCAACTGTCCTAGGATTGGCGCAAAGACGCACAATCGAAAGCCGGGCGCGCCCGGACGAGGCCTGAAATGTTCGAGATTGCCGGGATCGAGGCCGCCGCGGTCGACGCGGATTTCCTGAAGTCCGCAGCGCCGCCGGGCCGCAGCCTGCCGGATTTCGATCCGACGGGGCCGGAGCGGTTCATCAATCGCGAGCTCTCCTGGCTGGCATTCAACTGGCGGGTGATGTCGGAGGCCGAGAACCCGAGCGTGCCGCTGCTGGAGCGGGTGCGGTTCCTGTCGATCTCGGCCTCGAACCTCGACGAGTTCTACTCGGTCCGCGTCGCCGGCCTGCGCGGGCTGGTGCGCGAGGGCGTGCACGCGCCCTCCGCCGACGGGCTGTCGCCGACCGACCAGCTGCGGCGGATCGACGTCGACGCGCGGGCGCTGATGATGCGCCAGCAGGATGCGCTGGGCGAACTCGAGCGGCTGCTGCGGTCGGAGGGAATCGAGATCCTGCGGCCGGGCGAGCTCAGGGGCGCCGACCTCAAGGTGATGGAGACGCATTTCTTCGAGCAGGTGTTTCCGATCCTGAGCCCGCTCGCCATCGACCCGGCGCATCCCTTTCCCTTCATCGCCAACGGCGGCTTCGCCCTGGGGCTCCAGCTCAAGCGCGAGGCGGACGACACCGTGCTCGAGGCTTTGCTGCCGGTTCCGGCCCAGGTGCCGCGCTTCGTGCGGCTGCCGGAAGGATCGAAGGGGCAGACCCGCTTCCTGCCGCTGGAGGGCCTCCTGGAGGTGTTCCTGGGCAAGCTCTTCCCCGGCTACGTCATGCTCGGCCACTGCGCCTTCCGGGTGCTGCGCGACAGCGACCTGGAGGTCGAGGAAGAGGCCGAGGATCTGGTGCGCGAGTTCGAGACCGCGCTGAAGCGGCGGCGCCGCGGCGAGGTGATCCGGCTCACCATGACCACCGACGCGCCGGACGACCTGCGCGCGCACCATCGTGCAGGCGCTCGGCGTCGGCGGCGACGAGGTGATCGAGCTGCCGGGGCTGATCGGCATGGCGGATCTGGCGGAGCTGACCCGCGCCGGGCGGCCGGACCTGCTCTGGCCGCCGTTCACGCCGCGGATGCCCGAGCGGGTGCAGGACTTCGAGGGCGACATCTTCGCGGCGATCCGCCAGAAGGACATGCTGCTGCACCACCCCTACGAGACCTTCGACATCGTGGTGCGGTTCCTGCAACCAGGCGGCGCTCGACCCCGACGTGCTGGCGATCAAGCAGACGCTCTACCGCACCTCGCGCGACAGCCCGATCGTCGCGGCGCTCTGCGAGGCGGCGGAGGCGGGCAAGTCGGTCACCGCGCTGATCGAGCTCAAGGCGCGCTTCGACGAGGCGGCCAACATCCGGCAGTCGCGGCGGCTGGAGCGGGCCGGGGCGCAGGTGGTCTACGGCTTCATCGACTGGAAGACCCACGCCAAGATCTCGACGGTGGTGCGGCGCGAGGCGGGCGAGCTCGTCACCTACACCCATTTCGGCACCGGCAACTACCATCCGGGTACCGCGGGCATCTACACCGACCTCTCGCTCTTCACCTGCGACAAGGCGCTGGGGCGCGACGCGACCCGGGTCTTCAACTACGTCACCGGCTACGTCCGGCCGGAGCAGCTGGAGAAGCTGGCGATCTCGCCGCACCTGATCTGAAGCCGCGGCTGCTCGAGGGGCTGGCCGGCGAGATCGAGCACGCCAGGGCCGGGCGGCCGGCCCAGGTCTGGGTCAAGCTCAACGCCATCACCGAGCCGGAGGTGATCGACGCGCTCTACGCCGCCAGCCAGGCCGGGGTGAAGATCGACATGGTGGTGCGCGGCATCTGCGGCCTGCGCGCCGGGCGTGGCGGGGCTCTCGGAGAACATCCGGGTCAAGTCGATCATCGGGCGCTTCCTCGAGCACAGCCGCATCGTCTGCTTCGGCAACGGCCACGGCCTGCCGTCGAAGGGGGCGCGGGTCTACATCAGCTCGGCCGACTGGATGGAGCGCAACCTGACCCGGCGGGTCGAGGCGCTGGTGGAGATCACCAATCCCACGGTGCACGCCCAGATCATCGACCAGATCATGGCCGCCAACATGGCCGACCAGGCGCAGAGCTGGGTGGCCCAGCCCGACGGCAGCTATCTGCGGCACACGGCGGAGCCGGGGGCGCAGCTGTTCTCCTGCCACCGCTTCTTCATGGAGAACCCCTCGCTCTCGGGCCGCGGGCGGGCGGGGGCGCGGGACGTGATCCAGCTGGTGCACGGCCCCGATTGACGCGCGCCGGCATGGATGCGACACCTGAGGTCGTGCCGGGGCAACAGCGGGACGGGGGCGGTGCCGACGCAGACGCACGACACAGCAGATCTGCCGCTGTTCCGGCTGGACGATTCGGCCAAGGCGCGGCTGAGCCGGATCGGGGTGATCGACGTCGGCTCGAACTCGGTGCGCCTGGTCGTCTTCGACGGCATCGCCCGCAGCCCGGCCTATTTCTACAACGAGAAGGTGCTCTGCGGCCTCGGCGCCGGGCTCGGCGACACCGGGCGGCTGAGCCGGGAGGGTTGGGCCAAGGCGCTGGCAGCGCTGCACCGCTTCGCGGCGCTCGCCGGGCGGATGGAGCTGTCGGGCATGATCGCGGTGGCGACCGCGGCGGTGCGCGAGGCCCAGGACGGCCCGGCGTTCTGCGACCAGGTGGAACGCGAGACCGGCCTGCAGCTCCTGGTCGCCAGCGGCCCGGAGGAGGCGCGGCTGGCGGCCAAGGGCGTGCTGCTGGGCTGGCCCGACGCCGACGGCCTGGTCTGCGACATGGGCGGCGCCTCGATGGAGCTGGCGCACCTTTCCGGCGGCGAGATCCGCACCTGCGCCACCTCGCCGCTGGGACCGTTGCAGCTCGCCGACATCAGCGACGAGTCCAAGCGCGAGAAGGCGATCAAGAAGGGCGTGAAGGCGCTGCGCGAAGGCGGTGGCGGGGGACGCGCCGAGGCTGTTCCTGGTCGGCGGCTCGTGGCGGGCGATCGCCCGGCTCGACATGGAGCGCGTCGGCTATCCGCTGAAGGTGCTGCACGGCTACGAGCCGCCGATCCCGCAGCTCCTGGAGACGCTGAAATGGATCCGCGAGCAGGACCAGGCGTCGATGTCGGCGATGACCGGCACCTCGACCCAGCGCCTGTCGCTGATCCCGCTGGCGCAGCCAGGTGCTGGCCGAGCTGATCCGGCGGCTCGCGCCGGGCAGCGTCGCGATCTCGGGCTACGGCCTGCGCGAGGGTCTGCTCTACCGCCAGATGCCCGAGATGATGCGGATGCTCGATCCGCTGCTCGAGGCCTGCCGGCACATGGAGGCGACCTCGGCGCGCAGCCCCGGCTTCGGCGAGGCGCTGCACGAGTGGCTGAAGCCGTTCTATGCCGACAAGCCGGCCTCCGAGCACCGGCTGATCCTGGCCGCCTGCCTGCTGCACGACGTGCAGTGGCGGGCGCACCCGGACTATCGGGCCGAGCTCTGCTTCGAGTTGGTGACCCGCGCCAACATCGCCGGGGTCGACCACGCCGAACGGGTGTTCCTCGGGCTGGCGCTGCTCAACCGCTACAAGGCGCTGGCGCCGTCCGAGGAGGTGCAGCGCTACGGCGGCCTGCTGTCGCCGGCGCGCGCGGCGGACGCGGCCGTGCTCGGGCAGGGCGATGCGGCTCGGCGCGATGCTGTCGGGCTCGGCGACCGGCGTGCTCGAGAACGCCGGGCTGGCGCGCGAGGGCGGCCGGCTGGTCCTGACCCTGAAGGGGCCGGCGCGCGAGTTCGCCGGCGAGGCGGTGGAGCGGCGGCTGCAGGGCCTCGCCGCCCGCCTCGACTGCGGCAGCGAGATCGTGCTGCAGGACTGATACGACTTCCGGCAGACCGACTCGGGCTCGAAACGGATTCCGTGTGCGGCGACGGTCACATGGAGGGATCCGCTCATGCACAAGCCATGCACAACACATGCACAATGCGTATGCCACAAAAACGAGTCAGGATTGTGGCGGCCTGGAGCGGAGCTAGGAACCGAGCGGCGAAGGGTGACCGGAAGGACGCATCCGCGATAGGCGCAAGGAAAAAGCGGCCTGCACAGGCAGGCCGCTTCCGGTTCTTCCCCCCCAGACTTGGGCCAACACCAACGGGTCGTTTCCACTGGCTCCGGTTTGCGTCCGCCGAGGGCTCGCGTCCGGAACACTCCCTGATCGGCTGCGCGGACTAAACCAGCTTCATGCGCCAGATGCAACGCGGAAATTACCCAAACGCAACCCTCGATAGCAAGAAACGGCATTCAGCCGCAGATTTTACGCATGGCGATCCAGTCCGGATCGTCGGGCGCCACGCCTCCGGGTCGCGCCGTCACGCCGCCGGCGGCCCCGGGCGCAGGCGCGGTGCGGCTGACCGCGGCGAGGAAGGGCTGCGGGTCCAGCCCCGCGTCCTGAAGTCGCAGCAGCGCCGGCGCGACCTCGGCCGGGTCGGGCGCGGCGAGCGCGGCCTCGGCGGCGCGCGACAGCGCCAGTTCGCCGATGTCGCCGCTGAGGACGTAGCGCAGGCCGGCGAGCGGTCCCGCGCCCTGCAGCAAGCGCCGCGACCGGGTCGCGCCCCATCCCCAGCGCGGCCCAGCCGGCGATCTCCTCGGGCGCGGCGGCGGCCGCCAGGGCGTCGCGGCCGATCAGAGCGGTGCCGCCGGGCAGGGCCGCGACCGGGGCCCGCCCAGACCGATGACCCTGAGCCGCGGCGGGTCGGCCGGGTCGAGCCGCTCGGCGAGCCGGGCGAGGGCGCGCTCGCCGGGCGCCGCGGCGCAGGGCGCGCCGTGCCGCTCGATCAGCGCGATCAGCATCCGGTCGCCGATCTCCGCCGCCTGCTCGGGCGGGCATCAGCGCTGCCGCGGCGGCGCGGATCGCCCGCGGCGCCGCGAAGGCGAGCGCGGCCGAGGGCCGCCAGCAGCACCAGCGCCCCGGCACCGGCGCGCGGCGGCGGGAGGGCGCGGTCGCCGGCGGCTCGAGCCGGGCGCGCGAGACCGCGGCGATCGCCGCGACCATCTCCGCGGTCGCGGATCGCCAGCGTCTCCTCGCCGTCGGCGGTCATCGCAGTAGACCGTGGCGTCCCCGTCCCGGCCCAGCACCGCGACGCCGGCCAGCGCCCAGTGGCCGAGCGGCTGTTCCCGAAGGTCGCGCAGCACCAGCGTCGTGCCTGCCGAAGGAGACCACCACCTCGCGCGGGGGCGCCCCGGACCGCTCGCGCCAGAGCCCGAGTGCCTCCAGCCGGACGTATCTGTCGAGCGCCGTCATGCGGGCGGGATCGAGCCCCTGGTTCGGGCGGGGCGGAGCACCCGCTGCTGGCCCGTCTCTAGCCCCGGCCGGCGGGCTTGTCACGCGCGAGGGCGTAGCCGCGTTCGGCGAGCTGGCGGCGCAGGGTCAGCTTGGAGATCTTGCCGGTGGCGGTGTGCGGGATCTCGTCGACGAACAGGATGTCGTCGGGCAGCTGCCAGCGCGGGAAGCGCTCGGCCAGCAGCGCCGAGATGCCGGCGTGGTCGGGGCTCGGCCGGGCCGCAGCACCACCACCAGCACCGGCCGCTCGCCCCATCTCGGATGCGGCGATGCGCGACCGCGGCTGCCTCGGCGACGTCGGGATGGCCGACCGCGGCGTTCTCGAGCTCGATCGAGCTGATCCATTCGCCGCCGGACTTGATCACGTCCTTGGCGCGGTCGGTGATGCGGACGTAGCCGCTGGAGTCGATCGTGGCGATGTCGCCGGTGTCGAACCAGTCGTCGGGCCCGGTCGCGTCGGTCTCGGCCTTGAGGTAGCGCCGCACCACCGCGGCGCCGCGGGTCCAGAGCCGGCCCTGGGTAACACCGTCGCGCGGCAGCTCGCCGCCGTCGTCGTCGGTGATCCTGAGCTCGACCGAGAACGGCGCGTGGCCGACGGTCTGCTGGGCGGTGAGCCGCTCGTCGGCGGGGCGGCAGGCCACCTCGGGCTTGAACGAGCAGACGGTGCCGAGCGGCGACATCTCGGTCATGCCCCAGGCGTGCAGCACCTGAACGCCGTAGCGGCCCTGGAAGCCCTCGATCACCGCCCTCGGGCAGGACGAGCCGCCGATGATCACCCGTTGCAGCGTGCTGAGGCTCAGGCCCTCGGCGTCGAGATAGGCGAGCAGCGGCAGCCAGACCGAGGGCACCGCCGCGGTCACGGTGACGCCGGTCTCGAACAGCTCGTAGAGCGCCGCGGGCGTGAGGTCGCGCCCCGGCATCACCAGAGCGGCGCCGGCCATCGGCGCGGCATAGCCGATGGACCAGCCGTTGGCGTGGAACAGCGGCACCACCGGCATCATCACCTCGCGGCTGCCGAGCCCCAGCATGTCGGGCGAGTTCGCGGCCAGCGCGTGCAGGACGTTGGAGCGGTGGGTATAGACCACGCCCTTGGGGTTGCCGGTGGTGCCGGAGGTGTAGCAGATGCCGCAGGCGTCGCGCTCGTCGCCGTCGACCCAGGCGAAGTCGCCGTCGGCGCCCGCCAGCCAGTCGCCGTAGGCGCCGGCGCCGGGCTCGCCGCCTTCGGTCAGCACGATGATCTGCTCGACGGTTTCGAGCCGGTCGCGGACGCGCTCGATCACCGGCACCAGATCGGCATCGACGAAGAGCAGCCGGTCGCCGGCGTGGTTGATCACGTAGACGAGCTGGTCGGGAAAGAGCCGCGGGTTCAGGGTGTGCAGCGCGGCGCCGCAGCCGGGCACGCCGTACCAGATCTCCATGCAGCCGCGGCGTGTTCCAGGCCATCACCCCGACCACGTCGCCGCGGCCGATGCCGTCACGCGCCAGCCGCTGCGCGACCCGGAGCGCCCGCTCCCGGATCGCGGCGTAACTGGTCGCGGTCGATGGTCCCTCGGCAGAGCGGCCGGTCACCGGCCGCGCGCCGTGGTTCAGCGCCGCATGGTCGATGATGCGCGACACCCGCAGCGGCCAGTCCTGCATCAGGGCGTGCATGGCGTTTCCTCCCGTGGGTGCGGCCGGTTCGTGGGCTCTGGCGAGGAGGTTAGATCAAGTGCCGGCAAGGATCGACTCATCTTCGCAGGGCGCCGCGGCTGGACAATCCGCCGGCGGCGCGCGTAGCTGGTGCAGAGGAGGGTTCCCGGCGATGGGCGATCTGGCCGGCGCGATGGGCGCGGCGATCCGGGAGCGGCGCGACGAGGTCGTGGCCCTGACGCAGGCGCTGGTGCGGGTGCCGACGGTGAACCCGCCGGGCGAGAACTACCGCGCGATCTGCGAACTGGTGGCCCGCCGGCTGGCGCCCCGGGGCTTCGCCACCGAGTTCGTCCGGGGCGAGGGCGCGCCCGGCGACAGCGACCGCTACCCGCGCTGGAACCTGGTGGCGCGACGCGAAGGCGGCCGGGCGGGGCCGTGCGTGCATTTCAACGGCCACATCGACGTGGTGGAGGTCGGCCAAGGCTGGAGCACCGACCCGTTCGGCGCGGAGCTGAAGGACGGCCGCATCTACGGCCGCGGCAGTTGCGACATGAAGGGCGGGCTGGCGGCGGCGATCGTTGCGGTCGAGGCCTTCCTGGACCTGCGGCCGGAATTCGCCGGCGCGGTCGAGATCTCCGCCACCGCCGACGAGGAGACGGGCGGCTACGGCGGGGTGGCGCACCTGGCGGGGCTGGGGTACTTCAGCCCGGGCCGGGTGGACCACGTGATCATCCCCGAGCCGCTGAACAAGGACCGGGTCTGCCTCGGGCACCGCGGGGTATGGTGGGCGGAGCTCGAGACCTTCGGGCGGATCGCCCACGGCTCGATGCCGTTCCTCGGCGACTGCGCGGTACGGCACATGGGCGCGGTGATCGCCGAGATGGAGGCGAGCCTCTGGCCGGCGCTGGCGGCGCGGCGCACCGACGATGCCGGTGGTGCCGGAGGCGGCGCGGGCCTCGACGCTGAACATCAACTCGCTGCACGGCGGGCAGGCCGAGCCCGAGCCGGGCTTCACCGGCTGGCCGAGCCCGGTGGTGCCCGACCGCTGCCGCATGGTGATCGACCGGCGGTTCCTCGCCGAGGAGGAGATCGCCGCGGTCAAGGCGGAGTTCCGGGCCACCGTCGAGGCGGCGCAGCGGCGGCGGCGCTTCCGCTATGCGCTGCGCGACATGCACGAGGTGCTGCCGGTGATGACCGACCGCGACGCGCCGGTGGCGTCGGCGCTGGCGCGGGCGATCGGCACGGTGCTGGGGCGGCCGCCGGAATTCGTGGTCTCGCCGGGCACCTACGACCAGAAGCACATCGACCGGATCGGGCGCCTGAGGAATTGCGTGGCCTACGGGCCCGGCATACTGGACCTCGCGCATCAACCCGACGAATATGTCGCGGTCGACGACATGCTCGACGCCGCCACGGTGATGGGCCTCGCGCTGGCCGATCTGCTGGGGACGGAGTGACGGGCGGGCGAACCGCCTTCCGACGGTGGAGGTCTGAGGAATGAAGCTAACTCCCTTGGCGCTCGCGGCGGGCCTGATGCTGCTGGCCGGGGCGGCCGCGGCTGAGCGGACCGACATCGTGGTCGGCATGCAGCTCGAGCCGCCGATCCTCGACCCGACCGCCGGGGCGGCGGCGGCGATCGACGAGGTGGTCTATGCCAACGTCTTCGAGGGGCTGACCCGGTTCGGGCCGGACGGCGCGGTGCTGCCGGCGCTGGCGGAGAGCTGGGAGATCGCGCCGGACGGCCTGCAGCTGGGTGTTCCACCTGCACGACGGGGTGAAGTTCCAGGACGGCACGCCGTTCACCGCCGAGGACGTGGTGTTCTCGTTCGACCGGGCGATGGCCGACGATTCCACCAACGCCCAGAAGCAGCTCTTCAATGGAATCAACGAGGTGACGGCGATCGATGACACGACGGTCGAGATCGGCCTCGACGCGCCCGAGGGGTCGCTGCTGTTCAATCTGGCCTGGGGGGACGCGGTGATCGTCTCGCCGGCGACGGCGGACGACAACAAGACGCATCCCGTGGGCACCGGGCCGTTCAAGTTCAGCCAGTGGGTGCAGGGCGACCGGATCGAGCTGGTGAAGAACCCCGACTACTGGGGGACGCCGGCGAAGCTCGACAAGGTGACCTTCAAGTTCATCTCCGATCCCACCGCGGCGTTCTCGGCGATGATGGCCGGCGACGTCGACGTCTTCCCCAACTACCCGGCGCCGGAGAACCTGGCGCAGTTCGCGGCCGATCCGCGCTTCCAGGTGCTGGTCGGCACCACCGAGGGCGAGACGATCCTGGCGATGAACAACGCGCGCAAACCCTTTGACGACATTCGGGTTCGCGAGGCGGTGGCGCATGCGATCGACCGGCAGGCGATCATCGACGGGGCGATGTTCGGCTACGGCACGCCGATCGGCAGCCACTTCGCGCCGCACAACCCGGCCTATGAGGATCTGACGGCGCTGTCGGCCTACGATCCGGAGAAGTCGAAGGCGCTGCTGGCCGAGGCGGGGCTGAAGGACGGGTTCAAGACCACGCTGGCGCTGCCGCCGCCGTCCTATGCCCGGCGCGGCGGCGAGATCGTGCAGGCGCAGCTGCGCGCGGTGGGGATCGATGCCGCAGATCGTCAACATGGAATGGGCGCAGTGGCTGGAACAGGTGTTCAAGAACAAGGACTTCGACCTGACCATCGTCAGCCATACCGAGCCGATGGACATCGGCATCTACGCGCGGAAGGACTACTATTTCGGCTATGACGACCCGGTGATGCGGGCGCTGATGGCCGGGGTCGAGGCCACCGCCGACCCGGCGGAGCAGGCGGCGATCCTGAAGGCGGCGCAGGAGCGGGTGGCGCACCAGTACGTCAACGCCTTCCTGTTCCAGCTGGCCAAGACCGGGGTGGCGGACGCGCGGATCCGCGGGCTGTGGGAGAACTCGCCGACCCAGGCGAACGACATGACGGCGGTCTATTGGGCCGAGTGACGTCAGGGGCGGTTTTGCGGGGGTTAACAGAGGTTTGCGCAATCCATATCGCGTATGGAACGCATATGGATTGCGTATGTAGAGCGAAACGCTCGGAATTGAGGCGTTAACGGCATTAACGTGGAAGGGCGGAACGGGACTTCTGCTAGCTGGTCGGTGGCTTGCCGGTGTAAACCGCCAGTTGCGCGTCGAAAGCCCGCCGGTAGGCGGGCCGGGCTTCGCCGCGGGCGACATAGGCGGCAAGGTTCGGATATTCGTCCAGAATGCCCGACGCTCTCAGCCTGAGCAGCACCGACACCATCATCAGGTCGCCCGCGCTGAATGCACCGTCGAGCCAGTCGGCATCGCCAAGGCGAGCGGAAAGCGGTTTCAGGCGGTCGCGCACGCGATCCTCGACCAGCGGCAGGCGCGCCTTGCTCCAGGGCTTGTCGGCCTCGAGGAGCCTGGCGGTTACGAGTTCGAGGATCGGCGGCTCCACCGTGTTGAGCGCGGCGAACATCCAGGTGATCGCGCGCGCCCGGCCATCGGCGTCGTCCGGCAACAGGCCGGAATGGCGCTCGGCGATATGGAAGACGATCGCCCCGGTCTCGAACAGCGCGAGATCGCCTTCCTCGTAGGTCGGAATCTGGCCGAAGGGATGAAGCGCCCGATGCGCGGGCTTCCTTCATCGCACGGAACGAAACAAGCCGAACCTCGTAGGGTCGGCCCACTTCTTCGAGCGCCCAGCGAACGCGGGTATCACGCGCCAGTCCGCTGCCGCCATCGGGTGACCGTTCAAAGGCGGTGATGGTGATCGTCATCGTAGGGGCTCTCCTCGGCGAGAATTTCGCCTGCGAGGCTGGTATGCTGTCAAGACAAACCCGCTGAGACTTTCTGCGGTTAGTTGCTTCGGGCAATCGGCGCGGGTGAGGCGCTTCGGCCCGAGCGGTTCGAGGTGACGTGTCCGGTTCCGCGGTCCCGCCGGATTTGACCGTCGGCAAATCCGGCCGCGACTGCCCTCCCAGGGGCAGTCGCGCAAGCGCAACCGCCAGGGCAGCCGCGCCCGGACCGACGCTGTCCGGGACGCGGCACGCCCCTCGCCCTCCGCGCTGGCGCTCCGGGCGAGCGGACCGCGCGGGGCGCCACCGGCGCCCCGCTGATGCGGTCCGCGGCGCCTCATCCTGCGCGGCCCCGAAGCGATCAACCAGAGTAGGCGATCCGGTTCGGTGGCCGGGTTGCCCTGCAAGTTCGGAAGGGGCGGGGACGCACGCCGGAGCCTGCCCTTGTGAAGCCGACGGTCCCGACCTAGGGTTCGGCCGACCAGCGGGGACCGGTCCGGCTCGATGCTTCGCTATGCCCTGACGCGCCTTCTGTCGCTCGCGCTCAGCCTCGTGGTGGCGAGCGTGGTGATCTTCGTGGCGCTGAGCGTGGTGCCGGGGGATCCGGCGGCGTACATGCTGGGGATGAACGCGAGCCCCGACACCGTGGCGGCGCTCCGGACCGAGCTCGGGCTCGATGCCGGGCCGCTGGCGCGCTACTTGGCCTGGGTCGGGGGCATGCTGACCGGGGACTTCGGCATCTCCTACACCTACCGCACCCCGGTGGCGGAGATGGTGCTGGCGCGGATGCAGGTGTCGCTGCCGCTGGCGCTGATGGCGCTGGCGCTGTCCACGGCGATCGCCTTTCCGGTCGGGATCTGGGCGGCGGCGCGGCGGGGGAGCCCGGCCGACGCGGGGGTGATGGCGGCGACCCAGCTCGGGGTGGCGGTGCCGAACTTCTGGTTCGCGATGCTGCTGGTGCTGGTCTTCGCGGTGAAGCTGCGCTGGGTGTCGGCGGGCGGGTTTCCCGGCTGGCAGGCGGGGCTCGGGCCGGGGCTGAAGGCGCTGGCGCTGCCGGCGGTGGCGCTGGCGCTGCCGCAGGCGGCGATCCTGGCCCGGGTGATGCGCTCGGCGCTGATCGACACCCTGGGCGAGGATTTCGTGCGCACCGCCAGGGCCAAGGGGCTGAGCCGCGGCCAGGCGCTGCGGCGGCACGCGCTGCGGAACGCGCTGATCCCGGTGCTGACCATCGTCGGGCTGCAGTTCTCGTTCCTGCTGGCCGGGGCGATCATCATCGAGAACGTGTTCTTCCTGCCGGGGCTGGGGCGGCTGGTGTTCCAGGCGATCAGCCAGCGGGATCTGATCGTGGTGCAGAGCGTGGTGATGCTCTTGGTGGTGGCGGTGATCCTGGTCACCTACCTGGTCGATCTCGCCTACGCCGCGGTCGATCCGCGGCTCAGGCGGCGCTGATGCGGGCGCTGGTCATCGGCGGCGCGATCGTGGCGGTCTTCGTGGCGGCGGCGCTGCTGTCGTTCGTCTGGACGCCCTACGACGTGGCGGCGCTCGACATCGCGGCCAAGCTGCGGCCGCCGTCGGCGGCGCACTGGCTCGGCACCGATCATTTCGGTCGCGACGTGCTGTCGATGCTGATGGTCGGCGCGCGGGTGTCGATCGCGGTGGCGCTGGTGGCGGTGGGGATCGGCATGGGCGCGGGCGTGCCGCTGGGCCTGGCGGCGGCGGCGCGGCGCGGCGTCGCTGCTCGACGAGGTGATCATGCGCGGCAACGACCTGGTGTTCGCGTTTCCCTCGCTGCTGATCGCCATCATGATCACCGCCGTCTTCGGGCCGTCGGCGCTGAACGCGATCATCGCCATCGGCATCTTCAACGTGCCGGTGTTCGCGCGGCTGACCCGGGGGGCGGCGCTGTGCGCTCTGGACCCGGGACTTCGTGCTGGCGGCGCGGGTGGCGGGCAAGGGGGCGGCGCGGATCTCGCTCGAGCACATCCTGCCCAACGTCGCCAACCTCCTGATCGTGCAGGGGACGATCCAGTTCTCGCTCGGCATCCTCGCCGAGGCGGGGCTCTCCTACGTCGGGCTCGGGGCGCAGCCGCCGACGCCGTCCTGGGGGCGGATGCTGGCCGAGAGCCAGACCATGGTTTCCCTCGCGCCTTGGCTCGCGATCTTTCCCGGGCTCGCCATCGTGCTGACGGTGCTGGGGCTGAACCTGATGGGCGACGGGCTGCGCGATCTGCTCGACCCGCGGCTGCGGCGGGTGCGGGCGTGAGGCCGGTCGCGGGCGCGACCGGCGGTGAGCGGCGCGTCGCGCGCGCGCGGGTTTGCAGGCTGCGCTCGCGCCGCAGCGGCACGGTTGGCGTGGGTTTTGCGCGAGGAAGGAAGATCTGCTGGGGAGGCGCCTGAGGAAGCGGCTGCTTCCTCAGGGCGCCTTTCCCATTGTCGGGATGCGAGTTCGGGCCGGCGTCAAGGGCAAGCGGGCTGACGCCCGCCGCGTGCCGCGGCCCTTGACCCCGGCCCGACTCGCGAAGGCAAGGGGAGGGCTGGGGTGAGCGTGCTCGCGATCGAGGCGCTGTCGCTGGCCATCCACGGGCTGCCGATCCTGCGGGAGGTGGCGATGGCGGCGGCGCCGGGCGAGGTGCTGGGGGTGATCGGCGAAAGCGGGTCGGGCAAGTCGCTGACGGCGCTGGCGGTGATGGGGCTGCTGCCGGCCGGCTCGGAGGTGAGCGGGCGGGTGCTGCTCGGCGGGGCCGACCTGATGGTGCGGAGCGAGGCGGAGATGTGCGCGGTGCGCGGCAGGGACATCGGCATGATCTTCCAGGAGCCGATGACGGCGCTGAACCCGCTGCAGACCATCGGCGACCAGGTGGCGGAGACGGTGCGGGTGCATGGGCGGGCCGGGCGCGGCGAGGCGCGGGCGATCGCGCAGGCGACGCTGGAGCGGGTCGGGCTGCCGGCGGCGCGGTTTCCGCCGGGCCGCTATCCGCACGAGCTGTCGGGCGGGCAGCGGCAGCGGGTCGGCATCGCCATGGCGATCGCGCTGCGGCCGAAGCTCCTGATCGCCGACGAGCCGACGACCGCGCTCGACGTCACCACCCAGGCGCGGATCCTGGCGCTGCTCCGGCGGCTGGTGGACGAGGACGGCATGGCGCTGATGCTGATCACCCACGACCTGGCGGTGGTGGCCGACCTCGCCGACCGGCTGGCGATCATGAGCCGCGGCGCGGTGGTCGAGGCTGGGCCGACCGGTGCGGTGCTGCGCCAGATGCGCCATCCCTACACCCGGGCGCTGTTCGCCGCCTCGGCGCACCGGCCGGAGCGGCTGCCGCGGCTGGCGCGGGCGCCGCTGCTCGAGGTCGAGGGCATGGTGCGCGAGTACCCGGCCGGGCACCGCGGCCTGTTCGGGCGGGCGGAGCCGTTCCGGGCGGTGCGCGGCGTCAGCTTCGTGCTGCACCGGGGCGAAAGCCTGGGGCTGGTCGGCGAGAGCGGTTGCGGCAAGTCGACGCTGGCGCGCGCCGTGCTGGGGCTGGAGGCGCTGCAGGGCGGCAGCGTGCGGCTCGACGGCGCGGCGGTCGGCGCGGGCGAGCGGATGCCGCGGGCGCTCAGGGCGAAGCTGCAGGCGGTGTTCCAGGACCCTTACGGCAGCTTCAACCCGCGGCATCGGGTCGGGCGGCTGGTGGCCGAGCCGCTGCACCTGCTCGACGCCGCGCCGCGCGGGGCGGCGCGGCGGGCGGCGGTGGCGGCGGCGCTCGAGGAGGTGGGGCTGGCGCCCGGGGACGCGGAGAAGTACATCCACGAGTTCTCCGGCGGCCAGCGCCAGCGCATCGCCATCGCCCGGGCGCTGATCATCCGGCCGAAGCTGATCCTGCTCGACGAGGCGGTGTCGGCGCTCGACGTGCAGGTGCGGGCGCAGATCCTCGACCTGCTGGCGGACCTGATGGCGCGGCACGGGCTCTCCTATCTCTTCATCAGCCACGACCTCGGGGTGGTGCGGGCGATCACCGACCGGGTGATGGTGATGCAGGCGGGCGAGATCGTCGAGGCCGGGGCGACCGAGGCGGTGTTCGCGGCGCCGCGGCATCCCTATACCCGGGCGCTGATGGCGGCCTCGCCGGTGCTGGAGCTGTCGGCGTGACCGCGGGGTGCTGCCTGATCGGCGGGGCATGGGTGGCGGCCGAGGGCGGGACGCTGCCGGCGGTCGATCCCTCCGACGGCGGCGAGATCGGGCGGATCGCCCGGGGCGGGGCGGAGGAGGTCGACGCGGCGGTGGCGGCGGCGCAGGCGGCGCTGGCGGGCGACTGGGGACGGGCGACGGCGGCGGAGCGCGGGCGGGTGCTGGCGCGGCTGGGGCGGCTGGTGGAGGCGCGGGTCGAGGAGCTGGCGCAGCTCGAGGCGCGGGACGTCGGCAAGCCGCTCTCGCAGGCGCGGGCAGATGCGCGGGCGCTGGCGCGGTACCTGGAGTTCTACGGCGGGGCGGCGGACAAGCTGGGCGGCGAGACCATCCCCTACCTGGCCGGCTACACCGTCTATACCCTGCGCGAGCCGCACGGGGTGAGCGGGCACATCATCCCGTGGAACTATCCGATGCAGATCATCGGGCGCTCGGTGGTGGCGGCGCTGGCGGCGGGCAACGCCTGCGTGCTGAAGCCGGCGGAGGAGGCGAGCCTGACGGCGCTGGCCTTCGCCGCGCTGGCGGTCGAGGCGGGGCTGCCGGCGGGGGCGCTGAACGTGGTGCCGGGGCTGGGCGAGGAGGCGGGGGCGGCGCTGGCCGGGCATCCCGGCATCGAGCATCTCTCGTTCACCGGCTCGCTGGCGGTGGGGCGGCAGGTGCAGGCCGCGGCGGCGGCGAACGTGGTGCCGGTGACGCTGGAGCTCGGCGGCAAGTCGCCGCAGCTGGTGTTCGACGATGCCGATCTGGACGCGGCGCTGCCGCTCTTGGTGGGGCCGGGCATCCAGAACGCCGGGCAGACCTGCTCGGCGGCGTCGCGCATCCTGGTGCAGCGCGGGGTCTACGATCGGGTGGTGGAAGCGATGGGGGCGCGCTACGACGCGCTCAGGGTCGGGCGGGCGCTGGACGATCTCGACCTCGGGCCGCTGATCTCGCTCAGGCAGAAGGCGGTGGTCGAGGGGTTCCTGGCGCGGGGGCTCGATCTCGCGGTGGCGGGGCGGGGGCGGATCGTGGAGGACGCGCCGCCGGCGGGGCACTACGTGGCGCCGGTGCTGCTGGCGGACGTGCCGCCGGATCACCTGCTGGCGCGGGAGGAGATCTTCGGTCCCGTCCAGGTGGTGATCCCGTTCGAGGACGAGGACGAAGCGGTGGCGATCGCCAACGGCGCCGGCTACGGGCTGGTGGCCTCGGTCTGGACCCGCGACGGCAGCCGGGCGCTGCGCCTGGCGCGGCGGCTCGGGCGGGGCAGGTGTTCGTCAACAACTACGGCGCCGGAGGCGGCGTCGAGCTGCCATTCGGCGGGGTCGGGCTGTCGGGGCACGGGCGGGAGAAGGGGTTCGAGGCGCTGATGGGCTTCACCCGGCTGAAGACGGTGGCGGTGCGGCATGGGGAGTGAGCGGATGCGGCTCGAGGGCAAGACGGCGCTGGTGACCGGCGGGGCCTCGGGGTTCGGCGCCGGAATCGCGCGGCGGTTTTGCGAGGAAGGGGCGCGGGTGATGATCGCCGACATCGACGCCGGCAGGGCCGAGGCGATGGCGGGGGAGCTGGGCGCGGCGTGGGTGGCGGCGGACGTGGCGGACGGCGCCAGCGTCGGGCGGATGTGCGAGGCGGCGCTGGGCGCGTTCGGGCGGCTCGACATCCTGGTCAACAACGCCGGGGTCACGCACCTGCCGATGGCGCTCGAGGACGTTGGCGAGGCGGAGTTCGACCGGATCCTGGCGGTCAACGCCAAGTCGGTCTACCTGACGGCGCGGCGGCTGGTGCCGGCGATGAAGGCGCGCGGGACAGGCGCGATCCTGAACATCGCCTCGACGGCGGGGCTGAGCCCGCGGCCGCGGCTGGCCTGGTACAATGCGTCCAAGGGCTGGATGATCACCGCAACCAAGGCGATGGCGGTGGAGCTGGCGCCGGCCGGGGTGCGGGTGAACGCGCTCTGTCCGGTGGCGGGCGAGACGCCGCTCCTGAAGTCGTTCCTGGGCGAGGACACCCCGGAGATGCGGGCGAAGTTCCTGGCCACCATTCCGCTCGGGCGGTTCTCGACGCCGCAGGATATCGGCAACGCCGCGGCGTTCCTCTGCTCGGACGAGGCGGCGATGCTGACCGGGGTGGCGCTCGAGGTCGACGGGGGGCGGTGCATCTGATGCAGAAGGTCAACCTGGCGGCGAAGCTGGCGGGGTTCGACGAGCGCTGGGCGCCGCGGATCGTCGCGAGCTACAACGGCAACGACGTGATGGTGGTGAAGGTCGAGGGGGGGTTCGTCTGGCATGCGCACCCGGAGACGGACGATTTCTTTCTGGTGCTGAAGGGTGAGATCGAGATCGAACTGCGCGATCGGACGGTGCGGCTCGGGGCCGGCGAGCTCTTCGTGGTGCCGGCCGGGGTCGAGCATCGGCCGGTCGCGCGGGGCGAGGCGCAGCTGCTGCTTGATCGAGCCGGCGGGGACGCCGAACACCGGCGATCCGGCGACGGCGGTGGAGAAGCGGCGGCTATGATGCGGCCCGGGCCGCGCAACCTGATCACCGACGTGCCGGGGCTGCGGGTGGGCAACGCCTCCGACGTCCGGCTGAAGTCGGGCGCGACGGTGCTGGTGGCGGATGCGCCGTTCGTCGCCGGCGTCGACGTGCGCGGCGGGGCGCCGGGGACGCGCGAGACCGACCTGCTGGCGCCGGGGCGGCTGGCGCCGGCGGTCGACGCGCTGGTGCTGTCGGGCGGCTCGGCCTTCGGGCTGGACGCAGCCTCCGGGGTGGCGGACCGGCTGCGCGCGCTCGGCCGGGGCTTTCGCGCCGGCGCGACGGTGGTGCCGCTGGTCCCGGCGGCGATCCTGTTCGACCTGGGCAACGGCGGCGACAAGGACTGGCGGGAGAATCCTTACCGTGCCCTCGGGGCGGCGGCGTTCGATGCGGCGGCGGAGGCGTTCGAGCTGGGATCGGTGGGGGCCGGCACCGGGGCGATGACCGCGACGCTGATGGGCGGGCTGGGCTCCGCGTCGCTCATCACCGAGGAGGGCGCCACGGTGGGGGCGCTGGCGGCGGTCAACCCCTTCGGGGCGGTGTGCGTGCCGGGGACCCGGGCGTTCTGGGCCGGGCCGTTCGAGATCGGCGACGAGTTCGGCGGGCTGGGGCCGGCGGGCATCCGGGTGGCGCCGTTCACGCCGCGGCAGCTGAAGCCCGGGGCCGCCGCCGCCCGGGCCAACACCACCATCGCCATCGTCGCCACCGATGCGCCGCTCGACAAGGCCGGGGCGCGGCGGCTGGCGGAGGTGGCGCATGGCGGGATGGCGCGGGCGGTCTATCCCGCGCATACGCCGTTCGACGGCGACCTGGTGTTCGGGGTCGCGACCGGCGGGCGGCCGCCGGCGGCCGAGACCGCGCGCGAGGCGCTGGTGCTGGGCCACGCCGCGGCGCTCTGCCTGACCCGGGCGATCGCGCGGGCGGTCTACGCGGCGCGGCCGGCGGCGGGGAACCTGCTGCCGTGCTGGTGCGAGGGCGGCTGACGGCGGCTGCGGGGGGAGCGGGCCAGAAAGTCGAGCGGCCCTTTGGCCGCAGAGTCGGTTCTCCCCGCGGCTCTGGCCGCGGGGCCCCGGTTCCTGCCCGATAGATTTCAAGCCAGTATGAATGCCTTGGGGGCGGCGCGGGTGGGGGCGGTGCGCCGGGTCCGGGAGCTACTGGCCGGGGGTCAGGGGGCGAGCTGGAAGCGCTCGAAGCGGTGCAGGGCCGCCTCGATGGCGGCCTGGTCGCGGGCGGCGCTGCCGTCGCCGACCCAGGTCCATTGCCGGATCTCGAGCGCGCGCCGCTCGCGGTCGGCCTTGAGGTCGATGGCGGCGACGATGCGCGTCGCCGGAGAGGACCGGCAGGGCGAAATAGCCGAAGCGGCGCCTGGCCGCCGGCAGGTAGGCCTCGAAGCGGTGGGCGTAGCCGAAGAAGCGCTCGAGCCGCTTGCGCTGGATCACCAGCGGGTCGAAGGGCGAGAGCAGGTGGACGATCGGCTCGGCGGCGGCGGGCGGAACCTCCGCGGCCTCGGGCGCGATCCAGTGGCCGGGCCGGGCCTCGCCGTCGATGCTGACCGGCAGCAGCCGGCGGCGGCGGACCCGGGCCTCGATCAGCGCGGCCAGCGCGGCGGAGCGGCCGGGGGCGCCGAGCCCGGTGACCGAGGCCAGGCTGACGACGCCCTGGGCGCGCAGCGCCCGGTCGAGCAGGAAGTCGAGCTCCTGCCGCGGCGAGGCCGCCCGCGGGCGCGCGCTCCAGCCGAAATGCCGCTCGGGCAGATCGAAGGTCTTGAGCATGCCGTCGCGTTCGCTGACGGTCAGCGCGCCAATGAAGAAGGCGAGCTGCAGCGCCCGCTTGGACGGCTTGCGGCTGGCCCAGGGGTGGTCCTTCTCGACCAGCTCGTCGTCGTCGATGTCGCGGATCGTCAGCGGCCCGTCCCGGCGGACCCGGGCCAGGACCCGGCGCAGCTCCGCCGGCGAGACCGCGCCGAACCAGCGGTCGGGCGCCGCCCGCTGCCGCCGCATCTCCGGCATCATGAAGCGGTAGTCGCGGCTCGGCACGTAGGCCAGCGCGTGGGTCCAGTATTCGAACACCGATTTCTCCACGCTCAGGGCGTGGTGCAGGTCGGCGCGGCGGTAGCCGGGGATCCGGGTGAAGAGGATATGGTGGTGCGCCCGCTCGATCACGTGGATGGTGTCGATCTGCACGTAGCCCAGATGCTCGACCGCGGCGACGGTGGCCGCCGGGCCGCTGCCGAACGGGGCCGGGGCGTCGAGCCGCTGGGCCCGGAGCCAGATCCGCCGGGCCTCGGCCAGCGTCAGCGCCAGCGGCCGGGGGGCGGCGGGCGGCATCCGGGCCTCAGGCGCTCCAGCGGTAGAGCCAGACCTCGGAGGCCTTGGTGTCCTCGCTCTGCAGCCAGAGCCGGAACTCGGCGCTCAGGAGCTGGCCGGCGATGAAGTGGAAGCCGACGCGGGCGATGTTGCCGCCCGGCAGCGGCGCGATGCTGAGGCCCTTGGTCTCGCCGGCGCTGACCTCGAGCTGCGGCTTGACGGTGTCGAAGTTGATCATCCCGAGGTCGAAGTCGACCACGAACACCCGCTCGCGGGCGTCGAGGATCGAGAGCCCGCTGCGGGTCGAGATCACCTGCGCCAGCGGCAGCTCCTCGTCCTGGGTGGTCCCCCAGGTCAGGCGGTAGTCGAAGGGGTTCTCCGAGCCCGCCGGCAGCGGCTGCTCGGGCCGCCAGAAGGCGACGATGTTGTCGGTGAACTCGTCGGCGCTGGGCAGCTCCACCAGCAGCACCGAGCCGCGGCCCCAGCCGGTGGCGGGCTCGACCCAGGCGCTCGGGCGCTGCTCGTAGTGCGCCTCGGCGTCCTCGTAGTGCTCGAAGCTGCGGGCGCGCTGGATCAGCCCGAAGGATTTCGGGTTGTCGTCGGTGAAGGCGGAGGTCTCGATCTTGGAGGGATTGCGCAGCGGCCGCCACAGCCGCTCGCCGGAGCCGTTGATGATGCGCAACCCGTCGCTGTCGTGCACCGCGTCGCGGAAGTCGTCGACGCCGGCGCGGCGGTCGGGCCCGAAGAAGTACATCGAGGTCAGCGGTGCGATGCCGATGGCGTCGATCTCGCGCCGCGGGAACAGCACCGAGCGGATCTGCATCACCGTCTCGAAGCCGGGCTCGATCATGAAGTCGAAGGCGCCCGACACCGACTCGCTGTCGAGCAGCGCGTTCAGGTGCAGGACGCGGTCGCCCTCCTGCGGCTCGTAGACCCAGAAGGCGGTGAAGATCGGGAACTCCTCGGGGTCCGGTCCGCCGGTGCTGATGGCGAGGCCGCGCGCCGACAGCCCGTAGAAGGTGTCGTGCGCCACCGCCCGGAAATAGCTCGCGCCCTGGAACACCGCGACCTCGTCCCAGACCCCGGGCCGGTTGATCGGGTGGCGGAAGCGCATGCCGGAGAAGCCCATGTCCTCGGCCAGCCCGGCCGGGGCGCGGCCGTCGGGATAGGGGAAATAGTCGGGGTGGAAGCTGAAGAAGTCGGTGGAGAACGGGATCGGCACCGCGACCCCGCCGCTGACCAGGTTCACCTCGATCTTGTCCTGGTAGTAGAAGCCCGGCGGCAGCAGGTCCATCTGGAAGCCGCGGTCGCCGTCGGTGAACATCCGCTTGTCGTCGCGGAAGCGGATGGCGCGGAACTGGTCGTATTTGAGGTCGGCGAAGGGCTCGCTCATCTTCATCAGCGGCCGGCGGTAGGGCGCCGCCGCCACCTCGCGGGCGCGCGCCACCACCGTGTCGAAGCCGAAGGTGCCGGCGGCGTCCGGGGTCGTGTCGGCGAAGGCCGGTTGCAGCAGCGGCAGCCGGCTGCCGAAGAGCCCGGCGAGAGCGGCGTAGAGAAGCGTGCGGCGGTCCATCTTTCCCCCTGGTCAGGCCGGCTCATGCGCGGCGGCGCCCCGCGTGATCTACGGCTCCGGCGCCCGCGGCTCAAGGGGCAGGGCGCGTCGCGGCCGGCGGCTGCGCGGCGCGCCGCCGGGCCGCTCGGTGACGAAGCCGACCGCGCGCGGGCCGAGGGCGTAGCGCCCCTCGGGCGCCTCGTGCCAGTGGTGGCCGGGGCGGGCGGGCAGGTGGAAGGTCACCTCGTGCTCGCTCCGGTTGAAGAGCACCGCCAGCCTGCCGTCGCCGCCGCGGCCGAGCACCATCGCCAGCGCCGGCCCGCGGGCGGATTCCCAGTCTTCGGCGGTCTTGGCGCTGCCGCCGGGGGTGAGCCAGGCGACGTCGGGAATGCCGTCCGGGCCGGGCGCGCCGCTGAGCAGCGTCGGGTCGGCCAGCGCCGGCCGGGCCCGGCGCAGCGCGGCGAGGCCGGCGCAGAAGGCCTCGAGCTCGCGGTCGCGGCCCTGCCAGTCGAGCCAGGTGATCGGGTTGTCCTGGGCATAGGCGTTGTTGTTGCCGGACTGGGTGCGGCCGAACTCGTCGCCGGCGGTCAGCATGATCGTGCCGCGGGTGGCGAACAGCGTGGCGAGCAGCGCGCGCAGGTCGCGCGCGCGTTCGGCCAGCACCGCCGGATCGTCGGTCGGGCCCTCGACGCCGTGGTTCCAGGACAGGTTGTCGCCGTGGCCGTCGTGGTTCAGCTCGCCGTTGGCCTCGTTGTGCCGGTGGCGATAGGCCACGAGATCGGCCAGGCTGAAGCCGTCGTGGGCGGCGATGAAGCTGACGCTGCGGCTGACCGGCGGGCGGTAGAGGTCGGAGGAGCCGGCCAGCGCGGTGGCGAAGGGGCCGAGCTGGTGCGGGTCGCCGCGCCAGAACCGGCGGACCCGGTCGCGGTAGCGGTCGTTCCATTCCAGCCAAGGCGGGGGGAAGTTGCCGAGCTGGTAGCCGCCGGGGCCGATGTCCCAGGGCTCGGCGATCAGCACCCGGTCCTTGAGGATCGGGTCGGCGGCCATCGCCCGCAACAGCGGCGCCTCGGGGCTGAAGCCGGTGGCGGTGCGGCCGAGGACCGGGGCGAGGTCGAAGCGGAAGCCGTCCACGCCGGCCCGGGTGACGAAGTGGCGCAGCGCGTCCAGCACCAGCCGGCCGGTGGCGGGGTGGTCGCAGGCCAGCGTGTTGCCGGTGCCGGCATCGTTGACCAGGCTGCCGTCGGCGGCGTGGCGGAAGTAGGCCCGCGCGTCGAGGCCGCGCAGCGAGAGCGTGGGGCCGTGGACGTCGCCTTCGCCGGTGTGGTTGAAGACGACGTCGAGGATGGTGCCGATGCCGGCGCCGCGCAGCGCGGCCACAGTGGCGGCCAGCTCGGCGATGCCGCCGGGGCAGAGCCGGGGGTCGGGGGCGAAGAAGACCACCGGGTTGTAGCCCCAGCCGTTGCTGAGGCCCAGCGGACCGAGGTGGCGCTCGTCGATCCAGGCGGTGATCGGCATCAGCTCGACCGCGTCGACGCCGAGGCGGGTCAGGTGATCGATCACGGCGGGGTGGGCCAGCGCCGCGACGGTGCCGCGCAGCCGCGGCGGCAGGTCGGGGTGCAGGCGGGTGAAGGCGCGGACCGGCACCTCGTAGATCAGGCCGCCGGGGCGGAACAGCGGCGCCGGCGGCCGGCGCGGGGGCGGCAGGTCGAGGACCACGGCCTTGGGCATCAGCGCGGCGGTGTCGATGCCGGCGTCGCGCGGCGCGGCGAGGCGGGGGTCGTAGGCGAGAGGCCGGTCCAGGGCGGTGGCGTAGGGGTCGACCAGCAGCTTGGCGGGGTCGAACCAGAGGCCCCGCCCGGGGGCGTAGGGGCCATCGGCGCGCAGGCCGTAGCGGCTGCCGGGGCCGAAGCCGGGGACGGTGGCGGCGAAGACGCCGTCGCGGTCGGGATCGAGCGGGATGCGGGCGGTCTCGCGCTCGCCCTCGAAGGGGCAGAACCAGAGGCGCTCGGCGGTCCCCGACCAGACCGCGACGGCGAGGCCGTCCGGGCCTGGGGTGGCGCCGAAGGCAGGCCCGGCGAGGACCAGCGGGCGGTTCAGGTGATCACGTCCGGCGCGGTGCGGCCGGTGCGCTCGGCGATCCCGGCGAGGGTCTCGGCGGCGCGGATCAGGTCGGCAAGGGCGTGCGAGGTTTCCATGGCGAGGCGGGCCGGGTCGTCCTCGTAGCGCTCGATGTAGACCCGCAGGGTCGCGCCGGAGGTGCCGGTGCCGGAGAGGCGGAAGACGACGCGGCTGCCGCCCTCGAACAGGATGCGGATGCCCTGCTTCGAGGACACCGAGCCGTCGATCGGGTCCTTGTAGGCGAAGTCGTCGGCGTCGGCGATGGTCAAGCCGTCGACCTGGACGCCGGGCAGGTCCTTGAGCTGGGCGCGGAGCGCGTCCATCAGCCCGTTGGCGGCCGCGGTGTCGATGCCTTCGTAGTCGTGGCGCGCGTAGTAGTTGCGGCCGTATTCCTTCCAGTGCGCCTCGACGATGGCCTTGGCGCTCTCCTTGCGGGCGGCGAGGATATTGAGCCAGAGCAGCACCGCCCAGAGCCCGTCCTTCTCGCGCACGTGGTTCGAGCCGGTGCCGGCGCTCTCCTCGCCGCAGATGGTGGCGAAGCCGGCATCGAGCAGGTTGCCGAAGAACTTCCACCCCGTGGGCGTCTCGTACATGCCGACGCCGAGCTTCGCGGCCACCCGGTCGGCGGCGGCGCTGGTCGGCATCGAGCGGGCGATGCCCTTGAGGCCGTCGGCGTAGCCGGGGGCGAGCCGGGCGTTGGCGGCGAGCATCGCCAGCGAATCGGAGGGGGTGATGAAGATGCCGCGGCCGATGATCAGGTTGCGGTCGCCGTCGCCGTCGGAGGCGGCGCCGAAGTCCGGGGCGTCCGCCGCCATCATCGTGTCGTAGAGCGCCTTGGCGTGCACCAGGTTCGGGTCGGGATGGTGGCCGCCGAAATCCGGCAGCGGCGTGCCGTTCCGCACCGTGCCCTTGGCGGCGCCCAGCCGGCGTTCGAGGATCTCGGTGGCGTAGGGACCGGTGACGGCGTGCATGGCGTCGAAGGCCATGCGGAAGCCGCCGGCGAACATCGCCCGGATCGCCGGGAAGTCGAAGAGCGTCTCCATCAGCGCCGCGTAGTCGGTGACCGGGTCGATCACCTCGACGGTCATCGGGCCCAGCTTCTGCTCGCCGAGCCG
Source organism: uncultured Alphaproteobacteria bacterium (assembly GCA_963847795.1). Classification (GTDB taxonomy): domain Bacteria; phylum Pseudomonadota; class Alphaproteobacteria; order Rhodobacterales; family Rhodobacteraceae; genus Amaricoccus. The sequence goes on from CAWKBH010000014.1 coordinate 100,976, forward strand.
GTCGAGGTCGAGGTCGGGGGCGTCGAGGATGCGGTACTCGTCGATCTCCTTGGTGCGCTCGAAGATCGCTTCGGTGATCCGCTCCGGGGCCGGGCCGCCGTTGCCGGTGTTGTACTTGATGCCGAAGTCCTCGGTCGGCCCGCCGGGATTGTGGCTGGCGCTGAGGATGATGCCGCCGAAGGCGTGGTTCTTGCGGATCACGTGGCTGGCGGCGGGGGTGGAGAGCAGGCCGCCGCGGCCGACCAGCACCCGGCCGAAGCCGTTGGCGGCGGCCATCTTCAGCGCGATCTGGATCACCTCGCGGTTGAAGTAGCGGCCGTCGCCGCCGATCACCAGCGTCTTGCCGGCGAACTTCTCGAGGCTGTCGAAGATCGACTGGATGAAGTTCTGCACGTAGTTCGGCTGCTGGAAGTGCGGCACCTTCTTGCGCAGGCCCGAGGTGCCGGGCTTCTGGTCGTCGTAGGGCTTGGTCGGGTGGGTGTCGATCATGCGTCGGCTCCTGCGGCGGCGGCCGGGACGAGGGAAGCGTAGAGCTCGGCGTAGAGCCCGGCGGAGCGGTCCCAGGAGACGTCGGCCTTCATCCCCTGGCGCTGCATCGCCGCCCAGGCGCCGGGCGTGCGCATCAGCCCGACGGCGCGGCGGATCGCGCCCGCGAGGCTGGCGGCGTCGACCGGCGCGAACTGGATGCCGGTGGCGACCCCGGCGTTCAGCGCGGCGATGTTGGCGTCGATCACCGTGTCGGCCAGCCCGCCGACCCGGGCCACCACCGGCACGCAGCCGTAGCGCAGGCCGTAGAGCTGGGTCAGCCCGCAAGGCTCGAAGCGCGACGGGATCAGGATGGCGTCGCCGCCGCCCTGCAGCCGATGCGACAGCGCCTCGTCGTAGCCGATGGCGACGCCGATCCGGCCCGGGTGCTGGCCGGCCAGCGCCAGGAAGGCCGCTTCCAGCCCGGGGTCGCCGCTGCCGAGCACCGCGAGCTTGGCCCCGGCGCCCACCAGCCCGCCGGCGGTCGCCACCATCAGGTCGATGCCCTTCTGCCCGGTGAGCCGGCTGACCACCACGAAGAGCGGCGCCTCGTCGACCGCCAGCCCGAAGCGGGCCTCGATGGCCCGGCGGTTGGCGGCGCGGCCCTTGAGCCGGCGCGCGGAATAGGTCTCGGCGAGGAGCGGGTCGGTCTCGGGGTTCCAGACCTCGGTGTCGATGCCGTTGACGATGCCGTGCAGCACCGCCGGCGCGGGTCGCGATCAGGCCGTCGAGGCCCATGCCGTTGCCGGGGGTGGCGATCTCGGCGGCATAGGTCGGGCTGACCGTGCTGATGGCGGTGGCGTTGGCGAGACCCGCCTTCAGGAAGCCGACGCCGCCGTAGTACTCGACGCCGTCGAGCGCGAAGGCCTGCGGCGGCAGCTCCAGCCCGCCGAAGATGCCGGCGGCGAAGTGGCCCTGGAAGGCCAGGTTGTGGATCGTCACGATCGAGGGCTTGGCGATGCCGGAATAGCGCATGTAGGCCGGGACCAGCCCCGCCGTCCAGTCGTGCGACTGCACCAGGTCGGGCACGAACTCGGGGGCGAGGCCGCCGGCGATGTCGGCGCCGGCCCGCGACAGCGCGGCGAAGCGCAGCCAGTTGTCGCCGTAGTCGGCGCCGTTCAGGCCGCTGTAGGGGCCGCCCGGCCGGTCGTAGAGCGGCGGGCAGTCGAGCAGGATCAGCGACAGGCCGGCGACGCTGGCGGCGACCAGCCGGGCCGGCACCCCGAGCAGCGCCGGATAGTCGTGCAGCACCCGCGCCTTCTTGACCTGCGCCATCACCGAGGGATAGCCGGGCAGCAGCGTGCGCATCTCGATGCCGCGGCCGGCCAGCGCCGGCGGCAGCGCGCCGGCGACGTCGGCCAGCCCGCCCGTCTTGATCAGCGGGTAGATCTCCGAGGTGACCGAGAGGACGCGCATCAGGTCTCGAGGCGGTCGATCATCGGCTGGGTGATCAGGCAGACGCCGGCCTCGGTGCGCCGGAAGCGCTGGGCGTCGAGCTTGGGATCCTCGCCCACCACCAGGCCCTCGGGGATCACCACGCCGCGGTCGAGCACCACCTTCCTCAGCGAGACCTTGCGGGCGATGACGCAGTCGGGCAGCACCACAGCCTCATCGAGCTTGGAGTACGAGTTCACCCGCACCCCGGTGAACAGCAGCGTCCGGCGCAGGCTGGCGCCCGAGACGATGCAGTCGCCGGAGACCAGGCTCGACACCGCGTAGCCGCGTCGGCCGTCCTCGTCATGGACGAACTTCGCCGGCGGCTTGATCTCGGCATAGGTCCAGATCGGCCAGCTGGTCTCGTAGAGATCGAGTTCGGGGATGACGTCGGTGAGGTCGATGTTGGCTTCCCAGTAGGCGTCAACGGTGCCGACGTCGCGCCAGTAGGCCACCGCCTCGGCGCTGGAGCGCACGCAGGAATCGCCGAAGCGATGCGCCACCGCCTTGCCGTTCTTGACGATGTAGGGGACCGAGATCCTTGCCGAAGTCGCGGCTCGACCCCGGGGTCTCGGCGTCCCGCCGCAGCAGGTCCATCAGGAATTTGGTGTTGAAGACGTAGATGCCCATCGAGGCCAGCGCCAGGTCGGGCTGGCCGGGGATGCCGGGCGGATCGGCCGGCTTCTCGACGAAGGCGGTGATGGTGTCCTTTTCGTCCACGTGCATGACGCCGAAGCCCACAGCCTCCATCCGCGGCACCTCAAGGCAGCCCACGGTGACGTCGGCCCCGGAGTTGACGTGCTGTTGCAGCATCAGCTCGTAGTCCATCTTGTAGACGTGGTCGCCGGCCAGGATCACCATGAACTCCGGGCCGTAACTGTCGATGATGTCGATGTTCTGGTAGACCGCGTCGGCGGTGCCCTCGTACCATTGCGTCTCGGAGACGCGCTGGCTGGCCGGCAGGATGTCGAAGCTCTCGTTGCGCTCGGGGCGCAGGAAGTCCCAGCCGCGCTGCAGGTGACGGATCAGGCTGTGCGCCTTGTACTGGGTGGCGACGCCGATGCGGCGGATGCCCGAGTTCAGCGCGTTCGACAGCGCGAAGTCGATGATCCGGGTCTTGCCGCCGAAATAGACCGCCGGCTTGGCGCGCTTGTCGGTCAGTTCCTTGAGCCGGCTGCCGCGACCGCCGGCCAGCACGTAGGCCATGGCGTCGCGGGCGAGCGGCGAGTTCCGTTTTTCCACCACACCCTCCCGTTGATTGTTGTCCGCTCGCCGTGGTCAGGCGTCCGGTTCCAGTTCAAGCCAGATCGTCGCCAGCGGCGGCAGGGTCAGGTACGCGCGCACGCCGTCCTCGCCGGCCTCGGCAATCACCCCGCCGAGGTTGCCCATGCTGGAGCCGCCGTAGAGCCCGGCGTCGCTGTTGAGGATTTCGCGCCAGCGCCCGGCCTGCGGCAGCGGCACCCCGTAGCCCAGGCGCGGCACCGGCGTGAAGTTCGAGATCACCGCCACCGGTGGCTGTCCGGGCGCCTTCCTGACCCAGGCGAAGACCGAGTTCGCGCTGTCGTCGGCGATCAGCCACTCGAAGCCCTCGCCCTCGCAGTCGCGCTGGTGCAGGGCCGGCGTCGAGCGGTAGAGCCGGTTCAGGTCGCGCATCAGGGACTGCACGCCCTTGTGCGGCTCGAGGTCGAGCTGCCACCAGTCGAGCCCCCGCTCCTCGGACCACTCGGCGCCCTGGGCGAATTCCTGGCCCATGAAGATCAGCTTCTTGCCCGGGTATCCCCACATGAAGGCGTAGTAGGCGCGCAGGTTCGCGAATTTCTGCCAGTCGTCGCCGGGCATCTTGCGCGAGCAGCGAGCCCTTGCCGTGCACCACCTCGTCGTGGCTGAGCGGCAGCACGAAGTTCTCGGAGAAGGCGTAGAGCAGCCCGAAGGTCAGATCGTTCTGGTGGTGCTTGCGATGCACCGCCTCGTGGGCCATGTAGCTGAGCGTGTCGTGCATCCAGCCCATGTTCCACTTGAACCCGAAGCCGAGCCCGCCGTCGTAGACCGGGGCGCTGACCTTGGGCCAGGAGGTCGATTCCTCGGCGAAGGTCTGGCGGCCGGGGTGCTTGCCGTAGACCGCGCGGTTCATCGCCTGCAGGAACTCGACCGCCTCGAGGTTCTCGCGCCCGCCGAACTTGTTCGGCACCCACTCGCCTTCCTTGCGCGAGTAGTCGAGGTAGAGCATCGAGGCGACCGCATCGACGCGCAGGCCGTCGATGTGAAACTTTTCAGACCAGTAGAGCGCGTTGTTGATCGAGATAGCTGAAGACCTCGCGCCGGCCGAAGTTGTAGATCGCGGTGTTCCAGTCCGGGTGGAAGCCCTGGCGCGGGTCGGCGTGCTCGTAGAGCGCGGTGCCGTCGAAGCGCGCCAGCCCGTGCTCGTCGGTCGGGAAGTGCGCCGGCACCCAGTCGAGGATCACGCCGATGCCGGCCCGGTGCGCGCCGTCGACGAAGCGCGCGAAGCCCTCGGGCGGGCCGAAGCGGGCGGAGGGCGCATAGAGCCCGGTGGTCTGGTAGCCCCAGGACGGGTCGTAGGGATGCTCGCTGATCGGCAGGAACTCGATGTGGGTGAAGCCCATGTCGGCGACGTAGGGGATCAGCCGGTCGGCCAGCTCGTCCCAGCTCAGGAACCGCTCGCCGTCGCGCTGCCAGGATCCGGCGTGCACCTCGTAGATCGAGATCGGCTGTCCGCCGGGCGTCGGCCTGGGCCCAGAAGTCGCGGTGCGCCGGCGTCGCCCCAGTCGTGCTCCAGCTCGGGCGCCACCACCGACGCGGTGGCCGGCCGGAGCTCGGAGGCGCGCGCGAACGGGTCGGCCTTGAGCGGCAGCCGGGCGCCGTCCGGCCCGAGGATCTCGTACTTGTAGGGCAGGCCCGGCTGCACGCCCGGGATGAAGATCTCCCAGATGCCGGTGTCGCGGCGCAGGCGCATCGTGTGCCGCCGCCCGTCCCAGGCGTTGAAGTCGCCGACCACCGAGACCCGCCGGGCATTCGGCGCCCAGACCGCGAAGTGCACGCCGTCCACGCCCTCGTGCTGGATCGGGTGCGCGCCCATCTTGTCGAACAGGCGCAGGTGGCTGCCCTCGCGGATGTAGTAGTCGTCCATCGGCCCGAGCACCGGCCCGAACGAATAGGGGTCGACCACCCACCAGGTCGCCGCCGGCGTTGCTGGCCCGGTACTTCAGCGGCTGGCGCTTGCGGATCGTCAGCGGCGCCCTCGAAGAAGCCGGCGTCGTGCCGGCGCTCGAGCCGGCCGGCGGGCTTGTCGTCCAGGGTGAAGGCCTCGAGCTCGTCGGCGCCGTCGATGAAGGCGCGGGCCACCAGCTTCGTCCCGGTTCCCTGTACGCCCGAGCACCGCAAACGGATCGCCGTGGGTCCCCGCGACGATCGCCTCGATCGCCGCCGGTTCGACGGTCTGGGCGCCGGTCTCGGCTTTCTTGCGTGCGACGGGCTGCTTGCTCATAGGCTCCCCCCCCAGGGTCGGCTTGCGTTTCCCGAGGCTACAGGTCGATTCCCCAGATGTCTCGCGCATATTGCCGGATCGTCCGGTCAGACGAGAACCAGCCCATCCGCGCGGTGTTGAGGATCGCCTTCCCCCACCAGGCCGAAGGATCGGACCACAGCGCATCGACGTCGCGCTGGGCGGCGGCATAGGCGTCGAAGTCGGTCGCGACCATGAACCAGTCGTGGTCATAGAGCGCCGCCGATCAGCTCGCGGTAGCGCCCCGGGTCGTCGGGCGAGAACACCCCCGAGGCGATCGAGCTCAGCGCCTGGCTGAGCTCGGGCGAGCTCTCGATCAGCCGGCGCGGGCTGGTGGCCGTCGGCGCGCCTGGCGGCGACCTCCTCGGCGGTCAGGCCGAAGATCACGATGTTCTCCGTCGCCGACCTGCTCGCGGATCTCGACGTTGGCGCCGTCGAGCGTGCCGATGGTCAGCGCCCCGTTCAGCGCGAACTTCATGTTGCCGGTGCCGCTCGCCTCCATCCCGGCGGTGGAGATCTGCTCCGAGAGATCGGCCGCCGGCACCAGGATCTCGGCGAGGCTGACGTTGTAGTTCGGGATGAACACCACCTTCAGCACGCTGCGGACCGTCGGGTTGGAGTTGATCACCCGCGCCACGTCGTTGGCGAGCTTGATGATCAGCTTGGCGTTGTGGTAGGTCGGCGCCGCCTTGCCGGCGAAGATCTTGACCCGCGGCACCCAGTTCTGCTCGGGATGCGAGCGGATCTGGTCGTAGAGCGCCACCGCCTCGATGATGTTGAGCAGCTGGCGCTTGTATTCGTGGATGCGCTTGATCTGGATGTCGAAGAGCGCGTTCGGGATCGAGCCGGATCCCCATGCGGTCGCGCACCACCTGCGCCAGCCGGTCCTTGTTCCGCCGCTTGACCCGGGCGAAGGCGTCCTGGAACGCCGGGTCCTTGGCGTACGCCTCGAGGTCGCGCAGCGCGTCGATGTCGTCGAGGAAGCGCGTCGCCGATGGTGTCGGTGATCAGCGCGGTCAGGCCCGGGTTGCACTGCATCAGCCAGCGGCGCGGGGTGATGCCGTTGGTCTTGTTGTTGATCCGGTCCGGGAACATCGCGGTGCAGATTCGTTGAACACCGTCTCCTTCATCAGCTCGGTGTGCAGCGCCGAGACGCCGTTGATCGAATGCGCGCCGACGAAGGCGAGGTTGCCCATGCGCACCCGGCGCTGGCCGGTCTCGTCGATCAGGCTGACGTCGCGGATCTCGGCCTCGTCCATGCTCGTGCTCGAGCCGCGCCGACTTCAGCAGCTGGCCGTTGATCTCGTAGATGAGCTGCATGTGCCGCGGCAGCAGCCGCTCGAACAGCGGGACCGGCCAGCTCTCCAGCGCCTCGGGCAGCAGCGTGTGGTTGGTGTAGCCGATCACGCCGCGGGTCAGCTCCCAGGCCTCGTCGAACTCGAGCTCGTGCACGTCGATCAGGAGCCGCATCAGCTCGGCGACGCAGACCGCCGGGTGGGTGTCGTTGAGCTGGATCGCCACCTTGTCGGCCAGGTTGTCGAAGCGGCCGTACTGCTGGTTGTGCCGGCGCAGGATGTCCTGCAGCGACGCGGAGGAGAAGAAATATTCCTGCCGCAGCCGCAGCTCCTGGCCGGCGGGCGAGGTGTCGGCCGGGTAGAGCACCCGGGTCAGCGCGTCGGCGCGGTTGCTCTCGGTCAGGGTGCCGATGTGATCGCCGGCGTTGAAGGCGTCGAGCCGGATCGGGTCGATCGGGTCGGCCTTCCAGAGCCGCAGCGTGTTGACCCGCGCCCCGCGCCAGCCGACGATCGGCGTGTCGTAGGCGGTGGCGTTCACCCGCTCGGCCGGGCGCCAGACGAAGCGCTCGGAGGCGCCGTTGGGCTCGTGGTACTCGACCGAGCCGCCGAAGCCGACGTCGTAGGCGGCTCTCGCGGCGGTCGAACTCCCAGGGGTTGCCGTGCTCGAGCCAGGTCTCGGGCAGCTCGGCCTGCCGGCCGTCGACGATCTCCTGGCGGAACAGGCCGTGGCGGTAGCGGATGCCGTAGCCGTAGGCCGGGACCCCGACCGTCGCCATGCTCTCCATGAAGCAGGCCGCGAGCCGCCCGAGGCCGCCGTTGCCGAGCGCCGCGTCGGCCTCGAGCTCGGCGATCTCGTCGAAGTCGACGTCGAGCAGCTTCAGCGCCTCGCGCATCGGATCGAGCAGGCCGAGGTTCGAGACCGCGTCGCGCATCAGCCGGCCGATCAGGAACTCCAGGCTCAGGTAGTAGACCCGCTTCTCGCCCTCCAGGTAGGTCGTGCGCGTCGCGTTGCATCCAGTGCTCGATGGCGCGGTCGCGGGTGATCAGGATCACCGCCTGCAGCCAGTCGTGCGGCTTGGCGACCGAGGGGTCCTTGCCGACCCGGTAGGTCAGCCGGTCGACGATCTCCTTGGCGAGCGTCTCGGGATCGGCCGGACGCGCGGGCGGGGCGGGAAGGGTGTGGAGGGAAGGGGTCATGTTGGGTCCCTGGCCTGGTTCGGCCTCGCGAAGTTTCCCGAATCGCAGCGCTCGCCCGGCGCCTTCGATCGTCGGGGTCTCGTGATGCGCCCCTCCCGAAGCGGCCTTTCGGCGGGCCAAGTATCGCCAACTGCGTCCGTGGTTCAAGGGGCATTCCTGCCCGCCCTCCGCCGCGGCCGATACGGTCAGAGCGTCGCGACCTCGGCGCCGCCATGGGCGGCGGACCAGTCGAGGGGCGCCGCGAGGAAAGCCTCGACCTCGACCAGCGTCGCGGCGTCGAAATGCCCGCCCGCCCGCGCCTCGGCCAGCACGTCGCGCCAGGTGGCGAGGTAGTGGAGCCTCAGCCCGTGGTCGGCCAGCGCGGCTCGGTGCCGGCGAAGATGCCGTAGAAGAAGACCACGAAGGTGTGCGGCACTCGCCGCCCGGCGGCGCGGATGGCCTCGGCGAAGCGCAGCTTCGAGCCGCCGTCGGTGGTCAGATCCTCGACCAGCAGCACCCGGCTGCCCTCGGCCATCGCGCCCTCGATCTGGGCGTCGCGGCCGAAGCCCTTGGGCTTCTTGCGCACGTAGAGCATCGGCAGGCCCAGCCGCTCGGCGATCCAGGCCGCGAAGGGGATGCCGGCGGTCTCGCCGCCCGCCACCGCGTCGAAAGCGGCGAAGCCGGCGTCGCGCAGGAGCTTGGCGCAGGCGAAGTCCATCAGCGCCGCGCGGACTGCCGGATAGGAGATCAGCTTGCGGCAGTCGATGTAGACCGGCGAGGCGAGGCCCGAGGTGAGCCTGTAGGGCTCGTCGCGGCGGAAATGCACCGCCTGGATCTCGAGCAGCATCCGCGCGGTCAGCCGCGCCATCTCGGCGTCGGGGGGAAAGCTGTTGGCGAACATCGCCGCTCCTCTTCAGTCGATGACCCGCCAGTGCAGCGGAAAGCCCGGGTCGAACACCACCACCGGCCCGGCGCCGGTCTCGACGCGCGCCGGCGTCTCGACCGGCTGCGCCAGCCGCTCCAGCGTCAGCCGCGCCGCGTTCGGCTCGCAGGCGGTAGAACGCCGGGCCGTTGAGGCTCGCGAACGCCTCCAGCCGGTCGAGCGCGCCTTCCTCCTCGAAGACGTGCGCGAGGCAGGCCAGCGCCACCGGCGCGGTGAAGACGCCGGCGCAGCCGCAGGCGGCCTCCTTGGCGCCCTGCGCGTGGGGCGCGCTGTCGGTGCCGAGGAAGAACCGCGGGTCGCCCCCGGTCGCCGCCCGCAGCAGGGCCAGCCGATGCTTCTCGCGCTTGACCACCGGCAGGCAGTAGTAGTGCGGCCGGATGCCGCCGACCAGCAGGTCGTTCCGGTTCAGGATCAGGTGGTGGACCGTCAGCGTCGCCACGACGTTGTGCGAGGCCTCGACGAAATGCACGCCGTCGGCGGTGGTGACGTGCTCGAGCACGATCCGGAGCTCCGGCAGCTCGGCGCGCAGCGGCGCCAGCACCCGGTCGAGGAACGACGGCCTCGCGGTCGAAGATGTCGACCTCGGCGTCGGTGACCTCGCCGTGCACGCAGAGCGGCAGCCCGACCTCGGCCATCCGCTCCAGCACCGGCATCACCCGCCGGATCGAATGCACGCCGCTGGCGGAGTTGGTGGTGGCCCCGGCCGGGATAGAGCTTCACCGCGCTCACCAGCCCCTCGGCGGCGGCGGCCGCGACGTCGTCGGGGTCGGTGGCCTCGGTCAGGTAGAGCGTCATCAGCGGCGTGAAGTCCTGCCCGGCCGGCAGGGCGGCGAGGATGCGCTCGCGATAGGCGCGGGCGTCGGCCGCGGTCACCACCGGCGGCACCAGGTTCGGCATCACGATGGCGCGGGCGAAATGCCGCGAGGCCGGCAGCACGCCGGCCAGCATCGCGCCGTCGCGCAGGTGCAGGTGCCAGTCGTCCGGGCGGCGGATCGTCAGCGTCTGGGACATCGGACCTTCGTGGTGCTTACCCCGGCATAGACCGCGGGGCCGAGACAGGGCAAGCCCCGAGCCTTAAGCTTGCGGCGTGGCGGGCGAGCGGAGGCGGCGATGTTGCAGCGATTCTGGCAAGGCGGGCGGCGGGACTTCGACAGTCTCAGCGAGCAGGAGGTGCTGGCGCTGGCGATCTCCTCGGAGGAGGAGGACGGCCGCATCTACCGCGCCTATGCCGACGGCCTGCGCGAGAGCTTCCCGGCCTCCGCCGCGGTCTTCGACGAGATGGCCGCCGAGGAGGACGAGCACCGCCGCCGGCTGATCGACCGGCACACCGCCCGATTCGGGCCCAGCATCCCGCTGATCCGCCGCGAGCACGTGCGCGGCACCCTGGAGCGCACGCCCGACTGGCTGGTGCGCCCGCTCGGCATCGAGAAGACCCGGGTGATGGCCGAGCGCATGGAGGAGGCGGCGGCGCGGTTCTACCAGGCCGCGGCGGCGCGCAGCAGCGACGCCGGCACCCGCAAGCTGCTCGGCGACCTCGCCGCGGCCGAGAAGGGCCATGCCAGCCTCGCGCGGCGCCTCGGCCTGGTGCACACGCCCGAGGACGTGCGCGAGCAGGAGGGGCGCGACGAGCGGCGGCAGTTCATCCTGACCCTGGTGCAGCCGGGGCTCGCCGGGCTGATGGACGGCTCGGTCTCGACGCTGGCGCCGATCTTCGCCGCCGCCTTCGCCACCGGCGACACCCGGCAGACCTTCCTGGTCGGCCTCTCCGCCTCGGTCGGCGCCGGCATCTCGATGGGCTTCACCGAGGCCGCCCACGACGACGGCAAGCTCTCCGGGCGCGGCTCGCCGCTGAAGCGCGGGCTGGCCTCCGGCATCATGACCTCGATCGGCGGGCTCGGGCACACGCTGCCCTACCTGATCCCGCATTTCTGGACCGCTACCTCCATCGCCATCGCCGTGGTGTTCGTGGAGCTCTGGGCGATCACCTGGATCCAGAACCGCTACATGGAGACGCCGTGGCTGCGGGCGGCGCTGCAGGTGCTGCTCGGCGGCTCGCTGGTGCTGGCCGCCGGCATCCTGATCGGCAACGCCTGAGCGGGGCGCGGCTGGCGCCGCGCGGCGGCCTTTGCCGCCACAAGGAGCGCGCGGTGCGCGCAAGTCTTTATGCTTGCGCGCGCCGTTGGCGCGCGCCGACTGCTCTCCAGGTTAGCAAACCTGTATGAAGCCGGAGGGATCGAGGCCGGTCCGGTTCGGGGTTCCGGGGCGCGCGCTCAGTCGCGCGCGGTCTGCCCGAACAGGATCTTCTGCGCCTCGCGGTCGGTGGTGAGATCGACCCGCTTGTCCTTGCCGACGGCCCGGCCGGCCTGCACCGCGGGCCGCTCCCAGACCCGGTCGAGCCAGGCCTGCATGTGCGGGAAGCGGGTGATGTCCTGCTGCTGGCCTTCCCAGCGGCTGGCCCAGGACCAGATCGCCATGTCGGCGATCGAATAAGCGCCGGCGACGAACTTGCGGTCGGCCAGGCGCCGGTTCAGCACGCTGTAGAGCCGGGCGACCTCGTTGCGGTAGCGGTCCTGCGCGTAGGGCAGCACCTTCGGCGGCTCCATGCCCGGGGCGTATTTCAGGAAATGGTGCGCCTGGCCGGCCATCGGCCCGACCCCGGCCACCTGCCAGAACAGCCACTGCTCGATCTCGACCCGCTCGCGCTCGCTGCTGCCGTAGAATTTGCCGGACTTGCGGCCGAGATACTGCAGGATGGCGCCGGATTCGAAGATCGAGATCGGCCTGCCGTCCGGCCCGTCGGGATCGACGATCGCCGGCATCCGGTTGTTCGGCGAGACCTTCAGGAAATCGGCCTTGAACTGTTCGCCGCGGCCGATGTTCACCAGGTTGAGGTTGTAGGGAAGCGCCATCTCGTGCAGCGCGATGGTGATCTTCCAGCCGTTGGGCGTCGGCCAGTAATAAAGCTCGATTGGGTCCGTCATCCGTCCATGTCCAGGGTGTGCAACACCCCGTCACATGGCATGCTGCGCTGCAGGATCAAGCGCGCTCGAGGCCGCCGTCGAGATCGAGCCCCGGCAGGCCGAACCGCCGGCGCGGCAGCAGCCGGCTCCAGCGCGGCTCCTGCGCGGCGAAGCAGGGCGCGGCGCGCAGGCTGGCGATGTCCCAGCCGGGGCGGCGGCGCAGGATCGCCTGGTAGAGCCCGAGCGCGCCGTCGCGGGTGTAGAAGCCCCAGTGGCAGAGCCGGGCGTTCGAGGCGGTCAGCGGGATGCCCTGGGCGTTGACCCAGGCGGTGACCTCGGCGCGGTCGAGCTGCAGGTCGAGCCAGCCGGGCAGCTGCGCCCTGAGCCCCAGTCCCACCGCCCGCTCGCCCCAGCCGCGGCGGGGCGCGAAGCTCTCGAACATCAGGTCGTAGAGGTCGTTGGCCCGGGAGGTCACGTTGTAGATCTCGGGCGGGCAGGGCGCGCGCGCGGCGCCGAGGAACTCCAGCGCCCGGGCGTCGAACTCGGCCGCGCCGAGCAGGATCACCCGGCCCGGGGCCTGCTCGAGCTGCGGCAGCGCCGCCAGCGCCACCCGCGCGCCCAGCGAATGCGCCAGCAGGTCGACCGGCCGCCCCGGCGCCAGCCGCTGCAGCAGCGCCACCAGCTCCGCCAGCCGCGCGCCGTACTCCGCCGCCCGGTCGTAGACCCGGGCGAAACCGCTGCGGCCGGTGGTGACGAGGCTCGCCAGCAGCGGCGCGCTGGCCGGCCAGCCGAAGCCGACGCAGAGGCCGGTCTCGCCCCGGTCCTCGGCAAAGCCCAGGCCCTCGGGCCAGCTGCGGATCCGCCGGTGATCCCGCTCGGGGCTGAGCGCGAACAGCGAGCGGTGCGGGTCGGCGTCGGGCAGCTCGGGATGGAACTTGTAGCCGTGGATCATCACCACGATCGGCGCGGTCGCCGGCCCGCCGTCCAGGCGGCGGCGCAGCCCGGCCCCGAGATCGTCCCCGGGCGCCGCCGCCTGCAGCCCGGCCGCCGATGCCGTGATGCCGAAATAGGCCATGCCGTGTCCGAACCCGCTTCAATTGCAGTAAAAATACGCGAAAGCCGTTAATTCACGGTGACACGGCCGTGACAGCCCGATGACGCCGCACCATTGACCGCGGCGCCCGGCTTCGCTAATCGGCGCGGGCTCTGGCGCCGAAAGGCGCGCGGGGCAGGACAACGGGGGCCGGGGTTCCGGACAGCAGGCCATGACCGACGACTGGAGCCCGCGGACGCGGCTGGTGCACGGCGGCGCCCGGCGCAGCCAGTACGGCGAGACCTCCGAGGCGATCTTCCTGACCCAGGGCTTCGTCTATCCCGACGCCGAGACCGCCGAGGCGCGGTTCATCGCCTCCGGCCCCGACGAGTTCATCTACGCCCGCTACGGCAACCCGACGGTGCGGATGTTCGAGGAGCGCATGGCCCAGCTCGAAGGCGCCGAGGACGCCTTCGCCACCGCCAGCGGCATGGCCGCGGTGCACGGCGCGCTGTTCTCCCAGCTCAAGGCCGGCGACCACGTGGTCTCGGCGCGGGCGCTCTTCGGCAGCTGCCTCTACATCATCGAGACCCTGCTGCCGAAGTTCGGGGTCGAGGTCAGCTTCGTCGACGGGATCGACCTCGAGCAGTGGCGGGCCGCGCTCCGGCCCGACACCCGGCTGGTGTTCCTCGAATCGATCTCGAACCCGACGCTCGAGGTCATCGACATCGCCGCGGTGGCGCGGCTGGCCCACGCCGTCGGCGCGCAGGTGATCGTCGACAACGTCTTCGCGACGCCGATCTTCCAGCGCTGCCTGGCGCTCGGCGCGGACGTGGTGATCTATTCCGCGACCAAGCACATCGACGGCCAGGGCCGCTGCCTCGGCGGCGTGGTGCTCGGCAGCCGCGACTTCATCCGCGGCCCGCTCGAGACCTTCCTCAAGCACACCGGCGGCGCGCTCAGCCCGTTCAACGCCTGGGTGATGCTGAAGGGGCTGGAGACGCTCGACCTGCGCTGCCGCGCCCAGGCCGCGACGGCGCAGGCGCTGGCCGAGGCGCTGCACGGCCATCCGGCGCTGGCCCGGGTGATCTATCCGGGCCTGCCCGACCATCCGCAGGCCGACCTCGCGCGCCGGCAGATGCAGTCCGGCGGCACCGTGCTGTCGCTCGATCTCGCAGGATGGCAAGGCCGCCGCCTTCCGCTTCCTCGACGCGCTTCGGATCGTGCTGATCTCGAACAACCTCGGCGATTCCAAGAGCCTGGTCACCCATCCTGCGACCACAACGCACCAGCGGCTGACCGCCGGGCAGCGCGCCGCGCTCGGCATCGGCGACGGGCTGGTGCGCCTGTCGGTCGGGCTCGAAGACCCCGCCGATCTCGAGGCGGATCTGCTCGGCGCCCTCGCGGCCAAGTAAGGGCAAAATAAACCTAGCTCTATCGTGACGATTGCATTTTCATCGATTTTCGCGTTCTAGTTGTCGCCAGGCCGCCCGGCCTGCTGCAATTCGCTGGGAACTCCTTCCAAACGGAGCGGGACGTCCCATTTAGCCGGTCGCGCGACCGACGCTGAAATCGAGGAACGACGCCATGAACATGTTCACTCCGAAGATCACCTCGGAAGACGCGTCAGGCGCCGAAGACGCACGTCCCAGCAAGGCCGAGGCCGAGGCGGCGGCGCGCACGCTGCTGCTCTGGGCGGGCGGCGCGCCCTCTGGGATCGGCTCCGTCGACCTCACGGCGGTCCTCGCCGGCACGGGCGAGCCGGCCTACCCGCAATTCAGCCGCAGCTATCCGCGGGCCTTCGTGGCCGATGCAGGCTATCGCGCCACGCTGCCCGACCTTCAGAACGGCCCCGAGAGCCTGATCAAGGGCGCCAAGACCGGCATCCAGCACGTTGGAATCTCGAACTTCCGCCTGCCGGTCCGCTTCCGCACCCGCCAGGGCGGCGAGGTGCAGCTCGAAACCTCGGTGACCGGCTCGGTTTCGCTGGAAGCGAACAAGAAGGGCATCAACATGAGCCGCATCATGCGGTCCTTCTACAAGCACGCCGAGACCCAGTTCTCCTTCGAGGTGATCGGCGCGGTGCTCGACAGCTACCTCAGCGACCTCGACAGCTACGACGCCCGGGTGATGATGCGCTTCAGCTACCCGATGCTGAAGTCCTCGCTCCGCAGCGGGCTGGAGGGCTACCAGTATTACAACGTCGCGCTGGAGATGGTGAAGTCGGCCGAGGCGGTGCAGCGCATCGTGCATCTCGACTACGTCTATTCCTCGACCTGCCCCTGCTCGCTGGAGCTCTCCGAGCATGCCCGGCGCACCCGCAACCAGATCGCAACGCCGCATTCGCAGCGCTCGGTGGCGCGGGTCACGGTGGAGCTGGTCGGAGACGGCATGCTGTGGTTCGAGGATCTGGTGGATCTCTGCAACGCCGCGATCCCGACCGAGACCCAGGTGATGGTCAAGCGCGAGGACGAGCAGGCCTTCGCCGAGCTCAACGGCTCGAACCCGATCTTCGTCGAGGACGCGGTGCGGCTGCTCTGCGCCAGCCTTGAATCCGAGTCGCGGATCGGCGACTTCCGCGTCGTGGCCAGCCACCAGGAATCGCTGCATTCCCACGACGCGGTGTCGATCCTGACCATGGGCGAAACCTTCCGCCAGACCAGCTACGACCCGCGCCTGTTCGATTCGCTCTACCACGCCGGCTGAGGCCGCCGCGCGTCAGGCGGCATCCGGGGGGAACTGGCAGGCGCTCCGCCCGGCCTCCGCCTGCTCGCGACTGATTCCGGCCGCGTCCAGCGTTCCCTGCGGGATGGCCGGCCACTCGATCTTGCGAAGCGGGAGCTTGGTGCCGATCTCGACGTGGATGCTGGCGCCGTCGTGCTCGACCATCGCGTAGCACCAGGCATGCCGATAGCTGCGAGGATACTCGTCCGCCCGGTACTCGACCCCGGTCGTCACCTCGATGCCCGGCAGGCCGGGGTGGGGCTTTGAGCTGAAGAGCGAGAAAGTCTCCACACCTTCCGGCACGGCGCCCTCGTCGTCGGGCGCGGCGTCCTCGAGCGGCGTTCGCGCCACGCTCCGCATCGCCAGCACGTCGCTCGAGATGTCGAGCTTTTCCTCCGGCATGCCGCCGTGCGCCTTGTCACGCCAGCGGGCGAAGCAGCCGGGCAGACTCTCGGTGAAGGTCGCGAACCTCGCCGCCGAGCCACTTCACGTAGAGCGACCAGAACCGCCGCAGCTCGTCCTTCTGATAGGTGGTCAGCCGGCTCTCCTGGGACAGCAGGCAGAAGTGCACCGCGACGCCGGCGAGTGCCGTCTCGCGTCCCTGGGTGCCGTAGGGGCTCGCCGAGAGCGGCGCCTCGATATGCGCGTCCGTCGGCAGGTACAGCTTGCCGCCGACCAGACGGAAGCTGAAGCTCGGTTCCAGGTCGGACTGGTTCATGCCGGAGGTGATCACCAGCAGCTGGCTCTTGGTGCTGGTCCGGGCCTCGGCATAGGTGTAGACGAACTCGGGGAACCTGATCCGGTACGGGGTGTCCGGGTTCCCCTCCGCCTTGAGCGCATCGAGCGCCCGCGACAGCCGCGCCGTCTCGCGGGCCAACGCCTTGGTCCGCACCCGCTCGGTCCGGAAGCGCGGCTGGTTCGGAATGGCGATGCGCGTCAGCTCGCGCCCGTGCAGGCCGTCGTAGAGCGTGAGACTGTCCCCGGGCGCCAGGTCGTGCAGGAAGAAATCCCAGAATCTCCGCCTTGAGCTCGTCGCTGCGGGGCATGTTCGGCGGCACCACGATCTCCCAGGTTTCGGCCACCGCCGGCCCCGGCCCGAGCGCGGCCGCGGCCGCCAGGCCCACGGCGATCATTCGAAGCTTCGCATGAAGTCTAGGCATCCTCGCGTACCTCCTCTGGCAAGCCCTCGGGCTCTCTGGTGAAATCGGCTCGCAGGGCGGCCCGCGCCTCGGCGCTCGCCCGGTCGGACAGCCCTTGCAGCCGGTTCTGGTAGTCGGCCAGCCGACCCAGGCTGGTTTTCACGAAGTCCGCTTCGGCGGCCGCGTGGCGGGCGAAGGCATCGTCGATCGCGTCGAGGCGCGCCGCCTGCTGTTCCGCGACGGCCAGATCGCGCTCCTGCGCCTCGAGCAGCGCCCGGTGGCTGGCGGAGGGCACGACCTCCTGGACCATCCCGTGCGACAGCAGGCGCTCCGAAATCGTCCAGGCAGAGTAGCCGGCCGTCGCCTCCAGCAGCAGCTGGGTCTTGTAGAACGTGCCCATGCCGACCGCCGCATCGAACGCGGCATCGGGGCCGGCGCTGGTGTCGGCCAGGAACGTCGCGGAATAGGTGTGGATCCAGAGCGCGAAGGCCGCCAGCGTGGCCAGGGCGAGGCCGATGTCCAGCCAGGAGCGCTGGGTCTCGCAGAGAAGCGCGTGCCGGATCAGCTTCAGCGCCGCCACCGCGCCCCACGGCGCGAAACCGTAGGCGACGGCGAGCCAGGGCCGCTCCACCAGCGCCTCCAGCGTCATCGCGCCCTCGGCGATGCCGATGGCGACCACGAGCGGGATCGGGATCAGCAGGACCAGTGCCACGACCAGCATCGTCCAGCCCATCACCGGGTACATCCGCGAGACCGCCGCCTCGCCCCGGCGGGCGACGATCCGGGATTCCGGCGTCCGCAGAAGCTGGCGTTCCCTTCGGGCGATCCGCTGCCGCGTCGCCCGCAGCCGGTCATCCGCGGCATCGCGCGCGGCCTCTCCCCAGCGCGGCCGGTTGCTGGCCCGGAACCGCTGCCGTCCCACCGCCTCGATGTGTTCCTCGGCATCGCTTCGGGCCGCAGAATCCGCGATGGCCAGGCCCATCGCCGGCAGTCTGCAGGCGGCCGGCGCGCCGGGCGCGGCGCCGTCCCGGTCGCGGACGAAGGCTTCAGGTCTGGCAATCTGATCCATGGAGCCCGGCTCCGATCTGCAGGCGCGTGGGTGTCGCCTCTGCTCATGGTGCCGGATCGACGGAACATAACAACCTGACAAACATACCGTTTCTGCCGGCTTCATGCAGCGTGACGGCCAGGCTCGCGCGATTTTCCCGGCTGCATGCAGAAATCCGCATGGCTATTCTGAAATCCGCACATTCGTGCGAAAACGACCGTAGGGACGGGGGGCGGCAAGCGCATGCGATCGATCATCCGGGCACGGCTGAGGAGCGACGAGCTCGCGCAGCTGCTCGAGGAGCTGAAGTCGCTGCGGCGGCTGACCTACACGCAGATGTGCGACGTTCTCGCCGTGCCGCGGAAGCGGTGCAATCGACTGCAGAAGCAGATGCTCGGGCTGCAGGCCTTCTCCTCGGAGGAAATCCAGGCCCATGTCGCCCGGCTCGACACCGGCATCCGCGACCACGAATGGGTGGAGCTGGCGGCGCGCCTCCCCGAGCTTCTGCGCTCGATCTACAGCCCGCCGATCGACCTGCCCAACGCGCTGTCCGGCTGGCTCGATCTCGACGGCACACAGCGGACCTTCCAGGCCCAGCGCACCGGGGAGAACGGGTCGTTCCTGATCCTCCGCCTCAACAAGAACGGCAAGGAGGACACCCGCCTGATCTGCTCATGGATGCTGATCAGGAGCCCGAGCGTGCGCTCGCCGGTGGCGGAGTTCCTGACCCAGAGGCCCAAGACCAACGGCATCAGCCGCTACGTGCGCGGGATCATCTTCCAGCGCGGCGGCCTGATCTTCTCGTTCGGCAAGGCGCGCCACAGCGTCGGCTTCCGCTCCACCATCCTGTCGCCGGAGAACCGGAGCACCGACCGCTTCGACATGTTCGGCGCCCGGCTGGGACTGCAGGAATCCCCCGAGGTGCCTTACGCCTATCCGATCTACTGCTATCAGCTGAAGCGGCCCCGGACCCGGTCGGAGATCGCGCGCCTGACCGGCTACAAGTCCGCCCGCGACAGCGACCTGGTGCAGCAGATCAACGGCCTGGAACGCATCGTCGAGCAACTCCACAGCGCCGCCCGGAACCGGTTCGGCGTCTTCGGCGGACCGTCCGCCTAGGGCGGGCACCCATACAGGCCTCGGCCGAAAACGCCGAACGTATCTGTCGGCTGGCGGGCCCGAAGCCGTCCTCGGGGTCGCCTCGCCCGCCGCTTCGAACGCGCCCCCGGTGCGTCCTGTCGGATCTGTCTTTCGACAACTCCGAGCGCGGCCGCCCCTGCGGGACGCATTCCCATTTGTAGAACCTGAACGACCACGGCCTGCAGCGAGCTCCCCGGCCGTTGCATTTGGCGCGCCATGGAAGATCGGCCGCTACGGATGCGGCTTTCTCCCGACAACGGCAAACATCTTCGCCACCGCCACCCACACGTCCGCATTTGCCGTGTGCTTTTCCATGCCGGCAATCAGATCTTTGCCTCGGTCCATGCTCAGAACACCTTCTGGCACCACGCGCTGCAAGGCGGAGTTCCAGGTATTTTCCCAAAGGTGTTTCTCCGGCCCGTCTCGGAATACCGGCTGATCGATCAGAACACAGTCGGTACACAGCCCGGCGCCGGTGATGAGTTCGGGAAGTCTCAGCCCGATGGAATAGTCGACGCCGATCTTCGTCTGGTAGGGGATGACGCTTTCATCGATATAGGCTTGATAGAACTCGCAGTTCGGCATCGTGAAGGTGTTGCGAAGATCCATATCGACCAAGACGAGGCGCCCACCCGGCCTGAGCAGCCTCGCCATTTGCGCTACTGCCCTCTCCGGCTCCTTGAGGTGGCAGAGCACGAGCCTGCAGAAAACGACGTCAAAAGCGCTCTCGGGCAGCCCTGGGTCATAGGCAGATCCGATCTGAAAATACATCGAACTGCCTCCCGCTTCAGCGGCGGTGGTTCTGGCCACTTCGATCTGCTCGGGCGCGATGTCGATTGCATCCACTCGCCCCCCGGTCCCCATCCTAGCGGCCATCCATCTTGTGACCGTTCCGGTACCGCAGCCGATGTCGGCGGCGCGCTCGGCCCCCCCGATCGATGCCGCCTCCAGTCCCTTCAGGCTGACCGCTCCATAGACGGCATGAATGAGGTCAAGCCGAGCCGAATCGTCCTTGCCGGTCGGAAGCACGTACTTGTCGCCAACACCGGTCTCGTGAGACGAGGCCATCCCTTTCGCCCCTCCAATAAAGCCCGCAGCGCAACAACATCTGGTCTTGGCACACTGCGTCAACCATATTTGGCCTGTGCCAAGCGATCATTGCCCGGTATTTGGGCGATTGCAAGATCGGCTGCGGACACTTGAAGCTAAGACCTCTGTGTGACCGTCCTTGCGCGCACCAAACCAACCTGTTTCGACGCCACGGCGTCGCGCAAAGCGCGTCCCCGCGCACGCCCTTCGTTTCGGTTGCCATCAACCTCGCGGACACGCGGGAACGAGGAGGCGAGTCCTACAGGCGAGAATGTGGCCGCCCTGCGGGGAGCGGACGCGATTCTCGCGCCCGCCGGGCCCGCGGGTTTCGCCCGCTTTGGTTGGAAGGGCGCGGACGGCCGCTCTTGGCGCAAACCCCGCCGTTCGCAGATTGGTCGGCGAGGAACGCAGCGGCGCTGACGACGGCACGGGCGCCGCCCTCAGCCCGGCGTCCGGTCCGGCTGCGCCTTGGGATGGGCGGCGGTATAGGCCTCCATCAGCCGCACCTGGTCGACCCCGGTATAGACCTGGGTGGTGGCGAGCGTCGCGTGGCCGAGCAGCTCCTGGATGGTGCGCAGATCGCCGCCGGCCTCCAGCAGGTGGGTGGCGAAGGAATGGCGCAGCGCGTGCGGCGTCGCGGTCGCGGGCAGCCCGAGCTGCATCCGCGCCGCCGCGGTCACCTGCTGCACGTGCCGCGGGTTGAGCGCCCCGCCGCGAGCGCCGAGGAACAGCGCCGCCGAGGCGGCCGGGGCGAAGGGCAAGAGCGCGCGATAGGCCTCGACCGCCCGCGCCGCCACCGGCAGCACCGGCACCAGCCGCTCGCGCCCGCCCTTGCCGCGGACCCGCAGCATCTCGCCGAGCGGCGCATCGGCCTGCCGCAGCCCCAGCGCCTCGGAGATCCGCAGGCCGCAGCCGTAGAGCAGCGTCATCACCGCCGCGTCGCGCGCCGCCATCCACGGCTCGAGGCTCTGCGCCTCCACGGTGGCGATCAGCGCCCGCGCCGCGTCCGGCGACACCGGCCGCGGCAGCCGCGGCTTGACCCGCGGCCCGCGGGTCGCGGTGACCGCCGCGGCCGGCAGGCCCCGCGCCTCCGCCAGCCAGGCGTGGAAGCTCTTCACCGCCGAGAGCGCGCGGGCGAGCGAGCGCGCCGACAGCCCGCGCCCGCGCTCGTGCGCCATCCAGGCCCTGAGGTCCGCGGTGCTGACCTGCCCCAGCGCCGCCGCGCCCGCCGGCCCGCCCCAGTGCCCGGCCAGAAACCCCAGGTAGTTCGAGACGTCGCGGCGGTAGGCGGTCAGCGTGCGCGGGCTCGCCCCGCGCACCGCGCCGAGCTGCGCCAGCCAGCCCTGCAGCAGCCCCACCGCCCCGTCGGACGGCTGCGCGCGGTCAGCGGCCGCGGGCACCGGCTGTCAGGCCAGCCAGCGCCGCAGGCTGCGCTCGAAGACCCCGCCGAAGAAGGCCAGCAGGTCGGTGCCCTGGTCGGGGTGGAAGCGGTGCGCGTCGGCGGCGCCGAAGGCCAGCAGCCCGCCCAGGTTGCCGTCGCCGAGGTCGAGCCTGAGCAGCGCCTCGGAGCGGATCTCCGCGGCCTCGGCCCCGTAGAGATCGGGCGAGGCCTTGACCAGCTGGCGCAGCGTCACCCGCCGCGCCCCGAGGCCGCGGCCCTGGGTGACATAGGCGTCCGCCCCGCCCGCCGGCAGCGCCACCACCACGTCGTGGAACGGCCCGGCCGGCCCGAGGCTCGCGCCCGGCTCGGCGGCCGGCGCCTCCAGGCCCAGCCGGATCACCTCGACCCCGAGGATCGGCGCCACGTCGCGGGTCAGCACCTTGAGAAACCCCGGGAAGTCCGCGGGCTCCAGCAGCGCCAGGCAGGCGCGGTGCACCTGGTTCATCCCCGCCACGTTCTCGTAGGCCGCGGCCAGCACCTCGCGATGGGTGTCCTCCAGCCGGTCCAGCCGCTCCTCCAGCCGGTCGACCAGCACGCCGCGCAGGTCGACGACGTTGCGCCCCTGCGTGCTGCGGTCGGCCTCGAGCAGCGCCCGCATCAGGTCGCGGTCCTCCAGGATCAGCCCCGGGTCGCTGAGGATCTGCGCCCGGATCCCCGGCGCCTCGGTCTCGGTCATCGCCATCTCTGCGTCGTCCTCACACGATCTTCTGGCCGGTGGCCGACCAGTCCTTCAGGAACGCCGTCAGCCCCTTGTCGGTCAGCGGATGCTCGGCGAGCTTGTGCAGCACCGCCGCCGGCGCGGTGATCACGTCGGCGCCGATCAGCGCACACTCCTTGACGTGGTTCACCGTGCGGATGCTCGCGGCCAGGATCTCGGTCTCGAAGCCGTAGTTGTCGTAGATGGTCCGGATGTCGCGGATCAGATCCAGCCCGTCGAGGTTGATGTCGTCGAGCCGGCCGAGGAACGGCGAGATGAAGGTCGCGCCCGCCTTGGCCGCCAGCAGCGCCTGGTTCGCCGAGAAGCAGAGCGTGACGTTGACCATCCGCCCCTCCTCGCTCAGCGACCGGCAGGCCTTCAGCCCGTCCCAGGTCAGCGGCACCTTCACCGCGATGTTCGGCGCGAGCTGCGCCAGCTTGCGCCCCTCGGCCATCATCCCCTCGTAGTCGAGCGCCACGGTCTCGGCGCTCACCGGCCCCTCGATCTCGCCGCAGATCTCGCGGATCACCTCGATGAAGTCGCGGCCGGATTTCTTCACGAGACTGGGATTGGTCGTCACGCCGTCCACGAGCCCGAGCGCGTTCAGCTCGCGAATCTCGTCGATCTCGGCGGTGTCAACGAAGAATTTCATGGGGGTAGCCTCCGCGTACAGGGCGGTCAGCCCTTGTGGTGCGAGGGGATACTAGCCCAAGGTATTGCGCGATGGAACACCTCAATCCGCCCGAATCCCTGCGCGTCTTCGCGCCCGGAACCGCGGTTGCCGTCGTCACCGCCGAGGGCCTCGACCGGCTGCTCGACTACCGCGCGCCGGCCGGCGGCGTGCGGCCGGGCGATCTCGTCGAGGTGCCGCTCGGACCGCGCCGGGTGCTGGGCCTGGTCTGGGGCGAAGGCGCCGGCGGCTTCGATGCCGCCAAGCTCCGCGACATCGCCCGCGTCATCGACGCGCCGCCGCTGCAGCCGGCGATGCGCGAGTTCCTGGCCCGCGCCGGCGACTACACGCTGACGCCGCTGGCGGTGATGCTGCGGCTGGCGACCCGCGCCCCCGGCCTCGGCGCGCCCCCCGCGGCGCGGCCGCTGCTGCGCCGCTCCGGCAGCGAGCCCGAGCGGATGACCGAGGCGCGCGCCCGCGTGCTGGCCGCCTTCGCCGAGTTCGGCAACCTCGGCTTCGCCCCGACCGAGCTGGCGCAGCTCGCCGGCGTCTCCGCCGCGGTGGTCCGCGGGCTCGAGCTCCAGGGCGTGCTCCGTGCGCGAGGAGGCACCCCGCGACGCCCCCTACCCGAGGCTCGACCCCGCCGCCGATCCGCGCCCGCTCTCGCCGGCCCAGGCCGAGGCCGCCGCGGCGCTGCGCGCCGCCGTGCGCGCCGGCCGCTATTCCACGACGCTGCTCAAGGGCGTCACCGGCTCCGGCAAGACCGAGGTCTACCTCGAAGCCGTCGCCGAGGCGCTGGCCTGCGGCCGCCAGGCGCTGGTGCTGCTGCCCGAGATCGCGCTCTCGGTCGAGTTCCTCGACCGCGTCGAGGCCCGCTTCGGCGCCCGCCCCGCCGAGTGGCATTCCGGCGTCACCCAGGCCGCGCGCCGCCGGGCCTGGACCGCCGTCGCCACCGGCGACGCCCGCCTCGTCGTCGGCGCCCGCTCGGCGCTGTTCTTGCCCTTCGCCGACCTCGGGCTGATCGTCGTCGACGAGGAGCACGACGGCTCCTACAAGCAGGAGGACGGCGCGCTCTACCACGCCCGCGACATGGCCGTGCTCAGGGCCTCGATCGAAGGCGCCGCGGTCGTCCTCGCCTCGGCCACCCCGTCGCTGGAATCCTGGGCCAACGCCGAGGCCGGCAAGTACGCCCGGCTCGACCTGCCCGAGCGCTTCGGCGTCGCCGAGCTGCCCGAGATGCGCGCCATCGACCTGCGCCAGGATCCGCCCGAGCCGGGCCGCTGGATCTCCGCCCCGCTCGCCGCCGCGGTCGGCGAACGCCTGGCCGCCGGCGAGCAGGCGCTGCTCTTCCTCAACCGCCGCGGCTACGCGCCGCTGACGATCTGCCGCGCCTGCGGCCACCAGGTCGGCTGCGACGCCTGCGACGCCCGCATGGTCGAGCACCGCTTCCGCAAGCGCCTGGTCTGCCACCAGTGCGGCGCGACCAAGCCCATCCCCACCGCCTGCCCGTCCTGCAAGGTCGAGGGCCGGATGACCACCCTCGGCCCCGGCGTCGAACGCCTGGCCGAGGAAGCCGCCGCGCTCTGGCCCGAGGCCCGGCTCGCCATCCTCTCCTCCGATCTCGCCGACAGCCCGCGGGCGCTGAAAGCCCGGATCGAGCAGATCGCCCAGGGCGGCGCCGACCTCGTCATCGGCACCCAGCTGGTCTCCAAGGGCCACAACTTCCCGCACCTGACCCTGGTCGGCGTGATCGACGCCGACCTCGGGCTGCAGGGCGGCGACCTGCGCGCCGCCGAGAAGACCTTCCAGCTGATCCGCCAGGTCGCCGGCCGCGCCGGCCGCGCCGAGCGCCCCGGCCTGGCGCTGGTGCAGACCCACCAGCCCGAGCATCCGGCGCTGCGCGCCATCCTCACCGGCGACGACGAGGGCTTCTGGCGCGCCGAGGCCGAGGCCCGCCGCCGGGCGCTGATGCCGCCCTACGGCCGCCTCGCCGGCGTCATCGTCACCGGCCCCGACGAGCAGCGCACCTGGGACGTCGCCCGGGCGCTGGCCCGCGCCGCAGCACCGCTACACGCCGCCGGCGCCGAGGTCTGGGGCCCGGCCCCGGCGCCCGTCGCCCGCATCCGCGGCCGCCACCGGGTGCGCCTGCTGGTGCGCGCGCCGAAGGGCGTCGCGCTGCAGCCGGCGCTTGCGCGCCTGGGCCGCCGCCGTGCCGGTGCCCTCGACGATCCGCGTCACCATCGACATCGATCCGCAGAGCTTCTTCTGATAGGGCTTCTTTCCGACCGTTGCCCCGATGACGCGCAACAGCACCGCATTCACCTGGCGGAGTTGGCGGAGACAAATCCGCCCGCGCTTGCCTGTCCCTGGCAGGCGCGTTCCGCGCCCGCGCTCCGGCCGACGAACCGGCGCGACGCGAGTCGCGTCGCTGCTGCCGGTTCGGGAGGCGAACTGCTCGGCCGGATCCGGCAGTGACAACGTCGAAACTATTGCTCGGCGAATTTGCGGCCCGGATCCGCACCGGTACTTCCTTGCCCTGGTTTCCGACTCGGCTCCTGCGTGCTATGATCCGGCCATTCTTCGAATGCCGTTTCAGCTCCAAGTTCAGAGGTCGTCATGTCCGATCCCAGAAGCTTTCTCTTCGATCTGCCCCCCGAACTGCGGCCGAGCGTCGCCACCATCCCCGAGCGCTGGTATCCGGGCGTCAAGGACGCCTCGATCAAGGCGTCGTCGAGCCGGATCTTCGATCCCGTCACCGGCATCCGCGCCATCGTCATCCACGCCACCGCCGGCGGCTCGTCGGCCGGTGCGGTCAGCGTCATCATGGACCGCCACGCCAGCTTCCACTGGCTGGTGCCCGACGAGGACGAGGCCGCGCACGGCGAGCTGGTCTGGGCGACCTGCCACGAATCGCGCGCCGCCTGGCACGTGCGCAACGACAAGTCGCACCCGGCGGTCTGGGGCGGGCACACCAAGGTCAATCACTTCTCGCTCGGGATCGAGGTGGTGAACCGCCAGGTCGACAGCGACACGTTTTCCGACTGGCAGGTGGCGGCGACCGCGAACATCGTGCGCCACTGCTGGGCGAAGTATCCCAACCTGCGCCACGTGGTCAGTCACGCCACGCTCGACCCGCAGCGGCGCAGCGACCCCGGCTCGCTGTTCGCCTGGGACAGGTTCAAGGAGCTGGTGCTCAGTTCGCAGACCGAAGCGATCCCGCGCCTGGTGGCGTCGGCCCCGCCGCCCGACGCCAGCGAGCGCGCCCATCCCTGCTGCATGGATCTCGACGGCCACGCCGCCACGGCCGCCTGACCCCGCTACCGGGGGCTCGCCGCCGCCGCTGCGGCGGGCCACCGGATCTCAATCCCGACCAAATCGCTATGCACACGAGTTGTGCATGGATTGTGCATGCCTTGTGTATGCGTCCGGCCCGGGCTAGAGACGCCGGACGCCAAGCCCGAGGCCGCCGATGTCCGAGCCCCACCCGACGATCCGCCCGCAACCCGGCATCCTCGACATCGCCCTCTACCAGGGCGGCGAGTCGCGGCTGGAAGGCCGGTCGCGGGTCCTGAAACTCAGCTCCAACGAGAACCCGTTCGGGCCCTCCCCGAAGGCGATCGAGGCGTTCCGGAACGCCGCGCAAAGCCTTCATATCTATCCGAATTCCGACCACGCGCGCCTCCGCGCCGCGATCGGCGAGGTGCACGGCCTCGACCCCGCCCGCATCATCTGCGGCGCCGGATCCGACGAGATCATCGCCTTCCTGACCCAGGCCTATGCCGGCCCCGGCGCCGAGGTGATCCACACCGAGCACGGCTTCGGCATGTACCGCATCAGCGCCCTGGCCGCCGGCGCCACGCCCGTCGAAGTTCCTGAAAAAGAACGAAAAACCGACGTGGACGCCATCCTCGCCGCCTGCACCGACCGCACGGCGCTGGTCTTCGTCGCCAATCCCAACAACCCCACCGGCACCATGATCCCCGCCGCCGAGGTCGCCCGACTGGCGGCCGGCCTGCCGCCCCGGACCCTGCTGGTCCTCGACGGCGCCTATGCCGAATATGTCAGCGATTTCAACGGCCACGCCGATCTCGTCGATGCGCGCGACAACGTGGTGATGACCCGCACCTTCTCCAAGATCCACGGCCTCGGCGGCCTCCGCGTCGGCTGGGGCTACGGCCCCGCCCATGTCATCGACGTCCTCAACCGGGTCCGCGGCCCCTTCAACCTCTCCACCGCCGCCCTGGAAACCGCCGAAGCCGCGATCCGCGACACCGGCTACACCGCGTTCTGCCGCGCCGAGAACACCCGCAACCGCAAGGCCTTGGCCGATGCTCTTCGCGCGATCGGCATTCCCTCCGACCCCTCGGAAGCCAACTTCCTGCTCGCCCGCTTCCGCGATCAGGCCGAGGCCGAAGCCTGCGACCGGGCGTTGCGCGCCGCCGGGATCATCGTGCGCAAGGTCGCCGGCTACAAGCTGCCCCAGGCCCTGCGCATCACCGTCGGCGATGCCAGCGCCTGCGCGCAAGTGACGGAGGCGATTGCAGAATTCGTCAAGGTGCGGGCCTGATGCGCTACCGCCACGTCGCGCTCATCGGCCTCGGCCTGATCGCCTCCTCGATCAGCCACGCCGTCCGCCGCACCGGGGCGCCGGTCCGCATCACCGGCCACGCCCGCACCCCGGAGACCCGGGCCGAGGCCTCCCGGCTCGGCCTGGCCGAGGTCTTCCCCACCGCTGCCGAGGCGGTCGAGGGCGCCGATCTCGTCCTGCTCTGCGTGCCGGTCGGCGCGATGGAAGCCCTCGCCGCCGAGATCGCGCCCCGGCTCAAGCCCGGCGCCACCGTCAGCGACGTCGGCTCGGTCAAGCGCGCGGTGATCGCCGCGGTCGGCCCCCGCCTGCCGGCAAACGTGCACTTCATCCCCGGCCATCCCCTGGCCGGCACCGAGCATTCCGGCCCGGCCTCTGGCTTCGCCGCGCTCTTCGACAACCGCTGGTGCCTGCTGACGCCGGCGCCCGACGTCGATCCCGCGGCGCTGGAGGCGCTGGTGGCGTTCTGGACCGCGCTCGGAGCGCGGGTCGACCTGATGGAGCCCGACCACCACGACCTGGTGCTGGCCGTGACCAGCCACGTCCCGCACCTGATCGCCTACACCATGGTCGGCGTGGCGGATCACCTCAGTCGGGTAACCGCCCAGGAGGTCATCAATTATTCCGCCGCGGGCTTTCGCGACTTCACCCGGATCGCGGCGTCGGATCCCGACCATGTGGCGCGACGTGTTCCTGTCCAACCGCGACGCGACGCTGGACGTCCTCGGCCGGTTCACCGAGGAGCTCTTCGCGCTGCAGCGGGCAATCCGCCTCGGCGACGGCGCGCATCTGCACGAGTATTTCACCCGGACCCGTGCCATCCGCCGCGGCATCGTCGAGGCCGGGCAGGACACCGCCGCCCCGGACTTCGGCCGCGGCGCTGCGAAAGGCTAGGCGCGCGACTCAGCCCCGGTGTGCCAGCAGCGGCGCCGGGCCGAGCACGATCGGGCCGAGGCGGGCGACGCCGTCGGAGAAGTCCAGCGGCACGTCGATGGCGTTGCGGTCGCCCGACAGCCGCGCGATCAGGTCCAGCCCGCCGCGCACGGCGCCCGCGAGCGTCGAATTGAGCGCGCCGGCCAATTCCGCCAGGTCGACCATGGCGCGCCAGTTCCGGGCGCGCAGGTCGAGCCGGCCCTCGGCATAGCCCTTGGCGTCGACCTCGAGCGTGCCGCGGCCGCGCAGGTCGAGCTTGCCCCAGGTCAGCGAGACATCGCGGATCTTGATCTGGTTCAGGGCCGGGTTGTCGCTTTCCAGCGCCTGCCGGTCCCAGGGCCGGTCGAAGGCGAGGGTCGCATCGAGGCTGATCGGTGCTGATCTCCGCGGGCAGCACGTGCTCGGCATCGAACCCGGCGGTGAGGCCCGCGGGCAGCGCCAGGCGCTCGGCGTTGAAGGCGATGTCGTGGGCGAAGGCCGGGGCGCCTTCGCCGGCCTGCCGCGTGGCGAGGATCGCCTTGCCGATCCCGGCGGTCCAGCCGGCGTCGCTCGTGATCTGCATCCCCTCGATCTCGAAGGTGGTGTGGTCGAGCTCGAGCCGCGTCGTCGGCTTGAAGATCACCGAACCGCGCAGCCGGTCGCTGGTGGCGTGGAGCGTCTGGTAGGGCGTGGCGACGACCTGCTCGCCGCGCAGCACCGCGATGATGTGGTTGGGCCTGTACGACAGCGACAGGATCCGCAGCTCGTCCGCCCGCCAGGACCAGCCCGCCGCCGGGTCCGCGAGATCGAGGCCGGTGACGATGCTGTCGACCCGGTTGGGAAAGCCGGTGACCCGCACGTCCTTGGCGTCGGCCACCCAGCCGGCGGCGCGGCGCTCCTCCAGCCAGCCGGTGATCGCCCGGTCGCGGGCGGTGGCGTGCACGTACCAGAACCCGCTCCAGCCGAGCGCCGCCAGGATGACGATTGCCAAGAGGGTACGCATGCCCTAACCCCGTGCCGATCCCCGGGGGGAGTAGCGCAGCCGGGGGCGCGGGAACAGCGGAAATGGCCGGCGACCAATCCTGGGACGAATTCTGGGTCTTCGGCTACGGCTCGCTGATCTGGCAGCCCGGCTTCGATTTCGTCGACAAGCGGCTGGCGACGCTCCGCGGCTACCGGCGGGCGTTCTGCATGAGCTCGATCATGTACCGCGGCACCCCGGACGCTCCCGGCCTGGTGCTGGCGCTCGACCGCGCCGCCGGCGGCAGCTGCAGCGGCGTCGCCTACCGGGTGGCGGGCCACGGCGCGGCGGCGACGCTCGCCTACCTCAGGGCGCGCGAGCTGATCTCCGACGCCTACGACGAGGCGCGGCTGCCGCTCGATCTCGACGGCGGCGAGCGGGTCGAGGCGCTGGCCTACGTCTCCAACCCCGCCCATGTGCAGTATTGCGGCGGGCTGAGCCTCGAAGCCCAGGCCGAGGTGATCGCCCGCGCCGAAGGCCCGCGCGGGCCGAACGCGGACTATCTGCTCAACACGGTGGAGAGCCTCGAGGCGCTGGGGCTGCACGACGCCGAACTGGTGCGGCTGGCCGAACTGGTGCGCCACCGCCTCGCCCCGCCGGCCGAACGCCCGGCCGTGCAGCCGAAGGGCCGGCTCTAGGGCGGGTGGCCGTGAATGCTCCCCGTCGCGGCCGGCATCTCGGCTCACGGCCTCAAGGGGCACCAACGATTCATCAACGCTCCACAGCGCCGGCTCCGCGCATCGCCGCCGCCATCGGGAACGGCTTCGGCGAGATCACGGGCCTTCCGGACCAGCCACCGCGACCCCGACAGCCAGTGGGCCGCCATGCTCCCCTACCTCGTCGAATCCGAGCGCCAGCACAGCTTCGCCGACCTGATCCCGCCCGGTAGCCGCGCCCGCGGCGGCCCCCCGCCGCGCCTCCGCCCGCCCCCATTCGTCATCGCCGCGAGATCGCGCGGACGGCAAAATCCTCCGCTTCACGGGCGCAGGGCGACCTAGTCGTATTGGCCAGATCTGGACGAGATCGAGCGGATGTATCAGCGCATGGTGTTGCCACGACATGTCCTATTGTCATGTACTAGTTGTCGTAGCGACACTGGACCGATTATCATGCTGCGAAGTGCCGTTGAAATAATATATACAAACGTCCCTTGATCGTCTTGTCGCGTGAGAGAATGGAGCCGAACTGCCCGATCTGATTGGTCAGTTGCGAACATAGGAAACCTATGGATTCTGTACGCCGGAAGTCCGCGCGTCGCCAGTGAGCATCAATTGTATCAGAACCGTCAGCGGTAATCCACATTCAGAACATTTTGATGAGGTCTGCAAACTTACCACCATCACGAATATCATTGATTGAGTAAGCCGAGGGCCACGGCTTCATGCATAGTCGAGCGTGCGTCGCGCAGTCAATTGGGTTCTGACCTTTCCGAAGTGGCGCTTTCCTGGTGATTGGAGATCCTTTGGTCGATCTTACCACACAGCCATCCGGCGAAATTTAACTCGAAGTAGCGACAACCGCCATTGCGCGCAAGACAATCCACATTGCAATCGATTTCCCGGCTTATGAGAGATATGCCTATACATAGGATTCTTGAGACCCTTCAGAGCAAGATTGCATCGGCGCATGTCTCTCCCGATGCCAAGTATGTGATGTGGCGGCATATTTTCTGTATCAAAGCCTCAAGTCCAAGGTACTGCGGCGAAATCAGTCACAATACGTTCCTCAACAATACGCGCACGAGCAAGAATGAATCGAATGCGATTGAAGCTATGAAGGGAGAGCAATTTGCCTGCTCGCCTGGAGGAATCCTGATCTGAGGTTGTAGCCGAGTTTCAGATTATGTGACCTACATATAGCGCAGAACTCACAGATCTTTCCACCACTTATGTGAAACTGTCGCACAGGTAATGTGTTGACGACGTATTTCCGGCGAGAAGGCGCGGCCGGCGCACGGGGAACTTCGGATGAATCAGTCATTCTGGCGAAAGCCAATCGTAGCTATAGCAAGGTGATAGCCGGAGCTCCGCGTGTGAAGCGTGAAGCGCTCAGCGAAACGCCCCTATTTCGCACTTCCTACCCCCCTCAACTCCCCCGATACGTCGAGTAGCTGTACGGCGCCAGCAGCAGCGGCACGTGGTAGTGCGCGCCCACATCCGCGATCCCGAACCGGATCGGGATCAGGTCCAGGAACCGCGGGCTCTCCCCCGCCAGCCCCGCCGCCTCCAGATAGTCCCCGGCGTAAAACACCAGCTCCCAGACCCCCGCCGTCAGCTCCCCCTTCGGGATCACCGGCGCGTCCGTCCGCCCGTCCGCGTTCGTCGTCACCGACCGGACCAGCCGCCGCGCCTCCCCGTCCAGCGCGAAGAGCTCGATCCGCATCCCCGCCGCCGGGCAGCCCCGGGCCGCGTCCAGCACATGCGTCGTCACATATCCCTCGGCCATCGCGCCCTCCCTCGCTTCGCCCCACTATCGCCCCCGCCGCCCGGCCCGCGCCAGCCCCGATGCCCTGAAGATCCTTCAAGCGGATTTTGAAAGCCCCCGCCGGCCCGCTGCACTAGTCTGGCCGGAGACCGGAACGGGGGGCAACCATGCGCTACATCCGCAACATGCAGGGCTACGGTGCGAACCCGCCCGCCGCCGACTGGCCGGGCGGCGCCAACGTCGCCGTCCAGTTCGTGCTGAACTACGAGGAGGGCGGCGAGAACTGCATCCTGCACGGCGACGAGGCCTCCGAGGCCTTCCTCTCCGACATCCCCGGCGCCCAGCCCTGGCCCGGCATGCGCCACTGGGGCATGGAATTCGATCTACGAGTACGGCGCCCGCGCCGGCTTCTGGCGGAATCCACCGCCTGTTCACCGCGGCCGGCCTGCCCCTCACCGTCTACGGCGTCGCCACCGCGCTGGCCCGCTCGCCCGCCCAGGTCGCCGCCATGCAGGAGGCCGGCTGGGAGATCGCCAGCCACGGCCTGAAGTGGATCAACTACGCGAAATTCGGCCGCGACGAGGAGGCCCGGCACATGGCCGAGGCGATCCGCCTCCACACCGAGGTCGTGGGCGAGCCGCCGCGCGGCTGGTACACCGGCCGCTGCTCCGCACAACACCGTCGAGCTCGCCGCCGAGGCCGGCGCCTTCGACTGGCTCGCCGACAACATGGACGACGACCTGCCCTCCTGGTTCGAGCACGACGGCCGCCAGCAGCTGATGATCCCCTACAGCCTCGAGACCAACGACATGCGCTTCTCCGCCGGCACCTTCCAGACCGGCGACGACTTCTTCGCCTACCTCCGCGACAGCTTCGACACCCTCTGGGCCGAAGGCGAGGCCGGCAGCCCCGAAGATGATGTCCGTCGGCATGCACTGCCG
Organism: uncultured Alphaproteobacteria bacterium; assembly: GCA_963847795.1. Classification (GTDB taxonomy): domain Bacteria; phylum Pseudomonadota; class Alphaproteobacteria; order Rhodobacterales; family Rhodobacteraceae; genus Amaricoccus. Next base: position 133,693 of record CAWKBH010000014.1, read on the forward strand.
CCTGCTCGGCCGCCCCGGCCGCGCCGCGGGCCTGCGCCCGCTTCATCGACTACATCCAGGACAAGGGAAAGGTCTGGATCCCCACCCGCGGCCAGATCGCCGCCCACTGGCGCGCCCGCCACCCGGCGCCGGCCCCCGGCGCGCGCCCCTCGACCCTGCCGCTCGCCGACTTCGTCGCCCGCTTCGGCGGCGTCTTCGAGCACTCGCCCTGGGTCGCCGAGCGCGCCCACGCGATGGAGCTCGGACCCGCCCACGACACCGCCATCGGCGTCGCCTCCGCGCTCGCCCGGGCCTTCCGCGCCGCCAGCGAGGCCGAGCGCCTGGGCGTGCTCGCCGCCCACCCCGACCTCGCCGGCAAGCTGGCCGCGGCCAGGCGCCTGACCCCGGAATCCACCGCCGAGCAGGCCGGCGCCGGCCTCGACAGCCTGACCGACGCCGAGCGCGCCCGCTTCACCGAGCTCAACGACGCCTACACCGCCAAATTCGGCTTCCCCTTCATCATCGCCGTCCGCGGCCTCGACAAGGCCGCGATCCTCGCCGCCTTCGAGACCCGCCTCGGCAACGACCGGCCGACCGAGTTCGCCACCGCCTGCGCCCAGGTCGAGCGCATCGCCCTCCTCCGCCTCAAGGACATGCTGCCATGATGGACGCCCGCACCCCCGCCGCCAGCTACTACGCGCCGACCGGCGGCTTGCCGCCGCAGACCGCACTGCACACCGGTCGCGCCGTCTTCACCGAGGCCTACGCGGTGATCCCCAGGGGCGTGATGTCCGACATCGTCACCAGCCTCCTGCCGCATTGGCGCGACACCCGCGCCTGGATCATCGCCCGCCCGCTCTCGGGCTTTGCCGAGACGTTCTCGCAATACATCATGGAAGTCGCCCCCGGCGGCGGCAGCGACCGCCCCGAGCCCGACGCCGGCGCCGAAGGCGTGCTCTTCGTGGTCGAGGGCAGCATCGCCGTGACCCTCGCCGGCGCCACCAATACCCTCGCCCCCGGCGGCTACGCCTTCCTGCCCCCGGCGAGCGGCTGGACCCTGCGCAACCCCGGCGCGGCTCCCGCCCGCTTCCACTGGTTCCGCAAGGCCTACGACGCCGTGGACGGCCTCGACGCCCCGGACGCGCTGTTCCTCAACGAGCGCGACATCCCTCCCGCGCCGATGCCCGACACCGAGGGCCGCTGGGCCACCACCCGCTTCGTCGACCCCGATGACCTGCGCCACGACATGCACGTCACCGTGGTGACCTTCGAGCCCGGCGGCCTGATCCCGTTCGAGGAAACCCACGTGATGGAGCACGGCCTCTACGTGCTCGAGGGCAAGGCGGTCTACCGGCTGAACCGCGACTGGGTCGAGGTCGAGGCCGGAGACTTCATGTGGCTGCGCGCGTTCTGCCCGCAGGCCTGCTACGCCGGCGGCCCCGGCCGCTTCCGCTACCTGCTCTACAAGGACGTGAACCGCCACCCGAAGCTGCGCTTCTAGGCCGAAGGCCCCCGCCCGCAGCGTCCGCCTGCCTCGCGCTCGCAACCGGGGCGCCGCCCGCCGGGGCTGGCGCTGGAGACGCGCCTATCCACGTGCCGAGCGCGACGATGCAGGATACGCCCCCGAACCCGCAACAGCGAGGCACTGCGTCGCGCCGGTTCGTCGGCCGGAGCGCGTGAGCGCGCAGGCCGAGGGGCGTGCCGCCGGGACCGTCGCTCTCCAATCCGCGCGCGCCTGCCTGGGCGGCGCGGAACGCGCCTGCCGAGGGGCAGTATCCGTCTTGCGTCAAGCGGCATGGGGGGTCCATTTCCGGCGGTCTCGGAGCAGGGCGTTGGCGAGGACGAGGAGCTTGCGCATCACCGCCACGAGCGCCAGCTTCTTCGGTTTGCCGGCGGCCACCAGGCGCTCGTAGACGGTGCGCAGGTCGGGGTTGTGGCGGGCGGCGACGAGGGCGGGCATGTAGAGGGCGCGGCGCAGGGCCGCGCGGCCGCCGCCGATGAAGGCGCGGCCGCGCCACTGACCGGAGCTGCGGGTGAGGGGCGCGACCCCGGCCAGCGCCGCCGCCTGCCGGCCCTCCATGCCGCCGAGCTCGGGCATCTCGGCCAGGATCGTGGTGGCGGAGGTCGCCCCGAGGCCGGGGATCGAGACCAGGATCGCCTCCCGGGCGCGGAGCTCCGGGTCGGCCCGCACGAGGGCGGCCAGCGCGGCGTCGAGCTCGGCGATGTCTGCCTCGACCGCCTTCAGGCGCCGCTCGATCTGGCGGCGCACGAGCGCATGCGCCGCGGTCTGCCGCTGCGCCAGGAGCGCGGTGCGGTCCTTGACCAGCGCCTGGCGGCCGCTCGACAAGGCATTGAGATCGGACTGGGTTTCGCCCCGGGGCGCCTGCGGCTCCAGCTCCAGCACCTGCCCCATCCGCGCCAGCATCGCCGCGTCGATCCGGTCGGTCTTGGCCCGCCGCCCCAGCGCCTGGGAGAAGCGCCGGGCCTGGCGCGGGTTGACCTTGCAGTAGAGCAGCCCGGCGTGCTCGAGCGCCTCGGCCAGCGCCCGGTGATAGGCCCCGGTCGCCTCGAACACCACCCGCGGCGCGTCCGCCGGGGGCGCGCCCCCGGCGGACGCGCCCGGCCCCTCGAGCCAGGCGATCAGCGCCGCATGGCCGCGGCCGGTGTTCGCGAACCGCGCGCCGGGCGCCTCGGGAAAACAGCCGACGTCCAGCCAGTCCTTGGAAATGTCGATGCCGACGCTCATACTCATGTCTCGGTCTCCACCTGGTCTTGTCATACGAGCCTCGCGCTCGGGTATCCGTTCAGGTCGGTGATCGGACGAAGGCGACCAGACTGCCCACGGGCCTCGCGCCCAAGGCAGGCGACGGTCCGTCCTCCGCCGTTGCCGGTGCTCGTGACACCGGCAACGGCCCCATATTCCCTCAGGGGCCCGGGAAAACCATAAGACAAGGCAGGCGCGGGCGGATTTGTCTCCGCCAAATCCGCCAAGTGAATGCGGCGCGGTTGCGCGTCCGGGCAATGGTCGGAAAGAAGCAACCGGATCCCGTATCAGACCAGTGCCCGAGGCCTTGCAAGTCCGCTTCGGGACCGAAACCGGAAATCGCCCCTCGGGAACCCGCCGGCAAGAAGGGCGGCGCCCTCCCGGGCGGACGGGAGGGCCCCCGAGACCGCCGATCCAACCCCGGCAGCCGCGCCACCCCGGGCGCGGCTGCCGCTCTTCCGCTCGCCGCGCTTGCAGTTCTCCGCGCCCCGTGAGACTTCTTCGGAAAAGACGAGGATGGGGGAACGCGCGTCCGATGGCCCAGGCCCGCAGCTCGCTTCCGCGCACGCTCGCCGCGCACGCCGTGCTGATCCTCTACACGCTGATCGCGCTCTTCCCGGTCTTCGTGGTGGTGGTGAACTCGTTCAAGTCGCGCCGGGCGATATTCGCCCAGCCGCTGGCGCTGCCCGGCGCCGGCACCTTCGATCTCGTCGGCTACCGCACCGTGCTGGGCCAGGGCGACTTCCTGCACTACTTCCAGAACAGCCTGGTGGTCACCGTCGCCTCGCTCTTCTGCGTGCTGCTCTTCGGCGCGATGGCGGCCTTCGCCCTGTCGGAGTACCGCTTCCGCGCCAATACCCTGACCGGGCTCTACCTCGCGCTCGGCATCATGATCCCGATCCGCCTCGGCACGGTGGCGATCCTGCAGCTGATGGTCGCCGCGGGCCTGGTCAACACGCTCCTGGCGCTGATCCTGGTCTATACCGCCCAGGGGCTGCCGCTCGCCGTCTTCATCCTCAGCGAGTTCATGCGCTCGGTCTCGGACGACCTGAAGAACGCCGGCCGCATCGACGGCCTCTCCGAATACCGCATCTTCTTCCGCCTCGTGCTGCCGCTGGTCCGCCCGGCGATGGCGACCGTGGCGGTCTTCACCATGATCCCGATCTGGAACGACCTCTGGTTCCCGCTGATCCTGGCCCCGGCCGAGTCCACCAAGACCGTCACCCTCGGCGCCCAGGTCTTCATCGGCCAGTTCGTCACCAACTGGAACGCGGTGCTCGCGGCGCTGTCGCTGGCGATCCTGCCGGTGCTGGTGCTCTACCTGATCTTCTCGCGCCAGCTGATCCGCGGCATCACCGCCGGGGCGGTGAAATGACCAGACGCCTTCCATATGCGTTCCATACGCGTCCCATACCTGCTTTTCTCAGCCCTTTCAGCGGCTTGACCCGATGACGCTCCGCACCCTCGTCGCCGGCCTCGGCACCATGGGACGTAAGCCACGCGCTGGCCTACCACCGCGACCCGGCCTTCGAGATCGTCGGCCTCGTCAACCGCTCCGAGCCGGCGCTGCCGGCCGAGCTCCGCCTCTACCAGGTCGCCTCCGACTTCGGCGAAGCCCTCGCCCGGCTTCGTCCCGACCTCGTCGCCATCGCCACCTATTCCGACAGCCACGCCGACTATGCCTGCGCCGCGATGGACGCCGGCGCCCACGTCTTCGTCGAGAAGCCGCTCGCCACCGCCGTTGCCGACGCCGAGCGCGTGGCGCGCAAGGCGCTGGAAACCAAGCGAAAAGTCGTCGTCGGCTACATCCTGCGCCACCACCCCTCCTGGCAGCGGCTGATCGCCGAGGCCCGAGCGCTCGGCCCGCCTTACGTCTTCCGCCTCAACCTCAACCAGCAGAGCTCGGGCCCCACCTGGGAGGCGCACAAGGCGCTGATGCGGACCACCTCGCCGATCGTCGACTGCGGCGTGCACTACGTCGACGTGATGTGCCAGATCACCGACGCCGCGCCCGTCGAGGTCCGCGGCATGGGCCTGCGCCTCAGCGACGAGATCGCCGAGAACATGTACAATTACGGGCACTTCCAGGTGCTCTTCGCCGACGGTTCGCTCGGCTGGTACGAGGCCGGCTGGGGCCCGATGATGTCCGACACCGCCTTCTTCGTGAAGGACGTGGTCTCCCCCAACGGCGCCGTCTCGATCCGCATGCCCGAGAGCGCCCGTTCCGACGATATCGACACCCATACCAGGACGTCGCTGCTCCGGCTCCACCGCGTCGGCCAGCCCGACCGGGACCTCTCGATGGCCGACGAGCCCGACCACCAGGACCTCTGCGACCGCGAGGCCGCCTTCGTCGCCCGGGCCATTGCCGAGGATCTCGACCTCGCCCGTCACCTGCAGGATGCCGTGCAGTCGCTCAGGGTGTGCCTTGCCGCAGACGAAAGCGTGCGCTCCGGCCAAACCGTGAAGCTGTGAGGATACCGCCATGGGCGACCTGACCCTGAGCAAAGTCACCAAGTCCTTCGGCTCGACCGATGTCATCAAGGGCGTCGATCTCGCCGTGGGCGACGGCGAGTTCTGCGTCTTCGTCGGTCCTTCCGGCTGCGGCAAGTCCACGCTGCTGCGCATCATCGCCGGCCTCGAGGACGCCACCTCCGGTGACATCGCGATCGACGGCAGGCGGGTGAACATGACGCCGCCCAGCCAGCGCGAGATCGCCATGGTCTTCCAGTCCTACGCGCTCTACCCGCACCTGACCGTGCGCGACAACATGGCGCTGGGGCTGAAGCAGGCCGGCGCGAGCGCCGACGTCGTCGCCGACCGGGTCGCCACCGCCTCGAGGATGCTCTCGCTCGAGCCGCTGCTCGCCCGGCGGCCGGCCGAGCTCTCCGGCGGCCAGCGCCAGCGCGTCGCCATCGGCCGCGCCATCGTGCGCACGCCGAAGCTGTTCCTGTTCGACGAGCCGCTCTCCAACCTCGACGCCGCGCTGCGGGTCCACACCCGCATCGAGATCGCGCGGCTGCACCGCGAGCTCGCGGCGACGATGATCTACGTCACCCACGACCAGGTCGAGGCGATGACGCTCGCCGACCGCATCGTGGTGCTGAACGCCGGCCGGGTCGAGCAGACCGGCCGGCCGATGGAGCTCTACAACGACCCCGCCAACGTCTTCGTCGCCGGCTTCATCGGCTCGCCGCAGATGAACTTCCTCGAGGCGAGCGTCCTCGGCGCGCCGGGCAAGACCCTCGGCGTCCGCCCGGAGCACCTGGAGATCAGCCGCGAGGCCGGCCGCATCCCCGGCACGATCAGCCACGTCGAGCACCTCGGCGGCGAGACCAACGTCTATGTCCGCACCGATCCGCACGGGCTCCTGACCGTCCGCCGCTTCGGCGAGCACGACTACACCGTCGACGAGGCCGTCCACCTCACCCCCGACCCGGCGCGCCAGTTCCATTTCGACGCCGAAGGCCGCCGCCTCGCCGCGTAGACTCGCCCGCGCCCCGGTCCCAACCACCCCTAGTCGGAGTGGGTCGCCCGCATCTACTGGAGTTGAGGAAGGTCCGTTGGCCTAGTGGATCGAATCCAACGTTTGGTGCCCTCGTTTGACAGCGGCGATGATGCGGTCTGGATCGGCGGTCCAGACGAAGGGCTTCGGTTCAGTGTTGTGCTCGCTGACGAAGCGGTTGATGGCGGTCTGAAGGTCGACGATGGAGTTGAAGACGCCGCGCTTGAGCCGGCGCTTCGAGAGCTTGGCGAAGAAGCCTTCGACGGCGTTGAGCCAGGAGCAGGAGGTTGGCACGAAGTGGAAGGTCCAGCGCGGGTGGCGGTCGAGCCACCGGCGGACCTTCGGGTGCTTGTGCGCGGCGTAGTTGTCGAGGACCGCGTGGACCTGCTTGCCTTGCGGGACGGTGGCCTCGACGGCGTTGAGGAAGCGGATGAACTCCTGATGGCGATGGCGGGCCATGTTGCGGCCGATGACGGTGCCGTCGAGCACGTTCAGCGCGGCGAAGAGCGTGGTGGTGCCGTGCCGCTTGTAGTCGTGGGTCATCGTGCCGGCGCGGCCCTTCTTCATCGGCAGGCCGGGCTGGGTGCGGTCGAGGGCCTGGATTTGGCTCTTCTCGTCGACCGAGAGCACGATGGCGTGCGCCGGCGGGTCGAGATAGAGCCCGACCACGTCGCGCAGCTTCTCGACGAACCGCGGATCGTTCGAGAGCTTGAACTGCCGGACCCGGTGCGGCTGCAGGCCATGGGCGCGCCAGATGCGCTGGACCGAGCTGACGCTGATGCCCGCCGACTTCGCCATCATGGCGGCGGTCCAGTGGGTCGTCTCCGCCGGCGGATCGGTCAGCGTCAGCGCCACAACGCGTTCCGCCACCTCGGGGCCGAGCGGCGGGACGCGCGACGGCCGGGTCTTGTCGCGCAGAAGGCCCTCCACCCCGTCGGTCATGAACCGCGCCTGCCAGCGCCAGACGCAAGGCTTGGACTTGCCGGTCCGCCGCATGATCTCGGCCGTCCCGAAGCCGTCGGCCGTCGCCAGAATGATGCTCGCCCGCCACACGTGCTTCTGCGGGCTGTTCCTGTCCGCGACCACCGCTTCCAATCGGGCACGATCCGCGGCGCTTACCTCGACGGTGATACCTTTGCGCATCCGCCGAGACTCGCACAGCGCGGGCGCCGTGGGAATCCTTCGTCAGGTTCTATCCACTAGCATTGACGATCTTTTCGCTAATCTGTATTGCAATTTGCCCGCACGCCGCCGAATAGATCATCCTGGCCAAGTATTCTAACTCATAACGGAATATTTGATCAAACCAGAATTTGGCATGAAGTTGTCTAAAGTGGGGAATAATCTCGTCCATCCATTCGGGGTCGTCAAGAGAAAGCCTCCACCGATGCGCGCAGGCGTTTCTGATCTGCCTTATGGACTCGAGCGAGTTGAACGTTCCTTCGTCGATTATCTTAAGTTGATGCGCAACGTAAATGGCTCCCCCAAAGGTCGCAATATCCTTGGAATAGGTTCTTTTGAGTTCTGATTTGCTTAGTCCGTTGCGCTTGATGTGCTCGTCGAGATAGCGGCCGAGCACAGTGTCCAACATGGCGCCCCAAACGAGTACGACTCCTCGAACAGTGCCGCGCGCATTCTCTTCGTTCGCCTCCGCCAAAAAATCGTGTATCTCCGGCCAAGCGGCAACCCACTCAGCGAATTCTATGTTCGGGGGAGGGACATCCTCGGGCCGACATTCCGGTTCACCGATAGGACCGAACTCGCCCGCGCGGCATCGTTCGAATATCTCCCTGCCATGTGGCTCAACATCATTCGGGTCGGCTGTAAATGGATGCTCATTGTCCAAATAATTTGTCCTAATTAGGCAATCGATCCTAGCGCGACTATTGTCGGTCCACTTCGGACTCCGAACCGAGAGTATCCTGATCTTGATCATCGTCGAGCGCTCGGTCTGCGAAGATGCCATCTTGGGGTTTCGCCGCTCTCTCGGCCGATGGCCCCTACTCCTCGATCGACTACCACGGCCCCCTCAAAGTCCGGGACTTCTGCCAGCACAAGTACGGAATGATCCGAGGAGTGGTCAATCGGAGCCGTAGGGGTCCTCGAAGGGGCGCATGGTCCGCGTATCCAGACCCCTTGTGCGGTCGCGGTCCCACGAGAGGCCGCCCCCTGGACCCATCGACAGACCGCCGTCCGGCCCCATTGACTGACCACCGCCAGGCCCATGGAGAGGCCCCCGCCGGGTCCCATCGACTGGCCACCGCCAGGCCCCATCGAGAGGCCCCCGCCAGGACCCATCGAGTCACACCCTCCGGGACCCATTGACCCTGGCGTACAGTCTCGCCACGCTTGGGAATGCGCATCTGTCGAAAAGAACAGAAGTACCGCAAGTAGGCTACCGGCAATCGGGCGATTCTGGCTCACTTCGTGCTCAACGCATCTATCGACACACTATCCGACACCGATTCCACACTCTCGACAAGCTTACCATTCAATCGCCACCACAACAGCCGACGTCGTATATCATGAGACATATCACGGGGCCGGGCGCTTCGGGCGAAAGTTCGCGAAGTCGGCCGGAGCATCCGACTCGCATGGCCTCCTGACCGTTCGCCGCTTCGGCGAGCACGACTACACTGTCGACGAGGCAGTCCACCTCACCCCCGACCCGGCGCGCCAGTTCCATTTCGACGCCGAAGGCCGCCGCCTCGCCGCCTGGCGGCCGCCGCCGCGAGAGGGCTTTCGCCGCGGACCTCGCGCGTGGTAGACCCCGACCGGGTTGGAATCTCGAAAGGGCGATGGGATGGTTGGATCGATGCGAGTGTGGGCCGCGGCGGCGGTTCTGGGACTGGCGGTCGCCCTGGCCGCGCCGGCACGGGTCGCCCAGGCGGCATCGGCGGCGGAGATCGACGCCAAGGTCGATCTCGCGCTGAACAAGCTCCTGGGGGAATCCGAGGCGGCGAAGGCGCTCAACGGGCGCGCGCTCGGCGTCCTGGTCTTTCCCGACATCGTGAAGGCCGGCTTCGGGATCGGCGGGCAATACGGCGAGGGCGCGCTGCGCCGGAACGGCGTCACCACCGGCTACTACAACATCGCCTCCGCCTCGTTCGGCTTGCAGGCCGGTGCCCAGTCCTATTCGCAGGTCATGTTCTTCATGACCGAGGACGCGCTGAAGTACCTCGACCAGAGCAAGGGCTTCGAGGTCGGCGCCGATGCCAACGTGGCGGTGGCCGACGCGGGCCTCAACGTCGACGCCAATTCCAGCACCATCCAGGATCCGATCGTCGCCTTCGTCTTCGGCCAGAAGGGGCTGATGGCCGGCGTGACGGTCGAGGGCTCGAAGATCACCCGGATCAATCCCAAGAAGTAGTGCAGCTCGCGGCGGCGGGACGAGCGGCACCCGACTCCTGCCGCAAAGCCGAAAACGCCCGTATGGATTCCATATGCGTTGCATACGGAGTCCATACGCAGAAATTTCCGGCATATCAGTACCTTGAGAGATCTTTGCTCGAATGGTCGGTCGCCGGGGCCGTCGGTGCTCAGAGGCGGTAGAGCTCCCCGTACTTCGCCTCCAGCTGCCCCACCAGCGTCGCGGCGTCCGGCGCGCGGCCGCAGGCGTCGGTGATCAGCGCCCGCGGCGCCAGCATCCGGCCGCGACGATGGATCCGCGGCCCGAGCCAGGCCCTGACCGCGCCCAGTTCCCCCGCCGCCAGCCGGTCGTCGAGGTCGGGCAGGTCCCGGCGCAGCGCCGCATGCAGTTCGGCGGCGTAGATGTTGCCCAGCGTATAGGTCGGGAAATAGCCGAAGAGCCCGACCGACCAGTGCACGTCCTGCAGCACGCCGCGCCGCGCGTCCGGCACGGCGCGGCCGAAATCCGCGGCGAAGCGGTCGTTCCAGGCCGCCTCCAGCTCGCTCACCGCCAGCTCGCCTTCGATCAGCGCCCGCTCCAGGTCGAAGCGCAGCATGATGTGCAGGTTGTAGTGCACCTCGTCGGCGTCGGTGCGGATGAAGCCGGGCTCGACCGCGTTGACGGCCCGGCAGAGCGCCTCGGGCCCGTCGACCCCGATCTCGCCGAAGGCTTCGCGCATCGCCGGGTAGAGCCAGTCGCAGAACGCCCGGCTGCGCCCGAGCTGGTTCTCGAACAGCCGCGACTGCGACTCGTGCACGCCCATCGAGGCATGGGCGCCGGCCGGCAGCAGCGCCTGCGCCGGGTCGAGCCCCTGCTCATAGACCGCGTGCCCGACCTCGTGGATCGTGGCGTAGAGGCACTCGCGCGGGTCCGCCTCGTCGACCCGCGTGGTGATCCGCACGTCGCCGCCCGAGCCCGAGGACGAGGGATGCACCGCCAGGTCCAGCCGCCCCGCCGCCCAGTCGTAGCCGAAGACATCGCCGAGCCGCCTCGACAGCGCCAGCTGCCGGTCGCGCGGGAAGCGCCCGGCGAGCACCGGCACCGGGCGCGCCGCCTCGGCGATCCGGGCCCGGAGCGCCGCCAGCCCCGGACGCAGCCGGGCGAACAGAGCCTCGAGCTCCGCCGCCGTCACGCCCGGCTCGTAGTCGTCGAGCAGCGCGTCGTAGCCGTTCCGTCCCTCGTCAGCCAGGCACGCCGCCTCGGCGCGCTTCAGCGCCACCATCCGCGCCAGCACCGGCGCGAAGCCGGCGAAGGCATTGGCCGCCCGCGCCGCTTCCCAGGCCGTCTGCGCCTCGACCGCCGCGCCGGCCAGCTCCGCCGCCAGCCGCGGCGGGATCCGCACCGCCCGGCCGTGCAGCCGCGCCGCCTCGGCGAGGTTCACCGCCCCGGCGCCGTCCTGCGGCCCGGCCGCGGCCAGCCAGTCGGCGATGCGCGGGTCGCTGGCATGGGCGTGGATCGCCGCCGCCACCGCCGCGGCGTGCTCGGCCCGCTGCGCCGCGCCCTTCGGCGGCATCTGGGTCTCCCGGTCCCAGTTCAGCAGCCCCGCGACCTGCTCCAGCGCCGCGATCCGCCGCAGGTGCCCGGTGAGTTCGGTATAGGCGGCGATCGTGTCCAAGGCGCACTCCCGTTCCGGTCACCCGAACTCTAGCCACGCCCCGCGCCGCGGTCCATTGTGGGTCGCAGGATCGACCCGTATCCGGAGGGGCCATGACCCACACCGCCACCGCCCGTACCCTCGCCGCCCAGCCGCTGACCGCCGAGGCCTTCGCGCCCTTCGGCGACGTGATCGAGACCGGCGGCGCCAGCTACCCGATCAACGACGGAATGTGCGACCGCTTCCACGATCTCGCCCGGATGGACTTCGTCGGCGACGGCGCGCGTGCCGGGATCAGCCTCGGCTACGGGCGCCCCTATCCGCTGCCGTACGTCTTCTCGCTGGTCGAGCGGCACCCGCTCGGCAGCCAGGCCTTCGTGCCGATGACCGAGGACCCGTTCCTGGTGGTCGTCGCCCCCGACGAGGCCGGCCGCCCCGGCGCGCCGCGGGCCTTCCTGACCGCGATCGGGCAGGGGGTGAACTACCTGCGCAACGTCTGGCACGGCGTGCTGACGCCGCTCGGCCGGCCGGCGCCGTTCCTGATCGTCGACCGGATCGGGAGCGGCAACAACCTCGAGGAATTCCGCTATCCGGAGCCCTGGACCGTGACTGCGGCCTGAGGCGTCCTCCCGCGCGCCCCAGGCCGCGCGTCCCGATGGGCGCGCCGATCCCCGTCCGTCAAACACCACAACGCCACCGCACGCACGCTCGACACCGCCGTCCCCCAGACGGGTCTCGGCTCGGGCGAGGCTACGCCGGGACTTTGTCAGCGTCGTGACGCGGGCGCAGCGCCGGCGTCAGCGCTCCTGCGTGACGAAGAGTGTCAAGATGGCAGCCGGCCGTCGAAAATCGCCTGCAGGATTTCCCCTCCGGTGAGCCTAGCAACCTCGTCCGGCGTCGCCACGCGGTAGGCGAACGTGCTCCCCCTATTCGGCCGGCTGCACCGCGTCCGCGGGCTCGACGCGGACCGCGGCGAACTTGAACTCGGGGATCTTGCCCCAGGGATCGAGCACCGGGTTGGTCAGGATGTTGGCCGCCGCCTCGACATAGGCGAAGGGGATGAAGACCATGTCCTCGGCCACCGCCCGGTCGGCGCGCGCCTTCAGCGCCACGCTGCCGCGCCGGGTGGTCAGCCGCACCCGCCCGCCGGGCGGGATCCCCAGCCGGCGCAGCGTCGCGGGATGCAGCGAGCAGGTCGCTTCCGGCTCCAGCGCATCGAGCACGCTCGCCCGGCGGGTCATCGAGCCGGTATGCCAGTGCTCGAGCTGCCGCCCGGTGGTCAGCACGAACGGATAGTCGCGATCCGGCACCTCCGCCGGCGGCAACACCTTGGCCGGCGTGAAGCGCGCCCGGCCGCCCTGGCGCGGGAAGCCGTCGCCGAACACCACCGACTGCCCGGGGTCGTCGTCGGCGAGGCTCGGATAGGTGACCGAGCTCTCGGCCTCCAGCCGGTCCCAGGTGATGTGGTCGAGGCTCGGCATCGCCGCCTTCATCTCGGCGAAGATCTCGCGCGGGTGGCCGTAGTCCCAGCCGAGGCCGAGGCGGCGGCCCAGGTCGACGATGATCCGCCAGTCCTCGCGCGCCTCGCCCGGCGGCTCGACCGCCTTGCGGCCCATCTGCACCTGGCGGTTGGTGTTGGTGACCGTTCCGGTCTTTTCCGGCCAGACCGAGGCCGGCAGGATCACGTCGGCGAAGTTGGCGGTTTCGGTCAGGAACACGTCCTGCACCACCAGGTGCTCGAGCTTCGCCAGCGCCGCGCGGGCGTGCTCGACGTCGGGGTCCGACATCGCCGGGTTCTCGCCCATGATGTACATGCCCCGGATGTCGCCGCGGTGGACGGCGTCGATGATCTCGACCACGGTCAGGCCGGGCTTCGGGTCGGTCTCGGTGCCCTGCCAGATCTCGCGGAAGAGCCCGCGCACCGCCGGGTCGCCCACCGCCTGGTAGTCCGGCAGGAACATCGGGATCAGGCCCGCATCCGAGGCGCCCTGCACGTTGTTCTGTCCGCGCAGCGGATGCAGCCCGGTGCCCGGCCGCCCGACATGCCCGCAGAGCAGCGCCAGCGAGATCAGGCAGCGCGAGTTGTCGGTGCCGTGGATGTGCTGCGAGATCCCCATGCCCCAGAAGATCATCCCCGCCCGCGCCCGGGCGAAAGTCCGCGCCACCTCGCGGATCACCCCGGCGTCGATGCCGCAGAGCGGCGCCATCCGCTCGGGCGCAAAGCCGCGGACGATGCTCGCGGAAGGCCTCGAAGCCCTCGGTGAAGCCGTCGATGTACTGCCGGTCCTCCAGCCCCTCCTCGACGATCACGTTCATGATCGCGTTCAGCAGCGCCACGTCGGTGCCGGGCCGGAACTGCAGCATGTGGGTGGCGTGGCGCTTGAGCCCCATGCCGCGCGGGTCCATGACGATCAGCTTGCCGCCGCGCTTGGCGAACTGCTTGAAGTAGGTGGCGGCGACCGGGTGGTTCTCGGTCGGGTTGGCGCCGATGACGATGGCGACGTCGGCATGCTCGATCTCGTTGAAGCTCGCGGTGACCGCGCCCGAGCCCACGTTCTCCATCAGCGCCGCGACGCTCGAGGCGTGGCAGAGCCGGGTGCAGTGGTCGACGTTGTTGTGCCCGAAGCCCTGGCGGATCAGCTTCTGGAACAGATACGCCTCCTCGTTCGAGCACTTGGCGCTGCCGAAGCCCGCCACCGCCGCGCCGCCGTGCCGCTCGCGCGCAGCGCCGCCGAGACCGCCCGCCGCGCGCGTCCAGCGCCTCGTCCCAGCCCGCCTCGCGGAAATGCGTCAGCGGGTCCGCCGGGTCGACGTTCAGCCCCTTGGCCGGGGCGTCGTCGCGGCGGATCAGCGGCCGGGTCAGCCGGTGCGGGTGGGTGGCGTAGTCGAAGCCGAACCGGCCCTTGACGCAGAGCCGGTTGGCGTTCGACGGGCCGTCGACGCCGTCCACCCAGGCGATCCGGCCGTCGCGTACCTTGTAGGCGATCTGGCAGCCGACCCCGCAATAGGGGCAGACCGAGCGCACCTCGCGCTCGAACGCGGCGCGGTCGCCGCGCTCCTCCGCGTCGAGCAGCGTCGCCGGCATCAGCGCCCCGGTCGGGCAGGCCTGCACGCATTCGCCACAAGCGACGCAGGTCGATGCCCCCATCGGGTCGGCCATGTCGAAGACGATCTGCTCGCCGGGACCGCGCCCCGCCATGCCGATCACGTCGTTCACCTGCACCTCACGACAGGCGCGGACGCAGAGGGTGCAATGGATGCAGGCGTCGAGATTGACCCGCATCGCCACGTGGCTGGCGTCCGGCCCCGGCACCGTCTCGGCCGGCCGCACCGGGAACCGGCTCGCGGCGACGCCCTGCAGGTCGGCCATCTCCCAGAACCGGCTCGAGCGGTCGTGCGCTGCGTCCCGTGCCGGCTGGTCGCCGAGCAGCAACTCGATGACCATCGCCCGCGCCTTCGTCGCCCGCTCGCCCGCGGTCGTCACCACCATCCCCGCAGCGGGCTTGCGGACGCAGGAGGCGGCCAGCACCCGCTCGCCCGCGATCTCGACCATGCAGGCGCGGCAGTTGCCGTCGGCGCGGTAGCCCGGCGCGTCGGCGTGGCAGAGATGCGGGATCCGGGTGCCGGCGCGCTTGGCCACCTGCCAGATGCTCTCGCCCGCCGCCGCCGTGACCGCGCGTCCGTCGAGGGTGAAGCTGATCTCGGCCACGTCTGTCCTCCCGCCGCCGTCAGGTCGGCCGGGTCGCCTGCATCGACGCCCGTTCGGCGAACCGCGCCTCCCACGCCGCCAGCGCCGGCCGCTCGCCCCGCCAGCCTCGCGCGTCGTGCCGGAAATCGAGATAGCCGAGCGCGCACCCGACGGTGATCTGGCCGACGTCGAGGGGCGCGGCCAGGTGCGACATCCAGCGCGCTTCCAGCGCATCGAGGGCGCGAGCGATCTTCTGCCACTGCGCCTCCAGCCAGTCCAAGCGCTGCTGCTCGGCCGGCCAGAGCGTGGTCTCGTAGCGCATCAGCACCGCGGCATCCATGATGCCGTCCGCGGTCGCTTCCAGCGTCAGCGTCTCCCAGAGCCGCGGCTTCTCGGGATAGAGCCGGGCGCCGGCGATATCGTCGAGATAGCGGCAGATCACCGGGCTGTCGTAGAGCGCGGGTCCGTCGTCGCGCTCCAGGGTCGGCACCTTGCCGAGCGGATTGCGGACGACCGGCATGCTGCCAGGCGCGGTGGGATTGCCGCTGGCCGGAATCCGTTCGACCCTGTCGACCAGTCCGGTCTCGTGCAGGACCACCATGACCTTGCGCACGAACGGCGAGCCCGGGGAGTGATAGAGGCGCATCATCCCGCGCGCCGCAGCCGCACCCGCCCGAGGCCGGCCGCCTCGATCTCCACCGCCGGCCCTTGCGGCCCGAATCGCAGCACCCGGCGGAACCGGCCGGCCGCGTGCAGCGCCCGCTCCGCCTCGGCGCGATGGGCATGCGCCGCCAGGCCCTCGGGCAGGTCGTCCAGAACCCGCTCGTGCCCGGCGTCCTTGGGATGCGACGCCCGCCGCGAGGCGTAGACCGCCATGGCGGCCAGCGCTCCAATGCGAAGGGTTCGCCATGCGAACGGGGAGAGGGCGAAGGGCAGCAAGCTCGGTACCTCCGACGGGTCAGCTGTTCGCGCAGGATATAATGCGAAACCGCCCGGCGCAAACAGGCCGCGTCGTGCTTTGCGCGGCGCGAGGCGAATGATACCCTCGTCAAGGCGCCGAATGCGGGCGCCGGCGTTCGGAGGAAGGCATGCGCACCTATCTGCTTCTCGTCCTCGTGGCCGTCGGGCTTTCGGCCTGCAACACCATCCACGGCGCCGGACAGGACCTGTCATCCGCCGGACATGCCGTCAGCACCGCGGCGACCGACACCCAAAACAAGCTCTGACAGGTCCCGAACCTTCGACTGCAACCAGGGCCTGCCTGGGGCGTTGCCGAAAAGGTGCCATCAGTCGCACGCTCGCATCGAGGGAGATACCATGCCGAAGATCCTCGCAGCCGCCGTTCTGGCGGCGCTGACGCTCGCTGCCTGCAACACGATGAAGGGGGCCGGCCGGGACGTAAGCGCCGCGGGCAATGCGGTCTCCAGTCAGGCCGCCGAGACCCAGAGCAAGATGTAGGCGCGGTTCCGCCGCAGCTCCCGCGCTGGTCAGAGGCAGCGGTTATCCAGCGCTCAGGCGGCCGTATAGGCGGTCTTGACGGTGGTGTAGAACTCGGCGGCGTAGCGGCCCTGTTCGCGGGAACCGAAGGACGAGCCCTTGGAGCCGCCGAAGGGGACGTGGAAGTCGACGCCGGCGGTGGGCAGGTTGACCATCACCATCCCGGCCTCGGCGTTGCGCTTGAAGTGGGTGGCGTGCTTCAGCGAAGTGGTGCAGATGCCGGCGGAGAGGCCGAACTCGGTGTCGTTGGCGGTGGCCAGCGCCTCGTCGTAGTCGGCGACCCGGATCACGCTGGCCACGGGGCCGAAGATCTCCTCGCGGCTCGAGCGCATGGCGTTGGTGGCGCCGACCAGCAGCGCGGGCGCGAGGAAGAAGCCCTCGGTGTCGCGCTTCACCCGGGCGCCGCCGACCAGCTCGGCGCCTTCGTCCTGGCCGATCCGGATGTAGTCCTGGTCCTGGTCGAGCTGGCCCTGGTCGACCACCGGGCCGATCTGCACGGACGAATCCAGCGGGTCGCCGACCTTAAGCGCGGCCATCCGCTCAGTCATCCGGGCGACGAAGCGGTCGTGGATGCCGGCGGTGACGATCAGCCGCGAGCTGGCGGTGCAGCGCTGGCCGGTGGAGTAGAAGGCGCCGTTCAGGCAGGCCTCGACCGCCACCTCGAGATCGGCGTCGTCGAGCACCACCATCGGGTTCTTGCCGCCCATCTCGAGCTGGAACTTGCGCATCACCTTGATCGAGGCCTCGGCGACCCGGCGGCCGGTGCCCTGCGAGCCGGTGAAGCTGATGGCGCGGATGTCGGGGCTGTCGAGCAGGGCCTGGCCGACCGTCGAGCCGCGGCCCATCACCAGGTTGAGGACGCCCGCGGGCAGGCCGGCGCGGTGCAGGATGTCGACGATCGCCCAGGTGCAGCCGGGGACCAGGTCGGCGGGCTTGATCACCACGGTGTTGCCCCAGGCGAGTGCCGGCGCGATCTTCCAGGCCGGGATGGCGATCGGGAAGTTCCAGGGGGTGATGATGCCGACCGGGCCGACGGGCTCGCGGGTGATCTCGACGCCGACGCCGGGGCGGACCGAGGGCACGATCTCGCCGGTGAGCCGCAGGGTCTCGCCGGCGAAGAACTCGAAGATCTGGGCGGCGCGGACGGTCTCGCCGATGCCCTCGGCCAGGGTCTTGCCCTCCTCGCGGCTGAGCAGCGCACCGATCTCGTCCTTGCGGGCGAGGATCTCGGCGGCGGTCTTCTTCAGCACCTCGTGGCGCTGCAGCGGGCCGGAGCGGCTCCAGGCCGGGAAGGCGGCCCTGGCGGCGGCAATGGCGCGGCGGGCGTCCTCGGCGCTGCCCCGGGCGTAGTGCCCGACGACCTCCGAGAGGTTCGCCGGATTGAGGTTCGGGGCCGGCTCGCCGCCAACCCGTTCGCCGTCGATCAGGTTTTCATGCAGATCCATCGCTCGTCCCCCTCGGCTTCAGGCCATATGTACCAATCCACCGGGGGCTTCAACCGGGGCGACGCCGCCCGGCGCGGCAAGTCCGGGCTAGCCGAGGATGAATTTCATGGTGGCGGAGGTGGCGCCGCTGGAGGGGGGTGGCTTTACCCCTGGCGCTGGTCACGTAATCGAGCATCTGGGGTCGACCAGCTACGTCTATGCCAATACGAAGGCCGGCGAGCAGCTGATCATCGAGCGCGAGGAGCAGCGGTCGGAGCTCGGCGGCGGCCGGCTGACGGTGTCGATTCCGCCGCGTCGGGCCTACGTGTTCGATGCGGCGGGCAAGCGGCTGCGGCTGCGGACGGATCAAGAGGAAGGGAGCTGAGATGACGGAGCAAGCCAAGGTCCGCTGGGGGATCATCGGCCCGGGGGTGATCGCACGGGCCTTTGCCGGAGGGGTCGCGCATTCCCGACCGGCATGCTCGTGGCGATCGGTGCCCGCAATCCCGGCAAGGCCGGCTATGCCGAGCAGTTTCCGGGGGCGCGCGTCCATGCGGGCTACGCGGCGCTGCTGGAGGACGGCGAGGTCGATGCGGTCTACGTCGCCACGCCGCATCCGCAGCACGCCGAGTGGGCGATCAAGGCGGCCGAGGCCGGCAAGCACGTGCTGGTCGAGAAGCCGCTCGGGCTCAGCGCCTACGAGGCGGACGCGATGTTCCAGCCGCGCGCCGGGCCGGGACGTTCATGGGCGAGGCGTTCATGTACCGCCTGCACCCGCAGACGGCGCGCCTGGTCGAGCTGATCCGCGAGGGCGCGATCGGCGAGGTCAGGATGATCAAGTCGAGCTTCGGCTTCGCGATGCCGGCGTTCGATCCGGCGCACCGGCTCTACGCCAACGAGCTGGCGGGCGGCGGCATCCTCGATGTCGGCGGCTACCCGGTGTCGATGGCCCGGCTGATCGCCGGCACCGCGGCGGACAAGCCGTTCCTCGAGCCGGAGAAGGTATGCGGCATGGCCCGGCTCGGTGCGAGCGGCGTGGACGAATGGGCCGCGGCGCTGCTGCAGTTCCCGAACGGCATCCTCGCCGAGGTGTCCTGCTCGGTGTCGCTGCAGCAGGAGAACGTCCTCAGCATCCTCGGCACCACGGGCCGGATCGAGGTGGCGGATTTCTGGTTCGCGTCCGGGCACCAGGGCGGGGTCGGACGGATCGAGATCGTCGCGGCCGACGGCACCCGGCGCAGCGAGGAGGTCGCGGAAAAGGGCTGGCTCTATGCCTTCGAGGTGGACGCCGCCGGGGCGGCCATCAGGGCCGGTCGGCAGGAATTCGGGCCACCGGGCATGAGCTGGGACGACACGCTGGGCACCTTGCGGGTGCTCGACAAGTGGCGGGCCGATGCGGGCCTCGAATACGGCATCGAGCGACCGGAGGCGCGGCCGCGGACCGTCCGCAATGTGCCGCTGGCCCGGGCGGCCGAGGTGATCCCGCGCGGTACGGTGCGGGGGCTGGCGAAGCCGGCCTCGCGGCTGGCGCTGGGATTCGAGGATTTTCCGAACTTCGCCGGCGCCTCGATCCTGCTCGATGCGTTCTTCGAGAAGGGCGGCAACGTCTACGACACCGCCTGGGTCTACGGCGCCGGGCGGACCGAGCGCGTGTTCGGCGAGTGGCTGGGGGCGCGCGGGGTGCGCGACGAGGTCGTGATCATCGGCAAGGGCGCGCATTCGCCGCTGACCTATCCCGAGGTGATCGCCCGGCAGCTCGACGAGAGCCTCGAGCGGCTGGGCACCGACCATGTCGACATCTACTTCATGCACCGCGACAACCCGGACGTCCCGGTCGGCGAGTTCGTCGACGCGATGGACGCGGAAGTGCGGGCGGGGCGGATCCGCGGGCCGTTCGGCGGCTCGAACTGGACGCGCGAGCGGTTCGATGCGGCCATCGCCTATGCCGAGAGCGCCGGCAGGTCCGCGCCGTCGGTCCTGTCGAACAACTTCGCGCTGGCGGAGATGATCGAGCCGATCTGGGCCGGCTGCGTCGCTGCCTCGGACGCCGCGTGGAGGGCCTGGCTGACCGAGCGGCAGGTCGCGAATTTCGCCTGGTCGAGCCAGGGGCGCGGCTTCTTCACCGAGGCGGCGGGCCGGGAGCGGCTGGAGAACCCCGAGACTGGTCCGCACCTGGTACTCGGAGGCGAACTTCGCCCGCCGCGACCGGGCGATCGAGCTGGCGGAGCGCCTCGGCAAGCGGCCGATCCACGTCGCGCTGGCCTATTGCCTCGCCCAGCCGTTCCCGGTGGTGCCGCTGATCGGCCCGCGCCGGCTGGTCGAACTCGACGACAGCCTGGAGGCGCTCGCGATCGAGCTCTCGCCGGCAGACGTCCGCTGGCTCGAATCCGGCGAGCGGTGACCCCGGCACCTATCACGATCCGAATAAATCTGCAATGCGACGAAGTTAACCATTTACCTGAGGTGCTTATGCGGAGAATATACGAAGTCGGGTGTGGTCGGAACGATCCGGATAACGGCGTTCGAACAGATCCCGACGTATCTGGTTGGAAGGGAGGACAACCAATGAAACTCATGTTCTCGCTCGCGGCGTCCGCCGCGGCTTTTGGCTCTCGGCCGCGCCCGGCGCCTTCGCCCAGTCGGGCAGCGTCGAGAAGGCGGTCGGCGGCTACAGCTTCGAGGACGCCGCCAAGGAGGCCCCGGGCACAAAGGATTTCCATTCCGCCGACGGCCATCTGACCTTCGCCATCGTGACCCACACCGCCGGCAACGGCTTCTTCGACCCGGTCTATGTCGGCGCGAAGGTCGCCGGCAACATGATCGGCGGCGAATCCTGGTCATGCTCGGCTCGGAAGCGCCGGTGGACGACATCCCGCGCGAGATCGAGATCCTGAACCAGATCATCCAGGATCCGACCATCGACGGGCTGATCCTGACGACGCCGCAGGTCGGCGCCTACAACGACATCGTCAAGCACATGCTCGACGAAGGGCATCCCGGTCGCGACGACGAACTCGTTCGATCCGACGCTCTATGACCGCGACGAGATCAGCCACACCGGCCAGAGCGCGGCGGCGGCGGCCATCGGCGGCGCGGCGATGGCGCAAGTGCGTGCTCGACCAGGGCGTCGACCGAAGGGCTCGATCATCTTCCCGTCGCAGACCACCGCAGGCAACGTCGAGGTCAACAATCGTGTCACCGCCGCCTTCAATGCGGCCGTCAAGGTGCTGAAGCGACGCCGGCAAGCTCGACGACTTCACCGTCGACGCCGGCGCCGACAAGATCGGCATCGCGCGGTCGAACGACCAGGACATCGCGGCTCGATCGTGACGCTGATCGAGTCGCGCGGCGACGTGGTCGGCATCTTCGGGCCGAACGGCGTCGTCACCCCGGCCGATCGTCGACGCGGTCACCCAGAAGAAGATGGAGGACCAGATCTGCGCCTTCGGCTACGACCTCGGGCCGAAGCAGCTGGAGGGCATCAAGTCGGGCGCGCTCACTGGCTCGCTCGGGCAGCAGCCGTTCCTGCAGGGCTTCTGGCCGGTGATGCAGCTCTACCTGCAGATCGACCGCGGCGTCGCGGCGGCCAACCTCGACACGCGCGCCCAGGTCGTCACGAAGGACAACGTCGACAACGTCGGCAAGCGCTTCGAGAACTGAGTCGAACCGGCTCGCGGACAGGCGGAGGAGGCCTCAGCTCCTCCGCCGCGACCGTCAATGCGTCGACATCGTGGAAACATGGCCGTCGTTGACCACCGCCACACCCGTAGCGCGACGCCGCTGCGCCGTCGAGATGTTCGGCGGGTGGGAGGTGGGCCTGATCGTGTTCATGATCCTGCTCTACCTGATCGGCGCCTGGATCAATCCGCGCTTCTTCGGCGGGACGGACGCGCTCTCGTCGGTGCTGCGCGACGCCGCGCGCTACGGCGTGATGGCGGTCGGCATGACCTTCGTCATCGTCAACAAGGATCTCGATCTTTCGGTCGGGTCGCTCTACGGCGTCACCGCGCGTCGTCTTCTCCGTGGCCTTCTCGCAGTCCTATTTCGACGCCGGCGTCGTCGCCGGCGTCGGCTGGCGCGTGGTGCGTCGGCCTGCTGGTCGGTCTGATCAACGGCACGCTGGTGACCTTTCTCCGGGTGCCGGCGTTCATCGCCACGCTGACGATGCTGTTCATCGGCCGCGGCTTCGTGACCGGCCTCTCCGGCGGCAAGACGATCTCCTACATCGACAAGGCGAAGGACTATCCGCGGCTTCTTCTGCATCGGCGAGAACAACGTCCTGGGGCTTCAACAACCAGATCTTCGTCTTTGTCATCTTCGCCGATCGTCGGCGCCTATCTGCTGGCGAAGACCCGTGGCGGCTACCAGACCTTCGCCACCGGCGGCAACGAACTCGCGGCGACCTATGCCGGCATCCCGACCAACTGGGTGCGGATGCGCGCCTACCTGATGTCGGCGTTCTGCGCGACGGTCGGCGGCGCTGATGCAGGTGGCCCAGGACCGCGGCATGATCGCGCAGTCGGCGCAGGGGCTGGAGCTCATCGTCATCGCCTCGGTGATCGTCGGCGGCGCCTCGATCCTCGGCGGCCGCGGCCGCATCTTCGGCAGCGCGCTCGGCGTGCATCCTCGTCGTGCTGATCGACAAGGTGCTGCGCGAGGGCGTGCCGGTCACCCGAATGATGAAGGTCGGCGACGTCGAGATGAAGATCAACTCGGTCGCCCAACTTGCCGCCCGGGCGCGGTGCCTGCCTTCCTCGGCCTGATCCTGATCATCGCGGTGCTGGTCGAGCCGTGGCTGATCCGCCGGAACGCGCTCGGCCGGCTGTGGGCGCGCCTGCGCGGCAAGCCGGTGCCGCCGGCGCCGCGATATCGGCGGCATCGCCATCGAGGGCGTACAGACCAAGGGCAGCGTCGCCACCGACCGGGCGCTGGCCGCGACCGGCCTCGCGCAAGCTCCTGGCGCGGCGCGACGCCGCGGCGATCCTGATCGCGATCGTGCTCTGGGCCGCCGGCCTCTGCGCTCCGACCCGACTTCTGGGGCGGCCTCGACAACAGCTTCAACCTGATCCTCGCCTTCACCGAGGTGGCGCTGGTCTCGATCGGCCTGACCTTCGTCATCGCCAACGGCGACATCGATCTTTCGGTCGGCTCGGTGCTGGCGCATGAGCGGGCGCTCGCCGCCTTCTCGATGAAGACGCTGGGCTACGATCCCTGGATGGCGGTGGTGATCGCTCTGCTCGGCGGGGCGCTGGCCGGGCGCGGTCAATGCGCTGGTGACGGTCCGCTTCGGCCTGCCCGCCTTCGTCGCGACGCTCGGCATGTTCTACACCGCGCGCGGCATCTCGGCCTGGCTCGTCGCCGGGCGCGAGCTCTTCGGCTTTCCCGACAGCTACAACCTGATCGGCCGCAAGCTGATCGAGGCGTCTGCGCTATTTCCACATCGAGCCGACGCCGGGATCGGTCTTCTACGACATCGCCGCGGCGCTCAGCGTGCAGAGCATCTTCATGGCGGTCCTCGCCATCGTCGCGGGCGTGGTGCTCGGCTACACGGTCTGGGGCCAGCAGATCTACGCCACCGGCGGCAACCGCCGCGCCGCCGACTATGCCGGCATCAACACCGCCCGCGTGCGCGCGCTGAGCCTGCATGTTCTCCGCGCTCTGCGCCGCCTTCGCGGGCTGCATCTACATCGCCTTCTACCGCAGCTTCACCCCGACCGCCGGCCAGTTCCGCGAGCTCGACGGCATCGCCTCGGTGATCATCGGCGGCGGCTCGATCTTCGGCGGCTTCGGCACGATCATCGGCGCGCTCGCGGGCGCCGCGGTGATCACCCTGCTGCGGGCGCTGCTG
The DNA here is from genome assembly GCA_963847795.1 of uncultured Alphaproteobacteria bacterium. Classification (GTDB taxonomy): domain Bacteria; phylum Pseudomonadota; class Alphaproteobacteria; order Rhodobacterales; family Rhodobacteraceae; genus Amaricoccus. The sequence goes on from CAWKBH010000014.1 coordinate 157,401, forward strand.
TCGCTGCAGATCATCACCGCCCACGGGTCGTTCGTGCTGCCGCAGCACTGGGTCAACGTCTTCATCGGCGCCATCCTGCTCGGCGCGGTGCTGATCGACATCTGGGTGCGCCAGGCCGACCTCGTCGGCTCGATCCGCGCCGCGCTGCAGCCGCAAGCCACGACGAGGAGTCCGCCGATGCCTGACGCCAAGCCGCAACCGATCGTCGAGATGCGCAACATCGAAAAGGCGTTCGGCGCGGTGCGGGCGCTGAACGACGTCGACCTCGTGCTCTATCCCGGCGAGATCCTCGGGCTGGTCGGCGACAATTCGGCCGGCAAGTCGACGCTGATGAAGATCATGACCGGGGCCTACCAGCGCGACAGCGGCGAGATCCTGGTCGCCGGCAAGCCGGTGCACTTCCAGAGCCCGCACGAGAGCCGCGACGTCGGCATCGAGATGATCTACCAGGACTTCGCGCTCTGCGGGAACATGGACGTCGGCCAGAACATCTTCCTCGGCCGCTGGCCGCGCCGCGGCCTCTTCGTCGACCGCCGCCGGATGTACGCCGAGGCCGACAGCGTCCTGAAGAACCTCAAGGTCGACGTGAACTCGGTCTACCAGAAGGTCGAGAGCCTGTCGGGCGGACGCCAGCAGTCGGTGGCCATCGCCCGCGCCATCTCCTTCAGGCCGCGGGTCGTCATCCTCGACGAGCCGACCGCCAACCTCTGCGTGATGGCGACCGAGCGGCTGCTCGAGACCATGCTGGAGTTGAAGAAGCAGGGGGTGGCGCAGATCATCATCTCGCACCGGCTGGTCGACATCTTCGCCGTCGGCGACCGGGTGATGGTGCTGAAGCGCGGCGAGAACGTCGGCGACCGCTACGTCAAGGGCACCGACGAGCACGAGGTGCTGGAGATCATCGTCTCCGGCACCCGCGAGCGGGCGCTCACCGCCGAGCAGGCAGCGGCGAATTGACCGATCCGGCGTCCCGCGCCGCGATGCCACGGTCGGCCGTCGGCCGCGAGACGAGGGGAGTAGGGTGACGGAAGCGAGCTTGGCCGAACCCCCGGCGGCGGACTACGCGCATATTGTTCGCCTCGAGGGGGTGCAGAAGTTCTTCGGCGCGATCCAGGCGCTGCGCGACATCGACTTCGCGGTGGGTCGCAACGAGATCGTCGGACTGATCGGCGACAACGGCGCCGGCAAGTCAACGCTGATCAAGGTGCTGACCGGCGTGCTGGCGCCGACCTCGGGGCGGATCTTCGTGCGCGACCGCGAGCTGGACCTCAGCGAATACTCGGTGCGCATGGCGCACGATCTCTCGATCGAGACGGTCTACCAGGACAAGTCGCTGGCCGAGAAGCAGCCGCTGTGGCGGAATTTCTTCGTCGGGCGGCAGATCACCAACCGCTGGGGCTTCATCGACATCCGCAGGCAGAAGGCGATCGCCGACCAGATCCTGAAGGAGGCGATCGGCTTCCGCGGCGTCGGCATCACCGTGGAGTCGACCGTGGCCAATCTTTCGGGCGGCGAGCGCCAGGGAATCGCGATCGGCCGGGCCATGCACTACAACGCCGACCTGATCGTGCTCGACGAGCCGACCGTGGCGCTCGCCGTCGCCGAGGTGCGCAAGGTCCTGGATTTCGTGCGAAGGATCAAGGATTCGGGTCGCGCCTGCCTCTACATCGATCACAACCTCACCCACGTCCACGGCGTTGCCGACCGGCTGGTGATCCTGGATCGCGGCGCCATCGTTGCCGAAATCCTGCCCGGGGACATGTCCGTGGTCGACCTGACCGAATTCCTGATCGAACTGCAGCACAAGGCCTGAGCACGATGGCGCGATCGCCCTCACCTCTCCGCAAGCTGGAAGGGCTGCCGATCATCCTGGTCTTCGTGGTGATCCTGGCGCTCTTCATGTACGCCGCGCCGCAGGTGTTCCTGCAGCCGTTCATCTACACCACCTTCCTCTCCACGCTGCCGCCGCTGATCCTACTGTCGGTGGGGCTGACCTTCGTGATCGGCGCCGGCGAGATCGACCTGTCGTTTCCGGCGATCATCGCCTTCTCGGGCTTCGTCTTCGCGGTGCTGTTCAAGGAGTACCATCTCGGCTGGATCGCAGTCGTCGCCGCCTTGGCCTCGGGGCTGCTGGTGGGCTATCTCAACGGCGTTCTGGTGGCCAGGATCGGGGTGCCGTCCTTCATGGCGACCCTGGCGACGCAGTTTTTCTGGGCGGGCATGGCGACCGTGCTCTCGGGGGGCAAGTCCTACGCGCTGCGCGGCGCCGAGGACAGCTCGGTCTGGCAGGTGATCGTCGGCCGACCTTTCGCTGCCTCCGCCACCCCCTGGATCGCCCAGCTGCCGCTGCAGGCGCTCTGGACGGCGATCGTGGTGGTGGTCCTGTGGTTTATCCTGAACCGCCACCGCTTCGGCGACAGCGTGCTCTTCATCGGCGATTCCAACGCCGTCTCGCAGGTGGTCGGCATCGACGTGCCGCGAGAGAAGATCAAGATCTTCACGCTCATGGGCGGCCTCGCCGCCGTGGCGGCGATCATGCTGACGCTCGAGAACAAGAACTTCTTCGGCAACCAGGGGCAGGGGTACCTGCTGACCGCGATCGCCTCGGTACTGATCGGCGGCACCTCGATCTTCGGCGGCCGCGCGACGATCATCGGCACGGTGTTCGGCTGCTTCATCATCGGCATGATCGAGGCGGGGCTGGTGGCGAGCGGCCTCACCGGGGCCTGGGTGCGGACCGTCCAGGGCCTCGTGTTCCTTATCTCGATCATCAGCTATCTCTACATAGAGGAGCCGCAGCGGCGCAGCGCCTTCTTCGCGCGGATGCGGCGCTCCAGGGCATCCGGTCGCACCCGTGCGGCCGAATAACGGCGGTGCGAAACCGCCAGACCAAGGGAGGACTGAAATGAAACCGACCAAGATCCTGCTCGCCGGCGCCGCGGCGCTGGCGCTGATGGCCGGCGCCGCCGGCGCCGACCCGATCGGCAGCGGGCTGGTGATGTACATGCAAATGGGCGGCAACGCCGGCGACGGCGCCACGCTGGCGCGGCAGACCGGCGCCGAGCAGGCCGCCGCGGCGCTGGGCGTCGATCTCAAGGAGCAATTCTCGGCCTGGGCGCCCGAGACCATGATCAGCCAGTTCAAGGAGGCGGTCGCCGCCAAGCCGGACTGCGTCGAGATCATGGGCCATCCCGGCAGCGCCGCCTTCCACGACCTGGTCAAGGGGGCGGTCGACCAGGGCATCGTCGTCACCGTCGGCAACTCGCCGATGACCGACCTGCAGGCCGAGTTCGGCCCCAAAGGCATGGGCTATGCCGGCGTCGACCTCTACGCCGGCGGCGCGCTGACCGCGCAGGCGATGCTCGACCAGGGGCTGAAGGCCGGCGACCAGGCGATGGTCTACGGCGTCTTCAGCCAGGCCGAGCGTGGCCAGTCCGAGAAGGGCCTCGCCGACACCCTGGAAAAGGCCGGCCTCAAGGTGGACCGGCTCGAGATCACCCAGGAGGTCAACAGCGACGTGACCCTCGGGGTGCCGGTGCTGGTGGCCTATATCCAGGCGCATCCCGATCTGAAGGCGATCGGGACCCAGCACGGCGGGATCACCGGCGTGCTTGCGGACGTGCTGCAGAAGTCTGGCAAGAAGCCCGGCGACATCGTCGTCGGCGGCATCGACCTCGCCCCCTCGACCATCGACGGCCTGAAGTCTGGCTACGTCACCGCAACGCTGGACCAGCTCCTCTACCTGCAGGGCTTCATGCCGGTGGTGCAGTGCGTGATGACCGCCAAGTACAAGATGCCGGGCCTGTCGCTGAACACCGGCGCCGGAACCGTCACCCCGAAGACGATCGACTCGCTGGTGGACCTGATCGACGCCGGCATCCGCTGAGACGCTCCCTACTGCGGCTGCCGGCGTCACCCGCCGGCAGCCGCACCGTCCGAAAAGTTGGCGCGCCGGGAGCCCGCCGTCCTCCCTGTCACAGGGCGCGGTCTGCACCTATATGGCCTTGAGGCGAGATCGCGGCCTTCCCGGCCGCGCCAGGCTATCGGGAGCAGGAGATGGCAGCGCAACACGACCAGATTCCCGAGGCGGCGCTGGCCTGGAGCCGCGCCGGCAAGGGCGTGGCGCTGGCCACCGTCGTCGAGACCTGGGGCTCGGCGCCGCGGCCGACAGGCTCGCAGCTGGCGATCAGCGCCGGGGCGGAGATGGTCGGCTCGGTCTCGGGCGGCTGCGTCGAGGGCGCGGTGGCGGCCGAGGCGCTGGCGGCGCTGGAGGACGGGGCGCCGCGGCTGCTCGACTACGGGGTCAGCGACGAGGAGGCCTTCGCGGTGGGTCTGGCCTGCGGCGGGAGGATCCGGGTGCTGGTGGAGCCGGTGGGCGTGGGGCAGGGGCCGACGCCCGACCTGCTCGCGCAGCTGGCGGCGGCGCGCGCGGCGCGGACGCCGGCGGTCTATGCGGTGCGGCCGCAGGACTGGCAGCGGCGGCTGATCACCGGGCCGGGCGATCCGCTCTGGGGTGCAGCGCAGGCGGCGCTGGTGGCGGATCGTTCCGGCTTCGCGGACGAGTGGTTCCTGGGTGTGCACAACCCGCCGCTGCGGCTGGCGGTGGTCGGCGCGGTGCACATCGCCCAGGCGCTGGTGCCGATGGCGCGGCTCGCCGGCTACGACGTGGCGGTGGTCGACCCGCGCGAGGCCTTCGCCAGTGCGGCGCGATTTCCCGACACCTCGTTGTCGCATGACTGGCCGGACGCGGCCCTGACGGAATTCGGGCTCGATAGCCGGACGGCGGTGGTGACGCTGACCCACGATCCCAAGCTCGACGATCCGGCGATCGAGGCAGCGCTGAGGGCGGAGGTGTTCTACCTCGGCTGCCTGGGGTCGTCGCGCACCCACGCCAAGCGTGTCGAGCGGCTGCGGGCGGCCGGCTTCGCCGCGGCCGAGATCGCGCGCATCCACGCGCCGATCGGTGCCGATATCGGCGCGAAGGCGCCGGCCGAGATCGCGGTGGCGATCCTGGCCCAGATCATCGAGCGGCTCCGCCGACCGGAAACCCGGCCCTGACATGCGCTTCGGACCAGTTCCGACCGCTGCGGCCGCAGGCGCGGTGCTGGCACATTCGCTCAACGTCGAAGGGTTGCGGCTGAAGAAGGGCAGGGTGCTGGCGACGGGCGACGTCGCGGCGCTGCTGGCGGCCGGCGTTCCGGAGGTGACGGTGGCGCGGCTGGAACCGGGCGACCTGTCCGAGGACGCGGCGGCCGAGGCGGTCGCCGGCGCGCTGGCCGCCGACCCGCGGGCGCGGGGGCTGGCGCGCTCGGCACCGTTTACCGGCCGGGTCAATTTCTTCGCCGAGGCGGCTGGCCTGCTTCGGGTGGACCGCGGCGCGGTGGACGCGGTGAACGGCGTCGATCCGGCGATCACGCTCGCGACCCTGCCTGACCTGGCGCGGGTGCGGCCGCGTCAGATGGTCGCCACGGTGAAGATCATCCCCTATGGCGTCGGCGGCGCCGAGGTGGCGCGGGCGGTGCGGACGCTGACCGGCGCCGGCGCGCTGCGGCTGGCCGCATTCCGGCCCGGGCGCGCTGCGCTGATCCTGACCCGGACGCCGGGGATGAAGCCGAGCCTGCTCGCGAAGGGCGCGGAGGCGGTGCGGGTGCGGCTGGCGGCTCTCGGCCAGGAGATGGCGCCGCCGGTGACGGTGCCGCACGAGACGGGGGCGGTCGCGGCGGCGATCGCAGCGGCGGACGGAGAGATGGTGCTGATCCTCGGCGGCTCGGCCACCTCGGACGCGGGCGATGTCGGGCCGAGCGCGCTGGCCGCGGCGGGCGGGCGGCTGCTGCGCTTCGGGATGCCGGTCGATCCCGGCAACCTGCTCTTTCTCGGCGCGCAGGACGGACGGCCGGTGCTGGGCCTGCCGGGCTGCGCCCGGTCGCCGGCACTGAACGGTGCGGACTGGGTACTGGAGCGGCTGGCGGCGGGGCTGCCGGTCGGCGCCGCGGATACTCGCGGCGATGGGCGTGGGCGGGCTCCTGAAGGAGATCCCGCTGCGGCCGCAACCACGAGCCGGAGTGCCGGAGGCGCCGGGCAGGCCGCGGGTGGCGGCACTGGTGCTGGCCGCGGGCGCGGCGCGGCGGATGCGCGGCCGCGACAAGCTTCTCGAGCCGGTCGCCGGCAGAGCGGTCCTACGGGTGGTCGCCGAGGCGGCGCAGGCCAGCCAGGCCGACGAGGTGGTGGTGCTGCTGCCGCCAGAGGCGGCGGCGCGGCGGCAGGCGCTGGCGGGGCTCGAGGTCGCGGTGGTCGAGGCGGCAGACTGGGCGGAGGGCATGGCGGCGTCGATCCGGGCGGGACTCGCCGAGGTGTCGGGGCGGGCCGATGCGGTACTGATCCTGCTGGCCGACATGCCCGAGGTGGGGCCACGGGAGATCGACCGGCTGATCGCGGCGTTCGATCCCGCGGAGGGGCGGGAGCTCTGTCGGGCAGTCAGCGCGGACGGCACGCCCGGGCATCCGGTGCTTTTCGGGCGCCGGTTCTTCGAGACGCTGGCGGGGCTGAGCGGCGATGGGGGCGCGCGTGAGCTGCTGGGCGAGGCGGCGGAGTTCGTGACCGAGGTACCGACGGCGGGCCGTGCGGCGCTGATCGACCTCGACACCCCCGAGGACTGGGCGGCATGGCGCGCGACGGCCGAGAATCCGTGACGTCGCCAGGCACAGCCGATCTGTAACATCCCGGTCGAGCATCCGGCAGCCGTGTTGACGCGGGTCAATGAGCGGAAGGCCGACGCGCCATAGGATCGGACGGGTGACGGAGGACGGCGATGCAGGATGTCCGATTGAAGCGAGGCGCGTCAGCCGGTCAGCCTCGGTTCCTCCCTTCGGAGGCCGGCCAGCGCGAGGTGATCGCCTTTCTGTCGGATCCCGCGACGCACGGTGGCGCGGCGGTGGAGCGGGTCGACACGCACATCTCGCGGATCTTTCTGGCGGGCGACCGGGCCTGGAAGCTGAAGCGCGCCATGCGCACCAACTATCTCGACTTCTCGACGCTCGATCGACGCGAGCGGATGTGCCTCCGGGAGCTTGAGGTGAACGGTGCGGCCGGCGAAATCTACCTGGGGGCGACGCCGGTGGTGCGACGCGACGGCCGGCTTCGGCTCGGCGGGCCCGGCGAGCTGGTCGACTGGCTGGTCGAGATGCGCCGTTTCGACCGCAGCCGGGAGCTGGACCGGCTGTGCGACAGCGGAGACCTCACCTTGCCGATCGTCGAGCGGCTGGCCGACGAGGTCGCCGCGCTGCACCGCGCCGCGCCGGCGACGCCGGCCTTCGGCGATCCGGAGGATATCCGGGCGCGCATCGCGCAGATCGCCGGTGCGCTGGGGGACGCGGCCGGCGGCTCCGCTCTCGGGGCCGAGGTTTCGGCATGGGAGGCGGCAGCGCAGGCGGCGTGCCGGACCCAGGAGGGGCTGATCGAGGGCCGCCGACGGCTCGGTCGGGTGCGGCGCTGTCACGGCGACCTCCACCTCGGCAACGTTGTCATGCTCGGCGACCGCCCGACGCCGTTCGACGCGATCGAGTTCAACGAGGCGATCGCCTCGATCGACGTGCTCTACGACCTCGCGCTGACGCTCTCGGACCTGCTGATGAGGCACCAGCCCGAGCTCGCGAACGGCCTTCTTAACCGCTACCTGAGCGCGACGCGCGATTACGGGGGGTTACCGCTGATGCCGCTCTACCTCTCGATGCGAGGCGCGGTGCGGGCGATGACCGCGGCGTCGCGCGGAGCGTCGGAGGAAGCGGGGCGCGATTTCGCCTTACGCCATGGAGGCGCTGCGGCAAGGGGCGACGCCTCGGCTGATTGCGATCGGTGGCGTGTCCGGGAGCGGCAAGTCGACGCTGGCGCGGAGGCTGGCGCCGCGGATCGCGCCGCTGGCCGGCGGGATCGTCATCCGCTCCGACGTGGTGCGGAAGCGGCTGTCCGGGGCGCGGCCGGAGATGCGGCTGCCGCTGGATGCCTACGCCCCGCGGATGGACCGCAAGGTCCTCGCGCGCATGGCGTACGACGCGCGGGTGGCGCTGCGCGCCGGCGCCGCCGTGGTGCTCGACGCCACGTTTCTCGACCCGGAGGCCCGAGCCTGCGCGGCGGCGATCGCCTGTGCCGAGGGCGTGCGTTTCGACGGGATCTGGCTGGACCTGCCTGCAGAAGAGGCGATGACCAGGGTCAGTGGCCGCGCCGCGGACGCGTCGGATGCGACCGCGGCGGTGGTCGAACGCCAGGCCGAGCGTGCGGTGCGCCCTGCCGATTGGCGCGTGCTGCTGGCGGGGCGCCCAGTCGATGGGGTGTTGGCCGAGGCGGTGAACGTGCTAGAGGCGCGTGATTCCAGGGAGCAGCGCTCAAGCTCCTGAAATGGCGACGATTTTGCCCGTCTGGAGTCCGTATGGATCCCGTATGGAATGCATATGGGCGTTTCGGGCCCGTCGCGGCGAGATGCGACGGCCTCTGCGGGCGGTGGAAGGGGAGGCCCCGCCTGCGGGCGGGGCCTTCGGCTACTCCGCGGCGGTCATTGCCGGGGTCGGGCCGGAGATCCGGGCGGGCTCGCCCTTGCCCTTGCCGAGGGGGTCGTCCTGGCGCTGGACCGAGCCCTCGAAATGCGCGCCGCTCTCGATGGCGATGGTCTTGTGGACGATGTCGCCCTCGCAGCGGGCGGATGCGCTGAGGCGGACCTTCAGGCCGCGCAGGCGGCCGACGACGCGGCCGTGCACCACGACTTCGTCGGCGACGACCTCGCCCTTCACCGTGGCGGACTCGCCGACGATCAGCATCTGGGCGCGGATGTCGCCTTCGACGATGCCTTCGACCTGGACGTCGCCGCTGGTCTTGACGTTGCCGAGGATGGTCAGGTCGGAGGAAAGCACCGACGGCGCCGGTTTCGCCTTGGGCGGAGAGACCGGAGCGTGCCCCGGGCCCAGCGCGGAACGGGTGTCGATCGGTGCGGGAGCTGGCGCGGAACTCGACGGCATGGCCGCGGGCAGCGGCAGGCTCTCGTCCGGCTTGGTCTTAGAAAACATCCTTTGCGGCCTCCAAATAGGTCATCGGATTCACAGGCTGACCATTGACCCGAACCTCGTAGTGGAGGTGCGAGCCGGTACTACGCCCGGTTGAACCCATATCACCTATTTGCTCGCCGCGCGATACCTGTTGTCCCACTTTCACCCGGATTTTGCTCTGGTGGGCATAGACCGTTTCGAAACCGAACTCGTGCTGGACGCGAACGACGTTGCCGTAGCCGCTTTCCGGCCCCGCCGCGACCACCACGCCGTCGGCGGTGGCGTAGATCGGGGTACCGCGCGGCGCGGCCAGATCCACCCCTTCGTGCATCCGCCTGCCCCGGCCCTTGGGGTCGTGGCGGTAGCCGAAGGGGCTGGTGAAGCGGAAGGCGGACTGCAACGGCACGGCGAACGGGACCTTGTTCGCGGCGATCCGCAACAGGTTCATGCGATCGAGGTCGAGCATCAGGTGATCGAAACGCGAGCTGATGCCCGGGATCGTCGAAGGAGCGGGTGCTGACCGTGACGGCGCCGAGCGGCCCGCCCTCGCCGGAATAGGCGGTCCGCACGGTGGCGATCAGGCTGTCGACGTCGAGATTGGTGGTCTTGAACATTTTCTCCAGCGGCCCGAAGGACATGGCGACCGCCTGCTCGAGCTGGTCGACCATCTCGTCCTGGCGCTGGGTGTTCAGCCGCATCCGGGTCTCGAGCTCGGCGACCTGCTGGGTCAGCGCCGTGCGCTCGGTGTTGGCGACGTCGCGCGCGGCCGCCGCCTCGGCCAGGGCGCCGGACACCGTCTGTAGCGTCTCGCTGAGGTCGGTGCCCGAGCTGTTGCGGCGGTTCAGCGATGCGCTCACTTCGTTCATCTGGTCGAGCAGGCGGTCGTTGGCCCTGGCCACGGCGTCGCGCTGGCCCACCGCATCGTGCAGCCGCTGCCGCATCAGGTCGAGCGCCGTCGAGAGCTCGCGGCGCTGCTCGACCGACTGCAGGATCGCGGTCTGCTGCCGGCTGATCTGCTTCATGGCGACCTGGAAGCGGGTCTGGGCCGAGCGGGCCTCGCCGGTGCGCCGGTCGCGCTCTTCGGCCAGCTGCTCGAGCCGGGCCTGGTAGGCGCCCTGGATCACCACCGCCTGCGTCTCGCCGCGCATCGGGCCGATCAGGTCGATGGCCACGGTGGCGGTCGCGATCGCCATCCAGCCCGCGGCGAGCAGCAGGGCGGTGCCGGAAGCCAGCTGGGAGAGCGGGGTCAGCCGCAGGTACCGCGTGGAGTCTCCCGTCTGGATGAACAGTCGTTTTTCCGGGAAAAGTGTGGACAAAACGCTGCTCAGCCGACGCCGAAGACTCGCCATGCGGTCACCCTTTGGTGGTTAATCTTTTTATGGGTGCTGTCCCATCCGTGGCCGTGTCTAGGAAGCTGGGCGGCCTATTGCAACGCAAGAGCGCCGACGCCCCGGCAGCAGCAGAGATTTCGGCGGATATCGGCCGACATGCAATTTAAGGTTGCCGGACCCCCGGCTGATCTTCGGTCTGAATCGATTTCCGCAAGCCGTTGGCCGGGCGATCGATCCGAGCGCGATCGTCGCGCGGGCGGCCTCAGAGCGCTTCGGCGGCCGCGAGTACCGCGTCGACGTGGTTCGGCACCTTCACGCCGCGCCAGACCTGCGCGACGATGCCGTTCGCATCGACGAGGAAGGTCGAGCGGTCAATTCCCATGAAGGTCTTGCCGTACATCGACTTCTCGCGCCAGACCCCGAACCGCTCGACCACGGCCCCGGATTCGTCGGAGAGCAGGATCACCTTCAGGCCGTGCTTGTCGCGGAATTTGGCATGGCTTTTCACGCTATCCTTCGAGATTCCGATCACCACGGTGTTCGCCGCCTCGAATTCCGCCAACTTCGCGGTGAACCCGATCGCCTCGGTGGTGCAGCCGCGCGTGTCGTCCTTGGGGTAGAAAAAGAGCACGATCTTGCGCCCGGAGAAGTCGGCGGGGCCGACATCGCCGCCGCCGTCCTGGGGCAGCGTGAACTTCGGGACCGGCTGGCCGGCTTCGATCTGGGACATGGCCGATGCTCCGGGGGTCGATGGGAGGCTTGCTTCGGTAGACATACCCTCCACCGCCGCGGCTTCAAGGGCGTGCGCCGACGCCGCCGGTTGTCGGCGCCGGCGACGCCGCCTATACCGCCGCGCGAGAGGACTGCGATGCGCCTGGACGCCTTCGACTACGACCTGCCGGAAGCGCTGATCGCCTTGCGTCCGGCCCGGCCGAGACCGGCCTCGCGGCTGCTGGTGGCCGGCCGCGAGGCGATCCACGATTCAACCGTAGCGCGATTGGGCGACTGGCTGGAACGGGGCGATCTGCTGGTCTTCAACGACACCAGGGTGATCCCGGCGCGGTTGACCGGCACCCGCAACCGGGCCTCGGGTGCGGGCGCCCGGATCGAGGCGACGCTGATCGCCGCCACCGGGGACGGTCAGTGGCGGGCGCTGGCGCGGCCTGGCAAGCGGCTGGCACGGGGCGACCGCATCGCCTTCGGCGCCGAGCTGGTGGCCGAGGTCCGCGACAAGGACGGCGCCGAGGTGCTGCTCGCCTTCGACCGGGAGGGGCCGGCGCTGGAACGCGCGCTGGAGGCGATAGGCGAGGTGCCGTTGCCGCCCTACATCGCCGCGCGGCGGGCGGCGGACGCGCGCGACCGCCTCGACTACCAGAGCGTCTTCGCCATCCGGCCCGGGGCGGTGGCGGCGCCGACGGCGTCGCTGCATTTCGACGAGGCGCTGCTCGCCGATCTCGACGCCCGCGGCATCGGCCGCACCCGGCTGACGCTGCATGTGGGCGCCGGGACCTTCCTGCCGGTCAAGGTCGCCGAGATCGAGCGGCACCGCATGCACGCCGAGTGGGGGGAGATCGGGCCGCAGGCGGCCGAAGCGGTGGCGGCGACCATCGCCGCCGGCGGCCGGGTGATCCCGGTCGGCACCACCGCGCTGCGGCTGTTGGAGACGGCGGCGACCGGGCCGCGCCGGATCGCGCCGTGGAGCGGCGAGACCGACATCTTCATCCGGCCGGGCCATGCCTTCCGCATCGCCGACGGGCTGATGACCAACTTCCACCTGCCGAAATCCACGCTGATGATGCTGGTCTCGGCCTTGATGGGGGTCGAGCGCATCCGGGCGATCTATGCCCACGCGATCGAACGGCGCTATCGCTTCTTCTCCTACGGGGATGCCTCGCTGCTGCTTCCCGCCGGCTGAATTGCCGCTATGGTGGCGCCGCCGGGTGGCCGGCGCCGAGGCTGGCGGGCGATGCTGTACGTTCTGAGAAATTCCTGGCCGCTGTTGCTCGGCATGCTGATGCTCATGGTGGGCAACGGGCTGCAGGGGACGCTGCTCGGCATCCGCGGCGCCATCCAGGGCTTCGACGCCGCCACCATGTCGCTGGTGATGAGCGCCTATTACGTCGGCTTCCTGTTCGGGTCGCGGCGCGCCTCGACGCTGATCGCACGGGTCGGCCACGTGCGGGTGTTCGCGGCGCTGGCCTCGCTGATCTCGGCGGCGTTCATCCTCTATGCCGCGGCGCCCCACGCCTGGGTCTGGATCGCGATGCGGCTGGTCGTCGGCTTCTGCTTCGCCGGGGTCTACGTGGTGGCCGAGAGCTGGCTGAACGCCGCCGCCAGCAACGAGACCCGCGGCCAGGCGCTGTCGCTTTACATGATCGTGCAGATGGCGGGCATCATCTCGGCGCAGTTCATCCTGAACCTGGCCGATCCCTCGGGCTTTATCCTGTTCGTGGTGATGTCGGTGCTGGTGTCGCTGTCCTTCGCGCCGATCCTGCTCACGGCCGGCACCGCGCCGGCGTTCCAGACCACCAAGCCGATGACCCTGGTGCAGCTGTTCCAGATCTCGCCGCTCGGCTGCGTCGGCACCTTCCTGCTCGGCGGGGTCTATGCCGGGATCTTCGGCATGGCCTCGGTGTTCGGCACCGAGAAGGGCATGAGCGTGGCGCAGATCTCGGCCTTCGTGGCGGCGATCTACACCGGCGGGCTGGTGTTCCAGTTCCCGATCGGCTGGGTCTCCGACCGCATGGACCGGCGCAAGCTGATCATGGGCCTGACCGCGGCCGGGGCGCTGCTGACGCTGGTGGGCGCGCTGTTCTCCGATCTTTACGTGCTGGTGCTGGTGCTGGGCTTCGTCGTCGGCGGCGTGGCCAATCCGCTCTATTCGCTGATCATCGCCCATACCAACGACTTCCTCGCCCCTCCCGACATGGCCGCCGCCTCCGGCGGGCTGCTGTTCATCAACGGGCTGGGGGCGATGATCGGGCCGCTGGTGATCGGGACGCTGATGACGCGGTTCGGCGGCAACGCCTTCTTCGGCTACATCGGCACGCTGTTCGGGCTGATCGCGCTCTACGCGCTCTATCGCTCGACCCGCCGGCCGGCGCCTTCGGTGGCGGAGACCTCGCCCTACGCCCCGGTGCTGCCCCAGGCCTCGCCGGTGGCGCTGGAGGTGGCGCAGGAAGTGGCGATCGGACGGGCCGAGGAAGCGGCCGCCCGGGGCTGAGAACGCTTCCCTTTTCGCGCCGGCTCGGAGAGACTGGGCGGCGGCGGGGGCGGAGGAGACGGTATGGACGCGACCGCGCAGCAGCTTCTGGACTTCTGGCTCGGCGAGGTCGGGCCCGACGGCTGGTACCGGGCCGACGAGGCGCTCGACGCCACGATCCGCGACCGCTGGGGCGCGCTCTGGGAGACCGCGCAGGGCGGCGGGGTCGCCGAGTGGGCCACGGCGCCGCAGTCCTGCCTGGCGCTGGTGATCCTGCTCGACCAGTTCCCGCGCAACATCTTCCGCGGCAGCGCGCGGGCCTTCGCCAGCGACGCGCGCGCGCTCGCGGTCGCCAAGGCCGCGATCCAGCGCGGCCGCGATCAGCGGGTGGACCGGCCGCAGCGGCAGTTCTTCTACCTGCCGTTCATGCATTCGGAGGTGCAGACCAACCAGGACCAGTCGGTGCGGCTGTTCCTGCTGAACTTCGGCAAGGGCGAGCTGTTGCTGCACGCCCGGGTGCATCGGGAGATGATCCGCCGCTTCGGCCGCTTTCCGCTGCGCAATGCCGCGCTCGGCCGCGAGAGCACGCCCGCGGAGGCGGCGTTCCTGAGCGGCGGCGGCTATCGGGCGCTGATGGACGAGCTCGGGACCTGAGCCGGCCGGCACTGGCCGCTTCGGGCAAAACGCGCTAAGGGCGCAGGACCATACGGGGGAGAGACACACATGGCAGCCACCACCTACGACGTCGCCGTCATCGGGGCCGGGCCGGGCGGTTACGTCGCCGCGATCCGCGCGGCGCAGCTCGGGCTCAACACGGTGGTGATCGAGCGCGAGCACCTGGGCGGCATCTGTCTGAACTGGGGCTGCATCCCGACCAAGGCGTTGCTCAGGACCTCGGAGATCTTCCACCTGATGCACCGGGCCAAGGAGTTCGGGCTGAAGGCGGAGAACCTCGGCTTCGACCTCGACGCGGTGGTGAAGCGCTCGCGCGCCGTGGCCAAGCAGCTGAGCTCGGGCGTCGGCTTCCTGATGAAGAAGAACAAGATCGCGGTGGTGATGGGCGAGGCGACCCTGGCCGGCAAGGGCAAGATCGCCGTCAAGACCGAGAAGGGCAGCGAGGAGGTCGCGGCCAAGGCGATCATCATCGCCACCGGCGCCCGGGCGCGCGACCTGCCGGGGCTGGAGGCCGACGGCAAGCGGGTCTGGAGCTACAAGCACGCGCTGGTGCCGCCGCACATGCCGAAGAAGCTGCTGGTGATCGGCTCGGGCGCGATCGGCATCGAGTTCGCCAGCTTCTACAACACGCTCGGCGCCGAGACCACGGTGGTCGAGGTGCTCGATCGCATCCTGCCGATCGAGGATGCCGAGATCTCGGCCTTCGCCCGCAAGCAGTTCCAGAAGCAGAAGATGACGATCCTGGAGGCCGCGACGGTCAAGAAGCTCGACCGCGGCGCCGACAAGGTGACCGCGACCATCGAGCAAGGCGGCAAGTCGACGACCGCGGAGTTCGACACGGTGATCTCCGCAGTCGGGATCGTCGGCAACGTCGAGAACCTCGGGCTGGAAGCGGCGGGGGTGAAGGTGGACCGCACCCACGTGGTGGTCGACGACCACTGCCGCACCGGGGTCGCCGACCTCTACGCCATCGGCGACATCGCCGGGGCGCCGTGGCTGGCGCACAAGGCGATGCACGAGGGGGTGATGGTGGCGGAGATGATCGCCGGCCAGCACCCGCATCCGGTGAAGCCCGAATCCATCGCCGGCTGCACCTACTGCCAGCCGCAGGTGGCGAGCGTGGGGCTGACCGAGGCGAAGGCCAAGGAAGGCGGCCGCGAGGTCCGGGTCGGACACTTCCCGTTCATCGGCAACGGCAAGGCGATCGCGCTCGGCGAGCCCGAGGGGATGATCAAGACGGTGTTCGACGCCAAGACCGGCGAGCTCCTCGGCGCACATATGGTCGGCGCCGAGGTCACCGAGCTGATCCAGGGCTACGTCATCTCGCGCACTCTGGAGACGACCGAGGTGGAGCTGATGAACACGGTCTTCCCGCATCCGACGCTGAGCGAGATGATGCACGAGGCGGTGCTCGACGCCTACGGCAAGATGCTGCACATGTGAGCGCGTCGGCCGGGCCAGGCGTCAGCGGGGCAGGCGGAGCGTCGCCCTGAGGCCGCCGAACTCGGGGCTGTCGCCGAGCTCGAGCGTGCCGCCGTGACTGCGGGCGACGTCCATGGCGATGGAGAGGCCGAGCCCGACGTTGCCGCCGTCGGTCTGGGTGCGGGCGGCCTCGAGGCGGGTGAAGGGCTGCAGCGCCCGGGCGCGGTCGGGCTCGGGGATGCCGGGGCCGTCGTCCTCGACCACGAAGGCGAGCGAGCGCGGGGTCAGGCGGACCGTCAGCATCACCCGGCTGCCGTGGTGGGCGGCGTTGCCGACGAGGTTGTGCAGCGCCCGCGCCACGGCGCCGGGGCGCATGGCGACCAGCGGGTCGCGCTGGGTCTCGTCGACGCGCTCAAGCCGGACGTCGGCGCCGGAGCGGCGGGCGTCCTCGGCGACGCCGGCGGCCAGCGCGAAGGGGTCGGTGGCGACGGTCTCCTCGAGGCTGTCGCCGCGGGCGAAGGCCAGGAACTCGCCGAGCATGCGCTCCATCTGGTCGGTGTCCTGGCGCAGGTCGCGGGTCTCCTCGGTCTCGTCCATCAGCGCCAGCGTCAGCTTGATCCGGGTGAGCGGGGTGCGCAGGTCGTGGCTGACGCCGGAGAGCATCTGGGTGCGCTGCTCGATCTGGCGCTCCAGCCGCGAGCGCATCGACAGGAAGGCGGCGCCGGCACGGCGGACCTCCTCGGCGCCGGCCGGGCGGAACGGCAGCGAGCGGCCCTTGCCGAAGGCCTCCGCCGCTTCGGCCAGGGCCCGGATCGGCCGGACCTGGTTGCGCAGGAAGACCACGGCCACCGCGGTCAACACCAGTGAGGCGAGCAGCATCAGCACCAGCAGCTGGTGCGGGTTGGAGACCGAGAGCCGGTCGCGGGGCACGTCGGCCCGGAGCACGCCGAGGCTGGTCTGGATCGAGATCTGGGCCAGCTTCGGGTCGGTGCTGAGGTCGATCCGGATCGGCCGGTCGATCGCCGCCTCGAGCGTGGCGGCGACCGTGCCGCCGGTGACGTCGAAGAAGCCGCGCTGGACCCCGGCCTCGACCGTCGCTTCGGGCTCAAGCCGCAGCCAGAGGCCGAGCGGCAGCGCCAGCTCGGCGATGCGCAACGCCGCGGGGCCGGGCTGGCCGGCGGCCTCGACCTGCTCGATGCCGTAGGAGAGCTCGTAGGCGACGTTGCGGGTCATCTGCTCGGTGACGCGCTGGTAGTGGCGCTGGAAGAAGACCAGCCCGACCACCAGTTGCAGCACCACGATCGGCACGAGTAGGATCGTCAGCGCCCGCCCGAACAGGCTGCGCGGCAGGATGCGATCTGAGGGGCGGCAGGGCCATGCGCGCGAGGGTTACGCGCGGCATCGTGGCCGCGCAAGGAAGGAGCGCATGCCGGCGAGCCCGTTCGATCTGAGCCACGCGCCGCCCGTCGGCGAGGCCGAGGTGCTGGCGCCGGGGCTGCGGGTGGTGACCGCGCCGAACGCCGGGCCGATGACCTTCACCGGCACCCGCAGCTACATCTTGGGCGAGGGCGAGGTGGCGGTGATCGATCCCGGGCCGGACGACCCGCGGCACCTCGAGGCCCTGACGGCCGCGCTGGGCGGCGAGCGGGTGGCGGCGGTGCTGGTCACCCACGCGCACCGGGACCACAGCGGCGGGGCGCGGGAGCTCGCGGCGCGGGTCGGTGCGCCGGTGCTGGCGCACGGCGACCCGGCGGGCGCGCGGTCGCCGGCGATGGCGCGACTGGCGGCGGCCGGTGGCCTCGGCGGCGGCGAGGGGCTGGATGCCGGCTTCCGGCCGGACGAGCGGATCGGCGAGGGGTCGGTGGTGGCCGGGTCGGGCTGGACACTGACCGCCTTGGCGACGCCCGGGCATACCGCCGACCACCTGAGCTTTTCCTGGGCGGAGGGCAGTGCGCTCTTCTCCGGCGATCAGGTCATGGGGTGGGCGACGACGCTGATCTCGCCGCCGGACGGCGATCTGGCGGAGTTCCGCGCGAGCATGGCGCGGCTGCAGCGCCGCGGCGAGGCGGTCTACTACCCGGGGCACGGCGCGCCGGTCGGCGATCCGCAGGCGGTGATCGGCTACGTCCTCGCCCACCGGGCGGAGCGCGAGGCGGAAATCATCGCGGCGCTGGCGCGCGGGCCGGCGACGGTGGCGGCGCTGGTCGCCGGGATCTATGCCGGCGTCGATCCGGCGCTGCATCCGGCGGCAGCGCGCAACGTCGTGGCGCATCTGGTCGAGCTCGCCGCGCGCGGGATCGTGGCCGCAGGCCCGGGGCGGGCGACCGAGGCTGCGTGGCGACTGGGCTGAGGCGCGTCCGCGGTGTCCGCGTGCGGACGCTTGGCTAACTATCTGACATGACTGAATAAGACGATTCAATTTTTACCGAAGCTTAAGAAATGGCGGCTGACCGCCCTTCGGCGAAACTTATTCGCGCCGCCTCTCGTAGGTCCCGGTATCTCGCAGGTTGCGGGATTGGAACCCAAAGGGAGATTTCTCATGTCCGCTGCTTTCGTTCGCATCGCACTCGCCGCCGCCCTGCTTGGCGGCACCGCGCTCACGGCCCAGGCCGAGAACCCCATGGTCGGCGGCGCGGCGATGTATCCGCAGAAGAACATCGTCGAGAACGCGGTCAATTCCGCCGACCACACCACGCTGGTCGCGGCGGTGAAGGCCGCCGGTCTGGTCGACACCCTGGAAGGGCCGGGGCCGTTCACCGTGTTCGCGCCGACCAACGAGGCCTTCGCGGCGCTGCCCAAGGGCACGGTCGACACGCTCTTGAAGCCGGAGAACCACGACCAGCTGGTCAAGATCCTCACCTGCCACGTGGTCGCCGCCGACGAGATGTCCGGCGGCGATCGAGAAGGCGGCGATGCAGTACGGCGGCTCGGTCGGGATCAAGACGGTCGGCGGCTGCGAGCTCACGGCGATGGCCAAGGACGGCATGCTGATGATCCGCGACGGCCAGGGCAACGTCGCCGACGTGACCATCGCCGACGTCGAGCAGTCGAACGGCGTGATCCACGTCATCGACAAGGTGCTGCTGCCGGCGTCCTGAGCGACGCCGCACACGGGCGGCCGGCGCAACCGTCGGCCGCCCGGGACGGTCAGGTAAGGGCGGATGCGAAGGCGGCGGCGAGGAGCGCGAGGTGGACGACCATGACCACGGCGCCGAGGCGGCGGTCGGATCGCGCGACGGCGGCGCGTTCGTCGCCCCGAAGCAGGCGGCGATGGGCGATCAGCGACAGGGCTACCGCCCAGAGGATCGCGCTGAAGGTCAGGAGCGTCGCCTGGTCGACGAGCCCGAACACCGCGTCGAAGCCGATGGCGTCCTCGAGCCGGTAGCGGTTGAAGACCGCCGCGAAGATCGAGCTGGTGGTCATGCCGAGCCGGATGCCGAGCTCGCCCGGCGGGACGGCGAACACCAGGCCGGTGATCAGGAAGGCGATGAGATAGCCGGTGAACTTGCCGAGGATCAGGAGCGAGCGGTTGCGCGAAACGTCGACGGCGATGTTTAGGCGCGAGAACGTCGGGAGCGTGGTGCGGTGGCCGAACCCGGTGTCGTAGGTATGAAGCTCGGTGCCGACCTGCAGGCCGTCGATGCGCCAGCCGGGAAGGTCGGCGAAATCGGCGATGCGCGAGTTGGCGCTGTCGGGCACGAAGCTGAGCTCGCTGGTGTCCTGGTTCGACTCGAGCTTCAGGACCATGGTGTCGCGCTCGAACGGGTAGTCGCGGACGTCGTAGTCGTGATCCACCACGGCGTCGATCGTGGCGGAGACGTAGAGCGAGCCGTCGGGCAGCAGCATCCGCTCGGCCGGGCTGATCTGGGACTGGCGGGCCAGCACCTGGAGCTCCTGCACCGGATCGAAGCGCGCCGCCGGATCCACGGTCCAGAAGTAGACGGCGATGCGGAAGCTGCCGTCGGCCGGGCTGAGGCCGGAGATCGAGGTGACGAAGCAGCCGAACCGGACCTGGCGCGGCTCGGCGGCCGCGGGGCCCGATCCCAGCAGAAGCGCCGCAAGGGCGAGCGTGAGCAGCCAGCCGAGAGCGGTGGCGCCGGCGCGCTTGGGCACTGCGGATCCCCCGTCGCGGTTCTGACTGGCCGCGAGAGTGCCGGTGCCGCAGCCGCTTGGCAAGCCGCCGCGCTCAGAGCGGGCGATGACCGGGCCGGGCGTTCGGGCCGGCGAGGAGGCCAAGCGTGGCGTTGAGCGCCCCGGCCCGGCGGATGCGGGCGATCTTGCCCGCGAGCGGCGCCCAGTCGTCGTCGCGGTCGATCGCCGACCAGATCGCCTCGACCTCGGCGATCACCAGGGTTTCGGGTCCGGCGTCGGCGGAGGGGTGGGCCGCCGCGCCGGCGAGGCCGGGGGCGGGGAGCAGCGCGCGCAGCCCCTCGATCACCTCGGCCCAGGCGGCGGTCTCGAAGAGCGGGCGCAGCGGGCCGTTGCGCAGGCGCTCGGAGAGGCCGCCGCCCAGCAGGTCGTGGAAGACCTCCTGGAAGGACTAAAGGCAGTCAAACCACTTGCGTGCCCCTTTGGCGACAGGTTCCGCGCAGCGTGGCTTGAACTATGGGTAAATTGGTTCAAGATGGTTCGGCAGGATAGGGATTGTCGCATTGCAGCGGTTTCGCTCCAAGGCCGAAATCGACAAACTACCCCGCTTAACGCCCGCTGAGATCCAAGTTTTGGGGCAATCACAACAGGGAGTGGTTGTTCTCCTAGTGGATAGAACCTGACGAAGGATTCCCACGGCGCCCGCGCTGTGCGAGTCTCGGCGGATGCGCAAAGGTATCACCGTCGAGGTAAGCGCCGCGGATCGTGCCCGATTGGAAGCGGTGGTCGCGGACAGGAACAGCCCGCAGAAGCACGTGTGGCGGGCGAGCATCATTCTGGCGACGGCCGACGGCTTCGGGACGGCCGAGATCATGCGGCGGACCGGCAAGTCCAAGCCTTGCGTCTGGCGCTGGCAGGCGCGGTTCATGACCGACGGGGTGGAGGGCCTTCTGCGCGACAAGACCCGGCCGTCGCGCGTCCCGCCGCTCGGCCCCGAGGTGGCGGAACGCGTTGTGGCGCTGACGCTGACCGATCCGCCGGCGGAGACGACCCACTGGACCGCCGCCATGATGGCGAAGTCGGCGGGCATCAGCGTCAGCTCGGTCCAGCGCATCTGGCGCGCCCATGGCCTGCAGCCGCACCGGGTCCGGCAGTTCAAGCTCTCGAACGATCCGCGGTTCGTCGAGAAGCTGCGCGACGTGGTCGGGCTCTATCTCGACCCGCCGGCGCACGCCATCGTGCTCTCGGTCGACGAGAAGAGCCAAATCCAGGCCCTCGACCGCACCCAGCCCGGCCTGCCGATGAAGAAGGGCCGCGCCGGCACGATGACCCACGACTACAAGCGGCACGGCACCACCACGCTCTTCGCCGCGCTGAACGTGCTCGACGGCACCGTCATCGGCCGCAACATGGCCCGCCATCGCCATCAGGAGTTCATCCGCTTCCTCAACGCCGTCGAGGCCACCGTCCCGCAAGGCAAGCAGGTCCACGCGGTCCTCGACAACTACGCCGCGCACAAGCACCCGAAGGTCCGCCGGTGGCTCGACCGCCACCCGCGCTGGACCTTCCACTTCGTGCCAACCTCCTGCTCCTGGCTCAACGCCGTCGAAGGCTTCTTCGCCAAGCTCTCGAAGCGCCGGCTCAAGCGCGGCGTCTTCAACTCCATCGTCGACCTTCAGACCGCCATCAACCGCTTCGTCAGCGAGCACAACACTGAACCGAAGCCCTTCGTCTGGACCGCCGATCCAGACCGCATCATCGCCGCTGTCAAACGAGGGCACCAAACGTTGGATTCGATCCACTAGGCAACGGTGTGCGACCCGAAGCTTCAAGCCCCGATACGCAGGTACGCGCGGACATCATCCGCTACCTTATTTTTGGGGGGCTCAAGTGACTGGTTTACGGACGAAACCGGCTTCAGGCTCGTCGGTGCCTTTGTTACTGGGGATTTAGATGTCAGTTTCGGCACTGCTCGCGGCGCGACGATCTTTCAGTGCTGCACATTCGACCAACCCATCCGAGCGAATCTCGCCCACTTCGAGCATTTACAACTAATAAAATGCAAGGTCCCAGCACTTATCTCTCATGGAGCGACCTTCAGAGGAAATATTGATTGCAGAGGCACTAGCTTCGAAAATCCGGGCAATACGGCCTTGGATCTTGAAGGCGCACAGATTGGAGAGCACGTTCTGTTGCGAGACGGGGTTCATGCGTCGGGTGCAGTCCGCCTTTTTGGCTCACGAATAAATGGGCAGCTGGACTGCAGGAGCAGCTTTTTTGAGAACGCCGGTAAGAATGTGATCGACGCGGAAGGGGCTTAAATATCTGGTCACGTTCTTATCTCTGAGGCTCACACGAAAGGTAGGGTAAACTTCCTGGCCGCCAAGATAGGCGGACAATTCGAGTGCCAAGGCGCGAGAATTCTCAAATATGGAGGACTGCGCACTAGACCTTCAAGGCGCCGAAGTGACGGGTGGCGTCTTCTTGAGGGAAGGCTTCCAGTCCAATGGTCTCGTGCATGCCACCGGGGTCAGAGTTGGCGGCGACCTTGATTGTGCAAGAGGCACATTTGAGAATGCTGGCGAGACGGCGCTCGATCTTCCCGGGCGCGCATTGGTGGTGAGTTCTTTCTTAGTGGACGCCTCCGTGCCGCGGGGGCCGTTAATCTGTCAGGAATGCACGTAAGCGGACAAGTAGATTGTAGCGACAGTACGTTTGAAAATTCACGCGGCCCGGCTCTGAATTTTGAGCGCGCGGTGATAGGTGGCCACCTTCTTATTCGCGGGTCTTCTATCTTGCAGGGTGAGCTACGCCTGTTTGGCACTGACGTGGGCGGCCAACTGAACTGCGCTGGAAGCCGCTTCCATAATCCGGTTACCAAAACAGGCGATGCCGCGGAGGCTGGAGACGCTATCAATGCTTCGGGCGTCCGTGTGGCTGGCCATACCCACCTTAGCGACGGCTTCTACGCCGAGGGCTCTGTGATTTTATCCGGCGCCAAGATTGGCGGGCAACTTATCTGTTCGAAAGGCCAATTCGAGAATGGCGATGAGTTCGCGATCTATGGTGGAGGTTCTCAAATAGATGGCGATGTTTACCTTAACAACCACTTCGAAGCAATCGGCATTGTTGACCTTTCTGGTTCGACAGTCATGGGTCAGTTCGTTTGCATCGGCAGTTCATTTAAGAACGAGAGCGGTTACGCTCTGGTATTGGAACAGACGCACGCCGGAGAGTTACATTGGATGAACGTCGCTGTACCCGCAGGCATGGTGAGTTTGATCGACGCGCAAATGGATGTCTTGGTCGATGATCTGAATAGTTGGCCTACAGGCGACAGGCTGCTTCTAAATGGATTTGTCTACGATCGGATCGCAACCTTCACAGACGCGAAGCAGCGCCTTAAGTGGCTAGCATTCGGAGCTATTCTGAAGGGAAAATTCTATCCACAGCCCTACGAGCAACTCGCCAAAGTTCTCAAGGCCATGGGACACGAACGCGAGCGTCGCACAGTGTTAGTTGAGAAGGAGCGGCTTCTCGGAGACTACATCCGCACATGCGCGACCGCAACGCCCGATGGGACATGGCGCAAAGGATTTGATAGCATTTTCGCAGATATTCGGAATTTCGGTCGATGGTTTGAGGATATATTTCTCAGATCTACTGTTGGCTATGGGTATCGGCCTTGGCGGGTGCTCGTCTGTTTTGCGCTATTCGCCGCGGTGGGCTCCATTCTCTTCTCAATGAAATGGCGTGCGGGCGACATTACGCCCAGTTCGACAATAGTTCTGACGTCGGCGGAGTGGAGGCACTTGGGAGAGGATCGGGCTTTACGAAATCCCGCCGAGGTCTGGTCGGCCGCGGACGGGCCTGGGCGAGACTACGAAAGCTTCAATGCCATCGGCTACACCGTCGACCTTTTCATTCCGCTTGTTGATTTCGGGCAGGTTTCGGCCTGGTCCCCCACAACGACACGTTCGGCTTGGGGGCGGGTTGCGTTCTTTTCCCGATGGGTCATCGAAGGGGCAGGTTGGATTCTGACCGCCGTCGGAGCCGCCGCCATAACGGGTCTAATTCGGCGAGAATGAACTGCAGTCAGGAGGGCAAATGCCCTTGGCGGGCGTTGGGTCCCGTGAGGAGGCCGAGGACGCGGTTGAACGTGCCGACGTGGCGCAGCTGGCCGACCTTGTCGTGGAGGGGCGCCCAGTCGTCGTCCTGATCGATGGCGGACCAGATGGCCTCGACCTCGTCGATGACCATGGTCTGCGGGGACCGGGCTGCCGCCGGGTGGACCAGGGCGGCCTGAAGTCCAGGGGCGGGGGGCAGCGTGCGCAGCCCCTCGATCACCTCGGCCCAGGCGGCGGTCTCGAAGAGCGGGCGCAGCGGACTTGCGCGCAGCCGCTCGGAGAGGCCGCCGCCCAGCAGGTCGTGGAAGACCTGCTGGAAGGGCGGTGCGGTCTCCTGCATCGTCGCCCCAGAAGCGGTGCATCAGCGTGCGGGCCGCGGCCGGCTCGCCGGGCAGGAGGCCGAGGCGGGCGAAGGTCTGGCGGGCGAGGGCGGCGTGGAAGCGCTCGGGGAAGCTCTCGAATACCGGCTCGATGGCGGCTCGGGTGGAGAGCGGGAGCAGGCACTCGCCGAGGCGAGCGAGGTTCCAGTTCAGCGCCTCGGGCTGCCGGGCGAAGGCGTAGAGGCCGGTCTGGTCGAAATAGGCGGCGGTGAAGCCCGGGTCGAAGCGGTCGAGGAAGCGCCAGGGGCCGTAGTCGAAGCTCTCGCCGGTGATGTTGACGTTGTCGGAGTTGATGACGCCGTGCACGAAGCCGGCGGCGAACCACTCGGCGGCCATCGCGGCGACGGCGCCGAGCACCCGGTCGTAGAGGCCGGCGACCGGGTCGGGGTCATCGGCCGCGTCGGGCCAGAAGTGGGCGATCGAATGCTCGACCAGGCGGCGGAGCGCGTCGGTCTCGCCGAGGGCGGCGAGGCGCTGGAAGCTGCCGATGCGGATGTGGCTGTGGCTGAGCCGGACCAGCACCGAGGAGCGCGTCGGCGAGGGTTCGTCGCCGCGCTGCAGCGCCTCGCCGGTCTCGATCAGCGACAGGGTCTTGGAGGTGTAGACGCCGAGCGCCTCGAGCATCTCGGTGGCGAGGATCTCGCGCACGCCGCCCTTGAGCGTCAGCCGGCCGTCGCCGCCGCGCGACCAGGGCGTGGTGCCCGAGCCCTTGGTGCCGAGGTCGAGCAGGCGGCCGTCGGCGAGGTCGCGCGCCTGGGCGAAGAGAAAGCCGCGGCCGTCGCCGAGGTCGGGGTTGTAGGCGCGGAACTGGTGGCCGTGGTAGCGCAGCGCCAGCGGCTCGGGGAAGCTGCCGGGCAGCGGCTCGAAGCGGCCGAAGTGGCCGATCCAGTCGGCATCGGAGAGCCCCTCGAGCCCGATGCGCGCCGCCCAGCGGTCGTTTCGAAAGCGCAGCCGGGTCTGCGGAAACGCGGCCGGGCGGACCGGATCGAAGAACGCAGCGCCCAGCGCGGCGTGGGTCTGCTCGGGGCGGAAGGGGGACCGGGCCATGGTCCAGGGATATGCAGGCGGTCCGCGCCGCCTGCAAGGGCCGAGGCCCGGAACCATTCTGCCGGCTGGAGCGTTGTTCTCGCTGAAGGGAGCGTCATGCGCTCCGGTTTCGCCAGTTACCGAAGGACAGCCCAAATGAACCGCAAATTTCTCACCGCCGTTTCGGCGGCAGCACTGTCATTGTCGTTGCTCGCCACGGTGCCGGCGGGGGCGCAGGAACAGCAACTCAGCGACTCGTCCGCGATCGGAATGTCCGCGCTCGGCATCGACACCACCGGTGTGGTGGTGACGGCCGACCAGTCGGCGATGATCGAGAACGTACTGGGCTCGAGCGACCAGGACGACATAAAGCGCGGCAGGATCCAGCAGATCCTCGGCAACGAGGCGACGGCGACCGGGCGGCTGGGGACCGGCCAGCTGCGCTCGTCGGTAAGCTCCGACATGGCGGCGCTTGGCCTGGACACCAGCATGGTCGACACGCTGCAGGTCGAACAACTCGCCGCGATCGAGAACGTGACCGGGTCGCAGTATACCGACGATCAGAAGCGGAACCAGATCACCGAGATCGTCGGCGGCAACATTCCCGGCGCCGGCGCGATGGGGGCGAACAGTGACGCTGTGATGGCCGACGTGGCGAGCCTCGGCATCGACACCAGCAAGATCGGGATGCTGAGCGCGGAGCAGATGACGCAAATCCAGACCGTGCTCAGCGGCACCGACGCCGAAAACATCAAGCGGGGTCGCGTCGAGCAGATCATCGCGAAGTAGCCGCGCTCGAAAACGCCGAGAAAAGGCCGGCCCCGCGGGGCCGGCCTTTTCTTTTCAGGCCGGGGCGCCGGTCATCTGGTGCAGTTGCGCGACCGTGGCGGCGTCGAGCCTGAGCGCGCCAGCCAGATCCTGCAGGTAGCGTTTCTCCTGGTCGCTGTCGACGTCGATGGCGAGGATCGAGGCGGCGTAGATCTGCGCTGCCTGCGCCGGGTTGCGCGCCTCGGCGGCGAGGCCCGCCACGTCCAGGGGTGTGCTCATCTGGTCGAGCACGAACTGCTTCTCCTCGGGGGTGACCTCGTCGGTGCTGATCTTGCCGATGATCTTTTTCATCTCGGCCTGGTCGATCTGGCCGTCGGCCTTGGCGGCGCTGATCATCGCCTTCAGGAGCGTCCGCTCGGTCTCGGGTCCGGTCAGGGCGTTGACCTCCTCGGGCTGGACCGGAGCCGGTGCGCTGGCGCCGGCCTGGCCGGCCTGGGCCCGCTTCAGCGCGCCGAGCGCCAGCGTGCCGAGCACAGCCATGGCGCCGCCGCGCGCCGCGCCGCCGAGCCCGCCGCCGAGCAGCGCCCCGGCCAGCGCGCCGATACCGCCGACCTGGGCGCCGGAGAGGCTGCCGACCTGGTCCTGGCGCATGAAGTCCTTGGCCTTCTCGGCGAAGCCGCTGGCGGTCTGGCCGGCGCCGGAGGTGTCGATGCCGGCCCTGCCGAGCGCGCCCTGCAGCTGGCCGAAGATCGAATCGAGCCCGCCACCGGAGCGGTCGAGGTTCTGCGCCGTGGTCTGCAGCCGGTCGCGGGTCTGGGTCTGCCCGCCGAGGCCCTGCTGCATGATCTGTCCGAGAATATCACCAAAGCTCATGTGGTTCGCTCCCCTTTGCGGCCGCGCGGCGCCCCAGAGGGGTCCTTCGCCCGGCAGGTCCTGTGACCCCGATCGACGCGTACAGAGCTAGCAGATCGGCGCGGCCCGCGCCAAAGGTTTCGACCCGGGCGCCGGTGTTCTCGGAATGCGCTGGTCGTGGGCAACCCCCGCATACACGACGCCCGTGACCCAGGCGCCGCCATCATCCCTATGTTGCTGGAATAAGTGGTCGGATGCCGTGGAATACGTACTGGGTGCTGCCGGGAGCGCTCGAGCGGGTGCGGCGCAAGTTGAAGACGGCGTCCGACGGCGACCGGCAGATGGTCGAGATGTTCGGTGCGGTGCTGACCGACGGCCTGCCGGCGGTGGAAGCCGCCTGCGCCGAGGCGCTGAGGGAAGGCGTCCATTCGGCCGACGTCATTCTCAACATCCTCTCCCGGCGGCGCGATCCCGGACCGCCGGCGACGATCACCACCCCGGAGGCGCTGCGGCTGCGCCCGCTACGACAGCCTAAGTCTGAGGAGGCGCGGAAGCCCAGTCCCCGACTTGAGGGTCCCTCACCCCCGCACGGCTAAGCCCCTCTGGGGCCGCACCGAGTTTGTGCCAAGGCCCAAACGCCTCCCAGCATTTGCGGTCTTAGTTGAGGTGACGATCTGTGTCCTGAAGCACGGATGAAACAGCAAATCCCAGCTCCCTTTCGTTTGCATGCGTCAGAACGGGCCAAGAACACTACTGCAAACGCCTGGACCATTTCGCAAACGCCTGCCCGGAGGGCTGGTAATTTTCTTTGTGATTTCAGTGGCTTAGATGGCTGACCAAAACGATCTGGGATCCAACCTTCTCTGGACCGTAAGCTATTGATATATACACAATGTGATGCTTTGAGGCTTTTGCCCATTGGCTAGCGGCTGTACGTTCGGATGGCAGGGGTTTCAAGCCGAGTTATCAGATTTGCGATCTGGCGGTGGGGATCGGCGGCGATCAGCGGCGGGCGAAGAACGCACCAGCGCGCCGGCCCGATAACAAGGGCAACGGACTGATAGGATGGTGGCGCGCCGCCGGCGGCGTACTTATGCGCCGTACTTGTTTCCCGCCCCACGCTTTTCATCACCTGCCCCACTGCTTCGGCCGCTTGGTCGAGGGTGTCTGAAGCCCTGCTTCGCACACTGCGGACGATGGCGGCACCGTCCTTGCCGGCCGCGCCAACCAAGGCCATAAACCTGTTCCGTGAGGGCGGCCATTTCGGCGCGAATTGCAGACTCGATCAGGTGAATTAACTCGTTGGCCTGGACACTATTTGTCGGCATTGTCGGGCTCCTGGTTGAAAACTCGGTCGAGATCTCCGACCCGGTCGCACTCGGTCAGAGCCAAAAATTTCGGCTGGGAGAATCTAGGGGTCTCCCGGGCGCTCTACATAAAGCGGATGAAACGATCCCGTGCCAGGCAAGCGACCGTGCCTTGGTAGATACGTCCAGGCATCGCAAAGGTTCCCTTCGGGCATTCAATGGCGGGCCGACGGATGCATTCCTGCCTCCACAGCATTGTGCCTAGAAGACCCCTGGGCCCGGGCACATGGCTCTCGCCACCCCGACACACAGGTCGCGCCTCACATGTGCCGCTGAGGCTTGCCCGTCCACCGGAGCATCGCGATGATCAGCCTGCGCATCCACCACAGGACGACATACCGTTACCGCAGCCCGG